>JADLDI010000135.1 GCA_020846745.1 Bryobacterales bacterium | reverse complement strand
CGCCAACTGGCAAATCGAACGCTGCCGCCAACGCGAAGCCGCCCTCCGCGCCCTCGAATCCCCCCATCCCAACGAAGCGCAAAACGAAGCCGATCTCGAGAAGATCCACCGCTATTACCTCCGCTGGGAAGGCTCCTACAAGTCCGCCCTGCGCGAAATCCGCATGCTCCAGACCGACCGTGGCATCCAGCAGATCTCCAACGGCACCCCGCCCGACGAGTTCGCCCCGCTCGCGGATGTGCCAAAGATTGATAGCTTTGCGAGACGAATTGCCAAGGCGCCGGCAACCATTGACGACAACATCCGTCACGCGCTCTCGACCCAAAACGCCATCCTCACCCTCGAAAGCCAGATCCGCGAAAAAGGCGTCGTGCCCGTCTCCGGCCACCGCTACGTCAAAACCGCCCAAGCCGCAACCAAACCCGCCAACCCAACCAAATCAACAACTTGCGAGACGAAATCCGCCCCGCAACCGGAAGTCGGCCGCAACTCCCCCTGCCCCTGCGGCTCCGGCCAAAAGTACAAGCGCTGCTGCGGCGTCAACGCTCCGCCCATCTACAACCATGCCGCCTGACCGCTCTCCTCGCTTGCGGCATGCCTGATCTACTGTCGGAATCCGAGGGGCGCTCCTATACTATCTTCATGACCCGCCGCACACTCCTCCAATCCTCACTCGCCGCCCTGCCGCTGCAAGGACAGACGCCCAAACGTGTCGGGCTGATCGGCTGTGGCTGGTATGGGAAATGCGACCTGCTGCGGCTCATCCAGGTGTCGCCGGTAGAGGTGGTGTCGCTGTGCGATGTCGACAAGCAGATGGTGGAGAAGGCGGCCGACATCGTGGCGTCGCGGCAGGCGTCGAAGAAGCGCCCGCGCATTTTCCACGATTATCGCCAGATGCTGGCCCAGAAGAATCTGGACATCGTACTGATCGCGACCCCGGACCACTGGCATGCGCTGCCGATGATCGAGGCGGTGAAGCAGGGCGCCGATGTCTATGTGCAGAAGCCGATCAGCGTGGATATCACGGAAGGGCAGGCGATGCTGGCGGCGGCACGGAAGTACAAGCGCGTGGTGCAGGTGGGTACGCAGCGGCGGAGCACGCCGCACCTGGTGGAAGCTCGGGAACGGTTCCTGCAGACGGGCAAACTCGGCAAGATCGCTTACGCCGAGATCTATTGCTACTACCACATGCGAGCGGCGACGAACCCGCCGGATACGCCGCCCCCGTCGTACCTGGATTATGAGTTCTGGACGGGTCCGGCGCCCATGCGGCCGTATAACGAGTTGACGCATCCGCGGCGGTGGCGGGCGTTCATGGAGTACGGCAACGGAATTGTGGGCGACATGTGTATCCACATGCTGGACATGGTCCGTTGGATGCTCGATTTGGGCTGGCCGGTGAGCGTGTCGTCGAACGGCGGCATCCTGATCCACAAGAACACGAAATCGAACATCACGGATACACAGACCGCGACGTTCGACTTTGGGGAACTAAAGGTGGTGTGGACGCACCGGTCGTGGGGGACGCCGCCCGATCCGCAATATCCGTGGGGAGCCACGATCTACGGCGACAAAGGGACGCTGAAGGCGAGCGTAATGGGTTACGACTTCATTCCTGTGGATAAGAAGGAACAGCCGGTCCACAAAGACGTAACCTACGAGTTGGAGCAGTATCCGGAGGACAAGACGGAAGAGGCGCTGGAGCGGCACGTGGCTCCGGCGATCCGGCACCACATGCTGGACTTTTTGGCCGCCATCGGGAAACGGTCGAAGCCCGTGGCGGATATCGAACAGGGGCACATCTCGACAACGTCGTGCATACTGGCAAATCTTTCGCAGCAGTTGGGTGGACGGACGCTGGTCTGGGATGCAAGTGCGGGCAGGATCACCGGGGACGCGGAAGCGAACCGGTTGCTGACGCGGCCGTACCGCACGCCGTGGATACATCCCGATCCAGCTTCGGTATAGGCAAGTGCGGGTTCGCGTTGGAGTAGCCATCCTACTGAGTGCTGTTGCGATGTCTCAGCAAGCGCCTCCGGCGATCACACCGGGGGCAATCGTGAATGCCGCGAGCCTGATGCCCGCATCGCTCGCCGCGGGTGGCGTGCCGCGGGGCGGGTTGGTCGCGTTGTTCGGTCCGCGGTTGGAACTGGATCGGGTCAGCATCAAGGCTCAAGGGCACGAGTATGCCTTACAGCCTCAGTTCCGGTCGGAGACGAATGTCACAGCGTACGTTCCCGTCGACGTGTCGGCAGGTGACGCTACGCTGGCGGTGACCTATCGCGGGCAACGTTCGGTCGATCATCCGGTCCAGGTTGTGGACTATTCTCCGGGTCTGTTTGCGGTAAGGGCCGAGAGCTTTTCGTGCGAGCAGGCGCGCGCCTTCCTCGACCGGCGCAACGCGATTCCGCGGCCGGCGCCACTGGCGCCGGGCGCCTCTGCGGTTCTGTGGGCGACCGGCGTGAGCGTCGCGGCCGAACTAACGGTAGCCGGGGAGCGCGTTGCGATGCAACCGTTGCCGCCGTGCCTGCCAGGTTTGCAGCGGTTCGCCTTCAAGGTGCCCACTAAGCCGCCGCGAGCATGCTCGTTGCCCGTGGTGGTGACGGCGCCAAACTCGCCCACCAGCAACTTCCTTCCGCTTCCGGTATCGCCTTGTGTACCGCCGGACTCGTGGTTCGTGAAAGCCGCAGCCAATCCGGAACCACTAGGCTTCGTACTGCTGCTGCGCAGCGCGCTCCGGCTCGAGGGCAAGGGTAAGACTGCCAGAGATACGTTCTATGACAGCATTCTGGCGACTTTCGGCGTACGCCTCGGTCCGCCGGATCATCCCGATTTCATCTGGCCCCCCGCCGGGCAGTGTGTATCGTTTTCCGCGAACACCCTGTTAGGGGCCCTGGTCAACGACGAATCGCTCGACAACGCCTCGCGCTTGGAGGTGGACGACTTCGTCTTTACGGTCCCGCGCGGGCCGAAGTTGAACCTTGAATATCCCCAAGTGGCCGTTCGCGACGCGGGCCCATCGATTTGGCTCAATGGCCGGGAGATCCCGAAGAATGCCAAGCATCAGCGCTACTACTTTGCCACCTTGGGCGGCAACCCGCCGGTGAAGACGATTAAGCCGTCGCCGCGCTTCTGGAAGCCCGGTCCGTATCGGATTGAGTCTCGGGGCGGCATGGATATCGGCTCGTTCTCTATAAACGGGAGATTCCCCCAAGAGCCTGTGTGGACAAATCGAGACCGCATTGATGCGGTGGATCGGCGCAAGGGGGTCACACTCGAATGGAAGGCGCCGCGGGGCTACTCGTCGGTGTTCATTTTAGCCCTCGGCATAGATACCGGCGACGGAGCGTCCACCCTCTGCCTGTGCGTTCCCTTCGCGGGTGCCACTTCATTTACGGTCCCGCCGGCAGTTCTGGCCAACGTTCCGGCCACGCTCATTCCGGGGTCGTACTACTATCAACTCGCAATCGTGAGTGTTCCGGATGCGATGCCGCCATCGGCTGCGGCAAAAGGCGTGGGGGAGATCTATGCGGTACCGCTGTCGGTTGTATCGAAAAGTGTCGCTTTCCTGCCCTGACTGCCCGTCAGGACCTCGCGCCGGGCGAGGTCACCAGCACGGTCGAGCTGAGTTTGTCGAGTTCGCGTTTGGCGATCGCCGCCCAACTGCTCTTAGGGTCCAGCTTGAGATAGGTGCGCCAATGGCGCACGGCTTTCAAGACGTGGCCGGACGATTGGTACAACAAGGCGAGATTGTAGTGGGCGTCGGCGTAGTTGGGGTCCAGCTTGAGGGCAGACTGGTAGTGCGTGGCGGCGCTTTCCTGCTCACCTAACTCGTCGTACAGATTGGCGAGATTGAAATGCGCTAGGGCGTACTCCGGATTGAGTTCGATCGCCCGCTTGTAGCAGGACGAGGCTTTAGACCAGTCCTGCGCCGTGAAATAGATGGTGCCGAGATTCACATGGGCTGGAGCCATGTCAGGGTCCAGTTCGATCGCCCTTTTGTAAGCCGCGATGGCTTCTTCGCTCCGGGCGCCCGTTTGTTCGAGTTCGACGCCGCGAAGAAAGTGGGCTTCGGCATCGTGCTTGCGTCTCGCCGAACGGCGCTGGTCCTCCTGCGGCCCGCTCGCCTTCGGCATGGCGACCATCCGCTCGAGTTCGGCCTGATCGAAGTTGAGTAGCAACTGGCCGCTTTCGGGTTCCATGTGGTGCGGCCCCACCTGGACACGGATCCGGGCGCCTTCCGAGTAGAGCCGTAGTTCCGTGAGGGGGTTTTCTATCTCGCTGAGCGTGCGGCGAACAGCTTTGAGCGCCGCCTGGATTTTGCGGGCCGGGAGCTTCGCCTCGTGCAGACGTACCAGGGCCCTCATGGCGACAACCTGCTCAAAAGTGTATTCCTGGGCGGGATCGACGAGGCCAAGCCGTTCCCATCCACGCAAAGTGCGCTGCGTGATGCCGAGATAACGCAGTGCTTCCTCGCGCCTGAACTCCTGCTTCATGGCCGAGACCGGCACGCATGGATTGTAACATGCGGCTGTTGTGGACAGGACCATAGGTGGATTGACAGACGCCTCCGGCGGGAGGATACTTGAAACGAGATGCAAATGAGTGTCAAAAAGGGACGCACACTGGTGGATCTGCATCGTGGTGAAGAAGCCGTAATCGCGGGGTTCCACCTGCCTGACGACATCAGCCGCCGGCTGATGGAATTGGGATTCCTGCCGGGCCATCGGGTCAAGGCCGGCACGAGCGCTCCGGGCGGCGACCCGCGCGTGTTTGAAGTGGATGGCTCACAGGTGGCTATGCGCGGGGAAACCGCGCGCTTTATTCAGGTGGAACGGTAGGCATGGTCGCCAGCGGCGCCGGCGCATCGGGGACACTTGTCCAGTTGCAGCCCGCGGCCGCTAAACGCTACACAGTTGCGATTGTCGGCCCCCCTAACGCCGGCAAATCCACTCTTTTCAACCGGCTGACCGGAATGCGGCAAAAAGTCGCAAACTACCCGGGCGTGACGGTTGAACAACGTTGGGGCAAACTACAGGTTGCGCGCGGTAAAGAAGTCGATTTGATCGATCTGCCGGGCATCTACAGCCTCGATCCACGGTCGGAAGACGAGCAGGTGACGCGCGATGTACTGGCGGGCGTCATGCCGGGAACGCCAAAGCCGGATGCGGTCCTGCTGATTCTCGATGCGACCAATCTCGGACGCCACCTGATGCTGGCTGCCCCCATCCTCAGCCTGGGACTTCCCACACTGGTCATCCTGAACATGGCCGACGATCTGGAACGCCGTGGCGGGCGTATTGACACGCAGGCGATCGCGAAAAAACTCGGGGCGCCGGTGGTTCTGGTGAGTGCGGCACGCGGGCACGGGATGGGCCCGGTGCACGAGTTCCTGCACGGCGAATTCGCGGTACCCGCGCCCGTGGAACTGCCCGTGTTAAACAATCCGCCCAAATGCCGGGCGTGGGCAACACACGTTTCGCAGGGTGCTTATCGGGCGCCGGCGCCGCCGTTGTGGAGCCGCCGCCTGGACAGCGTGTTTCTGAATCGCCTGTGGGGTCCGCTGATTTTTCTGACGATCGTTGTACTGGTGTTTCAGGCGATCTTCACGGCGGCTCCGCCGATCATGGACGGAATGGAGGCTATCATTAACTCCTCGGGCAGATGGGTGGGAACGCATTTGCCCGAGTCGATGTGGAAAGACCTTCTACTGGAAGGCGTGTGGGGCGGCGTGGGCGGCGTGCTGGTGTTTTTGCCGCAGATTCTGGTGCTGTTCCTGTTTATCGGAATTTTGGAAGACTCCGGCTACCTGGCGCGAGCGGCGCTGATTGCCGATCGCACGATGGCACGCGTAGGGTTGCAGGGTAAGTCGTTCATTCCCCTGCTTTCCGCGTATGCCTGCGCAGTGCCGGCCATCATGGCTACCCGCACGATTGAGAGTAAACGCGACCGCATTGCAACTATATTGATCGCACCCTTTATGACGTGCTCAGCGCGTCTGCCGGTGTATACGCTGGTGATCGCGGCGTTTATTCCCGAGCGCGCCTTGCTCGGGCCGTTGCTTGGCACGCGCGCCGCCGCGATGCTCGGCTTGTATGTGTTGGGTTTTGTGGCGGCAGTGATCACGGCACGCGTATTGAAGTCGTCGATTCTCAAGAGTGACCGGACACCTTTCGTGTTGGAACTTCCGGCCTATCGGTGGCCTAGGTTGCAGTCGCTCGGATTACGTCTGTATGACCGTGCGAAGGTATTCCTGCGCCGGGCTGGAACCGTGATCTTAGCCGTGGCGATCGTATTGTGGGTTCTGGCGCATGTGCCTACGATAGGTGGTAAGGCTCCGGAGATCCGCGACAGTCTGGCGGGCACAATCGGCCGCACCATCGAGCCTGTGATTGCCCCTCTGGGCTTCAACTGGAAAATAGGAATCGGACTGATCAGCAGCCTGGCCGCCCGCGAAGTGATCGTTGGAACCCTTGGAACGATTTACGGCATCGAATCTGCTGAAGGCGATTCACGTAGCTTACAAGCGGCCCTTCAGCACGACCTCACTCCGGGCGGCGCGGTTGCATTGCTCGTATTCTTTGCATTTGCTATGCAATGTATGTCGACGGTAGCGATCGTGCGGAAGGAGACGGGCGGCTGGAAATGGCCGATCGTGCAGTTTGCTTATATGTCGGGACTGGCCTATGTTTGCGCTTTTCTGGCGAACCGGCTGGTCACGGCCCTGCTGTAAAGCAGACCTCCACGTACCGCTTCGCGTGCTAGGATTGAGGGTTTCTTACATATGCATAACGTCGTTATTATCGGTTCGGGGTGCGCCGGCAATACTGCCGCAATCTATACGGCTCGTGCCAACTTGAAGCCGCTCGTGATTGGCGGTCATGAACCCGGCGGGCAGTTGTCGCTCACTACGCTGGTTGAGAACTTCCCGGGTTTTCCAGAGGGAATCGACGGTCCCGTGCTGGTGGAACGAATGAAACAGCAGGCGCAGAACTTTGGTGCTGCGTATCAGCACGGTTCCGTGATCGAAGCGGATCTCTCCAAGCGGCCGTTCCGTCTGAATGTCGACGGTGAATGGATTGAAACACGCACATTGATTGTTGCCAGTGGGGCTTCCGCGCGGTGGCTGGGCCTCGAGAATGAACAGAAGCTGATCGGTCACGGTGTGAGTTCGTGCGCAACTTGCGATGGGTTTTTCTATCGCGGCAAGCAGATCATGGTGATCGGCGGCGGGGATTCCGCCATGGAAGAAGCGAACTTCCTGACGCGCTTCGGCCAGAAGGTGATGCTGGTTCACCGCCGCGAGGAGTTCCGGGCTTCGAAGATCATGCTGGAACGCGTGAAGGCGAATCCGAAGATCGAGATGGTGGTGAACACAGTTGTAGACGACATCTACGACGTGAAGCAAGGGGTCGTCACAGGTGTCAAACTGCGGAACCTAAAGACTGGTGAGGTATTCGAACGCGCGATTGATGGATTCTTCGTCGCGATCGGCCACATTCCGAACACCAAAATTTTCCGCAACCAGCTCGATCTCGATCCGGACGGCTACATCATTTCGCACGGCGGGGCTCGAACGAACGTCAAAGGCGTGTTCCATGCCGGTGATGTTCAGGACCGGACCTACCGGCAGGCTATTACGGCTTCGGGCGCCGGGTGTATGGCGGCCATTGAAGCGGAACGTTTTCTGGAAATGGAAGGTCATTGATATAATTCTCCGAACGTAAACTGCCGATTCTAAAAGCAGGGAGATGGACACGACTTATTTCGGGCCCGCGCAACGCGCTTCAGTCGAAGAGGTTGAAGAACAACGCCACGAACTGGAATCGCACCCAGTCATCCGTCAACTGCTAGAGGGGATGCCAGAAGCAGCAGCAGTCCTGAACCTGCAGCGTCAGATTGTCATGGCCAACTCTGAGCTGATCAAGTTATCCCCGAATCCGCCGGAACAATTGATTGGTTTACGGCCGGGTGAGGCGCTGAACTGTGTTCATGTGGGTGATGGTCCGGGCGGGTGCGGCACCGCGAAAGCATGCCGGCTATGCGGGGCGGTAACCGCCATTCTGACACAGGCGGAGACTCGCAAAAAGCAGGCGCGGGACGCGCTATTCCTGACAAAAGCTGAGGGCGGCGAGGCTTCTCTCGATCTAAGAGTGACGGCGGCGCCTCTTTCGGGGCATGACCAGTACATCCTGCTGTCAATGCGGGATGTTTCCGACGAGAAGCGCCGAATGGTGCTGGAACGGCTTTTCTATCACGACCTCCTCAATTCAGCGGGCGGTTTGAATGGTCTACTGCAGTTGCTTGCGGAAACGGACGGCACCGAGGCTGAATCGTTGCGCCGGTTGGCTGCCGAGGTCAGTGAAGATCTGGTGGAGGCGATCAAATCGGGGCGTGATCTCGCGGCGGCGGAACGTGGCGAACTGACGCCGCAGTTCGTAAGCATCGACGTTCGCAATCTGCTTCATACCCTGGCTGGTGGGCTATCCCGTCACGAAGTTGCGCATGGTAAGGACATTCTAGTCAATTGCCCCGAAGGCGCTATGGTTCACAGTGACGCCACGCTGCTTGGGCGCGTGCTGGGAAACCTGGTGAAGAATGGCCTGGAAGCGATTCGAGAAGGCCAGGCAGTCACCATGACATTCACGGCAACGCCCACTCCAACGTTTCAGGTACACAACCCCGGAAGTATTCCGGACGCCGTGCAGTCGCAAATTTTCAAGCGTTCGTTCTCGACCAAGGCAGCGAGCGGCCGTGGCATCGGTACATATAGCGTGAAGCTACTGACGGAGCGGTACCTCAGTGGAGCGGTGACGTTTCAGTCGACAATTCAAGATGGAACGACGTTCGTCGTAACGGTCCCGGCATCTCCGCTTTAGAAGGCGCCGTACCGTTCCACCAGGTTATGTGCCGGCGTCCGTTTAACGTTTGGCGAGGAACCCGAGGATTTCACGGTCGTCGGCGCGGACGGCGCGCATGGAGCCGGCGGCTTCGCGGCGGAAAAAGCGGCCCAGCGCTCCGGTGTTGACGTGGGCGACTTCGACATCACCCTTCTGTTCGTAAACGACGACCGTCTCCGGGATCATTGCAACGCAACGGTTACGGCCCAAAGCCAGCAGGTCGCACGTCAGGTTGGGATTGCACAGATGGATGACCTGGACGTGATCGGCGTGCTTTTCCTGGGAAGGTTCCTGTTCGAGGGCGTGGCTGGTGACGCGCCAACCGTGCTGGTTGGCGGAATTGACCACCTTTTCAACGGTGGTGGTGAAGTCGTACGGGCTGCGGTATTGCTGAACGATTGTTGAGCGAATCGTTAGAACCGTGGCGGCCAGGGTGAAGACGATACCGGCAAGAAGGCCGGCGACACCCCAGACAATGCGCCTGTCGAGAAAGCGTCTCATAACTTCCTCCTCTAGACAGGAGTTTACGCCTGAATGGGGGAAAAGGAGCCGCGAATCTGAAACGTCAAGAGCGTTGTGGGAATGCCGCGGCAGGTGTGGCGTTCACGACGGCAAATACGCCCTGGATTCGTTCATATTCGGCGGCGTATCGGAAATGCGGGCAGCGCTGATCGGCGGCGAGCCGATCGGATTCGCGCCGGATGAGCACCGACCGCGCACAAATAGGGCAGGTCGCAACACCGTGCATCACCGTCACGGTCTGGAGTTTCTCAGACAAGGGTACACTCCTCCAAACGAATGCAGATCAAGGATTCCGCGCTACCGCTGCGGAATACGTTTGTAACCGAGAGGTCATTTTATACTGAAAACAACCCCGATGAGCAGGTCTGTGTGGATTTTTTTCTGGCTGAGCCTCCCATTACCGGCGGCGGATGGTTTCGAAGATATGGTCGCACCGTTTTTGTCGAAACACTGCACGATGTGCCATAACGCAAAAACGAAAACGGCGAACCTGGACTTGGAGCGGCTGAGAGATCCCCGGGCGGCGCTTGCCGAGCGCGATGTCTGGGAAACGGTAATTCAGCGCGTGAAGTCAGGCCAGATGCCGCCGAAAGGTATTCCGAAGGCTACGCCGGAGGTCACCGCGGCGGTAGTGCGGTGGGCAGAAGAGCATGTGGCGACAGTAGATTCCGAGCGCAAGGTAGACCCCGGAAGGGTTACGGCGCGCCGGTTGAACCGTGTGGAATACAACAACACGATTCGCGACCTGTTGGGGATTCAATTCCGTCCGGCCGATGATTTTCCGCTGGACGATTCCGGCCACGGGTTCGACAACATCGCGGACGTGCTGACAGTGTCGCCATCGCTATTGGAGAAGTACCTGGAGGCGGCGGATCAGATTGTGCGGGTTGCGTTAAGGACGGGTCCGGCGCCCAAAGCCGTGGTGGAGTCGTACAACCTGGACAAGTTCGGGGAATCGAAGAGCGTTCCGGCCGATCCGGAAGGGGAGCGGATTGTGCGGAAGGGATCGCTGGTGGTGAGGCACCGGTTCCCCTACGAGGCGGAGTATGAGATACGCATCGCGGTGCGCGGTCCTGGGAACGCGGACGATTCGACCAGCCGGGTGGCGGTAATCGCGGGTGGCCAGCAAGTGGCGGTGCTTGATGTGGAGACCGGCGCGGACAAGAAGCGGAATTTCGAGGTGCGGACGCAGGTTCCGGCCGGGGAGAGCGAGGTGGGGGCGGCGCTGGTGTTTCCGGGTCCGGTAAAGCCGCGGCAAACACCGAACATCTCGATTCCCGGCGGCTTCTACATCGACACGATCGAGATCCACGGTCCGTTTGTGAAGACGGCGGAATTGCCGGAATCGCACAAGCGGGTGTTTGTGTGCACGGAGAAGACGGACGACTGTGCGCGGCGGATTGTGAGCGGGTTCGCGCGACGGGCATGGCGGCGTCCGGTGACACCGCAGGAAGTGGATAAGCTGCTGCGGTTTGTGCGGATGGCGAAGGCGGAAGGCGATTCGTTCGAGCAGGGAATCGCGCTCGCCGTAAAGGCAACACTGGTCTCGCCAAACTTCCTGTTCCGGGTGGAACGGGGAGCGGCGGGCGGAACTCGGGAACTGAACAGCCACGAACTCGCTTCACGGTTGTCTTACTTTCTGTGGTCCTCGATGCCTGATGAAAAGTTGTTCCGCGCGGCGGAAGAGGGGAACCTGCAACAGCCTGAGGTGCTGGCGGCCCAGGTAAAGCGGATGCTGGCGAGCCCGAAGGCCGATGCGCTGGCAGAGAATTTCGCCGGGCAGTGGCTCGAGTTGCGGAACCTGGCACAGGTGAATCCGGACCCCAAGAAATTCCCGGGTTGGGACGCGGACCTGCGGGAGGCGATGCGGCGGGAGACGGTCCTGTTCTTTACGGCCATCTTGCGGGAGGACCGGAGCGTGCTGGAGTTTGTGGACAGTAAGTTCACGTATTTGAACAGCAGGCTGGCCGAGCATTACAATATCGCGGGAATCGAAGGGCGGAAGTTCCGGCGGGTGGACTTGTCGACGGACCAGCGGGGCGGCGTGCTGACACATGCGAGTGTGTTGACGGTGACGTCCTATCCGACGCGGACGTCGCCGGTACAGCGCGGCCTCTGGGTTTTGGAAAATTTCCTCGCGAGTACGCCGCCGCCCCCGCCCGCGAACGTGGGTGCGTTGAGGGAAGAGGCGATCGGGAAGGCGATGTCGCTCCGGAAGGAGTTGGAACGGCACCGTGCGGATGCGGCATGCGCGGTGTGTCACGACAAGATGGACGCGCTGGGTCTGGGCTTGGAAAATTACGACGCAATCGGCGCGTGGCGGACCAAGGACGGTGACTTTCCGGTGGACGCGGCAGGTACGCTGCCGGGCAACCGCTTCTTTACGACACCGGCCGAGATGCGGAAGATCCTGATGGGTGATTCCGAGACCTTTGCGCGCTGCCTGACGGAGAAGCTGATGATCTATGGGCTGGGACGGGGGATGGCGAGCAACGACAAACCGGTGTTGCGTTCGATCGCGAAGAAGGTGGCCGCCGAGGATTACCGCTTTTCTAGTATGATTTTAGGGATCGTTAACAGTCCTACATTCCGAATGCGCAAGAGTGACGGAGGCAGTTCCATATGATTCTGACTAAGAAGCACTTATCACGACGGGCGCTGTTGCGCGGCTTGGGAGCGGCGGTGGCGCTGCCGGCGCTGGATGCGATGGTTCCGGCTTCGCGGATAACCGGTGCGGCAGCGACGCGCATGCTGTTTCTGTACGTTCCGAACGGGATCGTGATGGAGGATTGGACACCTGCGGAGAGCGGCAAGAGGTTTGCGTTTCCGCGGATCATGAAGCCGTTGGAGCCGATGCGCGAGAAGCTGTCGGTGATCACCGGGTTGACGCACAATACGGGGCGGGCGCTGGGTGACGGTCCTGGCGATCATGCACGGGCGGCGGCCAGCTTCCTGACAGGCGTGCACCCGCGCAAGACGGCGGCGGCCGATATTTCGCTGGGCAAGAGTGTGGACCAGATCGCGGCACAGAAGGTCGGCAACCGGACCCGAATCCCGTCGATGGAGTTGACCCTCGAGGCGGGGCGGCAGGCGGGCAACTGCGATTCGGGCTATAGCTGTGCGTACTCGAACAATATTTCGTGGCGCGGCTCGACGACGCCGAATCCGCCGGAGACGAATCCGCGGGTGATCTTTGAGCGGTTGTTCGGCACGGGCGATCCGGCGGAAACGGCGGCAACGCGGGCGAAGCGCGAACGCTACAACAAGAGCATTCTCGACTTCGTGATCGAAGATACGCAGTCGCTGAAGGCGGATGTCGGAGCGGCGGACAAACGGAAGCTGGACGAATATCTGACGGCGGTTCGCGAGGTGGAAGTCCGCATTACGAATGCGGAGAAACTGGCGGCGAATTCGGTGCCGCTGACGACGCTTGCGCCAGGGTTCGAGAAGCCGATGGGCGTTCCGGTCGATTACGCGGAACACGCCAAGCTGGTGTTCGATTTGATGACGCTGGCGCTACAGTCTGACCAGACGCGGATTATGAGCCTGATGATGGCGCGTGAGGGCTCGAACCGGCCCTATCGCGAGATCGGCATCAGCGACGGGCATCACGGGTTGACCCATCACCGCAACAACGCGGAGTGGGTCGAGAAGATCCGGCAAATCAACGAGTATCACGTCAAGCAGTTGGCTTATCTGCTGAAACGGCTCGATGCGGTTCAGGACGGGGACGGTACGCTGCTCGACCATTCGATGGTAGTGTACGGATCGGGGTTGTCGGACGGCAACAAGCATACGCATCACGATTTGCCGGTGCTGTTGGCGGGTTCGGCGGCGGGGCGGCTACGGACGGGACGGCACGTCATTTATCCGAGCGAGACGCCGATGGCGAATCTGTTCGTGACGATGCTGGAACTGATGGATGTGCGCACAAACGACATGGGCGATGCGACCGGCCGGCTAAATCATCTAACGGAGCTATAGCGGGACGCTCCTGCCCTCATAGCAGTACTTTGCCGGCCGTGTCGTCCCAGCGGACACGTTTTCCGGCTTGGCGGGAGATGTTGGAAAGCTGGGTGATTAAGCAGGCTTGGAAGCCGATGCGCATGGGGGCCGTTGGAGTTTTCCGGGTCCGCACGCATTCTAAGAAGTTCTGCACGTGGAGTTCGGTGGCGTAGCCGAAGCCGCGGGCAGAGGTTTTGACGATACCGGCAGTTTCTTCGGCGCCCTGGCGGTAAACGCGGCATTCTTCGCGGCCGATGTCCATGCGGGCTTTGTCGCCGTCTAACTGCGTGAGTTGGTCGTTGCGGCTTTTGTACTTCATGGCCGCGTAGTTAATAGTAAAGATGCCGACGAACTGCTCGGGGTATTCAGCAATCGTGATGACCGATTCGGGAGTATCGAACTCGGGCTTCTGCGGCTTGTTGGCGGCGCCGGTGACGGCCAGTGGATAGGACGCATTCATTAACAGATGAATGCCATCAAAGGCGTGAGCACCCTGATCCGCGGCGATGCCACCGGCGTAGTCGGAAAAGTAGCGCCAGTTGCGGAACCTCACTCCGTCGAGGGGCACGCGATGTTGAACCGGGCCTTGCCATTGCTCCCAATCGAGGGGACCTTCGAGTTTGCCGGCCGGCGGTTGGCCGACGTAGTTGTTGAGCCACCAGGAGCGAACCATGCGGACATTGCCCAGTTCGCCGCCGGCGATGATGCCTCGGGCTTCTAAGAAGAGGTCGTAACTGCGGCGCTGCATGCCGACCTGGACGATTTGCTTCGATGCCTTTTCGGCACGTACTAACTCGGCGCCTTGCTCGGGGGTCTGGCACAGCGGCTTTTCCACGTAGACGTCTTTGCCGGCCGCGAGCGCATCGAGCACCATGCGATGGTGCCAGTGTTCAGGCGTAGCGATCAGGACGGCTTGGATCGATTTGTCTTCGAGAACTTGTTTGTAATTGCGGATGGCCTTTGGCGTCGCACCCCCTTGCGCTTTGGCGGCGGTGGACAGGGCACGTTCGAGGTTAGGTTCGTAGACATCGCAGATGCTGCCGACGCGGAGGCCGGGGCTCTTTTGGAACACCGACATGACGTACGTTCCGCGGCCGCCACTGCCGATTACCCCGAGGTTGATTGCCTCGGAAGGTGGAGCGGCGTGGGCGGCTAGGGCGGCTCCAGTGGTAACGAAAAAATGGCGGCGAGTAGTCATTGGGTGCTCCTGAGGCGAAAGTAGGTCATACGGTCAACTGGTGGCATGCCTGTAGGAGGACCTCGTGCGTCATAAGGTCGTGCGCCGCTGCATAAGTGGGCTTGACACCTTCGCGGATGATGCGAGCCATCTCGCCGAAATCGGCGGCGTAAGCGAGGCGATCGGGAGGGAACTCGGTGTGATAGAGGCCGCCGGGGTAGGGTCCGGCGGCGTCTTTGAGGTGCATGGCCAGGCGGTAGGGCGAAAAGGGGCGGACGATGGCTGAGCCGTTGGTGCCCGTGATTTCTATTGTGCGGTGGGCGTTGCCTTGAGGGTGCATGGCGGCGACCGAGATTTCGGCTAGAACCTTTGGATATTCGAGGATAGCTAAGGTGTTGTCGGCTAAAGCGTCGTCCTGGCTTGCGTGATGGAAGAGGTGGCCGGTTACTCGGGTGGGCTTGCCCAATAAGTCCGTTGCCCGGTCGATCAGGTGGCAACCTAACTCGAACATCATGCCGCCCCGGAATTCGGCTAAGTAGCGGCGGTCTTCCGCCGGAGTGGGTTTGTCGATCCGTGCGCGGAAGGAATAGACCTCGCCTAACCAGCCTTTGCGGGCGGCTTCAATGGCGGCCTGCATGGCCGGGTGATAGCGCCACTGGTAGCCCATCTGAACCACTCGATTGCGGCGGCCGGCTTCAGTCAGCAGGGCTTTGAGGGCGGGCAGGTCGTTGCCAGGGGCTTTATCGAGGTGGACGAACCTGTTGGCGCTGATCGCTTCGCGCGCGTACTGCAGGTTGTGCCGGACACGGGATTCTACTGCTATGAACTCGATGGTGGGGTCGTCGACAATCTCGCGCTGGGTGAGCCACCGGACGCCATCAAGGGCTTTGTTGTTACGCGGTACGGTCGAGTCCGGCTCGCAAATGCCAACGACTTCGAACTGAGGCATGGCCTTCAACGCCGCCAGTTTGCCGAAGGCGTGGGCGTGGCCGATGCCATAGATGGCCGTGCGTATTGGCTTTGTTCTATCGCCCGCTGCGGTGACCGCTGCGGTGGTGGATGCGGCGCCCGCTGCGGCGGCGGCCCCTGCGGCAGTGGATGCGGTGGATGCGGCAAGAGAGCCAAGCAGGGTTCGACGGGTCATAGATTGCACTGTTACACCTCCGCGGCCACCTCAGAATCGATGAAGAACCAGCACACCAGCGCGATGGCAGCGATGGCGCCTCCGAAGTACAATCCGGCAGACCAACCATAGCGGGCTGCCAGCATCGGCGTCAGCATTGGAGCGAGTATGCCGCCAATGTTGCCGCCCGTGTTCATGATGCCGCAGGCCGCGCCGACCTGCTTGCCGGAGATGGCGATTGTTGCCGCCCAGAAGACCACGTCGGCAGCGGCGCACGACCCGAACGAAAACGATAACAACGAAACCATGGCGCCCACGGATTCGCATTGCATCGCAAGCAGCAGGCACGCTACGCTCAGCGTCATTCCGGTCACGGCAACGATGCGGTAACCGCGCCTCATGCCCCACATGGACGCGGCACGGTCGGCCCACCACCCGCCCAAGGGCATGAGGATCAACCAGGCGACGAAGGGCATGGTGGCCCAAAAGGCGATTTCGCTTGGCGGGACCTTTCGGATTTCCCCGAGGTAGTAGTAGAGCCAGTAGAAGAAGATGTATTCGAAGTAGTCGACCGCAAAGTAGCCGAGCGTGAGGAGTTGGAGATTGCGATTAGGGAGGAGCGTGCCCCAGGCGGGTTTGATTTCGGGTGGGGTGGGTAGAGACGCCTTGCGATCGGTGACGGTGAAGTGCCAGAGCATTGCGACGGCGATGGTGACCAGGCCTGCCATGACGAACGAGTTGCGCCATCCGAACGCGGCCATCAGAAAGGTAAACAAAAGCGGCGATATTGCGCCGCCCAGCCCCGCGCCTGAGTTCACGATGCCCTGGACAAAAGTGCGCTTGTCGAGGGGAATCCAATTGGCATTCATGCGGCCGCTGGCGGGATAGAGAGGTGAGGTGAATGCGCCAAAGACCAGCCGCAGGAGCACCATGGCGGGGATGAAGCCGATGGCGGGCGCCAGAACAGGACCGAGGGGGACAAGGACAGTAAACAGGCCCGACCCCAGACCCATAACGGTCAGCACCTTGCGGGGTCCAAACCGGTCTGCCCAGCGCCCGCCTGGAGTCATCAGCAGCATGTAGCTAAGGGTGAACGCCGAAAAGACAATGCCCATCTGCGTCTCACTGAGTCCGAACTCGCGGATGATGCTCGGAGCGGCTACCGAAAGCAGGGTGCGGTCAACATAACTGAGTACGCTGAAGGCAGCGAGCAGAAAGGCGATCCAGGCTTGGGCGCGCGTCATCGGTGCTCTACAGTGTACTTCTTCATCGCCTCCCAATTCAGTTCGAATCCGAGGCCCGGTTTCTGGGGTAGAGGCACGACGCCGTTCTCGAGGCGCAGCTCTTCTATGACGAGTTCGCGGCGGAGTGGAGATTCGGCGAGCGGGGCCGGAAGGAATTCGATGTAAGGACAATGCGCGGTGGCGGCGCTGAGGTGTGCGGTGGCGGCGATGCCGATACCGGTTTTCCAGCAGTGCGGAACGATGAGGCGGCCACGGTCGGCAGCGAGGTCGCAGACGCGCTTGGCTTCGGTGAGCCCGCCGACACGGCCGACGTCGGGTTGGGCGACGTCGACTTTGCCGCGATCCATCAGGTCCAGGAATTCGAACCGCGTGTTCTGAAGTTCGCCGGCGGCGATGCGGATGGGCGAATGGTCGTGGAGGTAGGCGTAGCCGTCGAGGTCGTCGAGTGGAAGCGGCGTTTCCATGAAGAAGATGTCGTAGGGTTCCAGTTGGCGGAGGACGCGAAGCGCTTCCTTGGCGTTGGTCCAGCAATAGCAGACGTCGACCATCATGGTGAAGCCGGGGCCCACGGCTTCACGGCAGGCGGCTACGATCTCGACGATGTCGTCGTCCGATTCCTGAATACCGTTGTGAGCGTATGGACCTTTGATGCAGACTTCCATTTTGCCGGCGCGGAAGCCGAGACGCTTCGCCTCGCCGGCCTTCGCGACCAGGGAGTCGCGATATTCGCTTACCGTTCGGCCGGTGGGGAGGAGCGAGGCGTAGGGGGTGATGTACGGTTTTCGCGCGCCGCCGAGCAGTTGATAGCAGGGCAGGCCGAGCGCTTTACCGCGAATGTCCCAGAGTGCCATGTCCAAGGCGCCCATCGCACAGATGCCGAGGCCGCGCCGTCCGGTCATGAAGCTGCCGGTGTAGAGACGGTCCCATAGAGTTTCGGGTTGGAGGGGGTCCTGACCGAGCAGCATTTCCTCTAGGCCGAGGCCCAGCACGTGCGTGCCGCGGGCGTGGATCATGGCCTGTGCCACCCAAGGATTGGTATCTACTTCGCCGACGCCGGTGATGCCTTCGTCGGTGTGGACGATGACGACTAAGTCGTCCTGGGCGGAGGAGCAGGCTTCCCGGTCGTAACCGGGGTCGAGGAGGACATAGGTTTCAATGCGCGCGATCTTCATGTGGGCGGCCTGCGAACAGGCCGATCAGTTTAGCGCAGAGGCCGTTTGCCGCTCAGCGAGATCGGTTCGCGCGGCTCGGAAAACAAGGTATTCGGGCGGGGTCGCTCATCATCCGGCCTGAAGCGGGAGTTCACCCAACTCACGCAGGTGCTGGCGGATGGCCTCGACTTCGGCGCCCTCAAAGGCCGTGTAGGGCGTGGACACTACGTTTTTGCAAAGGCCCAACTGGGCGGCGGCGCATTTCAAGCCGCGGAGGTAACTGGAGCCGTAAGTGCCGGCGCAGTAGATGCGGCGGCTGATATCGATGATGCGCTCGTTGAGTTTGCGCATGCGGGCGGCATCGCCGTCGCGGGCGGCCTCATACATCTGCACGTACACCCGCGGGAATAGATTGGACCCGCCATTCACCCCGCCGTTCGTGGTGAGCAAAACCGCTTCCCCCATGATCTCTTCGGGACCGACAAGGAGTGTGAAGTCGGGCCGGTCGCGCAGGGCGTGCTTTACGGCGTGTAGATAGTTGAGTTCCCCGGAGCTGTCTTTCAGACCGATCACGCCCGGAAGTGCCGCAGCCTTGACAACCGTTTCCACGCTGAACCGCAGGTGAGTATGGCTCGGCATGTTGTAGAGAAAGATCGGGAGCGGCGAGCGCGCGGCCACCTGTTCGATGTAGTTCTGTAACTCAGGTTGGGCGACGGGGAAATAGGTAGGGCCGGCGGTCACAATGGCTTCAGCGCCGCATTTGGCGCTGTAGTCCGATAAGTCGAGCAGGTCTTTCAGCGACGAGTCAGTCACTCCGACCAGCACGGGTACGCGGCTATCGACGAGACGGCAAGTGGCCTCTACCATTTCGCGGCGTACCCCGGTGGGTAGGGCAGGTCCTTCTCCGGTGGTACCCAGGATGAAGACAGCGGATACACCGCCCTCAATCACATGGTTCAGAAGCTTCTCCAACGACTTTGTATCGAGAGACTCCGGAGTAGCGAGCGGAGTAATCAGGGGAGTAACAATCCCGCACAGCGGGCGGCCAAGGGACATAAAGAGAAACTACAAGATAGCACTATACGGGGAGTTGTGCGGCACAGAGGCAGACTATTTACTCCGTTTCTCCAGAATGCATAAAACTTCATTCCCGCCGAATGGGGTTTGCCGCCAAACACGATTCGAAAACGGTCTGGCCGCGATATGCCCTCCTCACCGGCCTGCTGAAGTTTCTTTTAAAGCGTTTGCGTAACTTTCGAGAGCATGCGAGGCTTGTCGGGGTTGAGGCCCTTTTCGCCCGCCAGCGCTTCGGCGAATAACTGCGCCGGAATGATGTACGGAATGGGCGTGAAGATCTCTTCGGGCAGCGATCCTCGATGACCGACGCGCGCGCCGATGTTGATCGTCCGGATCCCTAATTGGGCGGCTTCGGCATTTGACCTGTCGGTCACCAGTAACACGTCGGCTCCGGCTGCACGCAGGCGGTCGGCCATTTGACGCATAGTGGTCCAGGTGACGCCGGGAGGGGTAAAGAGAAAAGCCGGAAATGCCGATTCCACCATTGCGATGGGACCGTGAAGAAAGTCGGCCGAGGAGAAGCGTTCGGCGACGACATAGCAGGTCTCCATCATTTTGAGGGCGAACTCAAATGCGTTGGAGTAGTTCAAGCCACGGCCGACCACCACCGCATGATCCATGAAACGGTAGCGCGGGGCATACTGGCGAACGACAGGCTCCAGCTTGAGGGCGGCGGCCGCGAGGTCCGCCAACTTACGCAGATCGTCGATCTTGATCGGCGCTCCTAAGGCATATGCCAGCAGATAGAGCATCAGCAGCTGGCCGGTATAGGTCTTGGTGGCGGCAACGCTTTTCTCCCGTCCGGCCCGGACCAGGAACACGTGCTCGGACATTTGGGCCAGCGCGCTTTCGGGCTCGTTAGTAATACCGACGGTGATGGCGCCCTGCGCTTTCGCACGTTCGAGAACGAGATTGGTATCGGTGGACTCGCCGGACTGCGAGATGGCTACAACGAGCGCATCGCGGCAATCGACGGTGGCGCCATACAGGGTGAAGATAGACGGTGCAGCCAGGGAAACGGGTATTCCGGTGGTAATTTCCAGCAGATACCGCCCGAACAGGGCCGCATTATCAGAAGTCCCTCGCGCAGCCAGAAGGATATAGCGCGGCTTACGGTTCGCCAGCGCTTTCTTAAGACGCTCGACAGCTTTAAGCTCCTGCCGCAAGGTTCGTTCCAATACGGCGGGCTGCTGCCGGATCTCGTCCAGCATCAATGACATCATTTTGAGCGTAGCACCCGGCTTACAACGGGATGTGCGGCTTAGTTTCGGTGCCCGTGTACAATGTTCGCGTTTCGTACTTATGAGCCGGGGTTCGGAGAAGACGAGGACGGATCACAAGCAGCGCCTCGGTGTTGTCTTCACTCTTGAGGTCCTGCCGGAATAGTGCCCCCAAAGCGGGGATATTTGCGAGGCCGGCAATTCCGGTGAGGGTACGCGCTTCGTTTGACCGCATCAGTCCAGCGACGATTGCGGCTTCACCTTGCTGAAGGCGGACGGCGGAGGTGACCTTCCGGCTTGCAATGACAGGAATGCCATTTAAAGCTTCGCCGGTCAGGACTTTGTATTCAGCCTCCACCTCCATCGCGACAACATTGTCTTCGAGGACACGCGGAGTGATCTTGAGAACTACGCCCAAATCTTCGAAGTTGAACGTGGGCGGCGGGGTGTATACCTGGCCTGTCCCGGTAGTATTGCCGAAGTAGCCTGCTGTCATCACGGGGTACTTATCGCCGAGATGGAAATTGACAGCGGTCCCTTCACTAGTACGCATTGAGGCGTTGTAGAGGGTGCGGCCATCGCGGTCGCTCATGGTCGCGAGTGCTTCGATTCCACTGATGGCAATACCGAGGACACTGGTCAACTTGCCCATGCGCACCACGTTCGCCAAGTTCTGAAAAGTTACACCCTTCGGCCCGGCGAAATAGGACAGCGTGGCACTGCGCTGCCACTGCAGGCCGATTTCACGGGACTTGCTGCGGTTTACCTCAAGAAAGTCGACCTCGATCATCACCTCGGACTTGGGCCGCAGAAGGTCCTGGTAAAGGGCGACGGCGGGAATAACTTTCGATGCACGGTCGCGAACGACGGCGATGCGGCGTTGCGAATCGACCCCGAATTTCTGAATCTCGAACATTTGCTGGACGGAGCGGGCCAACTCCTGCGCGTCCTGAACTGAGACGGGTTCGGGCAAGGGGATGGAGATGGCCATGGTGTGTTCGAGTTGCTGGCGCTTAGGCTGAGTGTCCCGGGCGGCGAGGGCCATGCGTTCGCTAATGGGGACGAGGAAGGAAGAGGTTGAGGCCTGGACTGCCGCGACAGTTTCGGCGAAAGTGGCGCGTTCAAGTTGGAATTTGATGTTCGCAACAGGCTGATACTCGGCATCGAAGACGACCTCGATGCCGAAGCCTTTCATTGCTTGCTCGAGAACGAGCTTGGAATCGCCTTTGGCGTTGATGTCCCTGACACCGGGCTGTCCCTGGAGCCGCAGCGGAGGCTGCAGTTGCCTGGATTCGGTAATGTCTTCCGGCGTAAGCGGGTCGGTTTCGACCGGAGCCGCGGGTCGAGCGTCCGTTCCAACACTTAGGTGGGGACCAAGCGCGGTGAGGGCGCGGCTCTGCAAAGCCTGGCTGCGGAGCCAATACCGAAGATTCTTCGGGCCCTGTGCGGCGGCTTCGGCGTAGAGCAGGTACGCGCGCACGAAGTCCCCCGCCTTTTCCGCCTTTCGGGCATCACCGGCGATAAATTCCGGCGGATCCTGGGCGGAGACGGTGAGACACAGCGCAAGCAGGGCTGTCGAGACTCTCAGCTCCAAACAGTAACGACGTTTTTGATGTGGCAACCGTGCAGAACCGCGCGCAATCCGCCGATGGTTAGGGCAATGGCCGCACCGCTACTCGAAAGTTCCTTTAAGCCGCGGATTCCGCAATCGTGCGCTGATTTAGGCATTTCCGAATCCCTTGTGCTCGATCTGGTCCTCAGGCGCCTCCTGCTCGAGGGCTTCTCCAGTCTTCACTCCTTGCACCGGGCATTGCGCTTGTCTTTGCCGGTTGTGGACTGGGCCTTCCGGCATCTGCGCAGCCAGCAACTTGTTGAAGTAAAAGGGATGATTGGGAACGACTACAGTTTTGTACTGTCGCAAGCCGGTAAGAACCTCGCGTCTGACCGTTTCCAGATCTCACAGTATGCGGGTGCCTGTCCGGTCTCGTTGAAAGACTACGCAGCGGCGACCCAAGCTCAATCGGCACGCGTAACGATCGATCGTAAGTCACTGCGAGTGGCGTTGTCAGACCTTGTGGTAACCGA
Source organism: Bryobacterales bacterium (assembly GCA_020846745.1). Lineage (GTDB taxonomy): Bacteria > Acidobacteriota > Terriglobia > Bryobacterales > Bryobacteraceae > JADLDI01. The sequence goes on along the minus strand of JADLDI010000135.1, from coordinate 19,248 downwards.
CCGGATGCTCGATCAACTCGGCCCGGCGCTCGTATCGCAAAGCTCGATTTTCCTGTATGGTCCTTCTGGCAACGGTAAAACCAGCATTGCGGAGCGAATGCTCAGGGTCTACCAAGACGCGGTGCTGTTGCCCTATGCTGTGGAAGTCGACAATCAGATTATCAGCTTGTACGATCCCGTAGTCCATCAGCGCCTCGACATTGAAGACCCCGATATCGATCAGCGATGGGTGCTATGCCGTCGCCCCTGTATTGTCGTAGGCGGTGAACTGATCCCGAGCATGCTCGAATTGAGGCTCGACGACACCTCGGGCATCTATGCAGCCCCGCTGCAAATGAAAGCAAACAATGGGATTTTCATCATCGACGACTTCGGGCGGCAACTGATGTCGCCACGGGACTTACTGAATCGATGGATCGTACCGCTCGATCGGCGCGTAGATTATCTTACGCTGCGATACGGGGTGAAGTTCCAGATCCCCTTCGAGATGCTGGTGGTTTTTTCGACGAATCTGGACCCCCGCGACCTGGCCGACGAAGCGTTCCTACGCCGTATTCAGAACAAAATCCTCGTGGAACCGGTGGACGATCAGGTGTTCGACCAGATTTTCCAACGGGTGGTGACGGCGAGGCGCGTGCCGCACGAGGCGGGTGCGGCCGAGTTTCTGCGGGACCTGTGCCTGCGGGATGGGCGGTCGGAGCTACGCGCCTGTTATCCGCTTGATATCTGCAATATTCTGACTTCGATCGCAGAATACGAAAAACGCCCCGTGTTGATGAGCAAGCCTGACATCGAACGCGCGGTGGACCTGTACTTCGCCAAGAGCGAAAACGGGTTGCTTTAGAGCCGATTTGAGTGTCTATGCGGTGTGGGGCAAGTGGTTCTTGTCGTAAGTCCGCACCCGGACGATGAAGCGATTGGATGTGGTGGAACTATCGCCAGGCACGTTGACCAAGGCGATCGCGTTCAAGTACTTTTTTTAACTTCCGGTGAGAATGGAGGACACGGCCGAGCCCCTGAGGAGATGGGACCCGTTCGTGAACAGGAAGCGCGGGCAGCGGCGGAGGTGCTAGGCATCGAAGCGATCCTGTTCTGGCGGCTGAGGGATGGGGGGGTGCAGGTCACTCCGGAAGTGGCGGGTCGATTACGCGCGATCGTAACCGGGTTGGGGGTCGAACGGATTTATGTCCCGCATCCCGGGGAGTGGCATCCGGATCATCAGGCAGCATCGAGGCTTGTGAGCACGGCTGTCGAGGGACTGCCGGTGGACGTGCTTGGGTTTGAGGTTTGGACGCCACTAACCGCAATCGACGACAAAGTCGACATTACGCGCTACGTCGAACGCAAGCGGGCTGCGATTCGGGCGCATCGGAGCCAGTGCGAATTGCTGTCCTACGATGAGGCTGCCTTGGGATTGGCACGGTATCGAGGAGAGCTCCACAATTGGCCTACACGTGGGTATGCGGAGGTGTTTCAGCGGCTGGCCTCGCGTTCGTGACAAGGTGAAGGCTGAGTGACGGCGTAACACCCCGCGCTCAAAGGGAGCGCCTTCCCCCCGCCGAGCCGACCCTTGGCGCGCAACCACGCGAGCAACACGAGCAACACGCACGCTTGCAATCAAGACTGCGCGCATGATACAAATGCGGTCACCCTCTGTGGAGGTCTCGCTTCAAATGAGCTTTTCAAACCGGTTTGTAGTCTTACTCACGTTCTTGTTCTCCACAATCATGTGGGGACAAGATTATCGCGGTCGCGTCCAAGGCGTCATTTCGGATTCGACGAATGCCGCCGTTGTTCAAGCAACCGTCACCTTAGTTAACACCAACACCAAAACAGCAACCACCCGCACCACCGACGAAACCGGCCGTTATCTCTTCGATTTCGTCGAACCAGGCACGTATTCCCTGACGGCTGAAGCCTCCGGGTTCGGCAAGTTTGTCCAGGAGAACATCCAGGTCCTTGTACGGTCCGACATAACCGTGAACGCCTCACTGAAAGTGGGAGATCTGAGCCAAACCGTAACGGTGGCCGACAGTGCAGTCGAAATTCAGTTCAACACCACGACGCTTTCGCAAACGATCGACGGCACGATGCTCAAGGAACTGCCCGTGCTCGCGCGCAACCCCTTCACGCTCGCTTTGCTTGACCCCGCCGTAGTTAACCGCTATTCCGACGTTTCCAAGCGCAACCCGTTCTATCAACTCTCCACCACAGGTGTCGATGTCGGCGGCCAAACCAGCGGCCGCAACGAAGTGCAGATCGATGGATCGCCGATCGGCGTCGGCTCCCGCGGTTCTTATTCGCCGCCCATGGACGCCGTTCAGGAGTTCACGGTGCAGCAGAACTCGGTTGACGCGGAATCCGGCTTTTCGGCGGGCGGCGTGATGAACGTCGGCATGAAGGCAGGCACCAATGAGTACCACGGGAGCCTTTACTATTTCGGCCGCAATCCGTCTTTGAACGCCGTGTCGAACGCGTTCACACGGGCGCCGAACGTTGTACGCAACCATGTGGGCGGCGGCACGATTGGCGCGCCGATTATCAAGAACAAGCTGTTCACCTTCTTTACGTACGAGCGCTGGAAGAACCGCCAGCCTTACACAAAGGTAATGACCCTGCCCACGGATCAGGAACGGATCGGCGATTTCTCCCGCTCTCTTACCAAGGCGGGGGCCGTTCGCACGATCTTCGATCCGTGGACGACTAAGACCGACAACGCGACCAACGCCGTCACTCGCACTCCCTTCGCCAACAACATCATCCCTGCATCGCGCATCGATCCCACGTCGAAACTATTCCTGGCCGATATCTGGGGGCCGAATAACCCCGGCGACGACGCGACCGGCATCAACAATTACCGCACCGGTTATGCCTGGTTCCTGAATTACTGGAACCTGTCGAACCGTACCGACTGGAACATCACCGACAAGTGGAAAGTGTTCGGCCGGTATAGCGTCATCCGTACGCGGCTCGATAACAACAACTACGGCAACAGCCCGGCCACAACTTCCGACAACGGCGGTCTGATGGACGCACTGAATGCCGCCTTTGACAGCGTCTATACGCTGAGCGCGCGGACCGTCATCAACTTCCGCATGGGTGTTGTCTATTCGGAAGACGAATATGATTCCGACTGGGCGAAGCTCGGCGAAGCCGGGCTCGCCAAGTATTGGAACAACGGCTGGTACAAGCCGTACACAGCCGACTCACCGGCCGTCTACTATCCCGCCCTCAACATCGGTGGCGCCTCGTTCGGCAAATCCAGTTGGTGGAGCTATCGTCCGCGCAAGTACTCCTATCAGGGCAGCATGGGTCACGACCGCGGCCGCCACTACATGAAGTTCGGCATGGCGTATCGCCACGCTTACGAGTATTCGCAGTTGCCTAACCTCGGCTCGTTCCCGTTCGCGGCCAACTATACGGCTGAGACTTACAACGCGCCCAACACACTGCTGTACGGCAGCGCGTGGGCGACGTTCCTGCTCGGAGCCATCGACAACTCGCTCACCGCCAACTACGTTTCGCCGCGCTATACCAAGCAGGATCAGTACGGCCTGTTCTTCCAGGATGACTTCAAGATCAACCGCCGGATCACGCTCAACCTCGGCTTGCGTTGGGAGTACGAAACGGCTCCGTCCGAGCGGCAGGGCCGCCTGGCTCGCATGCTCGACCTCACGAACCCGATTCCGGAATTCCAAAGCAATCCGCCCGTGATGCCGCCGCAGGTCGCCTCGATCTCGGGTGCTCCGAAGCCGACTTACAACGGCGCGTGGATCTACACAACCGATGACAAACCCGGCCTGTATAACGCGCCCAGGCGCAGCTTCCTCCCGCGCGTGGGCGTCGCCATCCGCGCGAACGACCGCACCGCTATCCGCGTGGGCTATGCACGCTACGCGGTGCCGCTGATGAGCGTGCTCGGATACTCGTGGATTCTGCCGTCCAACGACGGCTATTCGCAAACATCCAATGGGCCGGTCGCGGTGCAGGGTGTGCCGCAGGGCGTGTTCGCCGATCCGTTCCCGGCCACCAATCCGCTCGTCCTGCCGGTCGGACGCGGCGCGGGCCGTTACACCAACCTCGGTAACACCGGTGCAACGACATGGGCGAATCAGAACCTGAAGATCCCGATGAACGACCGGTTCAACTTCACCGTTGAGCGCGACCTGTTCGCCGGGTTCAAGCTGGACGGCACGTTCTTCATGAACTTCGGGTCGAACATGGTTCCGGAAGGCCAGGGCGGCAATGCGGGCTTCGGGCAATCGCTGAACATGGTTGATCCGCAACTGAGCTACACCTATAAGTCGCAGTTGACGGCGGCGGTGAACAACCCGTTCTTCGGCCTGCCCGCTAGCGTGATGCCTGGCCAATTGCGCGGCCAGCGGACCACTCCGCTGTCGAACCTGCTGCGCCCCTATCCGCAGTATGGTGACCTGACGATGGCGTTCATGCCCGGCGTATCCAACGTCTATAAGGCGTTGCAGTTGCGCGTGCAGCGGCGCTTTGCGTCCGGCTACAGCCTCGTGTACGGTTACAACTACAATCGCGAAAGCACCGACGCATTCTTCAATTCGCCCGATCAGTACGCCAACAAGCTGACCATGATTCCGGCGTCTTCTCCTCGGCACCGCATGACCATCGGCACGACCATTGACCTGCCGCTCGGTAAGGGGCGCAAGTTCGGGGCCGGTATGCACCCAATCCTGAACGCCGTGATCGGCGGCTGGTCCACCAGCCACATCTTTATGTGGAATTCGGGTTCGTTCCTCCGGTTCGGCCAGTTGGAAGTGAGTGGCACGCCAACGGTCGACAACCCAACCTGGAGCAAGTGGTTCAATACCGCCGCATTCAGCCAGGCGATTCCCTTCACTCCGCGTATGAACCCCTACCAGTACGACGGTTTGACCGGACCGCGGTTCTGGCAGCTGGACAGCACGATCTCGAAGAACTTCGACCTGACCGAGAAGTTCAAGCTCGAGTTCCGGCTGGAAGGGTACAACCTGACTAACAGCGTGATGCCCGGCAACCCGAACCTCACGGTTACGAGCACGCAGTTCGGCGGTATCACCTCGCAGGTGAACTACGGGCGCGAGGTCCAGTACACGCTGCGCCTTCACTTCTAACCTACTGCTCACTGAACCAACGCGGGCCGCTCCAGTTTCGGGGCGGCCCGCTTTGTTTACCGCTTGAGTAATATGAGAGGTACCCAAGAGGCATTCATATGACGAAATTGTCGCGACGTAATATGCTCCAAGCGGGAGCCGCCGCCGGGCTAGTACCGGCTTCGGCCGCGCTCGCTGCCGGTCCCGTAAACTGGCCTCCCCAGGAAGGCGCCCACACGCCGCGTATCTGCCTCGGAGTTCCCGGAAACCTCGATGAAGCCGGGATGCGGCAATTGAAGCAGATTGGGGTAGATTACGTCCTGATGGGCGGTCCGTCACGGATTCCGTGGGAGGAGGCCGAGTTGCGGGCCCGGATGGACCGCTTCAAGGCCGGCGGGATCACGATTATCAATATGATGATCGGGGGCTTTAACGATGTCATCTGGGGCAAGCCGAATGCCGACAAACAAATCGAGGATGTGATCAAATCGATTCAGGCGGCGGGCAAGGTCGGGCTGCCGGTGGTCGAATACAACTTCTACGCCCATCGCCTTACTGAAGGCTACAAGGAAGAGATTGGGCGCGGGGGCGCGGGACTGACCGCCTATGACTACGAGCTTTCAAAGAACCTGCCGCCCAAGGAAGGCGTCGGGACGCATACCAAAGCGGAGCAACTGAAACGGGCCGAGCACTTTCTGAAAGCGGTTGTTCCTGTGGCCGAGAAGTCGAATGTACGGCTTGCTTTGCATCCAAACGATCCGCCCGTCCCGTTGAGCCGCGGCAATGAGCAGATCATGGCGAGTGTCGAGAGCTGGAAGCAGTACTTAAATTTATTTAAGAGTCCCTTCAACGGAATGACGTTCGATTGCGGGGTCACACGGGAGATGGGCGAAGACCCGGTAGCCGTGTGCCGGTATCTTTCCGAGCGCGATTGCATCAATCACGTCCATTTCCGGAACGTCCGCGTCCGCAAGCCGTATGTCGATTACACCGAGGTATTCCTCGACGAGGGACAGGTGAACATGTTCGCTGTGATGCGCGAATTAGTAAAGCATAAGTATCCGCGCGGCCTGTATCCCGAACATCCGCGGGCACTCGACATCGACCGTCAGCGGAGCATACGCAACCAGTACCCCGGCGGCGGCGGTTTGGCCGCTGAAATCTATAATGTTGCGTATACGAAAGCGATGCTGCAAGCTTCGCTGTCGCTATAGCTCATCTCGTTTCTACGTCCTGTTTTCAACTATTTGCGAAACGAACTCCCCACCCCGTAACCGCCGAAATACGCGACGACGCCGGCGCCAGCATCGGCTACCGGACCGCCCTGCATAAATCCGTGAGGAACGAACCCAATTTGCGACTGCGTTAATCAAACGTTAATCCGCTTGAGCGGCTTCACCTTTACCCGCCTTGCCCGCCTCGGCGGCAGCGCGTTACCCTGGAAATAGCGCAACCCGCGTTTATCTGGTCATAAGTCTGGACACCTGAACTATGCTTAAACCCAAGGCCGAAGTATCGGAAGATCTCAATCCACAGGAGACCAGCGAATGGCTGGAGGCTCTGGATCAAGTTATCGATGAGTACGGACACGACCGCGTCCGTTACCTGCTGAACAAGCTGGCGGATCGCGCCTATACCCTGGGCGTCAGCTCGCCGGTGAAGTTGACCACACCGTACATCAACACGATCCCTGTCGAGGACGAAGTCGAGTTTCCGGGCGACCGCGAGATGGAACGGCGCATCAAGAGTCTGATGCGGTGGAACGCCATGTGTATGGTGGTCCGCGCCAACAAGTACGACGACGGTATTGGCGGCCACATTTCGACGTTCTCGTCGCTGGCCACGCTGTCGGAGGTCGGCTTTAATCATTTCTTCCGCGGGTCGTATGGCGACCAGCCGGGCGATTTCATTTACTACCAGGGGCACGCCTCGCCCGGGGTTTATGCCCGCGCCTTCCTGGAGGGGAGGCTGAGCGAGAAGCACCTGGAGAATTTCCGGCATGAATTGCGCGAGCATCCAGGGTTGTCGTCGTATCCCCACCCGATGCTGATGCCGGACTTCTGGAACTTCCCGACGGTAAGCATGGGGCTCGGTCCGCTGAATTCGATTTACCAGGCACGCTTCATGCGGTATCTGGAAAATCGCGGCATGATCCCGGTGACGGGGCGCAAGATCTGGGCGTTTGTCGGCGATGGTGAGTCGGACGAGCCGGAAACACTAGGTTCGATCACGCTGGGTTCGCGCGAGAAGCTGGACAACCTGATCTGGGTGGTGAACTGCAATTTGCAGCGGCTGGATGGTCCGGTGCGCGGCAACGCCTCGATTGTTCAGGAACTGGAAGGGCTGTTCCGCGGCGCGGGCTGGAATGTCATCAAAGTTCTGTGGGGCGACGATTGGGATCGCCTGATCGAAAAGGACAAGTCCGGCCTCCTGGTGTGCCGCATGCAGGAATGCGTTGATGGCGAATTCCAGAACTTTAAGGCCAAGGGCGGCGCTTACGTCCGCAAAGAGTTCTTCGGGAAGTACCCCGAGTTGCTCGAGTTGGTGGCCGACATGTCGGACGAGCAGTTGGCTAAGCTGCGGCGCGGCGGCCACGATCCGAAGAAGGTCTACAACGCCTATAAGCGCGCGATCGAGACCAAAGGCCAACCGACGGTGATCCTGGCGAAGACCATTAAGGGTTACGGGTTGGGCGAAGCGGGTGAGGGTCGCAACACGACGCACCAGCAGAAGAAGCTCAACGAGCAGGAAATGGAGTCCTTCCGCAAGCGGTTCGACATCCCGGTGCCCGACGATGCGGTATCGAAGCTGGCGTTCTGCCGGCCATCGGAGCACAGCCCCGAGATGCGGTATTTGCAGGAGCGGCGGCGCGTGTTGGGCGGCTATTTGCCGGTGCGGCATCCGAAGCGGATCACGATTGAGGCGCCTCCGCTCGAGAATTTCAACGATCTGCTGCAGGGGTCGGGCGGGCGCCCGGCGATGACGACGAACGGGTTTGTCACCATGCTGCGCGGGTTGCTGAAAGATCCGAAGCTCGGCAAGCTGATCGTACCTATCATTCCGGACGAAGCGCGTACGTTCGGTATGGATGCGCTGTTCCGGCAGGTTTCGATTTACGCGTCGCAGGGGCAACTCTATAAGCCGGTCGACAGCGACAACTTCCTGTTCTACAAGGAAGCGAAAGATGGGCAGATCCTCGAAGAAGGCATCACCGAAGCGGGTTCGATGGCCAGCTTCACCGCCGCGGGTACGGCTTACGCCACCTACGGCGTGCCGATAATTCCCTTCTTCATCTACTACTCGATGTTCGGGTTCCAGCGCGTGGGCGACCTGATGTGGGCGTTCGCCGATGCGCGCGGCAAGGGCTTCCTGATGGGCGGCACGGCGGGCCGCACAACGCTCGCTGGGGAAGGCTTGCAGCACCAGGATGGCCACTCGCCGATTCTGGCCTCCACCATCCCCACCTGCCACATCTACGATCCCGCATACGCCTACGAACTCGCCGTGATCATCCAGGACGGTATCCGCCGGATGTATCAGGAAAACGAGACCCTCTTCTACTACATTACGATCTACAACGAATTCTATGTGCAGCCGCCGATGCCGCAGGGCGACGGTATTCGAGAGGGCATTCTCCGCGGAATTTACAAGTATAAGAACTCGCCAATTGGACCCGCCATGGTACAACTGTTCGGCAGCGGGCCGATCCTGAACGAAGTGCTGCGCGCGCAGCAGATCCTGGCGGAACGCTATCAAATTCCGGCCGACGTGTGGAGCGTAACGAGCTACAACGAACTGCGCCGCGACGCGCTGAGCGTGGAACGCTGGAACCGGCTGCATCCCACCGAACAGCCCAGGCGGCCGTACATCGTCGAGGCGTTGGACGATCATAATGGCCCGATTGTCGCGGCATCCGATTACGTGAAGATGGTGCCGGACCAGTTGGCTGCTTGGATTGGCGACCGCCTGGTTTCGCTGGGCACCGATGGCTTCGGCAGGTCGGAAAATCGCGAGCATCTGCGGCGGTTCTTCGAAGTGAATGCCGAGTCTGTCGTGGCGGCGACGTTGTCGCGGCTGTCGCGGCAGGGGCAGTTCGATCCGCGCCGCGCTGTGCAGGCCTTCGCGGAGTTGGGTGTGGACCCTGAGATCGGGGACCCGGTTACCCGGTAGACTCATCAGCTAAGCTGGAAGTATGTCGGCGATCAATGCCGGTACACCGCTACTCATCACGGGCATGAAGATGTCCCGCGAGGAGTTCATCGAAGCGTGGGAGAACGAGCCCAACCTGAAGTGTGCCGAGTTGATTGACGGGACGGTGTTCGTGTCCTCTCCAGTTTCTTTAGACCACGGATTGTATGAAAGCCTGATGGTGGCGTGGCTACGCGCCTATTCATCGAAGGCGCCAGGATTGATGTGCGCCACGAACGTCACCTCGTACCTTCAGGAATCGGCGCCTCAGCCGGACGTTTCGCTCTTCCGGTCTGATGTGGGCATGGAAGCCCGCGGCAAGTATCCTGCGGGTGCCCCAGTGATTGCTGTTGAGGTTTGTGTCAGCAGCCGCGACTACGACTTTGGTCCGAAAAAGGCCCTCTATCAGCGCGCCGGAGTGCAGGAGTACATTACCGTTGAGACCTTCTCCAAGGCGATCACGTGGCGAACGCTTGTCGACGGGTCGTACGAGAACTTGCCGGTAGATGACGCCGGCATTATCCGGTCGCGCGCACTGCCCGGGCTGTGGCTGGACGTTGCAGCATTTTGGCGAGAAGACGACGATGCACTCCGCGAGTGCGTCCGGCGTGGGCTCGCTGAGGTGAGAGGGGATGTCGGCTAGCAATCTGGCGGCTCCGTTGCTGATCTCAGGCATGAAGATGTCGCGCGAGGAGTTCATGCGGCGGTGGGATGCCTCGCCCGATATCAAACATGCCGAGCTTATTGATGGGGAGGTATACGTGGCGTCGCCCGTATCCGTTGATCACAGTTTACTGGACGGCTTTGCCGGTTTCTGGCTGCATACCTACGCTGCCGCGGCGTCCACGTGCATTGTTGGTCACAGCGAGACCTGGCTCATGCTCGAGAGTTCTCCCCAGCCTGACCTCTCGCTGTATTTCAAGCCAGAGTACGGTGGGAAGTTCGCATTGAGGAACAACTACCGGCAGGGCACGCCAGATCTTGTCGTAGAAGTGTGCGTAACCAGCACTGAGTACGATTTCGGTCCGAAGCTGGCGCTGTACCAACGGGCAGGCGTAAGCGAGTACATCACGCTGGAGCAGTTGCATAGCCGGATTACCTGGCGCGTGCTTCGCGATGGTTCCTATCAGCCACTAAAGCCTGCCGATGACGGCATCTACAGATCCGAAGTCTTTCCGGGGTTGTGGCTGGACGCAAGCGCGATTTGGCACGGCGATTATCGGCGCATCCGCGAAGTAGTGGATAGCGGAGTGGCCGCCGGGCGCTAGCTACAGCAGGAAGGCGTTGAAGAGAAGTTTTAGGGTCAGGTAGCTTTGGGCGCGGTATTGGGGGCGCATGCCGAATAGTACGGCGCGGCCTTTTTCCATGGGGACTTCGACCAGGGCGGCGCGCCGGGCGAGGTGGCGTTCGCCTAAGAGCCAGCCGGAAGCTAGAAGGTTGGCTTCAGGATAGCGGGCGATTACTTTTACCGGCGAGCCTTCCGGGACTTCCCAGGCGGGGCTTTCTTCGAACCAGACAGTGAGGTCCTGTGGCAGGCCTTTGCTTAAGGCGTGCGTGGTGTCCAGGGAGACATTGAGCAGGGATCCGGGGCAGTAGAAGTCTCTGGAGGGGACGCCGCGGACGGCGTTCCTCAACGGTATTCCTAAGTGGCCGATGGCGTAGCTGGTGGAGTCGTTGAGGAAGATCAGCGTGCCGCCGGCGCGGGCGAAGTCGAGCAGGGCATTGGCGCCTTCTTCGGCGAGGCCGCCGACGTACTCTGGCGGCATAGAGCCGGGGCGGAGGCCGTTGTGGATGGTGGACGGTCCCTGGTCGGGGAACAGGATGACGTCAAAGCGGTCTTTCAGGGCTCCGGTGCGGATTTCGGAGTTGGTGACGGGGGAATAGCTCCAGTTGAAGCGTTCGAGCATCCAGCGTGTCCAGCCCTCGTCCATGATGGGCATGTGGCTGCGATAAAGGCCGATGCGGGGGCGTTTCTTTTCGACCCAGCCCTCGACGCGTTTCGCGGAGAAGTCGCCGCTAGAGGGGTTGCGCCAGACGCTTGCGCCTTTGCGCCAGATGCGGTTGATCTCTCGCCAGGTGTCGCCGTTTGAGGCGGACATCGGCTTGGGGCCCTGGAAGACGTAGCGGGCGGGGCGCTTTTTGGCTGTACCTGGGACCGATTCGACGGGGCGGACGTCCACGCCCATCAGCAGCGGCAACGTGTGTGCCGTGACGTCGTAGGGGCGTTTGGGCGGACCGCCGGGGTAGAGGCGCAGGTCGGGATAGTTCTGGCGCTCGAGCAGCGTTTTAGCGAATGAGCTATAGGGCTGCTGCATCGGGATGACGTAGGTATTGGCCGTTTCTTCGATCTCAACGAGGCCGAACGTCAGCGTGTTGACGAGCGTGCGGGCCGCGGCGGGGTCGCGCTGCTGTTTGGGGATGACGAACGCGGTGGGCGTGCGGCGGGCGACGGCGCGCTGACCGATTCTGTAGAAGCTGCGGAGCAGATCTTCGCGGCGGACGGCGGCCTGCCAGAGGCACGATTCCCAGGCAATCTGCTGGTAATCGATAATGTCGCGCAAGCGCCATTCGCCGCCGAGCCACGGCTCGAGGTAGTTCCAGGACGACTGGCGGGGCGAATAACCGGGTGCCGCGTCGCGAATCTCATCGGACGCCACCGTGATGGGCGACGCCAGCTTGGCGCTGGCGCTTTCGCTCAAGATACGCATGCCGCCGTGATAGGCCTGATAGTGGCGGGCGGGGGTCCAGAAATCGTAGGTCGAGTTGATCGAGATGCCCTTCTTGCCGGCACTGGTGAGGTCGGCGGCCATGCCGGTGCCGATCATGTTGGCGAGTTGCGCCAGGATTGGGTCGACGTTCGGCTCAATCGGGTCGAGCCATGGCGGGACGAACATGCGCGCGCCATAGGCGCCCTGCTGGTGAACGTCGTAGACGATTTGCGGATGCCACTGGTTGTGAAGTTGGTCAATGGTGAGGCGCGTTTCGATTTGGGAGAAAATATACCAGTCGCGATTGTTATCGTGGCCGACGTACTTGTGATAAAGCTCCGGGGGCGAGGTTCCTTCAAAAGGCGTGTCGGCGGTTCTGTTGTACCAGTTGCGAACGATATCGACGCCGTCGGGGTTGAGCGATGGGACCAGGATGAAGATGGTGTTGTCGAGGATGGCACGGAATTTGGTGGTGTCTTCCGTGAGGATGCGATAGGCGAACTGGACGGCCGTCAGGGTGGAGGCGACTTCGTTCGAGTGGATGGAGCAGGTGATGAGGACGACCGTTTTGCCTTCGGCGGCGAGGCGGCCGGCTTCGGCTTCGGGCGTGCGGCGCGGGTCGGCGAGGCGGGCTTGAATTTCCTGGTATTTGGCGAGATTTGCGAGGGTATCGGGATTAGAAATCCAGGCGGCAATGAAGGGCCGGCCCATGGTGCTGCGGCCGAGGATTCGGACTTTGATTTTATCGCTCGATTGCTGCAACGCATCGAAATAGGCGACTACTTTGGACCATTCGACGAGTTTGCGGTCGTCACCCATTTTGAAGCCGAAATGGGATTCAGGCGTTGGGACGGCAGCCCACGCCTGAAGGGCGGCAACCACACCGAGAACCCACCGAGCCGTCATAGGCCCATGGTAACGGGTCGGTGCAAATTCAAGCGCGGTTTAGTTCGCTCCAGAGGGCACGATACCAGCGCAGGAAGCGTTCGGGCTCCTTCGATTCCTGCACTTCGGCGAGCGTGTAGCGCTCGTACTTGGCCTCGCGGAGGAGGCGGAACAACTCGCGCCACGGATATTCGTTGGCCAGTTCGTTGATGTGAACGTTCTTGATGTAGGGTTTGAGCAGGTCGAAGGAGGGCTTGATGCTGCCGTTGACGATATCCGTGGGGTTGGAGTTCCAGCAAGCGCCGACGTTGGGGTGGTTGGCTGCCTTGAGGATCGCGTGGGCGACGGGCGGATTCTGTGTGTCGCGGCCGTGGACTTCCATCCAGATCTCGACGCCATGGCCGGCCCCGTACTCGCCGAGTTCGCGGAGGCCGGCGCCGATGTTGGCGATGGTCTTCTCGTGCGGGACGTCTTTCGGCAGGCCGTTGGGACGCACCTTGATGCCCCAAGCGCCGGTGTCGTGGGCCAGGTGGATCCACTGACGGCCGAGTTCGACGTTCTTTTTGCGGACTTCGGGGTCGGGCGAGTGGAATTCGCAGGTCGTGCCGTAGCTCAGCAGGCGGACTTTCGACTTCTCAAAGCGGCGGCGAACGTTGTCGCGCTGGGCCTTATCGAGCGTGATTTCAACGCCATGCTTGTGCGAGGTGCGAAGTTCGACGGCTTCGAACTTCGCCTCTTCGAGCTTGGCGATGAGGGTATCGAGGTCCCAGTCTTTGAGGAGATTGTAGCTGACGCAGCCGAGCATCATACGAGTACTGTCCTGGGGGAAGGATAACACTCAGGCCAAGTCTGCCTGGCGCAGCAGTTCGCGAAGGGCGGGTTCGCCCCCTGCGCCTTCCTGCGAGTCGACTAACTTGCTTTGGCGGTCGATAAGGACGTATTGCGGGAAGCCGTTGCCCGGGAACAGTGAAGCGAGATTGGTGTCGTCGGACAGCACTACTTTGCAGGCGCGGGGGCTACGCTCCAAATAGCCTTTGACCTTGGCGCGATCTTCGCCGACGTTCACGGCAAGGATCACCAGTCCTTTGGGCTTGAACTCCTTAAGCAGCGCATCGAGGATGGGTTGCTCGCGGCGGCAGTAGCCGCACCAGGTGGTCCAAGCTTGGAGGAGGACGACTTTACCTTTAAGCGATTCGTTGTCGAAGCGTTCACCGTCGAGGGTCTTGCCCTGGAACTTAGGCGCGGCCTGGCGCGTGTCGATGGCTGTACAGGCGGGAGCGAGCACCGTAAGTGGGGCTAACTGGAGTAAGTTCCTACGAGTAAGGTCGGACACGGGGGCATTGTACCGCAGAGTTAGTGGGGGCTGATGGCCGGATTACGGCGCTGGCGGCGAAAGGCCAGCAACGCTGCGCCGGTGGCTAGCAGGGCGAAGGTGGAGGGCTCGGGAGTGTTGGCGACGGTGAGTTCGCCGCGTTCGACGTTAATGCCCCAGAGCGTCGAGTAGGAGCCGGCATTCGAGAGGGATTCGAAGGGGAAGGTGAAGAGGCGTGTGGCTCCGTCTTCGTCGGCGAACTGGATGAGGTCGCTGGTTGAGCCGCGGAGGAAGTGCAGGGCGGGGACGGGAGCGTCTTTGCACGGCGTGCACTTGGTGACGGCGGGGTCGGTTTCGAGGAGGGAGATCAGGGGACCGTTGGTGACGAGCGGGATGAAGCCGGGTGTTTCGAGGCGGAAGGTTTCCTGATGCGAAGGCGATCCGAATGAGGCTCGCGTGGTGGCTGTGAACGTGTAGATCACCGATGCATGGGCGGTGGTTGTGAACAGTGCGATGGCGACATATGGAAGCACTGGGAATTTCATGGGTTCTTCTCCTGTTGTTCGGGTGAGTTTGTGAACTGCCTGTCAATTACGGAAGCGCGAACGGAGGGCGGAATTTGCGAAATTCCGGGCGGGATCTCGCTTCGCTAGTCAGAAAGGAAGAAACAGAAGAAATGAACAATCGACAGACACGAATGCTACAGGCGGCCACTCTTGTTCTGGCCGCGCCGTTTACAGCGATAGGACAAACTCCGACGACAGTTCCCGAGGGTCTGCAGGTGCCGGCCGGGCACGTGCTCTATCTGAAGACCACAGCGACGGGAACGCAGAATTATGTATGCGTGCCGGGGCAGTCGGGTCCAGCGTGGAAGTTCTTGGGTCCGCAGGCAACCTTGTTTGTGAAGATCCCGTGGATTGACCGGGAAGTGGAACATCAAGTGGCCACGCACTTTTTGAGCATGAACCCAGCGGAGGATGGGCTGGCGCGGCCGACGTGGCAGCACTCGGTAGACTCGAGCGCCGTGTGGGCCAAGGCGATCGGGACATCGAGCGATCCGGGGTGGGTAGCCGAGGGGGCGATCCCGTGGCTGCTGTTGCAGGTGACCGGGGTTCAGCGGCGTGCGCCGCGGGTAGGATTCCTGGCGCATGCCACGTATATTCACCGGATCAACACATCAGGAGGGGTCGCGCCGGGGAGCGGGTGCAGCGAAAACTCGCTAGGCGCGGTGGCCATGGTGCCGTACAGCACCGAATACCTGTTCTACCGGTCCGAAAACCGGATCCGGTTGAAAGAATTCTGAGGAAATTCGGTTAGGTGAGCCATTTCGGCCGTATCTTACGCTTGATTAGCTGATACGGCCGAACCGCCAGGCCATTCTGTAACCCCGGCGGCAAGTCCGGTCCATTCTCCAGGAGGATCGACTTAAAGTGAGCGCTTGCCTATCCACTCCCGTTTCCGCACCGCTGGAACTCACACCTGCCCTGTATAGCGAATTACGCAAGATCGCTTCACGGCACCTGCGGTCTGAGCGGCAAAATCACACGCTGCAGCCGACCGCGCTGGTACACGAGGCATTCCTGAAGCTGTCGCGCGAGAGCGGACGTGAACTGGCGGACCAGGGCCACTACCTGGCGCTGGCGTCACGCATCATGCGGCAGGTGCTGGTGGACTACGCAAGGGCTCGCACGAGCAAGAAACGGTTCGGGGATGTGGTGCGCGAGTCCTGCGAGATCGAGGTGGTGGCCGATACGCCGGAACTGACGGAGGTTCTGGCGGTGGACGCCGCGCTGGCGGCGCTCACCGTGGAGAATCCGACCATGGCGAAGGTCGTCGAGATGCGGTATTTCGGCGGCATGACGGCCGAAGAATCCGCCCACGCCTTGGGTATATCGGTACACGTGGTCCGTCACGATCTGCGGTTTGCGCAGGCGTGGCTGCGGCGGAAGTTAGGCGCGTAGCGAAACCCGGGCGCCACAGATGATGGACCAGGAAGTCCGGTACTGGTTCGACCAGGCGGTCGCGCTGCCGCCCGAGGAGCGGGCGGCGTTTCTGGAGGCGAGCTGTGCCGGCCCTACGGTGCGCGGCGAGGTGGCTTCGCTGCTCGATTACGATTGCGGCGATTCCGATAGCGAACAGCCGCTGCGGTTGCCGACAGTTGTGCGGGATTCGCTCGAAGAGGTGGTGGCGGAGGTCCAGGCGGATTTCGCGCCCGCGCGGCGGGTGGGGCCATTCGAACTGGGGCGGTTGCTCGGATCGGGCGGGATGGGCCTGGTTTACGAAGGCCACCGGGTGGATGGTGAAGTGCGGCAGCGGGTAGCGATCAAGTTCGCCCAGGTTTCGGCATCGGCGAGCTACTCCGTGCGTGAAGGCGTTCACAGGCGCTTCCATCGCGAGCGGCAGATACTGGCGCAACTGCGGCATCCGTACATCGCGGGACTGATCGACGCGGGGACGACGCCGGAGGGCGTTCCTTATGCGGTGATCGAGCGGGTGGACGGCGTGCCGGTGGACGAATACTGCGACCGTGAACTGCTGGAGCGCGATGACCGTATCCGGCTGATCTTGAAGCTGTGCGAGGCCGTTCAGTTTGCCCACGGACAACTGGTGGTGCACGCCGATATCAAGCCGGATAACGTACTGGTGACGGCATACGGACACCCCAAGCTGATCGACTTTGGGGTGGCGAGCGAATTAAGCGACGACGCTACGCTGACGACGATGCGCGCGTTTACCCCGGGGTATTCGAGTCCGGAACAATGCCGTGGATTGGCGAATGCTGTCGCCACCGACGTGTACGGGATCGGCGCGGTGCTGTACCGGTTGGTGACCGGGGCAAAACCGCGCGAGGTGAAGACAGCACCGCTCGAAGAGGTCCTGCGATTCATATCGGAAGAAGATGTGATTCCGCCGTCGCGGGTGCAGCCGGACCTGGAGGGTGACCTCGAGAACATACTGCTCAAGGCGCTGCATCGAGAGCCGCAACGGCGCTACGGATCGGTAGCGGAACTGGCGGATGATCTGCAACGGTTTCTGGCGTGCCGTCCGGTACGGGCGACGCGCGATTCGAAGCTATACCGGCTGCGGCGGTTCGCGCGGCGGCAGTGGGCTCCGCTGACCGCGGCTGCGCTGCTGATGGCGGGCTTGGCCGTGGCCACCATGCTGTCGTTACGGCAACGCGAACAGGCAGTGAGGCGCGCGTCCGACACGCGGCGGATGGCCCAGGCGCTGCTGTTCGATGTGCACGATGAGATCGCCGGTATGGTGGGCGGCGCAAAGGCCCGAGCGATGTTGGGCGCGATCGCAGTGCAGTATCTGGAAAGCCTGGAGCGGGAATACGCAACGGATCCCGAACTGGCGTGGGAACTGTTGAACGCTTACGCGAGACTGGCGCAAAGCCGGGGCGGCGCGGCATCGAGCCTGGGCGACACCAATGGCGGATTGGTGCTCGCCGAGAAGGCGCTGAAGCTGGGAGCGCAGGTAGAGTCGACCGCAACGGACCCGAGCCGCGCAGACCGGCTGTTCGCGATCTACGAAGGCCTGATCGGCGTGTTTGAGGAAGCTGGGCGCGATGCCGAGAGGCGCGAGGCGATTGACCGGCTGGTACGGCTCGGGAACCGGTTGACGCCGCTGCGTCAGGTGCAGGCGCGAAGGCAATTGGCCCGATATTGGGACGCGCACGGGCGGCCGGCGGACGCGGTGCAGGCATTTGAAGAAGTGATTGGCATTCTGCGCCCGCTGTGCGAACGGCAACCACACCCTGCTTCGGTTGAAGCGGAATTCGTGGGCGCCCTGGCGGCACTGGGCCGCGCACAGACTTCAGCGGGCAACCTGACGGATGCGGCCGGTACTCTGGAAGAGGCGATCCGGTGGGCGCAATCCGTCGCGGCCAGGGAACCGCAATCGAATCGGAACAGGCGGCAGTTGTACTGGAGCCATTTGCTGCTGGGCGATGTGTTGGGATTGCCGTTGCGGTTCAACCTGGGGCGCCCGAAAGAAGCACTGGAACAGTACGAGAAGGCCCGCCGGATTGCCGAAGAGTTGGCGCATGCCGATCCTGGTAACGATATGGCCAGGGTGGATCTGGTCCGTGTCATTGGGCGGGCCAGTTCCACCATGGCGGCGATCGACCCGGAACAGGCATTGTTGCTGGTTTACCGCTCCGAAGACATCGCACGGAAAACCTCAGCGAGCAATCAGGCGGCGCAGGACTACCGGCTGGCCAACCTGACGGCGTCGGTGACGCCCCTGGTCGAATTGGGCAAGCTGCAACAGGCGCAGGCGAACTTGGCGGAGGCACGCCGTGTGCTGGCGCGGCTCAGGCAGGCGGGTGCGGACGTCAGCGAAAAAATCGTATTGAAAGCCGAGGCGATTCTGCTGCACGCCGCCGGGCGGTCGAAGGATGCACTCGCGGTGGCAAGCAAACATTTGGAGATGATGCCGGCCAAACCGGGTCCGGCCCTGGGCGAGTATTACGAAGCGCTGGAAGTGCTGGAGCGAATGCGTGTGTACGCGAGCGGCGTGGACCCGGCAACGTGCGAAACGGTGGCAGTCCGGTTGGAAGCCATACGGGCGGACGTCCGGGCGCACTATCCCCGCACGTTCCATCAATGGCTGGCGGCCACGAGACCGAAAGAGATTACTTCTTCTTGCCGGCTAGTTGCCACTCGGTAAATGGACTTCGCGCACCGCGGACGTTGACGTTCAACAGGTACGGCTTCTTCGCGGCAAATGCGCGCTCGACGGCGGGGCCGACTTCCGAAACGTCGGTGATGTTTTCGCCTTCGCCGCCGAAGCCTTTCATGACAATGTCGTAGCGGGTGGGGCGCAGTTCGCAGGCAACGGTAGTGCCGCAGGTTTCGCCCTGGAGTTCGCGTTCAAGGCCCCATCCGGCGTCGTTGCCGACAATGATGACCACGGGCAGATTGTAGCGGACCAGCGTATCGAGCTCGCAGATATAAAAGCCAAGCGAACCATCGCCGGTGATGAGCACGACAGGTTTGTCGGGATGCGCGTTCTGCAAGGCAACGGCATTGGGTAGCGCCGAGCCGAT
>JADLDI010000134.1 GCA_020846745.1 Bryobacterales bacterium | reverse complement strand
GCCACGCCTCCACTCACCGGTCGTTTCCACCTTCCCCACTCTCAAAATGTAGTGCAGACCTCTGGCATCCCTTTGCTGAAAACAAGCGATTTATATACGCCAAATGCCTCCAACTGCGAAAGTCGGGCTAACTCCCTCTTCCGCTGGAAAGAACTCCAAGCCGCTTTAGACGACACCGTCAAACCCTCTTCCCCAACTGGAGCTTCACCAAATGGCTACACCGCTACTGACCTTCTGTGCACACTCCTGTCGACACCCATTCCCGCCGCCGATCGCCCAATCTCAGGCGCCCGCAATTACACACGACACCCGCACGACCGCAACCGAGCCGCGCCCGCAAGGAAGCGGTGTTCGAAAACTCCAGCCTAGCTGTAGTCTGATCGCTGACCCCTGAGAGCTCTTTTATGCAAACTATCTCGAAACAACAGTACTATCTCGGTGCCGACCTCGGCCGCGAACGCGATTACTCCGCGCTCTGCCTCATTGATGCCCATCTCCTCACCAAGGACGAACGCGATCCGCGCACCTTTAACTGGATCACCGAATGGCGCTTCCACGTCGTCCACCTCGAACGCATCCCGCTCGGTAACTCCTATGTCGACGTTGCGTCCTATATCAGCGACTTACTTTCATCCCAACCTCACCAGCAGTTCGTGACCACGGCAGCAAAGCCGTCCCGGGCGCTGGTACTTGGGGCGGGTGGGTAATGGGGGCTCAGTCGCCCGCCACTCCTTCCGGCAAGGGATGGATCGCCGCGTCGCCCTCCCTCACCTCGGCTCGACGGTCGAACGAGTGTCCGGTCACCAATCCGAGGACAAACCATCCGAGCAATAGCGCGCCGATGGCGAAGATGGAATCGCCGATGACGCGCATCCAGCGGAGGCGATCCATGAGCGGGGTTTGCATGAACTCGGCCGACCGAGCGTACCAGGTTCCGAATTCAAGCGATGCCCAGGCTTGCAGCAGTCCGACAGGGAGCACGCTGAGCAGGACCATCAGGGCCAAGCCGCCGTTGATGCACCAGAACGACACATTGAGCGGCGCGTCCTTCCAGGCAACGCCGGGACGGAGCGCGCGGAGGCAGAAAAGCATGAGTCCGAGGCCGAGCATGCCGTAGACGCCGAATAGGGCCGTGTGGCCGTGGACCGGCGTCGTGTTGAGGCCCTGCATGTAGTAGAGGGCGATTGGCGGATTGATGAAGAACCCGAACAGGCCCGCGCCGACGAAGTTCCAAAACGCGACGGCGACGAAGTAATAGATGGGCCATTTGTAGGCCCCCACCCAGTGCGCCTGGCTGCGTGTGCGCGACAGGCGGATGTTCTCCCAAGCTTCAAAACCGATCAAAACCAACGGCACCACTTCCAATGCACTGAAGGTTGCGCCCAAGGCAAGCACGGCCGGACCCGCGCCGGTGAAGTACAGGTGATGGAAGGTGCCGATGATTCCGCCCGACAGGAAGATGACGGTCGAGAACAGAACGGCCCGCGTCGCGTTGGGTGTGGAGAGGAGTTTGAGGCGGGTGAACAGAAACGCGATGACCACGGTGGCGAACACTTCGAAGAAGCCTTCGACCCACAAGTGCACCACCCACCAGCGCCAATACTCGGCGGTGACGAGGTGGCTGCGTTGTCCGTACATTAATCCGGAGGCGTAGAAGAAGGGGATAGCGATGCTTGCGACCAGGAACAGTACCAACAGGGACCGGTCTTCACTTCGCGCGACGAGCGCCGGGCGGAGCGCCCGCCACATCAGCCACAACCAGAAGACCAGTCCGACGAAGAGCAGGATTTGCCAGAAGCGGCCGAGGTCGACATATTCGAAGCCCTGGCTGCCAAACCAGAACCAGGCGTCGCCGAGCTTTTGCTGAATGCCGAGCCACTCGCCGGCGAGCGAACCGACGACGACCAGCAGCAGCGCCCCGAACAGCAGATTGACACCGAGCCGCTGGCCGGCGGGTTCGTGACGGCTAACGGCTGGGGCAACGTAGAGTCCGGTGGCAAGCCACGAGGTGGCGATCCAGAAGATACCGATCTGAAGGTGCCATGTGCGGGTGATCGAATAGGGCAGAATGCGATCGAGCGGAATGCCGTAGAAGCCCGAGCCTTCGACCCCATAGTGAGCGGTGATGGCGCCGAGCGCCACCTGTACGACCCAGAGCGCGGCAACAACATAGAAGAACTTCGCCGTGGCGCGTTGCGAGGGGGTGGGATTGAGGCCCAGGAGGGGATCGCGCTCGGGTGCGCGTTCGTGTTCGACGGTGCGCTCCTGGGAGGCGAAATACCAAACCATGCCGCCGACCCCGGCCAGCAGTAACACGAAGCTGATGACGCTCCAGATGAGCGTCGGACCGGTCGGCGCGTTGCCGATGAGCGGTTCGGCGGGCCAGTTCTGGGTGTAGGTGACATTGGCGCCGGGACGGTTGGTGCCGGCGGCCCAGGAAGTCCACCAGAAGAAGGCGGCGAGTTGCTGCTGTTTCTGCGGATCGGTCAGCGCCCCAGCCGGAATGGCATATTCAGGGCGGCCGTTGCCGAACACGTCGGCGTAGTGACGTGACAGTTCCCCGAATGCTTCGGCGCGAACGGGATCAATGGTCACTCGGCCGGTGGCAGCGTCGTAGGTATTGGTGCGCATGACACGCTCGAGCCGGGCGCGGAGCGAGGCCTTCTGCTCGTCGCCCAATGCTTCATAAGATGTGGCGCCTGAGGCTTTGGCCCACCGGTCGAGCACGAACACGGCTTCACGATGAAGCCAATCTGCCGACCAGTCTGGCGCGACATACGCGCCATGTCCCCAGATGGAGCCGATCTCCTGTCCGCCTAGCGACTGCCAGACGCCTTGCCCGAGCTTGATGGTTTCGCCATCGAAGAGCTGCCTGCCATCGGCGGCGACAACGGCTGCCGGGACGGGCGGAGCATTGTCGATCATTTGCTTGCCGACAATGCCGAGCACAACGAAAGAGGCGACGATAACGACACCTAACGCGATCCACAGTCTGCGATACGACAAAGCGTCCTCCTGGGTATTTCTCATACAGTCGAGGTTTTTGCGGGGATAGATGTTTCCCCCAGGGTGAATTTGATGTAATAAAGTGCCCGATGGATTCGCTACGTGTAAGACGTTCAAGAGGTGATATGACGAAATCCGTTTACATACTGGGATGCCTTATGGTGTTGGCCGGCGGCCACCCGCAATCGTGGGCAAATGCGCAAACGGGAGCCACGACGCAGGACTTCGCCCGGGAACTCAGGACCGCTCTTGCGGAGGAAAGTCCGTACGCCTACCACAAGCGGCTCACCGAGACTCCGGTTCACGTGCCGAGGCGCGACGCGGCGATGGTCGCGAAGCCGGGCGAACTGGCTATCGCCAACGCGGGTTGGAAGATCGTGTACGACCGGCGCAGTTCGTCCGTGCTGCAGAACGGGGTTGAGGATTTTCGGGATTACCTGGCGCGGTCGATGCAGGTCAGGGTTGAGGTGGACGCGCGCGATTCGTTGGCAGGCGCTCAATCGCTCACGAAGAGTATAGTCGTGGGCACGCGCGGCCAGATGCAAGGGTGCGGCCCTGCGCTGAACACGCCCAAGGGCTATGAGATCGTTGCCTCACCGGAACGGCTAACCGTTTGCGGATACGACGAGCGCGGCGCGATGTTCGGGCTGTTCCACCTGGAGGAGCGCATGAATCTGCGCGAGGCTCCTTACTTGCCTGCCAATCTGAAGACGGCGCGCAACAGCCTGCATCAGACCCGCATGGTGCAGTCGTGGATGGGATGGATGGACTTTCCGGACATGCAGCTTGCGCACATGGCGCACAACGGGTTTGACAGCGTGTTCGCGTCTGTCTACACGAACCCTAACGGCGACCGCACAACCGCCGATAACTCGACGGACTTCTACGCCCGCCTGATGTTCCGGGTGCGCAACCAGGACCCCGCCCGTGTGCACGATTTGATCAACCGCGCCAAGCGGTTCGGCATGAAGGTCTACACCCCGATCATTTACCAATACATGGGCACGCCCGAGAGCGAAGCCGGACTGCGCAAGCTGGTCCGCGACATCATCAGGGATTTTCCCGACATTCAGGGCTATGTCCTGCTGACGGAAGGATTCTGGTACAAGAAGTGGGGCGGATTGCACGGCGCTCCGAAGGAGTATGTGGAGGATTGGGCGCGCAACTGGACGAAAGCAGTGGGCATCGTGGCGGAGGAATGCCATCGCGTGAACCCGGCGATCGAGATTCTGCCGTGGGAGTACAACATCGACTTCCGGCCGCAGAACGCTCCGACGAAGCGTTTTTTCATCCAACAATTGCCGCAAGACTCGATCCCAATGCTCACCTGGGAAAACGGGAAGAGCTTCGAGATCGACGGGATGCAGGGCTCGTTGCGCGATTATTCGCTGTCACAAGTGGGTCCGGCGGAAGTAACCGACGTGCAGATCGCGGAAGCGCGAAGCCGCGGGATGAAGGTGTATTCGAAGGTGGACACGTTCGCGAGCTGGCAGTACGGCACCATCCCGTATCTGCCGTGTCCGTATCAGTGGTACAAACGCTACAAGGCGCTCGAGAAGTACCAGGTGAACGGTACGCTTGAAAGCTGGAGCAGCGGCTTCGGACCGCACTTCATCGCGGAGTTGCGTGCGTGGTCGGCGTGGACGGACGCGCCGCCGCTCGACGAACTATTGGGGGCGATCGCGGCACGCGACTTCGGCGCAGCCAATCGCGACACGGTAATGGCGGCGTGGAAGCATTTCAGCCAGGCGATCAGCACCGTGCCCGACACCGGTCCGAACATGGGCACCAACAACGCCGTTGGCAATCCGCTGTTCTTCCAGGAGCCTCCGGTGCGCACGGCGACGTTCCACCATTCCTGGGAAGATCACGCCAAGTGGATGGGCTATTTCGGCGGAGGCCTCAACCCTTATTGGCCATTCACGGTTTCCCGCATGGTGTTCTATCCCGATTTCACTAACAAGGTTAATAAGGCAGAACAGTACGCGCGTAGCGCCACCGGCGTTCAGGTCAGTAAAGACGTGCCGCTCCTGCCGGTGTTTCTGAAGTACCTGAGACGGTCGGCCGATGAAATGGAAGAAGGCCTGAAACTCTACCGCGCGGCGGCACTGGCCAGCCCGGCATCGAAACGGCAGAAGGCGGTTCGCGAAGTTGTCATCGCCGAGCAATTAGCACGCATGATGGAAAGCGACCAGGCGATTCTGGAATTTGAGGATTTGCGGCTAAAACTCGCGACGGAGCGGGACACCGGCAAAGCGGCATCCACACTGGACCGGATGGAACGCATACTACGCGATGAGATCGCGCGGACGGAGCTTTCGCTGCTGGCGGCTACACGGGATTCACGGCTCGGGTTTCAGTTCGAGCAGGATTATGTCTATACGCCGTACTCGCTGAAGGAGAAACTGGTCCTGATGCGGGAGACGCTGCAGGAACATTTGCCGTACGCGCGGAAGAATGCGAAGTAAGAAAGCCACAAGTTAGCACTGCCTGCGGCGCGGGGCGGATTGAATAGAGCCGGGTCGCTGACGCTCCCGCTCTGGGTGGGAAGCAGCGGTTTGAGTCGATAGTGGTGGTAGTCGATCGTTGCAATAGCGGAATTGACCAAGTTTCGCGTTCGCCGGCGCCGGCGCTCGCGACCACCTTGCTCCGACAGACCATCCTCTTGTGTATAATCCTCGTTCCACCTCGAAATGCCTGCGAAAACGTATGACGTGATTATTGTCGGCTCTGGTGCGGCCGGCGGAACGATGGCTGCGCATCTGGCGCGGGCCGGGGTCGACGTGGCGCTCGTCGAGGGCGGACCGCGCGTCAACACCCGCACCGACTTCAACACTCACGCGCTGCCGTTCCACTTTGCCGACCGTCATATCCCCACCATGAAAGAGGCCCGGCCGGGGTTCGATTCCGAACGGTCGCGCGGCGTGGGCGGCAAGACACTGCTCTGGAACGCCGTGGCATGGCGCTATTCGCAGCGCGACTTCAAGGGCCGTACCACCGATGGCGCCGGCGAGGACTGGCCGATCGACTACGCCGAACTCGCGCCTTATTACTCCAAGATCGAGCGTGAAGTCGGCGTCTGCGGCAACAAAGACGGACTCGAAGACCTGCCCGACGGCGAGTTCCTTCCGCCTGTCCCGATGAAGTGTACGGACGTTGCCATCAAGAATGCCGCGGCCAAGCTGGGCGTCAAGGTCATTCACGTTCGCAAATCGACCCTCTCGATTCCCAAGTACGGCCGTCCCGCGTGCCACTTCTGCGGCAACTGCATGGCCGGCTGCGATGTGGTGGCCAAGTACAACTCCGCCGACGTACATATCGGTCCCGCCGCGCGCGCCACAGGACGTCTGACGGTGCTGCACGATTCGATCGTCCGCGAGGTTGTGGTCAACAACGAGAATCGCGTGACCGGAGTCCGCTTCGTCAATCGCGAAACGCTCAAAGAAGGCGAAGTCGGCGGACGCGCCGTTGTCGTCTCCTGCGCTTGCGTACAAAGCGTGGCGTTACTGCTGATGTCCCGCTCGCGCTTGTACCCAACCGGACTCGCGAACTCGTCCGGTCACCTCGGCAAGCATTTCATCCCCCACTTCACCAACGGCGTTCAGTTCTTCTTGAAAGACTTTATCGGCAAGCCCGTAACGAACGACGAAGGTTATCTCGACCACGCCTACGTGCCGTCGTTCATGCATACGCGCAAACGCGATTATGCCCGCAGCTTCGGCATGCAGTTCAATTATCAGAACCGGCGGTCCACTGGATGGGCGCGCACGCTGCCGGGTATGGGCAAGGCTTACAAGCAGTCGGTCAAGGACCGTTTCCCCGCTTTTATCACGTTTTCGCCTTACGGCGAGATGCTGCCCAACCCGAAGTCCTACATCGATCTCGACCCGACGCAGAAAGACAAGTTCGGCCTGCCTGCCGCGCGCCGCCATGTGCAATGGGCGGAGAACGATTGGAGGATCTTCGACGACATGACACGTTGGTCGTTGCGGATCGTAGAGGCTGCCGGGGCGGAGATCCTGACCGTCGGCGACGAGCCACGCACCAACCACGAACTGGGTGGAGCGCGCATGGGCAACGAACCCAAAACGAGCGTCGTCAACAAGTGGTGCCAGTCGCATGACGTAAAGAACCTGTTCGTGGTCGACGGTGCGGTTTTTCCTTCCGCCTCGGAAAAGAACCCGACCCACACCATCATGGCGCTCGCCGCCCGCACGGCCGAATACATCATCGAGCAGAGCCAGAGGAAGGAACTGTAGGGAGATGGCGAACCACAAACGTCGTGAAACCCTGAAGATCATCGGTGCGGTGTCGTCGACCTGCGCGTTTCCCTTTGCGGCCGATGAACTGTTCGCGCAGCACGAGCACGGCTCAGGGGCTCCGGCCGCGTTGCCCGTCAAGCCCCAATTCTTCACTGAAGCGGAGATGGCGGTGGTTGCGCGCATAGCGGACCTCATCATTCCCGACACGGACACGCCCGGAGCGGTAAGAGCAGGCGTGCCTGCGTATATCGATTACGTGGTGAGCCGCAATGCGGAGGCGCAGAACCTGTGCCGTCAAGGGCTCCAGTGGCTTACAGCCGAGTGCACGAAGAAGCACGGCAAGGGGTTTCGAGACCTTGACGAAGCCGCTCAACTCGCGATCTTAGAGCCGCTCTGCGAACGAGCCGACCAAGCGAATCAATGGGTGCGCACCGAACATCCGCGTCCGCGCAAATCGAAAACGCTGCCGGTCGAGATCGCGTTCTTCCGGACTGTGAAGTCTTTGACCGCGGACGGTTACTACACCTCGCAGCAAGGCTTGCTGCGGGAACTGCACTATCAAGGAAATGCCGTACTTGGCGAGTTTCCCACGTGCGTGCACGAGCACTGACCGTGGGAATAGAGTCGGTAGGAGGGCCGATGTAAGTGACAGCGCCGATAGCCGCCGATTTACATCGACGGCTCTGGTCGGGTGACTGCTTTGGACGGACTGTCGGCTCATGGTTGGCCCGATAGGTTGGCAGGTTACTGGATCGGTGCAACGGAGAGCGGGGATTGCGCTTCGTGGGGTTGCGTGCGCCGGCCGGGTCGCTGATGCTCCCGCTCTATGTGGGCGGCAGCCTCGCGTTACGACAATGGCTCGAAGTGCCGTGGAACCCTTAGGTGGTGGGTTTCTCTGTGATGGAGGGGTCGCCGACGTCGAATTTGGGGCCGTTTTCGTCCCAGTCTTCGGTGCGGAACATGCGCCCGGCGCCTTTGGCGCCGTCGAGTTCCTTAACGGTGAGTTCCACCTTGCTGCCTTTCACGCGGCCCCAGACGTGGTGATAAAACCGTCCTTCTCTAAAGCCGTGACCTTGTTCCAAGGCGCGCTGCATCGTGCCGCCGGAGGAGCCGACTTCCATATAAGCGATGCCGTCGCGGACAATCCTCACGAATTGGTGACCATGGCCGCTGATGATGTGCTGGACCCCATGCTTCCGAGCAATCTGATGAAGCGGGAACTCGCTGGAACCCAATTTCAGGAGCGGAATCCAGTACGGTTTGTGAAAGAAAACGAACTTGGGATTCTTATCCTTATTCGCTTCCAGGTCCTGGTCTAGAAATCGAATCTGCTCTTCCGAGAGGTCTGATGTGCGGGAATTGTCCAGAACCGTGAAATGGGCGTCCTGGTAATTAAAGGAATAGAAAGTGGGCCGGCGGGTTTCGCGTTCGTAGAGCTGCTTGGAAGTGTCGGAGAAGACGTCGTGATTGCCGGGGGTGAAGTAGAGGGGGTAGTGGGAGTAGCGCTGCCAGACGGGGCGTAGTTCTTCCCACTGGCCGGGGGCGCGCTGGTCGCCGCCGCCTTCAATGGTGTCGCCGACGTTGATCACGAAATCCGGGTGGAGCATGTCGACCTCACGCCAGACGCGACCGTAGATTTGCGGCTGAACGCCGCCGGTGCGGTCGCCGAGGATGGAGAAGCGGAAGTCGTTTTTGGGTTCGGTGACCGCTCGGGTGACGATCAGGCCTCCGAACAAAAGCAGGACCAGGACGGCCGGAAGCCAGGTAGGGTAACGGCGGCGGGCGCGCGACACGGGGACCATGCACCATATTCTGACACGTATTTTGCGAATTTTCGGACGTCCGGGCTACTTCCTCTTAGGTGCAGACCGTCGCCGCCTGGTTGAACTCCGTCGACTCGGTCGCGGGCGCCTTATTGGTGCCGGTGGCTGTCTGGATTCTCATCAGTGCGCTCGATGATCTGTTCATTTTGACGGTGTGGCTGTTGCGGCGCCCGCATGTGAAGCCGCCGCCTCCGAACCAGGTGGAGCGCCCGATCGCGATTTTCGTGCCGTGCTGGCACGAAGCGCCGGTGATCGGGAAGATGCTAGAGCACAATATGTCCGCCATCCGGTATCGGAACTACCACTGGTTTGTGGGGGCCTACCCGAACGACCCGGAGACGCAGCGGGCCGTAGAGGCGGTGACGGCGCGGCATCCGAATGTGCATTTGGCGCTGGCGCCGCATGACGGTCCGACGTCGAAGGCGGATTGCCTGAACTGGGTGTATCAGCGGATGCAGTTGTTCGAAAAGGAGACTGGTAGCCGTTTCGAGGTGGTGCTGCAGCACGATGCGGAGGATCTGGTGCATCCGCGGTCGCTCGAGTGGATCAACTACTATACGCGGTTCTTTGCGATGATCCAGACCCCGGTGTTTGCGCTGCCGACGCCGGTGCACCAGTTTACGCACGGTATCTATTGCGACGACTTCGCGTATTCGCACCAGGTGGAGTTGCCGGTCCGCTACATATTAGGGGGATTTGTGCCGTCGGCGGGGGTGGGGACGGCGTACCGGCGCGATGCACTGGAGGCGCTGGCACAGACGGAATCGAACTGCGTGTTCGCGCCGCAGTGTTTGACCGAGGATTACGAGAACGGGTACCGGCTGCACCGGTTGGGAGTAAAGCAACTGTTCATTCCCGCCTTATTCGATATGGACGAGTTGCCGCTCGCCACACGGGAATTCTTCCCGCAATCCTTCTATTCGGCGTACCGGCAGCGGACGCGTTGGGTGACGGGAATCGTGTTTCAGGCGTGGCAGCGGCACGGGTGGGGAAAGGGGAAAGACCGTTATTGGTTCTGGCGGGACCGGAAGGGGGTGGTGGGGAATCCGTTGGGTCTGCTGGCCAATGCGCTGTTCTTATACGGATGTGCGACGGAGGCGGTACACCTGATGACGGGGATCCCGTTCGGGGGGCAGGTGTTTGGTCCGCTGTTGGGGGTGGCGGCGACGGTGGGGATCGCGCAGGGGGCGGCGCGGATGTACTGCTCGGCACGTTTGTATGGTTGGCGCTTTGCGGCGTTCGGGGTGTTGCGGATGGCTCCGGCCAATCTCCTGAATTCCTTGGCGACGATCGAGGCCGGCCGGCGCTTCTTACGGGCGAAATTGCGGAATGAACCGCTCGTATGGGTGAAGACCGAGCACGCCTACCCGAGTATTGGTGCGTTGCAGCAGCATAAGCGGCCGCTGGTGGAGATTCTCGTGGGAGCCGGGTATCTGACCGAGGAGCAGTTGCAGGCGGCGGCCAGCACCTTGCCGGCGGCGAAGACGTTGGAGGATCACCTGGTGGCGACCGGTACGCTGTCGGCGGAGGATCTGTGTGAAGCCCTGAGCCTGCATCACCATATGCCGGCGGCGCAACTGGATCCGGCAATGGTACGCCAGGCGGTGGCGCGGGCGCTGCCGGCGCAGATCGTAGCGGAGCACCACGTGCTACCGGTGGCGATTGAGGAAGGGGTGCTGCATGTGGCGACAACGGCGGTGCCGACCGACGCGGTGCAGGAGGAGATTCGGCGCTTAACCTCATTGAATCCGGAGTTCGTGCTGGTGCCGGCGGACAACTTCCGGATGCTCTGTGAGCATTTGCTGGAAGCGAACCGGCGATTGGAGATGGGCCAGGAGCGGGGAAAGGCTGCCGCGGCCGGCACTTGAAAACCCGGAGCCAGAGCGAGCGTTGTTGCATAAGGAACGAAGAGCTTGGCGAAACTGGTAGGATAAGAAGGTCCTGGACAGCTGGGAAACGCACCGGTAAAGCGTTGCGTCAGCACAGAAGCCGGTTCGAAAAGGTGCGATTCGCGACAGCGAGGTCGAAGAACGAACCGGAGTCGATGAAACGGAGCAGGAATCTCCGGCATCTATCGACCAAGAAGCAGGCGCGATGCGCAGGCAGCGCACTGCACCGGGTGCAACGCCTCTGGCGGTTGTAGACGGCATCCCTGGAAGCCCGGGCGGCGAGCGCTGCAAAAGAAAACGGGCAGATCGAAAAAAGTAGGAAAAAAGCTTGCTAAGGTTTGGTCGTTTTGATAATCTGAAGTGGTGCGAGCGAGACGGTAAGTGAAAGCGAATCAGCAAGATAGCTGGTTCGAGCACTTCCGGAAGCAAGGGTAGCAAAGAAAGTTGCCAAAAGGCTTGCCAAGCGGAAATGAGTTTGATAAGCTAACAAATGGCAATAGTGAGCAGCAAGTAAGGTGGTTGACGCAGAGTAAGGTGAAAAGCCGATAGTCAGCGTCACAAAGTCCCTGCCTGATAGTTGTTTCACCTAAGTAGTTCTCCCCGAGGCAATCGCCTCCTGCTGGTTGATCCAAGCCGGTTCAGTTAAGTGGGTAAGAGCTGCGTTTTGATAAAGAGTTTCGAGGCCAGCATTTAAGTCGACTTCGCAAGATATCGATCGGATGCTCAGATGTTTGAAAATCTGGTTGGATGCAAAACGTGAATACGTCAAGACCTTGAGTCAAGCGGGACGATCACAAGTCCGAGCTGGGCATATTCCTGCCCGGCATCGTCAAACTCATAATTTTCAATGAGAGTTTGATCCCGGCTCAGAATCAACGTTGGCGGCGCGCTTAACACATGCAAGTCGAACGAGAAAGGGGAGCAATCCCTGAGTAAAGTGGCATCCGGGTGAGTAACACGTGGATAATCTACCCTTTGGTGGGGAATAACTTTGGGAAACCGAAGCTAATACCGCATAAGCCCGAGAGGGGAAAGGTGAAAATCGCCGAAGGAAGAGTCCGCGGCCGATTAGCTAGTTGGTAGGGTAAAGGCCTACCAAGGCAAAGATCGGTAGCCGGCCTGAGAGGGCACACGGCCACACTGGCACTGAAACACGGGCCAGACTCCTACGGGAGGCAGCAGTGGGGAATCTTGCACAATGGGGGAAACCCTGATGCAGCGACGCCGCGTGAGCGATG
>JADLDI010000133.1 GCA_020846745.1 Bryobacterales bacterium | reverse complement strand
CGGAGATTCCCTGCCCCACCCTCCCCCTAGCCGATCTCCTGAAAATACAACGCTTTGCGAAACGAACTCCCCCTCCCGCAACGCCTGACCCCACCCCGCATACCGCCCCCGAAACGGAGCCGCGACCATCAGGGAGCGTTGCAGAATCCGACGACATCCTCAATCACTTCAGCCCCTTCGACCAGGCCGAACTCCGCGACGAAGCCGAACTCCTCGGCGTCTCCATCAACCATGTCGTAGCTAGCGCCGCCAAGTACGCCCGCCACGCCCTCTACGAGCAGATCGCAAAAAACGAAACGAACCCAATTCCGGCCGACATGCGCCGGCGCTAACCCAACATCTGCCGTTCGGAGCGCTCACTTGAAGACCGCGGGTTTGAGTGTCCAAGCCTGGAGCCGCGCCAATTCCAACAACTCCGGCGCACGGAATCCGGCCGGATGAATGGCCCAGTTGAAAGTTTTTTCAGGGTCGGTGGCCACGTGCTGTTCAAATAGCAACTGTCCCTGGTGGAGTGTAACCGGACCGGTACCCGAGGCGTGCGCGAGAGTCGCGGCAAAGTCCGCCAGCGACAGCGAGTCCACGCCCATAAACACTGCACCGGGAAGGCGATGATATCGCTCGATGTAATCCTTCGCATCGGCCACACCGCGT
The DNA here is from genome assembly GCA_020846745.1 of Bryobacterales bacterium. Classification (GTDB taxonomy): domain Bacteria; phylum Acidobacteriota; class Terriglobia; order Bryobacterales; family Bryobacteraceae; genus JADLDI01. The sequence continues at coordinate 79,215 of JADLDI010000133.1, read as the reverse complement.
TCCCAGAGCCATCGTGGAAATGCCGCACCTTTGTAGGTGGTGGGCCGCCGCTCCACCGGGCCGTCTACGTATCCTGGCGCCATATTCAGGGCGGCCGTCAACAACTCTGCCGCGGACCAGGAGCCTTCAGCGCTCTCCAGGTAGTTGATGCCCTGGCGAAGATGCGCGACGGCCTGTTCACGCGAAATCGGCATCGGGCCCCGCACTAACAACAGCAGGTCCTGTGCAGTTACGAACTGAACGCCGGAAACGCGCTTGGCCTGCTGAACATACTCGCGCAGAATGCCGAATGCGCGTTCCGCGTCACTCGACGTGCGGCCCTTCGGGCGCTGCCATTGCTCGCGCGGGCGCGACTCGCCTTTCGAGAAATTGGCGCCATCCCAGAATTCGGTAGTTACGAATTCAGTGGGGTGGTAGTAAGTGCTAATAACGCCGCCTTCGGCCGCCAGTTCGGCAATGCGGCGGTAGATAGCCGGGTTTTTAGATGGATCGTTCAGATCGGCACGGAACGACCTCGGCCCCATGTTGAAGATATGGAACAGGCCGCCGAACCAGAACGGGCGGCCGTTGAAGCCGACGTGTGAACCTTCATCGAGGTAGATGGGGATTCTCATGCGGCGCAGCGCGATCGTGGATTGAGGTCCCCAGGACGAACCCGGCTGTCCGTAACACGATGGTGTTACCCCGAAGATGCGGCGCAGGTCGCCGGCGCCGCTTGCCTCTCGCCGAAAGAACTCGTCGGCTCCATCGAGCATGCCGAGAGTGCGCAAGTAGACGGACCCAGTGGGCTGTATGGAATGAAAGTTGGAATGGTATCCGATCTCGTGCCGGCTTAGCGACCGGATCACGTCCATTCTGCCGCGCGATTCGAGCACGCGAGCTTTTTCTCCCACGATCTTGAAGGTGGCGCGGACGCCCAGGTTGGTCAGGTCGTCAGCAATACGTTTGGCCGCATCGTCGGCGGCGGGTTCGACGTAGTCTTCTGTATCAAACCAGAGGAGTAAATAAGTAGGCTTTCGCTCCGCCAGGAGCATGTGTGTCGCAATCCACAATAGAAGCAAATACCGCATCAGCGCCATTGTTGCACGTGTCGCACGTTGCATACATTAACACCATTCAATGAAATCTAACCGCTTCGTTAACCGAATTTCCAAGAATTTTACTCCTCCCCCCTTGAATCCAGGCAGACTTGTCATCGTATATTAGAACCTGCCCATCCACGTGCTTCAGCTGGGTTCTTAGATATACGTGTCTCTTTGAGGAGGTCCTGTATGCTTCATCGCCCCATTGGCAGGCGAGTCTATCTCTTGAGCATCGCTGCCATCTGCGTTTCGCCGCTCGTCGCTCAAACGGACCGCGGTACGATATCCGGTACTGTGGCCGACAGCAGTGGCGCGGTCATCCCTGGCGCCAAGATAACGGTCACCAACGTCGCCACTAATCAAACGACCACCACCTATTCCACGGATTCGGGCGATTACACGGCCCCATCCCTTTCTGTAGGACAGTACACGGTGCGCGTAGACCGCGATGGTTTCAAGCCCGCCATGGTCACCAACGTTACCGTCAACGCTTCGACTACAATCCGCGAAGACGTGACCCTCGAGATCGGTACGTCGCAACAGGTAATCGAAGTGCAGGCCCAGACCGCCGCACTGCAGACAGAGGATGCGAAAACTTCGACAACCATCACGAACAAGCTCGTCGACGAGTTGCCGATGGTAGTCGGCGGCGCCTTACGCAGCCCCTTCACGCTCGCCACTTTGACTCCGGAAGCCAAGAACTTCGGCGATAACAACTTCGCCCTCGGCGGCGGGCAGTCGGCCAGTTACGGTACCAACCTAGATGGCGTTTCGGCGAACACGACGCGTGCGCTAACCGCTTCGTGGGTTGCCGTCAACACTCCGTCGGTTGAAGCCATCACGGAGTTCACCGTGGAAACCAACGGTTTCAAAGCAGAGTACGGCCACGCCGGCGGCGGCATGATGAGCTTCGCGTCGAAAAGCGGCACTAACGAGTTACACGGGAATGTATACGAGTTTCTTCGCAACAACGCGCTGGATTCTAACCGGTTCTTCTCTAATGCGTTGAGGCAGAGCAAGGCTATCTACAAGCAGCACGATTTTGGGGCCACGGCCGGCGGTCCTGTTTGGATACCGAAGATCTACAACGGCAAGAACAAGACATTCTTCTTCTTCTCCTATGAAGGATTCCGCAACCGCGCGGGAGCGCAGGCAACTTCCGCTTCCGTTCCTACCTCTGAGATGTACAACGGAGACTTCTCCAAGTGGGTAAATCAGGCCGGAGCGCTGATCCCGATCTACGACCCGCAGACCACTAAGTCGGACCCATCCGGGCGTTTCGGCTTCACTCGCGACATGTTCCCGGGCAACCAGATTCCGAAGAGCCGCTTCGATCCCGTAGCCATCAAAGCGCTCTCCGCGTTCCAGAGCCAGGGCCTGGTTCTTACTCCGAACCTTCCAGTCACGCCGGGCACATCGGCCTATGTCCGTTCCAATTACCTGATCAACCAGGGTGTCGACCTGGCGCCGGTCAACAAGCTGAGCGTAAAGGGCGATCATATCTTCTCGGAAAAAGACCGCATCTCGGGTTACGCCGGTATCAATCGGACGTATGTGAAGCCCGGCCCGCAGGGCGGTCAAGGAGTCCTGCCTGGACTGTATGCCGATTACAACGACACGCAGCGCCACTCCGACGTGTTCCGGATGAGCTGGGACCACACGTTCAGCCCCACCCTGTTGAACCACTTCTACGCCGGCGGAAACAATTGGCGGGAGAATCACGATCCGCCCCAGGCCACGGTGCAGAGCGGCATCAATTGGAAAGACAAGGTTTGCCTGGCCGGGGTGCCCGATTGCGACCAGAACATCCTGCGCCTGAGTTTCACTGAATTCAATACGTGGGCCGGGCCGGCGAACAACGGATCGGAGAACACGATCTACTCGTTCAATAACGACCTGACCTGGATCAAAGGCAAGCACACGTTTAAGGCCGGCGGCATGTTCCAACGCAACCACTACAACGGCTTTGGCCGGCAGTGCGTGGCCGGTTGTGCGAGTTTCAGCTTCAAAGAAACGGGCTATCCCGGCGACTCTAACTTCAACACGGCCGGCGGCAACTCGTTCGCTTCCTTCCTGCTCGGTTACGTCGATAACGGCAGTGTCGATACGATCCGGTTTATCGGCCAGCAGTGGCCGTACTTCGCCGGGTTCTTCCAGGACGACTGGAAAGTTACTCCGAGGCTGACGCTCAACCTCGGCATCCGCTGGGAAACAACGCTGCCGCCGGTGGAACAGGAAGACCGTTGGATGGACTTCTCGCCCACACGTCCTAATCCGGGCGCCGGCGGACGCCTGGGCGCCGCGATTTTCGCCGGCAGCGGCGAAGGCCGCGAAGGCACACGCACTCTGGCTGACACATGGTTCAAGGGCTGGGGGCCGCACATCGGCGTGGCCTGGAACGTAACGCCGAAAACGGTCATCCGCGCCTCGTACGCCCGCTCGTTCGCCACCGTAACTACGGTCACCGGTTCCACCCATAATCAGGGCTTCTCCACAAACCCGGGATTCTCTTCGCAGGACAACGGCGTTACGCCTGCGTTCATGCTGAGCGGCAGCTTCCCCGCGTTCCCGAAGCCGCCCTTTATCAACCCCTCAGGTTCCAACGGTCTCGCGATTCCATGGTGGCAGGGTCAGGAAGCTACGCGCCTGCCGGAATACAACAGTTGGAACCTCTCGATCCAGCGCCAATTAAGCAACTCCACCGTGCTCGATTTCTCCTACAACGGCCAAGCCGGCTCGCACCTGCAGACGGCGTTGCTCAACTACAACCAGGTTCCAACACAGTATCTCGATTCTCTTGGACCGGCCGTGCTGAACTCGAACATCTCGTCACCAGCCGCTCAAGCTGCCGGAATCGTCCGGCCCTATGCCACCTTTAACGGGTCGGTCGCACAGGCGCTTCGTCCCTATCCGCAGTTCACCGGTATCGACACGTGGTCCGGCGGCGGCGACCACAGCGGCCACTCCACCTACCACGCCGGCATCGTGAAGATCGAAAAGCGCTACGCCAACGGCATCTCGCTCCAGAGTTCCTATGTGCTGTCGAAACTCTTCACTGACTCCGATACGTACTGGGTGACGGACAACCCGCGCGCCGCCGATCACTACAACCGCCGGCTCGAGAAATCGATCGGCTTCTACGACATCACCCACAACGCCAAACTCGGTGTTGTCTATGACATCCCGTTCGGCAAAGGCCGCAAATGGCTCACCTCCGGACCCGGCAACTGGGTCCTCGGCGGGTGGCGCTTTGCTTCCATCCACTACTACGCCAGCGGCCGTCCGCTCGGCATTACCTCCGGAATCGACCTGCCGCTCTCGCCCAACGTCGGCGCACGCCAGGCGGCCATCATTACGACCTACGACGGGTGGCGCGGCGCGGTTTCCGGCGCCAACTTCGATCCGAACCCGGCTGCCGCCAACGGAGGCGATCGCTTCACTCAACCGATCTCCTTCTTCCCGGCTCAATCGAACACCCGGGTTGGCAATTCTACGCGGGCCAACCCCAAGCTCCGCGAATTCCCCAACTACAACGAGAACATCTCGCTCGCCAAAACGTTCCAGATCCACGAGAAGGTCCGCGTCGATTTCCGTTGGGAAGCTTTTAACGTGCTGAATCGCGTCCGTTTCGGTACCGGGCCATTAAGCCTGTCCAATCCGAACTTCGGACGCCTCACCTCGAACAGCGATCTGCTGAATACCCCGCGTACGATGCAGTTCGGCCTGAAGTTCTACTATTAACCAACGAGAGCTACGGTAGTTCACTGGAAGCGGGTGCGGCAGATTCGCACCCGTTTTCTTCTTGTCGATCGAACATCTGTTCAGTAGATGAGGCCTCGCCCGTTTTCGATCGCAACCGTGGCCCGTTCGTACCGCCGGCTCACCCGCCCACCTTCTTCGCGATAAACCGTGTCGACCGGTTTGCCCAGGTCCTGAAAGTAGCAATCGGCCCGCTCCCAACCGTTGTCCTGAAAGCACATCAAATAGGATTGGTGATTGAACAACTTTGCGCAGCAATAGCTATAGATCGCGGCGCGGCGCACCGTTTCCGCGTTTCCGCCGGCATAGTTGAGGTGCACGAACTTGACGTTTGGGTATCGCCGCGCGGGTTTGAGGATGAGTTGTTCGAGCGGCGTTTTGACGCATTCCCAGGGAGCGCGATCGTCATGCCACTCACGGAAGCGCGTACCCGCTTTGGCGTCGAGCGCGGTGAAATAGCTCTCTGTCAGGTCGTAATCCGCATGTGGCAGAAAAATGTCCGGTTGGCGGAAACCCTGGTTCAGGAAGACGATTCGTTTGGGAAGCGCTCGCCGCACCTCCGCGAAAAACGAGCCAAGCATGCGGTTATAGTCGATTGCCGGGTATCGGGCCGTGAACGCGTTGCGCATCGGTGGCGGCAATTGCTCAAACCCTGGCGTATCGAAGAAGATGCCGTCATAACCGGCGGCTTCAATACGATTGGCCAGAAACCTGGCACGAGCCTGCCGCAATTCGGGGTTGGCGACATCGTACCAGTAGGCTCCTTTTCCGTTCTCCGCGGCCGCGCCGGAAACTGGAGTCGTGTTCAGCACCCACTTTTGCGTTCTCGCCTGGTTCTGCCAGTCTAAGGGAGCAGATACCGCGTCACCCGCGTAGAAGGCAGAAGACCACTCGTAGGCGATCAACTTCGACGCACCGGCATCCCGTATCCGCCGGATCTGTTCGAGCGCCAGAATACCGCCCAACACCAGGAGATCGAAGCGCGGATACCAGGCCAGAGCCGCCTCACTGAATATCGCCTGATAATGGAACGCAACGCTTCCGCGTCCGGGCTTCGACGGCGGTACGGCCAGTGCGGCCAGGAGTTCACGCCGGGTCATCGGATGGCGACCGTTACGCCGGTCTGGCTGGGCATGCCGGCCACGGTTAACGATAGCGGCACCTGATCGCCTGTGGGCGCGTTTGCCGGAACCCAGATATTTACCTGGTACAGACCCGCGACCGACTGCGGGGTAGAACCTGACCACTCAACCGGCGCCTCCATAGTTCCCAGCTTTACCGACACGGTCCCACGCGGGCGAGGAATGCCGGCGACGCCGGTGATTCTCGTTTCCGATCCTTCGGGGGTGGTGGCTCCTTCGCCGGTGGCGTAGAAGAAAAGTAACGATCCTCGCGCAATCGGGTTAGTGGGGCCGTTAAGGGTGCCGTCCTGGTTTACCGCCGCGGCCTGACCAGCACCGGACGCGTTCGTTGTAAATACGCCCGGCTGAGCGGCAACTACCGGATAGGTCAACCCCGGACGCTTAGTTCCGTTCCGCTCTACTTCCACCGTTACTGTAGCTTTGCCGGCAATGCTGTAAGGAACAATCACGTTCGCCTGTGAAGAACTGACATACAGGAGCGCCGCCGGCGATCCGTTAAAGAGGACACGCGTCCCGGAAAGCTCTGTCGTCAAGCTACCGTTCACTATTTGATAGGTTGCGCCGGCGGCCGGCCCCAAGTCCGTTCCACCAATCTTCATGATCTGCCCAGGTGAAATACCGGCGGTTGCATAGCTGCCGCCGTTGGACGCTCGCAAGTCGGGCGTTTCTCGACATGCCACACGAAAAGCGTCGAGGTCGTAAGTTTTCTTGAGTGAATTGAAGTTCAAACTGTTCGCTTGCTGACAGAACTGGGCCGGAGTTCGTTCGTATTCCACATGAAAGACGGCTTTGCCCGCAGCGGTGAACGGCCGGTACTCGGAGCACTCATTGTATTGAAAACATTGCTCATTCAGCGCCCAGTCGAAGTTCGCGACCAAGTCTGCAATCTGACTGATGTCGTTCTTCAGACCGACGGACAGCCCACGCGCGTGAGCAAGGTCGGCAACCATACGGTTGAACTGCAGTTGATGCGCGGCGGTCAAAGGGAACCCCGTTTTGTTGGTGTATCCATCGACGTTGTCGGGTTCTACGCCATCAAATCCCTTTTGCTTACAAGTGTCGAAGCGCGACTCGATGATGGGCCGCAGGATATCGAGCTGTCTGATATCCAACCACCGCTCGTCTGGAAAATCTTCTAATTTCGATCCCTTTACGCTTTCGGGAAAGCGGCCGGCGTCTGGGCGGTAAGGCTCGAATGTCCCGACGCTGACGTAACACACGGCCTTCTTTTCGCGCGAGTGGAGAGTGGAGACGGTCGATGCATCTGTCTGAAAAAGATCGAGATCATACATGTCGACGTTCAACGACAGGTCGATAGAACCGGTCAGCTGCCATTGCCAGCTCGTTTCGAGGGGGGGGCGCCAGATGGATTGGGGAAATAAAGGGGCCACCCCAAGGAATAGAACTAATAAAACTTGCTTCTGGAGCACGGTTCGAGTATACCGGATCTAAGGGAATACCCCCAATAGAGGGAAGGTCTCATTCGAGGCAGGTACGAAAGTACTAAATATAGTTCCCGGAAGGTCGAACGAATTGGGCAGGACTCGGACACCCGTGTTCTGGATCCGCCGATTCATGGTTACAACCCGAACGCGATCGTAAGATTCAAGGCGAGAGAGACCGTTAATGAAGCACACAATGCGATTGTTCCTGGTCGGCGTCCTGCTTGGTGCGCTCAGTGCGCTGACTGCTCAGGTGCGCCCACTACAAATGAAACTGCTCGTTCTAGCTGGGGACGGCACCGAACCCGGTTTGAGCGCGATACGCTCGTTTCTGGACTCGATGGGAGTTCCTTATGAGGCGGTGATCACCAAAACTCAGGCGATGCCCGCCCTTTCCACAAACAATGTCGGGAACTATCAGGGAATCATCCTGACCACAGGCAATCTGTCCTACTACAACGGCAGCGCCTGGGTAAGCGGCTTGACCGCCGATCAATGGACGGCGCTCGACACCTACCAAAAAGACTACAAAGTACGGGCGGTCAGCTACTACACGTGGCCCGAAGCCCGCTACGGGCTGGAGTATGTATCTTCAACCGGCAATACGTCGAACATTTCCTTTACTACGGCGGCTGCGGCCGTGTTCCCGTACGTGAATCGCAACAATCCGGTGAGTGTGGAGAATTCCTGGACTTACCTGTCGCGCACGGTGCAGGCCACCGGCGAGGTTACCACGCCGATACTTCTGATGGGTACGAACGTCGTCGGCGTCCTGCACACGAAGCCGGACGGCCGCGAGTATCTGGCGCTTACGATGGACAACAACCCCAATCTGCGCCACTCCAACGTTTTGAACTATGGCTTGATCAACTGGGTGACGAAAGGCGTTTTCCTGGGCTTTCGGAAGATCTTCCTGACGACACAGAGCGATGACCTGTTTCTACCGAACGATTTATTCGTGAACAACAAGCCCGCGTGCCAACCCGTTGGCCAACTGGCCCAGGATCCGACGTACGATCCGACTCTTGAGGGATGCCCCGAGTACAGAATCACGGGCGCGGAATTGAGCCAACTGAATAGCTGGCAGAACACGTGGCGAAACAAAGCGCTTACCAGAGACTTCCAGGTATCGATCGCCTTCAATGGCTACGGGACAACCGCGGCCGCCGGAACGCCGGCGAACGACTCGTTAACGACATTCGCGAAACTGCTGCGCAACTCGTTCATCTGGATCAACCACACCTACGATCACGAGAATCTCGATTGCTACGATGCGGTACCCGGCTCAGGGATCTGTCCGCCGGCGACGGCCGCACAGGCAAAATTCGAAATCGACGAAAACATCAAAGTCGCCAACGCGCTTGGGTTGCCCCTGGATGCACAGAGCATGGTTACGCCCAACATTTCGGGATTGGCAAATGCGGCGTTCCTGAAGACGGCAGCCGACTCCGGCATCCGGTATCTGGTGTCCGACACCTCGCGGAACGACTACCTGCCGCAGCGGCCGAACGAGGGTGTGTACAATTCGCTCGAAACGCGTATCCTGCTGATCCCGCGGCGTGCCACCAGCATGTTTTACAACACGATTAGCGGAAAAGTAAACGTGGCCGGGTCGTTGCCGGATGAATACAACTTCTTCTATGGCCCGAATGGCGTGTTCAAGCAGGCCAACGGCGCCGCCTGGTTCAACACCACGCAAACGTACGCGCAGATTATTGATCGCGAATCCGACTTCCTGCTGAGCTACATGCTGCGGTATGAGATCTATCCGACGATGTACCACCAGTCGAACTTCACGGTATATCAGGGGAGCAAGTCGCTGTTCAGCGATCTGATGGATGCGGCGCTGACGAAATACGGAAAGGTTCTCAATCTGCCGATCGTCAGCATGACGGAGACCGAAATCGGCCAGTGGCTGCAACGGCGCATGGTTTACAATCGCGCGGGGGTGAACGGCATCATCTACCCTGGCCAGCGGATTGAACTGCGTACGGGGGCAGCGGCACAGGTTCCGATCACCGGCATCTGCAAAACGGGCTGCGAATCGTATGGCACGGAGCGGATCTCGTACGCCAATGTCACGCCCGGCAGCGTCGTAACGATTCCGTTGCCCTAAGCCGCGATCAAGGTCAGGAGACCACGCTGATGGTCGGAAGACACTGTGTGTTCGCGGCGCTCACCGCAGCCGCGTTATTCGGCGAATCGGCCGCACCGCTTTCATTGCAGGAAGTGGTGCGGCGCGCCGTCACCAAAGCGCAGGCGGACAATGCCCGCACTGCGCTCGCTGAAAGCCAGCTCCGGCTGCTCGAAGCGCAAAGCAAGTGGAAGCTTGAGTTGCGGCCATCGCTCGGGCTGTTCAGCTTTTCTAATCCGGGATTGCTGGCCGCAAATATCGGATCGAGCCTGATGCTGCAACGCTGGGCGGCGCCGAGCCCCGTTGCTATGCAGTCGGCGAAAGTCGACGTGCTCGCCGCGGAAGTAGCGGGCGAACATAGCCGGGTGGATGCGCAGGTGCGCGCCGGCCACGCTTTCTTCGATCTGTTGGAGCGCCAGCAGGTGGTGGCCATGCTCGAGTCGGCACGGAACCACCGGAAGAACGAACACACAGAGATGATGCGTCTTGTGAATACCGGCAAAGCCACGGCGCTCGATGTAGTTGCGGTGGAGATGCAGGTGCTCGATGTCGAACAGCAACGAGCCGGTGCGGAAACCGAGCGGCGGTCGTTTGCCATCGAACTGGCGAATCTGATTGGCGCGCCCGAACTGGCGGATGTGGTCACGGTTGCCGATGAACCGGAGCAGGTGCGCTTCGACGGCAGCCTTCCGGCTTCAGATGTGTTGCTGCAGCAAGCGTTCACCGTTCGTCCGGAGCTGACAGTGCTGCGGAACCGGCTGGCCGAATTGGAATCGCGACTGCGCCCGAATGCCCCAGTCCGCATCGAGTCGGCGACGGGCGGATACGCGTACCTGACGCAAGCGACGGGATTGGCGGGAAACGGTTTAAAGGGATCGCTGATGGGAGGAAACACTGGAAACGGTATATTGAACGTCGCCATTCCGTTGCGCAAGACCGGAGAGAAAGAAGCTGCCGATGCGGTAGTGGCGGCACGCATTCAACTGGTGAAAGACGAACTCCGTAGAGTCGAGGAGCAACTGCGGGTGGAACTGATGATTACGCGCAGCCGCGCGGTATCAGCCACGGCGCGCCGTGAAATCGCGAAGCGTCGCGTTGAATTGCTCGAACGGCAGGCGCGCATGATCTCGGCACGCGTTGAAGGCGGATTGGCCAGCCGCCAGGATCTGTTCCGCTGCGAGCAGGAGTCGTTGCGGGCGCAGGCCGAATTGACCCAAGCCAACGGCCTCGAAATCGCCAGCCACTATGCGCTTCGTGTGGTGAGCGGTTCGCCCGCGAATCATTCCGCCGACAGTGGACCGGCCCGCGCGGGCGGCAGCGAAGACTAACTATTGCAATCGACCCTTGCCCTGGTTCGGCACGGGCTGTACGGAGGATAAGAAGAGGGAGGATATGAGATTTCGAATTCGGCCAATCGCAGCAACGGAGTCGGCAGCGCTGACAGCCGTGAAAGCTGTCGCGCTGTTGGTGGCCCTCTCATTTCTGCTCACCCCGCTGAGCCGGGGACGTGAGCCGCGCACGGCCCTGACAGGCACGCGCCACACCGCGTTGCCGGCCCGGATCAATGCCGCCCGAACGTTTGCAGCCCATTCGCCCGCCACCGCCCATATCAAAAGCATCAGTGTCAAAGTGGGGGATTGGGTGAAGGCGAACGACATTATCGCGATTCTGGAAAACCGCGACATGACCGCCGAGCGCCACCGCGCGGAACTGCGGTTGCGAATCGCGACGCAAGCGCTTGCGGTGCTGCGTGCCCGCCCCGCCATTAATCAGGACCCTTCGATGCAAGAGTTGCGCGCCGCCCAGGCGCAGGTGCACGCGATTGAACAGCAGATCGAATCGTACGCAATCGGGCCTTTGGAAGAATCCTATAACCGCGCGAAGGCCAATCTGGACCGGGTCGGGAAACTGGCGCATCAGCAGTTGGCGACCGATGTCGAATTGACGGCCGCGCGCAAGCAGGAACAGGCCGAATGGCGGAATCTGAACGCCGCTCGCCAGACGGCTGAGCGCCTGCAGACCGAACTTGCCTCGGCGCGGAAACGCGTGGAACAAGCGGATAAGCAAGTCGTCGTTCTCGGCTCGCACCCGAATTCCGACATCGCCGAGTTGAACCTGACAGAAGCCGAAGCCACCGTCCGGGCATTGGAAGAGCGGGAAAGCCAGCTCACGATTCGGGCTCCCGGGCCGGGACGCGTGACACAGCTACCGAAGCGGCCGGGGGAAGAAGTGACACCGGGCACCTTGATCGCACAGATCGTCGATCTGAGCCGGCTGAACTTCGACGTGGCTGTTACCAGCAAAGTCGCGCAGGCGGTTGAGGTAGGCAGCCTTGTCGAAGTGATTGTTCCGAAAGACCCGCCGGTCCGCGTGGACGCGCGCATATCGGAGATCGTGCTCGCGCCGGAGCAGCAGCAACCCTATATCGTACGAGTTACAATCGACAACCCTTCTCCCAACGAGATGCTCGTGGGGTTGGAAGGCGCCGTACAATTCCAGCACACGCGGGGCAGTTGGCTTGAACAGCTACTGGCCATGCGTCGCGATCGGTAACGCATCCCGAGCAATTGAAGGAGCCCTTTGCCATACCGTGCACGGATTCTGTTGACCACCGAAGGAACCTACCCGCATTACCCGGGTGGCGTGAGCGTGTGGTGCGATCAGTTAATCCAGGCGATGCCCGCTTACGGCTATCATGTCTACTCGATCACGCATTCGCCGTCGCAGCCGGCGAGATTCAGGTTGCCGGCAAACGTAATCGGATCCACTACCCTGCCGCTCTGGGGTACCGAGGAACCCGGCTGGTCGTCCGGCGACTTCATGGCTCGGTTTCAGCGCCGCGTCGCGACCACATCTGGCGCCGTTCGCGACCATTTCACCAGCCCGTTCCGCCGGGCGGTGACAGAGTTACTGCGAGGCAGCCGTGCCAACGAGCAGGCACTCGGCGGCGCGCTGTTTGAGCTTTATCGGCTATTTCATAAGTTCGATTACGCGTCCGCACTCGAAACCGAAATCGCCTGGCGCACCTTTCTCCATGCGGTGGAGACTGAGATTCCGGCCGGCGACCAACCTAACCTGGAAGAGGCGACCTCGTGGATGCGCTGGCTGACCCGGTACCTGGCTGTCGTTTCAACGCCGCTGCCGCAGGTGGATCTCGTCCAGGCCTCTTTCGCCGGACTGGCGGGTGTGCCGGGCGTATTAGCCAAGTTGTCGCAAGGCTCGAAGTTTCTTTTGACCGAGCATGGTATTTTTCTGCGCGAACTCTATCTGGCATTGTCCCGTTCCGAGTCAAGTCAGCGAGACCGTTGCTTTCTGCGCAACTTCAACCATGCCATTGTCAAGATGAATTACTTCTACGCGGACCAGATTACGAGCCTGGGCTCGTTCAATAAAGTTTGGCAGTTACGGTTCGGCGCGCCGGCGCACAAAATCGTTTACTTGGCGAATGGCGTAAATCCTGGCGCGTTCAAGCCGGCACCGGAGCTTCGCCCGGAACGCCCTACCGTGGTCACGATGGCACGTATTTCACCGATTAAGGGGATAGATACGCTGGCGCGGGCTGCCGCTACCGTTCGCGACGCGGTCCCGGATGTGCTGTTTCGCGTATGCGGGGACGTTGCCGACACAGGCTATTTCGCGAGGGTGCAGGCCATTATCAAGGAACGCAAGCTTGAAGAGAACTTCCAGTTTGGCATTGCTGAAAACGTGGTAAAGGCGTATCAGCAGGCACATGTATTCTGTTTGCCGAGCAATACCGAAGGCATGCCCTACTCGATTCTCGAGGCGATGTTGTGCGCCTGCCCGGTGGTGGCCACCGACGTGGGCAATGTGGCGGAAACTATTGCGGAGACCGGGTTAGTGGTCAGGCCCAACGATCCGCCGAAATTGGCCGACGCATTGCTGCAATTGTTGGCCGGTCCCCATGCGGAGGAGCGACGGGCCCAACTGGCCGCCGCGGGCCTGGCGCGCGCCAAGACGAAATACACCATCGACATGATGGCTGAGCGGTCGCGCCAGTTATACGAAGGGCTGCTCACGCGGAACGAAGAACGAGAGACTACACGATGCAAGACGAAACTGCAGTACGCGTAGCCGAAGCACAGCAAGGACTGCGTGCACCACTCGACGTCTTCGACCTAGCGGTCCGCCTGGAGTTTCACGGTGTGACCGATGCCGTGGCTCGCTCGCAGTTCGGCTATCACGATGCGGTTGCCATGGCTGCGTCGAACTTCGATGGTGGCGGAGCGACTGAACCAGCCGGCCACAATAAGAAGCAAAACTGGATCGGAACCTACCTGCACGGCGTTGCGTTCGCGGCGCCGGTGCTGATCTGCGCGTTGTCCATGTACTTTCTCGGGTACTCGCTTTGGGGCGGAGACATCGATGCGCAGTTGGCGAGCGCGGTGGCCGTCGGGACCGTATCGAGCTTTCTGGTAACGGGCGGAGTGGTCCAAAGCATGGCCCGCCGCTGCTTGTTTTTTCTCACTACGGGCGCCGCTCCGGAAGCAGCGGGAGCTTGCCTTTATTGGTGCAGCATCGGCCTGCTTGCATTGCTGGGCGTCGGATTGTCCGGTGCGATACTTAACGCCAATTTCGAATGGATGCCTTCGAACCTCCTGCTGGTCGCCTTGGCCTTTCACGGATGTCTCGGTATGCTGTGGCTCGGCTGTGCCGTACTGTATGTTCTGGACAGGAGCGCCGCACTGGGGATTGTCACGCTTTCCGGCCTGATTGCCGTCGGCACACTCCACAAGTATTTCGGCTATTCGCTGGTAACGACGCAGATCGTGGGTCTGCTATGTGCGATCGCCACTGCCGGCGGCCTTTCGTACCGGTTCTTTCGCAAGCGCCTTGGTGAGGCGAAGGTCGTACATACACGGCTGTCGTGGGCTCGAGCCGCGTATCTCGCCGGCCCTTACTTTGCCTATGGAGTCCTTTACTACCTGTTTCTGTTCGTCGACCGCTTGCTGGCATGGACCGCCGGTACAGGAACGATGCAATTGCCACTTTGGTTCCGGGGCGACTATGAAGTGCCGCTCGACATCGCGCTGGTAGGGTTTGTGCTCCAGGTGGGATGCGTTCATCCGTCGCTGTTGGAATTTCAAGATCAGCTCACCGGCCTGCGAAAACAGTTCCTGGTTTCACAGGCGCCGGCATTCAATGCCGCCGTGGGGCGCGAATACGTCCGGCGCTCGTCGGCAGTTCTGGGGTGGGGTGCGATCACCGCAGTGCTCGTGTATTCGTGCGCATGGGGCTTTGGTTCGCTGCGTACTGCCACGACCAACGTGCTGGTGCTGTGTGCGCTGATCGGCTACCTATTCCTTGTATTTGGACTGTGGAATGCGGGCCTGCTGTTTTCGCTTTCTCTGCCGCGAACGGTGCTGGAAGCGATCGGCGCGGCCACCATCGTCAATGTTGCGGTTGGATACATTCTGTCGCGCGTGTTCAGTTACGAATGCGCCATCGGCGGTTTTGTGGCCGGCGCGTTTGTGTTCGCGCTGGCATCGACGCGCGGGCTGCGCGACCGCATGCAACGTCTGGACTATTACCATCTGGCGGCTGCGTTATGATCTCGTCCGTACTGCTGGATTCATCAAGGGTATTGGCGGGCTGGCTGCTGCTGTACGGGATACTCCCGTTGATTATTCGCCGCCCGGGGCTTGCCTGGCCGGAACGAATTGCCGCCGGTTTCATTGAAAGCACAATTCTGATGCAGGCGACGGTGATGATCCTGGGCGATTGGCGACTTTGCTATCCGGGAACGCTCGCGGTTGCGTATGCGGCCTGGCTTTCGATTCGCGTGATCGACCAACGGGTGTTCCACAATCTGTTTCGGGGCGAAGGACTTCGGGGCGGATTCGGGGCGGAAGGTTGGCCACGGGAACTGGTAGAGATGTGGACGGTGTTAGATCACGATAGGCGCGGATTCCTCAACCGCCTCCGTTTCCCCAGCCTCGGTATGATCGACCGGTGGATTGCGGTGGGCGCCGCCGGCATGCTGATCCTGGCCGCACGCTTCCCGATCGGTAATGTCCGCTTTTTGACCGACGAGAGTTACTCGCGGGCACTGTCGCTGCAATTGCTGACTCATAACAGCGGGTGGGACCGCAACGGGTCGGTCGCGCTGCTGGCGCCGATCGTGTTTCTGACGGGCGTGGGCGCTGTTGCGGCGGCAAGATGGTCCGGACCGATTCTGTCTACTCTTCTGGTGCTCGCGGCCGGATATTGCGGCTGGACGATCACGAGAAAGCGGAGTGTTGCCATCGCCGCCATGTTGCTGTCGGAAGTGTGGCTGTGGTGGAGCAGCGGGGGATTGATGAGCGAGCCTGGGGCGCTCGATTATTCGTCACTGTTCTGGCTGCTGGCGTTGGCCTCGCTGCGCGGGCGAATGATCTGGGTGGCCTCGGCCGCGGTAACGGCGCTTTCGATCAACTTCCACTTCCCCGCTCCGGTTTGGCCTTTGTTTGTAGTCGCGATGTTCGGGATTGTCGTTGGGCGGCTGATCGACGCGACGACACCGCGCCTGCGCGAGGGGCTTATCGCCGCATCGATGATTGGTTTGCTGCTGCTCGGCTTTGTCGAGGCGCCGGCGGCGGCCCAGGATGGACCGCAGCAATATGAAGCATCGGCGCGGGCAGTGGAGCGCCTGGCGCGGGAGTTTCCGCGCCGGTCGTGGCTGCTGATTTCGGCGCAGCAGGAAGTGCCGCTGCTGTACGATCGCGGATGGCATGCGGAGCTTGCCGATGCCATACGGACGATCAGCCTTGAAGATGCCGTACGGCCGGGCTTTGTGCTGCCCTATGACGTACCCGACGTGTTTATGCTGGTGGAGAAACGGCCGCTTCCACAGCAGTTAGTAGGTGTTCCGGCCGATGCGGACTCCGCGGTTTTCGCGTACAGCACACAAGCCGGGAGGCAATCGCTGCAGTTTCAGGCGGCGCGATTGGCGGAGGCCTATTCCGCGAATCATAAAGGATCCCGGATCTATTACGAAGACCAGGACATAACGGTGTATCACTTTCATCGCGAGTAAGCTCGCTTGGGTTAGACGACCGGTCCGGCAGCGATCCGGGTCTTAATCGCCTGGATCGAGATACCCTCGTTCGCTTCGTAAGTTCCTGGCTTGTTGTCGATGCGCGGCATGTCTTTGCGGCCGGCGTGATGCAGCGCGACGACGCGCCACCCTGTTGGACCGAACACCGGGCTTCCCGACGAACCGCCTTCGGTGGGTGTGCGGTAGTGAATCAGCCGTTGGTTCAGCGCCAGCAACTGGTTATCGTGGAGCGCGAACTCGATGTCGCGCCCGCCGGGATAGCCGATGATGTAGAGCCGGCACGGCGGCTCCGACATTTGGAGGGCTTGCGGATCGAGTTCGAGCGGGACGGCGCCGGCCGGCACTTCCGGCAGATCGACGATCGTACAATCGAGTTCCGGCACGGGCGAATGGAACAGGACCTTTCCCGCATTTACACGCTTTCCCTGAACCTGGAAGTTGACCTCGGCGATTTCAGGCGCCAGCGCTCCGGCAAACCGGTCGTTGGTATCAGGGGCGATGACGTGAGCATTGGTAACGAGTACGAGCTTGCCTTGGGGCGCATTCGGAAAGAGATCTGACGCACGAACCAGCCATCCGGTGCCGAAACCTTTGTGATCGATTTCGATCCGGGCAATCGACGAGGCGCATTGCAAGCCGCCCTGATACCATCTGAGCGTCATCGAGGTATCGGGACCGAAGACCTTCTCGAGTTTCAACTCAGGCGTTGATAATCGAACCTGGCCGCCCTCGCAACTGAGTAGTTTGGCCTGTAACAGGGGGAGTAAGCGAGCGCCGGGCTCGGCGTATTCGTTCAACTGCCAGACTTCTTTGAGCTGGCGCAGAGTGGATGCGATCTCAAAACCGTTGCTGGTTGCCTGCACATAGGCCTGGGCGCGCTTGAATGCTTTGTCGTACTCGCCTAAAGCGATGTGCGCCTCGACGGTAGTGGCGAGGTCCCACGCGGGTAAGGGATCGCCCGAGTCGCGCTCGCGTTTAACTAAGGTTGCGAGTATGTCGGCGGCCGTACCGCTGGGGACTGCAGGGACAGGAACCCGGTCGCGCGCGGCGCGCGCAGTGAGGGCTACGGCGTTGATGCCGTGCCAAACCTGGCCGGGGTCGCCCTGGTACACACCGTAGTAGGAGCCGACCGCGGCCGCGAGGCTGCTTTGATTGGCGGGATTGGACGGCGCGCCGGCATTGATATAGACCTGTTTGGCGATTCGGCCGAGCAAGCCCTGGGCTTCGCGGCGCTCGGCGGCGGGTGTGTTGGGATCGGCTAGAAGGGAGCGCAGAACGGACTCGGCGGCCGTGTAGATTCCTTGGTCGATCAGAGCCTGCGCATACTGGCGGCGAATCTGAGCCGAGCCGATGCCGGCACGCAGAAACGCTTCGGCCACGCAGACCATATCTTCGAAACGGCGCTTGCCACGCAACGCCGATAAGACGCGCCGGGCGTCGGGCTCCTCAAACGGCAGAGGTGAGAGGGTATGGCAAATACCGGCGAGTTTTCGACTCAGTTCCGACACTTGCTTCCAGTCGAAAGTACTTAAGGCGGCATCGAGATCGCTAATGAACTGAGCGATATCGAAAGCGACCGAGATATCTTCGGGGTGTGTGATTTGGGTGGGTGGTTCGACCGATTCGATGCCGCCGCCGGCTTTGGGATCGAACGACCGCAGAGAACCGAAGTCGAGCCCGGTCTTTTTCTCGATCATCGAGATAGGAACCTGGTAAGTCCTGAACTCACCAAAGACGAACTCCAAGCCGGCGATTAACTCCTGCTGGCTGCGGATATAGCCGGTGGCCCAGAGCTTGCCGGTGTCTCTGTTCTTGATGACGGCGATCTTCCAGAACTCTTCGGGAAGCTGGACGCCGTGATAGGGCGGATCGTCAGGCCGCAGGACGGGACCGGTGAACACGCTGACATCCAGGTGTTCCTTTTCGGCGTTCATGTAGATGTAGTCTTCGAGATCGCTCCAGGTCTTGCGGTTGAGGTCCTTGTGTTGGGGGGTGGAGTTCGGGTAATGGAAGGTATCGAGTTCCGCGAGGGTCGACTTAGGACCCCATACGGGATCGAGACGGCGCACCATGTGACCGCGGTCGAAGGGAGTCTTGGTGTAGAAGTTGCCGCCGATCTGCTGGTCTTTGGGAAGGCGCGGATCGATACGCCAAGGGTCGCCGGCGCGGGTCTGGTCAGTTAGTTTCTTGCCACTCAGGTTAACGGCGGTGAAGAGGGCCATCTTACGGTCGGGCTGGTGGCCGACGGTGAAGTTAGTATAAGTGAGTAACTTGAATTTCAGCTTGGAGGTGGGCAGCGGGACTTTGACGCCGAGGAAGTTTTCGTCGTAGCCTTTACGGTCGGCGTAATCCTCGGGCCTGGGAGCAGCCTCGAGCGCCTGCTCGGGCTCTTCGGGCGGAGGCGGGGCGGGCGCGACGAAGTCCGTTAGCAACTCAGCGGCCACGATCGTACCAGTGTCCAGTTGGACGGCGACCAAGCCGCCGGAGTCGAGCGAGACTAGAGCCGCGCCGGGCGTTCGAATGGCGGCATCGTGTGTCGATCCGTAGACCCAACCGGGTGCGACAGCGCCGGGGGCGATGGCGGCGATGTCGACATTGCGGGCGGAACCGGATGCGCGGACTATACGGTTTGGCAGGGTGGCCGATACGGTGCATCGCGTAATGCCGGCGGTAGTGGGGCCGGGCTGCAACGCCGTATCGCCCGAGGGCAGGCGCAAGGAGGCGGCAGCAGCCGCGACGGGGACAATCACTTGGTTGGACCCGACGGCGATGGCGGTGGCGACGGCCATTCCGGTGGCATCTACGACGGGGAAAACCGCGCCGGCGGCGGATTCGAGGTCCGGCAGGGCGAGTTCGAGGCGGCGCTGCCAGTAGGGGCTGGGATGGTCCAATTTGCCGGCGCTCAAGACCGGACGGTCGAGGATCTGCTGCAACCAGGCGACGGCCGGATCGACTTGTGAATCGCTTTGGAGCCGCAAGGCGGCCAGGCATTCGGGAAACAGGAAGTCTCCCAAGGCGACGATCAGCAAGGGCGTCTTCGGCAGATCGACTTCAGCCGACCGGACAACCGCGACGGTTAGCCCGGCCGATTGGGACAGCAACTTGGCGGCATCGAGTTTGGCGGACAAGGCATGGGCAAAGTCCTGGGATGAAGAGTCTGACCAAACGTTAACGTTAACTACCGGCATCAGCGCACCTCCGTGATCAAGGAGTATACATCACCGAGGGGGTGGAAACAGGCGAAGAAAAGGATTGTCAGACATGTATATCCGCTATACAATGTAGGCGGAGGTTTCGATCAGAATGCAGGTGCTCCATCTTCCGCATATGACAATGGCCGCATACCGGCTGGGAGCGCGCGCGATGCTCGCCTTGGGCGCGCTCTTCTGGATCGTGTTTGGCCTCATGGGCACGGGCGGTCCGGCCGGTGTGGAAGGCTTCACCATCCCTATGGTTCTGCCCGGTGTCGTGCTTGCCGTCTTGCTTGGCATCGCCTGGAAATGGGAGTTGATCGGCGGCATCGCCCTGCTCAGTTGGGCTTTGCTGGCCGCCGTTTACTATCCACTCTATTTTGGCTCCCGCCCGCCGGACGAAATCCTGTTCCGTACGGCGGCACTAAGTCTGCCCCCACTGGCGGCCGGGTTCTTGTTCCTGGGCGCTTGGGGCAAGCCGGAATAGGATCTGTTAGTCGTCCACTCACCACACACGAGCGGGCAGGGGCTTGTATCTCTCTGTCCGCTCGTTTATCGTTTCAGACATGATTTCGCGCCGCCAACTCCTTCCCGCGGGCGCCGGACTGGCCGGCCTCGCTGCCCTGCCCCTCTCCGCCGCCGGTAAGCAGGAACGCCTCACCATCACCAAGATCGACCTGTTCAAGGTCGTGGTGCCGATGAAGCCCGACAGCACGACCGACCCCGAAACCGCCGAAAGCGCCCGCTTCGACGTGGTGCCCAAAATCATCCTCCAACTCCACACCGACTCCGGCATTGCCGGCATTGGCGAAACCGGCCGCGGCGAGAATGAGGCCGGCGTGGCCACCAACGCCGCCTTCCTCACCGGCAAGAATGCCCTCGACATGAACCTCACCAACTTAGGGCTGCCTTCTCGAGCCGGTTACGCGGCCTTCGAAATGGCGCTCTATGACGCGGCCGGCAAGGCGTTCGGCTGGCCGGCTTATAAGTTACTCGGCGGACTCGCCCAACCCAAGGTCCTCGTCGGCTACTGGACCGGACGTCGTACCCCCAACGGCATGAAACGCGTCGCTGAACGTGCCGTGGCCGGTAAGTTCACCTCAGTCAAGACCAAGTGCAAACAAGGCGATCCGGTCGTTCAGACCGCGGAAATCCTTGCGAAGTACGCGCCCGGAATCAAATACATCGTCGATCCCAATACCCGGTACAAGAGTTACGCCGATTTCCTCGAAGTCGCCAAGCCGCTTGACGCTATCGGCAACTGCCTCGTTTTCGAGGACCCGTTCGATAAGAGCGACTTCCAGGGCTACCGCAACCTGCGCAAACAGGTCAAAACCCACGTCGCGATGCACTTGGGCGATCCCAAGGCGATGATCAAGGCCATTCAGGAAGAGGCGTGCTCGGTGTTCAACACGGGCGGCAACCCCGGCATGAGCACCTTTGTCGCGAACGCGTACCTGGCTGGGGCGGCCGGACGTCCGGTATGGCACGGGTCGGGCAACGACTGTGGGATTGTGGACGCATCGTACGTCCACTCCTGCGCCGCGGCGCCCAATTGCACGCTGCCCAGCGACATCCTGAGTTTCCTGCGCGAGGACGACTTGATCGTGGAGCCGATTCCGATCAAGGATAGCTATGCCATTGTGTCGGACAAGCCGGGGCTGGGCGTGGAACTGGATTTGGACGCCGTGAAGAAGTACCGGGTTAGTTAAGATGCCCGGTACTGAAGCCACGCCGTCGCCCGTTGGCGGCGGCGTGGCCGCCGCAGCTATTTAGCCCAAAAATTCCGGCCTTGTCGTTCAGTGGAGTACGACATCAGGTGCAGAAGGAAAGCCTTTTAGCTAACCGAGTAGTACACGAGCCACCGCGTCCCGCCGTGCGGGACCTTCAGGCGCGTGTCTTTCCACTCCAGTGAACTCAACGCCCGCACCAGGACTTGCCTGGCTTCGAGTCCGTCGCCAGAAATGGTTGCGTAACTTTGCGCGATGGGTTGAGGCAAGACTCCAGGTAGCAGGGGAATAGCGGATACTTTGGAAACAGCTTCGCAAAATATGCGGGCGAACTCTGCGCCATCCACGCGCTGCTCTGGTATGCGTACTATCCCGTCCAGCGGGCTGCGTACGGGAGAAAGTACTCCGTATCGATCCTTGGCCCTATTGCCCACAAGAGTGAGCAGAGGCCCGGCAGGTTTCACCGTAAACTCGTCGCCCAGACCCGCCTGGTTGTACTGCTCAGCCAATGACTGAAGGGTCGCGCGCCCTTGACTAAGTTGCCGGTGAGTGTGTTCAACCGCAAAGTTAAATGTGCGAGTCTGTGTGCCAAGGGCGCTTCTGTCCTTCTTCACCGACTGGTCGATAATATCCTCGGCAAATACGACTGGCGGTTCCTCATAATTGGCAATCAATGCGTACTCGTCCCCGAGAATATTGAGGGCGTACTCCATCGGCCGGGGCCCACGAACAGTGTGGGTGGTCTTCTCGTTCGCTTGCACTGTCGAGTTCTGAGCAAGAAGCGACCCTTGGAGCATGCCGACCATCAAGAACGCGATTAGATGAGTAGGGTAGTTATCAAACATTTTGTCACCTCTGTTGCCCGCAACTATCAATAAGGGAAGTTGTTTGTTTGGGAGTTGGTGTCACGTTGATTTGTTATGGTCGTAACACCTATTGTGGCGTTCAGGACGTTGTATTTGTAGTCCTTTGGCAGGCTACCGTTGCAATAGATCACCATCGTCTGGTAAAGCGTGGCAGTACAAGGAATTGGAAGACCTCTTGCCGCTCGTTCACGTCTATAGTACTCGATCGGATTGGGCTGGCGTTTACCGGGCGGTTTCGGCGGCGGACTGGTCAGCATCGCCGAACATGTTCTTGTAAACGACGCTGTATCCGTGCTTGGCGAAGCTGCTGATGAGCAGGTTGACGGAAACGCCGAGGGTTTGGGCTTCTTCGCGGATCTCTGCGGCTTCGTCAGGGGAGTAATATTTGAGGATGTCTTCGGATTCCTGAGCACCGCTCTGTTCGGATCGGGGCTCGGCGGCGGATGCGAAGGCGGCGGCAGTTCGTTTCGCAAATCGCTGAATCTTAATGGCATCGGGCAGGATGAGGGCGGGCCGTGGGGCTTCGGGATCTGCTTCAATCAACTGGCAAATGCGGTTGGTTTGGCAATCTTTGAGCTGTTTGTAGGCGCGGTTGAAGGCACCGTCGTAGCGGATGTAGTAACGGGAGTAGAGTTCCGCCTGTTTAACGGTGGCGGGGTGGCACAGAGGGTCTTTGCCTTCGGAGAGTTCGTAGAGTTCGTTCTCCAAATCCAGTGAACGGAGCATATTCCAGCGGGCGGTGACGAGTTTATCGAAGAAGATTTCCTCGAGCGGGCCTTCGGGTTGGCACTGGGAGCGGAGTTCGTTTCGCAAATCGTTGAAAACAGGCTGGAGTTCGACCGGAATGGCTTCCGCGGCCAAGCCGTGTTTTCTGGCATTCTGAGCGGATTTGGCCTTACCTTCTTCTGTGCGGGGGCCGGTGCTGTGATTTGTCGACATATGTTTGGGACCTTTCTACCGCTGTCGCGGTAAACCTTTCTTCCGCTTTCGCGGTGGACCTTTCTACCGCTTTCGCGGTTCGATGAAGACGTTCTAGGGCTTTGCCCCTGGTAATCCGTCGCAGAGGGCGTGTGCAAGATTCGGAACACCGCTCCCTTGCGGGATTGAGAAAAAATGCGGCCCGCGCCCTTACGGGAGTGAGAAAAAATAGGGCCCGCGCCCTCACGGTTGCGGTTCCGTTTCCGGTGCAATGCGTTTTTGCAGCGATTTGCCGATCCTGTGGGGCGGCGCTGAATCGCATTCGGGAGATTATTTCTCACGCCCTTACGGTTGCGGTTCCGTTTCCGGTGCAATGCGTGTTTGCAGCGATTCGCCGAACCTGTGGGGCGGCGCTGAATCGCATTCGGGAGATTACTTCTCACGCCCTTACGGTTGCGGTTCCGTTTCCGGTGCAATGCGTGTTTGCAGCGATTCGCCGAACCTGTGGGGCGGCGCTGAATCGCATTGGGGAGATTATTTCTCACGCCCTTACGGTTGCGGTTCTGTTTCCGGAGTAGTGCGTGTTTGCAGTGGTTTACGGGATCCGGGGCGCGGTGCTAAATCGCATTCAGCAGATTTTTTCTCACGCCCTTGCGGTCGCGGGTCGGTTAGATGGTGCTTGTTTGCAATGGTTTGCCGGAGCCAGAGGCACTAAATCGCACCCGCGCAGACGGTACGGGCACCGGTCGGGAGGTGGCAGACGCGACCGGGGTGGTGCGAACGAGGACGTTCGCCCTACAAGTCAAAAGTGAAAAGCGAAAAGCCCGCTGGGGGCGGGCTTCTACTTTAGAGAATAGCACGGGTTGTCAAGTATATTTGGGGATTTGGGCGGTGGGCCCGACAAGGAAGGCGTTTTGTTTGAATGACTTAAAAAAATTTCAAACAGTTGTTAACGGACAACTTGGTCCTTTTTTGATGGTACTTGCGGGCGTGGAGTACCGGGGGCGGCGTCTTACAATTTGATGTTGTAGATTTTCATCGCCGTTCGGCCGAGAATCCATTCGCGGTCTTCGGGGGTGAAGAACGGGACGAGGTCTTTGATGGCGACGTACTCAAAGAAGTTGGCGTAGAGCATGCGCCTGGCGCCGTAGCGGTCGTACAGGCGGCGGAGGAAGGGCCATACGTCGCGGTAGGGGACCTCTTTGGTTTTGGAGAGGTTGACCATGGTGGTCCGGATATAAACGTTGGGGAAGCGGGCGAGAGCGAGCAGGGGGCCGAAGCCTTCGCTATCGGGGGCGTGGATGTCGATCATGGCCATATGGTCAATGACAATGGTGACGCCGGGGTAGCGTTCGGCCATATCGGCGACCTGGCCGATTTGATGGGGGGAGAGGAAGATGTGGAAGACGGCACCGAGGTCCTGCGCTTCTTTCCACATGGGGTACATGACGGGGTCGTTGAACCAGACGACTTTGGGGTCGTAGCGGGGACTGATACGCAAGCCGATGAGGCCGTCGTCTTTCATCAAGCGGCGCAGGCGGGACGGGTTCTCTTTGTCGCCAGGCGGATAGAGGCCATAGCCGACCATGAGGCCGTAGCCGGTAAACCACTTGGGCCACGTTTTGACGCAGTGGATGGTATAGGAGTTATCGCGGCCGTAGTAACAGACGTGGGAGATGACGGTGTGGTTGTGGTTATACCGTTTCATCTCGCTGATGAGATACTCGCCCGAGTAATCGTATTCGACTAACTCGCGGGGGCAGGTGGCGAGTTCGCGTCTTATAGGAAAGCGGGGGTCGCGGACGACCCAGACGTGCTCGGCGCAGTTGACCACCGGAGCGGGGTTTGCGGCGGGTGGGGGCAGGGCGGAGGCGAGCGCGGTGGCGGCAGAGGAGGCTAACATGTCGCGGCGGGTCATGCTCGTGTGAAGATCTCCCGCAGGCGGCGCAGCACGATTTTATGCTCGCCGGGCTGCATCATCCAAACGGAGATTTTCAGTTTGCGGTCGCCGAAGGGGGAAACGGCGATAGATGGGTCGCCTTGCATGAGGGCGCGAGTGACATCGCCGGTCTTCAAGGCGAAGGCGTCTGGCGTCCAATTGACGAGGACGTGGGGGACGTGGTTGGCAATGGGGGGCATGTAGCGCTCGGTGGTGAGACCGGCGATACCGCCGAGGCCGTCGCGAATGTCGTTTACGCGCGACTCGAGTTCTTTCATTTCGCCGTCGTGATCGGCTTTGAGATAGCGTTCGAGGGCGGCGAGGAGACCGATCATCTCTTCCTTGCCGACCTTCATGCCGCGGCCGATGGAGGCGTAGGGATTGAAGCCGGGAATGGCGCCCTGAATAAGGTCTTTGCGGCCCATGAGGATGCCGGAGCACTGCGGCCCGCGGATGGCTTTGCCGCCGGAGAAGGCGACCAGGTCGAAGCCCTCCTTCTGATACTGGAAGAGGCGTTCGCGGGGAGTGGCATCGGAAGCGGCGTCGTTGAATGTGGGCACGCCGCGGCGCTTGCCGACCTCGATCCACTCGTGGCGCGAGATCTTGCCTTCCGGTTCCATTTCGTTATAGAAGAACAGCATTGCGGTCTTCTCGTTGATCGCCTTTTCGAGTTCCTCTTTGGTTTCGACCCAAACGGTTTTGGCGCCCACCAGCCACATTTGCTGCTCATAGCCACCGCGGTGCGACTTCTGCTGGACAATCTCGTTCTTCATGCCGGTGGTGTCGGGGAGGCGCTTCAAATTGTCCTTGTCGCCCCGGGCAATGCAGGCAACGGTACCCATGGTGATGGCCGAAGCGCAGCCGCCGGTGACCATAGCGGCTTCCGCACCGAGTAACTCCGCAATACGGGCGCCTACTTTATCCTGCAAATCGCGTAGCGGGACAAAGCATTTGGCGGCCTGTTCCATGGCGTGGCTTACTTCCGGATGCATGAGCGATCCACCGAGGTGTGTCACCACGCCAACGCCGTTGATGACGGGGCGAATGCCTAAGCGGGCGTACACCTCGGGCGTGGCGGGTCCGGTGGCGGCGGAGGCGTTGGCGACGCCCGCGGCGGTGATGGCGGCGGTGGTCGTGGTGGCGATAAATCCGCGGCGGCTGGTTTCGTTTTCCATTTCCGGTATCTCCTTAGATTCTGCGATCGAACAGTGTAAGGTGAGACAGACCCGTGGCACTTATTGTTTGCGGCCGGTGCGGTTGCGGATGCGGCCGGCGGAGCGTGTGCCGTCCCAGGCGGGGTCGCCCTGCGGCTTGTAATCGCCGAGCGTGTCCCAGTTATCACGAAGGCGGGCGTTCAGGTCGTACACGACGAGTCCGTTGCGAACGGTGAGTTCGTTTTCAAACCGCTGGGTACCGCGCATGCCGGCTCCCCAGGAATCGGTAAAGCCGAAGTTGCCCTTTTCGACGCGCAGCACGGCGATATCGGCGACGGCGCCAACGGAGAGATGGCCCAGTTCCTCGCGCTTGATCACGCGGGCGGGGTTCCAGGTGGAGCGGTAGACGATGTCATCGACGGTCATGCCCATGTTGAGGAACTTCGACATGACGTTGAGCATGTCTTTCATGCCGGCATTGAGGCTGCCGCTGTGGACGTCGGTGGAGATGGTGTCAGGCGGGAAGCCCTGTTTGACGGCGCGCACGCCCTGCTTGAATTCAAAAGCCGCGCCGCCGTGGCCGACGTCGAAAATGATGCCGCGGTTGCGGGCCTGGTGGAGGTAGGGGAGTAACTTGCCGTCGGCATCGAAGTAGGGGACGGGAGCATAGAAGGCGTGCGTGTAGATGTCGCCGGGGCGGAGCTTTTTGAGCACGAGGTCCTGGAAGGGACGCTCGGGCCGGAAGTCGCCGAAGTCCACCATTACGGGGATATTGGCGATGTTGCCGGCTTCGACGCCGCGCTCGACAGGGCGCCAGTCGGGTCCACGATAATGCGCTACTTTGATGCCGACGATGACGTCTTTGTTGGCGATGGCGAGGTCCGCTGCGGCCTTGGCATCCATCTCGTCGACGTTCTGCTCGTTGGCATCGCCGGGCATGCCGGCGGCGCCGATGTTGAGGAAGACGAGCACGCGGGTGCGGGTGCGGTCGACGATGGTCTTGCGGAACTCGGCGAAGTTGCTGCGACCGGAAGAGCCGGCGTCGACGACGGTGGTGACACCGACGCGTTGCGCGAAGCTGTCGGGGTGAATGCTGGTGGTGCCGCCGGCGAGTCCCTGCCCATGGACGCCCTGGAAGACATGGGCGTGGATATCGATGAGTCCGGGCACGACGTAGAGGCCGGTGACAGAGACGGTCTTCTTGGCCTGGTTCGCGGGGATGGAGGCGGCTACGGCAGCGATCTGACCGTCTTTGATGGCGACATCGCGGACGGCATTGATCTTGTTCTTGGGATCGATGAGGTGGCCGCCCTTGATGAGGAGGTCATATGTCGGCTGTCCCCAGAGTGAAGTGGCGAGCAATATGGAAAAGAGCAAACGCATAGGTTTGACTATCATATGCCCAAGTCGGCTGAATGTGGGAGAAGGGCGGGGGGACTTGCCGTTCGCGTGGTTACGGGCTCGGCCTTGATGGGAAGTTCAGGCGCAGTCGTGTTCCATCGGCGTGCAACTTGCTTAACTTAAGCGGTAAGGCGCAAAAGGCGAGGTCGGCCGGGCGGGGCGGGATGCAGGCGGCGGTGAGACTCCTGTTCGAGTTGCGTAATCCAGTCGTCAGATCCAAGGGGGAAGCCGTTGCGGAGGGCCTTTTCGAGGCGGTCCTGCTCTTGGCGGCGGGTTTCCTTGAGGAAATCGCGATAACGGCATGGGTCGTTCGAGAACTGGTGGCGCCAGTTGTCCATCATGAGGACGAGGAGGGGGTCTGGCCGGCCGGTGAGGTGTGCGCGGGCGGAGGAGAATTCGAAGTCGGCGGGGTCGTCGACGAGGCGGGCGGCTTGGGGGTTGAGGTCGATGTAGCGCATCGCGGCGAAGTAGTAGGCGGAGTCGAGGACGGCGGAGTGAAAGCGCGATTGGAAGAGGTGGCCGGAGCGGCCGGTGAGCTTGTTGAATCGCTGTGCCCACCAAGTGTGGACGCGCAGGAAGAGTCGACCTATGGCGAGTTTGTTGTCGGTGGGGACGAGAAGGAAGTGGATGTGGTTGTCCATTATGCAATAGCCGTGGACTTCAACGCCTTCCTGTTCGGCGACTAAGGCGAACCGTTCGAGGTACTTACGCTTGTCGAAGCCGTGGCGGAAGATCTTGGTACGGTTCGTGCCGCGGGCGGTGGCGTGGACAGGTTCGCCGACCTTCACATAACGCTTCTGGCGGGCCATATGCGGGGTAGTGGGGGCAAGGGGGGAGAATTCTCACTGAAATCGTGGCCTGTCCCCGATTAAAGGGGCGAATTCTCACTGAAATTGTGGCCTGTCCCCGATTAAAGGATGTCGCGGGGGCGTTGGTGGAGGGCGCGGAGGCCTTCGGCGTGTTGGACTCCGACGGTACGGCCGCGATAGGAGGCGATGGATTCTTTGAGTTCGACGGCGCTATCGGGGCGGCGGGGATCGTACTCGGTGGCGCGCATTTGGGCCATCAGTTTCCCGAGCCATTCGGAGGCGGTTTGCCATTGGGGACTGATGTCGACGAAGGTGTTGGGCTCGTAGCCGATGGTATGGCCGGGGCCGTTGTCGTACCAGTAGATGGCTGAGGGCGGCTTGTAGCCGTCGCGGTTGAGGATCTGGCCGGCGTGCTTTAGAGCGATCTCACAAAGGGGCGACGCCACGCGGTGGTCGTCGTGATTGTCGTTGGGATAGAGGATGAGGGCCACGTCCGGCTTGATCTCGAAGGTCAACTCGGAGACCACCTGGCGAGTCTCGGCGGTGTTGTCGAACAGGTGCGATTGGAAATTCAGGAACCGCATTTCAGCGCCGTAGTAATGGGCCAGATCCTTCGAACCCTGCACCAGTTGCTGGTCGCGGCCTTTGGCGGGAGCCCAGTTCCGGTAATCGCCGATCAGGGCGGCGATTACCACGCGCCATTTCTTCTCGATCGCCTGCAACATGATTCCGGGCACACCGAAGACGCAATCGTCGTAGTGCGCGCCCATGGCGAGCAGAGTTTTGGGCATAAGTGGAGCTACCTTTATATCGCAGCTTTAGATCGGAGCTTTAAACGGCAGAGAGGAACCGGTTGGTTTCGGCGCGGGTAGGGATGGAGGCCTGGGCACCCGGACGGGTGACTGAAATGGCCGCCGCGGCATTGGCGAACCGCAACGCTTCCGGCACGGGCTTGCCTTCGGTGAGCGCCACGGCGAAGGCCGCGTTGAAGGTATCGCCGGCGGCTGTCGCATCGACGGCCTTCACCGGGAAAGCCGGCTGATGGTGTTTCAGCGTGCCGTCGTCATAGAAGCATCCGGCATCGCCGAGTTTGAGCGTCACGGCTTGAGCGCCCATGGCCCGCAACGCCGCCGTCAGTTCCGGGGCATCGGCGAGGCGGACCCGGCCTCCGTTGCGGCCGAGCAGCAGGCAGGCTTCCGATTCGTTGGGGGTGAGGATGGAGACGGACCGGAGAAGGTCGGCGGAAAGGGGCTGGGCCGGAGCGGGGTCAAGCATGGTCCGGCATCCAGACTCAAGCGCGAGTTTGAGGCCCGCCTGGACGGCCGGGAGCGGTGTCTCGAGTTGGAACAGCACCCATTGAGCGCCGGTTACGGTGGACCGCCACGAGGGAACGTCGCGCGGGCCGAGTGCCGCGTTTGCGCCGGGCGCGACCACAATGGAGTTCTGGCCGCCGGGTTCGACCCAGATCATGGCGATGCCGGTGGCGGCCGATTTGGTGGCGCGAATGGCTGAAATGTCGACGCCGGCGCCGGAGAGGCTGGCTTTGAGGTGGTCGGCAAACAGGTCGTAGCCGACACAGCCGATCATGCGGGTGGAAAGCCCGGTATCGCCCAGGCGACCCGCGGCGCAGGCCTGATTGGCCCCCTTGCCGCCGGGGATCATGCGGAAATCGGAACCGAGGACGGTGGCGCCGGGGGGCGGCAAGGCGGGAACCTGGCACACGAAATCCATGTTCAGGCTGCCAACGACAACCAGAGCGGGCCGGGACATAAGGATTTTGGGGGACTAGGCGGCGCCGAGTTCGATGCCGAGCTTTTTCATTTCTTCGGCGTAGTAGCGCTTATGCAGCAGTTGCCACTCGTCGGTACCTTCGGTAATCTCGCGCTTTTGGGACCGGATCTTCTGGCGGGCGGCGCGGTCGACCTTCTCTTCGGTTTGGAGCAGTTCTGTGATCGTCTTCACGATCAGGAGGCGAACGTCGTTTTCGGCCTTCTTGATGCGGAACATGCGCGATTTGCGCATCATTTCGATGACTTTGTGCGAAATGTCGGTGATCTTGTCGCGGGAGAGCTTCATGCTGTCGCCGGTGTCGCGGCCGGCGGCACGAACGACCTTGCGCTGCGAAATGAGCGTGTTTTTAATTTTGCGAAACATCTCCTGGTAGGAGACGCCTTCGCGCCGCATGTATTCGGCATACTGCGAGAGGATCTCACGAACCTCATCATTCAGTTTGTCTTCCGCGGCGAGTTCGTCCAGGATAATTGCGCCAATCGCCTCCGTGGCCGCGTTTGTGTCGGAGGTCTCCACCGTCATCGGGGTCAATTGCTTGATGATTTGGCGGGCAAGGTAAGCGACTAACTCCTTCGGCAAAAGCATCCGGAAGCGATCAATCTCCTCAAGCGATCCATACAAGTGTAACGGCGGTATACAAGGGGTGTCAAACGAGGGTATTGCTGGGCATTGCTGGGCATTGCTGAGTATTGTGCGGCAGCGGGCGTTCCTGTGGATCGGACGAGGAGGCCGACCGGGAGGAAAGGGCTAAGCCGGCCGGCTTCCGCGGTGGTTGGCCATGAACTCTTCGTCGATTGGCTTACGTCCTTTGAACCCCTCGGTGGCGCTGTGCCAGAACCCGATGGCTTGTTCGCCGAGTTTCCAGCAGAGGCAGACCTCTTCGCCGCGGTAGAGGGTTGGGAAGTCGAGCAGGCCGATGTCGAGGTCCTTCACCTGGCAGCCGGTCTCGTGGATGGCCTCGATGGTTTCGTTCAACCGCTGGGCGGCCGTGTCGCGGGCGGTGCGGTCGGCCAGAAGTTGAGCACGGTCGGGAATCATTCCGCCGGCCACTGCCAAGCGGTGATTGAACGCGCGCAGGGAAGCTTCCGCCCGATCGTAGTCGGCCTTGAGTTCAAGCGCTTGACGGATTAACCGTTCGACTTGCGGCACCAGGCGTTGGGCTTCCTCGATTCGGAAATAGCGTGTCATGAAGCGTGGAACCACAGTTTAGCAGCGGTCGATGCGGGTCCACTCATGGTCCGTTCGGGTCCGCTTGCCGGAGCGGAAGGCCCGCTCATCGGCTAGCGCTAGGTTATCGCAGTTTGCCGCACGATACTTGACTTGGGTAGGTATGCAAGCTCTGGGATTCAGGCTGGGACTGTTGGTGCTGGTGGTTTGCGAACTCGCAACGGCCCAAACGGCCGGGTCGATTGAAGGGTCGGTGACGCTGAAAGAGTCCGGACAGCCGCTCCATCACGCCGATGTTCTGCTGCCGAAATTGGGCCGCAAGACCGATGTTGACGCAAAGGGCAGTTTTCGATTCGCGAACGTGCCGCCGGGCGATTGGGAGATCGTGGCGCACATGCACAGCCTGAGCGATGCGCGGAAGCGCGTAACGGTCCGCGCAGGGGAGAGCGCGCGGGTGGAATTCAAGCTGGACTTCTCGCCCCTACGCGAGACCGTCACCGTTACGGCCTCGGCCAAGGAGGAAACAGCGCTCGAATCGTTCCAAAGTGTCGCGACGGTTTCGCAACTGGATACGGCGGCCAAGTCAGGCTCGACGTCGCTGGGGGACTTACTGGAAGATCAGGCAGGAGTGGCGAAGCGGTCGTTTGGCCCTGGCACTACGCGTCCGGTCGTGCGCGGGTTTGACGGGGACCGCGTGCTGGTGCTGGACGATGGGATGCGGACGGGAACGCTGTCGTCGCAGTCGGGCGATCACGGGGAGCCGGTGGACCCGGCCATGGTGGAGCGGATTGAAGTAGTCCGCGGACCGGCGACGCTGCTCTATGGTTCGAACGCAATCGGGGGCGTCGTCAATGCCGTAAGCCCGATCCACGATCTGGCAGAGAAGCCTCATGAAGGCCTTTCGGGCAACATTTCCGCGACCGGCGGAAGCGGTAACGCGCAGGGCGGCGGATCGGCTAACGTCCGCTATGGAGCCGGCAATTGGATGCTGTGGGCGGGCGGCGGCGGCATGCGGACAGGCGATTACGGTACGCCGATCGGCAAGGTTCCCAACTCGGGGACCGATTTGAAGAACGGCCGATTCGGACTCGGCCGGTTTTCGGAAAAGGCGTCTTTCAGTTTCGGCTACCAGTGGCAGGAAGGGGCGTACGGTGTTCCCTTCTCCAATTCGTTCGAGAATGGCGGCAGCTCACCGGAGCCGGATGTCAGCCTCGCCTGGCGCCGCCAGCAGGCCCGGTTCTCGGGCACGGTGCGCGACCTGGGGAAGTATTTCGAACAGTTCTCGCTTAAGCTTAGCTATACGGATTGGAACCACCGGGAACTGAGCGGGGGCGAAACAGGCACTCAGTTCTATAACAAGCAGTTTCTGTATCGGGGCGAGATGCGCCAGCGGAAGAAAGGTATCCTGTCGGGAACGTTTGGGTTTTGGGGGATGACCCGGGATTTCAAGTCGGTCGGAGCCGAGGCGCTATCGCCGCCGGTCGATCAGAATGCGCTGGCCGTGTTTGGTCTCGAAGAGTTGACGTTCGATAAATTCCGGCTGCAGTTTGGCGCGAGGCTTGAAAACAATCGGTACAGTCCTCAGGGGATTCTGCCGGCGCGATCATTCACGGGGGTAAGCGCCAGCGCCGGTATGAACGTGCCGCTTTGGGTTGGGGGAGCGTTTGTGGCGAACTACTCGCATGCGTATCGCGCTCCGGCGCTCGAAGAGCTTTATTTTCAGGGTCCGCATGTCGGCAATCTCACCTTTGAGATCGGCAACAGCCAACTGCGGCGCGAGTTGAGCAACGGGGTGGACCTTTCCGTGCGGCAGCAATCGCAGAAGTTCCGCGGGGAGATCAACTTCTTCCGCTACCGCCTGTCGGACTTTGTGTTCCTCGCGCCCACGGGGGAAATCGAAGATGGGCTGCGGCAGGCGATCTATGCGCAGGGAACCGCGAACTACACGGGCGCGGAAGCGAAGACGGGAATCAGCCTGACACCCAATGTCTGGTTAAACGCGAGCTTCGACTTTGTCCGGGCAACGCTAGTGAACGGTCACGATACATCGCTGCCGCGGATCCCGCCGGTCCGCGGACGCATCGGCTTCGATATACGCCACAAGGGGCTGAGCGTGCGACCGGAGCTGAGCATGGCGTACCGGCAGGATCGCATTTTCGAGACGGAGACGCCCACCGCGGGGTATGCGGTGCCGTCGGTAAACGCCAGTTACTCGATTGCGGGAGCGCACACACTACATGTTTTTTCGGTGAACCTGTTCAACATCACCGATCAGCTCTACCGGAATCACCTATCGTTCATCAAGGATTTGGCGCCGGAGATGGGGCGGGGGGTGCGGTTCAGCTATAACTTGCATTTTTATTGAGGGGTTAGGAGACAGGAGACAGGAGACAGAAGACAGAAGACAGGAGACAGAAGACAGAAGACAGGAGTTAGGAGACGGTTTTAGATTGCGGCTTCGCCGCGGTCGCCGTTGCGGATGCGGATGGCTTCCACTACTTCATAGACGAAGATTTTGCCGTCGCCGATCTTGCCGGTGCTCGCCGACTTGATTACGGTGTCGATCACTTCTTCCAAACGGTCTTCCGTAATCACCATTTCGAGCTTGATTTTCGGCAGCAGGTCCACCTGGTATTCGAGGCCGCGGTAGAACTCCTTGTGCCCCTTCTGCCGGCCATGGCCGCGGACATCGGTGACGGTCATCCCGTCGATGCCGATTCCTTTGAGGGCCTCTTTTACGTCCTCGAGTTTGAACGGCTGAAAAACCACTTCCACTTTCTTCATCACAGATCAAGCCTCCAGGTTGTAGCCCTCTTCGCCGTGCTGCGACAGGTCGAGCCCTTCGATTTCGTCATGCTCCTGTACACGGACCCCGTTCAACACCGCGCTGCAAATCTTCAGGATTACCAGGGTACCAACGACGGCCACAACCGCCGCCAGCAACGCTCCGAGCGTCTGGTTCCACAACTGGATGGGATTGCCCTCCAGCAGCCCGGCCTTTCCTTCGGGGATGGCCGGGTTGACGGCGCGCGAGACAAATACGCCGGTCAGGATGGCGCCTAACGTTCCACCGACGCCGTGGACGCCAAATGCATCGAGGGCATCGTCATAGCCCAACCGGTTCTTCACTTTCACCACCATGAAATAGCAGAGAATGCCGCCGGCCAGCCCCATGATCAGCGCCGCACCGGGTCCGACAAAGCCCGAAGCAGGCGTGATGACTACCAGGCCCGCGACGGCGCCGGATATGCCGCCGAGGACACTCGGTTTCGAGAAGATCCACTCCATCAACACCCAGCCGATAGCGGCAGCGGAGGCGCCGATATGGGTAGCGAGGAAGGCGCTCGAAGCGAGGGATCCGGCCGATAGTGCGGAACCCGCGTTAAACCCGAACCAGCCCACCCAGAGCAAGCACGCACCGATAAAGCTCAACACGAGCGAGTGGGGCTTCATCGGCTCGTGACCGTAGCCCTTGCGCTTGCCCATGTAGATGGCGCAGACGAGCGCCGAGACGCCCGAGGTGATGTGGACCACGGTGCCACCGGCGAAGTCGTAGCACGGGATACGACCGCCGAGGAACGCGTTTAACAACCCGCCTTTGCCCCAAACCAAGTGCGCCATCGGGTAGTAGACGATAAACGACCACAGCGTCATGAACAGGACCATCGCGCTGAACTTCATGCGTTCCGCGAACGCTCCGCAGATCAAGGCGGGAGTGATGATGGCGAACATCATCTGAAAAGTTGCGAAGGTCTGGTGGGGCACTGTCGGCGCATAGTCGGCCATGGGTTCCGCGCCGACGCCATGGAACATGACATACCGGAAGTCGCCGATGAAGGCCGAGCCTTCGCCAAACGATAGGGAATAGCCGACGAGCAGCCACAAGACGGATGACAGAGCCATGAGCGAGAAACTTTGCATCAACGTGGCCAGCACGTTCTTCATCCGCACCAGGCCGCCGTAGAAGAGAGCCAGACCGGGTCCGGTCATCATCAGGACTAGTGCGGTGCTAACCAGCATCCATGCGTTGTCTCCGGCGGACTGCGCAGCCTTGACGGCGGCCATCAGTTGCTCGGGAGTAAGCGGGGGCGTGTCGGCGGCGAACATGCTCGCCGGTAACGCCAGCAAGAGCGCCGGCACTTTCAAACGGTTCATGAGCCTCCTGGCAAACAGCGATGAGAGGGGCGGCGCGGACAAGGGGCCGGTGCGCGTTCGCGCGCGGATTCGAGAAACAAACCAAAACCGCTCACTCGGGGTGGCGGCAAAGATCCGGAACACCGCTCCCTCGCGGTCGCGGCTCGGTTAGATACTGTGCCGGCAAAAATCCGGAACACCGCTCCCTCGCGGTCGCGGCTCGGTTAGATGCTGCTTGCTTCCAATGGCTTGCCGGAGCCAGAGGGCGCACTCGGAAACAGGTGCGGCAAGCGACTACCTGTCATCATCTCGTGTTTGCCTGTCATGGCGGAACTCAGAAATATTTATTCGGGGTATTGAAACAATCTATTCGTCCCCAAAAGGCGGCCGCAAAACACGAAAGGCGGCCCGTGTGACGGACCGCCTTTGAGCAACTGTTGAGATTGACTGCTTACTTCTTCTTGCCGACCGCTCTCTTCGGAGCTGCGGCCGGGCGCGCCGGAGCGGGCCAGCCGGTGACCTTTTCTTTTTCCTGATCGAGCGTCAGCATGAACGGATCGGGCGAGAAGTCGGAAGCAACGCCACCTTCGAACTCGATCACGGTACCGGGATCGGCCTTGGAGGCAAACGGCGCATCGAGCTTGAGCTTTATTTCGGCATTGTCGTCAGTGGAGATGGCCACCACAACTTCCTTCGGCCGGGCGGCGGGAGTTGCCGAAACCACCTTACCCTTGAGCTTCGGCAACGCATTGCCCTTGAGGTGCTCAGCAAAATACTTTGGACCATCGGGACCCGCCAGTTCCTTTTTGACGCCAAGCCACAGCGCCTTCTGCGGGTCTTTTGCCTTCATCTCTTCTTCCTCACGAATCGCGCGTTCCTGGGCCGACTCGATCTTGAAGTTCTCGGGCGGGAAGGGATTGGCGAGCGCGCCATCGATTAATTCCTTCAAACCTTCCTTGCTGCCGTGATAGTTGCTGTAGTTGCGCTCGAGGAAGGCCTGCAACTGCTTCTTACCTTCGGCCGTGAGCGACTCGCCTTTATCGAAGTAGGCCGCGCGGGCGAAGTGCCACAACGCGGGCACCTGCTTTTCGGGCTTCTTCTGCTGCAACATCACGGTGCCGAGCCAGTAGGAGATCTGGCCGCCGGCATTCGGGTTGGCCTTCAGCAGGTCGCTGAATTCCTTTTCCGCCTTTTCGTTATCTTTGCGGGTCATGGCGATCCAGCCCAGCGTTTTGCGAGCCGTAGTCTCCATCTGCAACCGCTCGGCGGCGAGTTGGGCGTCGCTCGCGCCGGCGGGTTTCTTCGCCGGATCGAAGAAGGTGTCTAAGTTGTCGATCAATCCACGGGCCGCTTTTTCGCCGGCTTCCAACCGCTCAGGAGCCGGATTGTTGAGGCTGATGGTGAGCGTGGTCATGAAGAACAGGCCGGGAAGGCTCTTGGGATTCATGGCGAGCAGGTCGCGCGTGGCCTCCCACATTTTGTCGCCCTGACGCAGGTTCTGATAGCTGGTGACGATCATCAGCTGCCGGTCTTCCTTATAGTCGGATTCCGGATACTTTTCTTTCCACTGCAGCAGCAGTTGGTTGGCTTTGGCCCAATCGCCGGCCTTCACAGCGTTGCTAGCCGCGGTGAAAACGTCGTACTCGGCCTGATCCTTAACTTTCTTTTCCTTCTTTTCCTGCGCCGGCGCTACTGCCGGAACCAGCGCCATCATGCCACCGAGCACGGCCACGGCCAATGACGCTACTAGCTTGGGATAGGGCTTAAAAACCACTCCACGCCTCCTGGGGATCGATTTTCCAGTATTGCTTTACGATCGCGATTATTCCGGATGTGAAAAACACACGCCTTGCAGGATTGTTCCCGCTTCTGCGGAGTATAACGGAACGCACAACCGCGTGCAACCAAAGAGAGTAAGGGTAACTCTCATCTGAAGCATTAGATGCCGGAACCACCGATCGTGTTCCCGCGTTCCAACATTTGCTTTGTTTTTGAGGCGGCTGAGCGGAAGGGCCGTGCTACAATCCCCCGGAGTCCGCATGCATGTTGTCGACATCAGTGTGATCGTCCTGTACCTGATCGGCATCACAGTGTTCGGTGCGCGGTTCAAGAGTTCGCAACGGTCGCTGCGCGACTACTTTCTGGGTGGACGGAACACGCCCTGGTGGGCGATCGCGTTCTCGATCGTTTCGGCGGAAACGTCAACGCTAACCGTAATAGGCACGCCTGCGATCTCCTTTAACGGCAATATGGGCTTTCTGCAGGTGGTGATGGGCTACCTGTTGGCGCGTATCGTCATCTCCACTTTGCTGCTGCCGCACTACTTCCGCGGGGAGATGTTCACGGCGTACGAACTGATGCAGCGCCGGTTCGGCCTTCGGATCCGCCGGCTGACGGCGGGACTCTTCCTTATTCTTCGTGCGCTGGCGGAAGGGGTAAGGGTGTTCGCCATCTCGATTGTCATCTCGATCGTGCTTGGCACGGGAGAGGTATGGTCGATCCTGATCATTGTTTGCCTCACGCTTTTTTACACTTTCGAAGGCGGGATGACGGCGGTGATCTGGACGGACGTCATCCAAATGGTTCTGTACGTCGGCGGGGCGATCGTCAGCCTGTTTGTCATTCTCAAGCAGATTCCGGGCGGTTGGCCGCATGTGGTGGACGTCGCTGGGGCGGCGGGGAAGTTCCACATTTTCGATTTCGGCTTCGAACCGACGCTCGGGTTCTTTTCGAAAACGTACACCTTCTGGGCGGGCGTGATCGGCGGGTGTTTTCTGACGACGGCGAGCCACGGCACGGAGCAGTTGATGGTGCAGCGGCTGCTGGCGGCGCGTTCGCAGAGCGAAAGCCGCACGGCGTTGTTCGCGAGCTGGTTTGTCATCTTTTTCCAGTTTTCGTTATTCCTGTTGATTGGAGCGATCCTGTTTGTGTACTACCGGGACACGGGCATGGCGCCACCCAATCCGCCGGATCGCATTTATCCGGACTTTATCTGGCGCAACCTGCCGCCGGGGATCGCCGGACTGGTGATCGCGGCGATTCTCGCGGCCGCCATGTCGAACCTGAGCGCGGCGCTGAACTCGCTAGCCTCTACCACGGTGATGGACTTTCTGAAGCCCGCGGCGAGGCACTCGCACCGCACCGACGAACAGTGGCTTGCCCTGGCGCGCCGGACGACGCTGCTCTGGGGCGCGGTTTTGTTTGCGATCGCAATCGTGGCGCAGGGAATCAAGTCTGTGCTCGAGGCCGGGCTGTCGATCGCTTCCGTTGTTTACGGGGCACTGTTGGGCGTGTTTTTGCTGGGAGTGCTGACACGCCGTGTGCAAGAAAAGGCGGCCATGGCCGGCATGGTGACAGGGCTGGCGGTGATGTTGTTCGTCCGGTTTGCTACTCCGATTGCGTGGACATGGTACGTCCTGATCGGAACGTCTGCTACGTTTGCGTCGGCGTACGTGGTTTCGCTGGCGCTGAGGGAGGAAGGGAATGGCTGAGCTACGCCGGGACTTAGGCGTCTGGGGCGCCGCATCGATTGTCGTCGGGACGGTGATCGGCAGCGGGATTTTCCTGGTGCCGAAGACAATGATCCAGAAAGTCGGTTCGGTGGAAATGGTTTTCCTGGTCTGGATCGCCGCGGGCCTGCTTTCGCTGGCCGGCGCGCTTACCTACGCCGAATTGGCCGCGGCGATGTCTGAAGCGGGCGGTGAATATGTCTACCTGCGCGAGGCATACGGGCCCTTTTTCGGCTTTATTTATGGCTGGACGCAATTATGGGTGGCCAAGAGCGGATCGGTTGCCACGCTGGCCACCGGTTTTTTCTACTACCTGGCCAATTTTTACCCCTCGCTTGAAGGCACACTCTACGCCTCATCGTGGATTGAGATCCGGATCGGGCAACTTGCGGCGATCGGAGTGATCGTCGGGCTCGGAATATTGAACTTTTTCGGGGTCAAATGGGGAGGCGGCGTGCAGATCGCGGTCACGGTAGTTAAGGTCGGCTGCATTCTCGCGATTATCCTGGCAGGCATCTCTTCGGTTGCAGGCAACCCCGGGAATTTCAAGACAGCCATACCGGCGGTAGGAGGGCTGTCCGGATTCTTTGCCGCGATGGTGGCCGCACTGTGGGCCTACGACGGCTGGAACAACGTCACCATGGTGGCCAGTGAAATCAAGCAGCCTCAACGGAACCTTCCGCTGGCGCTCACGGCGGGAACGGCGCTTGTGATCGCGCTGTACCTGGGCACTAATGTTGCGTATTTCTATTTGCTGAATGCCGGCGAGGTGGCTGCGAGCAATCGCGTCGCGGGCGCGGCGATGAGCAAGGTGTTCGGGGATTGGGGCGCGGCTGCCGTTTCGGTGGCCGCGATGATCTCGATGTTCGCCGCCATTAACGGCTCTATCCTTTCCGGCTCGCGCGTACCCTATGCCATGAGCCGCGACGGGCTGTTCTTTCGGGCGCTGGGCCACGTTCACGCCAACTATCACACGCCTGCGGCATCGATTCTGGCGCTGAGCGCGTGGTCGGCGCTGCTTGTGCTGAGCGGCCGCTATGAGCAATTGTTCACATATGTAATTTTCGCCAGTTGGATTTTGTACGCTTTGGCGACAGCGTCCGTAATCGTGCTTCGTTTCAAGCGACCGGACCTGCCGCGGCCGTACCGGACAGTGGGCTATCCGGTGGTGCCGATCCTGTTTGTGCTTGTGGCTGTTGCACTTCTGGGGAACACGCTGATTGAGTCGCCGCGCGAATCAATCCTGGGTTTACTCTTGATTTTTGCGGGTATCCCGTTCTATGTATATTGGAAGCGCTCAGCGGCAGTGCGAAAAGTCTGAGTGGCGCCTATCCCGAGCATTTCGGGACGGCTAGTACGAAGGTTTTGTTCCGTTTTCAGAACAACAACCCTTGAAACCATCAAGATAATACGTTATAAACGGCTACGGGAGAATCGTTGAGCTTGTTTGTGT
This sequence comes from Bryobacterales bacterium, assembly GCA_020846745.1. Lineage (GTDB taxonomy): Bacteria > Acidobacteriota > Terriglobia > Bryobacterales > Bryobacteraceae > JADLDI01. The sequence continues at coordinate 38,540 of JADLDI010000133.1, read as the reverse complement.
TCTGAATTCCGAACGAGCCGACCCAATTGCGATGCCCAAGCCTATCATACCCAGGAGATCCACGATGGACGTAGCAAAAATGCTGGCCGAACTCCGCCAGGAAAGAGAGCAAATTGAGGAAGCCATTTTAACGCTCGAGCGCCTTGCGCAAGGGCAAGGCAAACGCCGTGGCCGTCCTCCGGCCTGGCTGACGGAGGCGCGCAAGCGTGAGGCCAAACAGAAGCAGGTGGTGACGAAGAATGGAAAAGCACCTGGCAAACAGGAGTAACGGATCAATAGAGTAGATATTTCTGGCGAACCTTCAGGAACTGGTCGAGGCTGTCCTGGAGGTTCTGAACAATCGTCCGGGGATCTTCTGCTTTCGCCAAAGCATTGATAACGCTTTGGTTACCAATCAATCGCCGGTTGGTTGGCAGGTCGATCTTCCCCGGGTATAGTTTACCTAACGCGCCGGCCAGTTCGAGCCCGAACGCGACGGGTGAGAATACGTCGCGCTCGGTGACGACAAATCGGACACCGTCGATTTCCAGTTTGGCGAGATTTGACGATTCCGGGCGAAAGCGCGTCGCATACACCCGAACTCCAGCTATTCCTCTGCCGTTCAAATAGTGGGCGAGTTCCCTGCCGTCCATCCAGGGAGCCCCTACTTGCTCAAAGGGCGTCGGTGTTCCGCGGCCCACCGAATAGTTCTTCGAGTACTCAAGCAGCGCCACACCCGGATAGAGCAGCGCGGCTGAGAGGCTGCGCATATTGGGGGACGGATCGATCCAGCGCAATCCCGTCGAATCGAACCAGTCTCCGCGCTGCCACCCCTGCATTTTGACGACTTCGAGCTTTACCCCCAGGTTTTTCTCGCTATTAAGTAAATTTCCTAACTCCCCGAGCGTCATCCCATGACGGACCGGCAGGTAGCAGCAGCCGACAAAGCTCTCTTCACCGGGCTGGAGCATGGGTCCCTCGACGCGGACTCCGGTGATGGGGTTCGGCCGGTCGAGGATCATTACGGGAAGACGGACCTTCGCCGCTTCCTCCATGGCATTCAGGAGAGTACTTAAGTATGTATAAAATCGTGCGCCAATATCCTGAATGTCGAATACAAGAACATCAAGCTCCTGGAGCCGCTCCCGCGAGGGCCGCCGGTTTTCGCCCTGGTAAAGGCTATAGACGGGAATTCGCGTGGCGGCGTCGACGGAATTTTTGACATTCTCATGGTCCTCTTTCCCGGCGAGGCCGTGCTCCGGGGAGAACAGCGCCTTCACGTCGATTCCCGCCGCAACCATGACATCGATATTGCGTTTGCCGTCGCGCGTTAAGCCGGTGTGATTCGTAATGACGCCAACGCGTTTGCCCTGCAAGGCACGGAAGCCGTCGTGCGCGAGAACGTCGATTCCATTCAGTACCGCGCCATTGCGCGCCGCGGCGAGACGCATACCGATTTGTGTCTCGTTATAGGTGGTGAGAATCGTGCCGGGCAGCGCGTAGCCCGCCTGGGCGGCCGCGACGGTGGCAATGCGGGCGCGCAAAGAGCTGATGGCCGGCCTGACGCGCGGATGCACGGAATTGGTCAGCAGAATGACATAGGTTTTTGAAGCGGGATCGATCCACATTGATGTACCTGTGAATCCGGTATGGCCGTACGACCCTAACGGGAACAGTTCGCCGCGCGGCGCGGAAAACCGGGTATCCATATCCCAACCCAAGGCTCGCAGCAAGGTCTGGTTGGCGGGCGACGCGCGTTCGGTAAATTTCCTAACTGTCGGCTCGCGGAAGACGCGCACGCCATCGAATTCGCCGAAATTCAGCATCATTTGGGCGAAGCGCGACAGGTCAGCCGCGGTGCTGAACAGGCCCGCATGCCCGGCCACGCCGCCCATGAACCGTGCGGTGGGGTCGTGCACAATTCCGCGCAGCGGGAACGGCTGCCCACGCATCTTTTCGGTCGGAGCAATTCTGTCTCTCCATTCGGCCGGGGGTAAATACCGGGTGTATTTCATTCCGAGCGGCGCAAACACCTCGGCTTCCACGAATTCGTTCAAGGGCCGGCCTGAAAGCCGCCGGACCATTTCTCCGAGTAGGAGGAAATTAATATCGCTATAGATGAATCTTTCACCTGGACCGGCCACGGGAACATCCATTAGCGCTTTTTTGATCCCGGTCTCATATCCGGTCCACTCGGGCTGCAGATCGACGTCGGGCCGCAGACCGGAGAAATGAGTGAGTAATTGCCTGACCGTGATCTCGCTCTTACCTGCTTGGAAGTCGGGCAAGTATTTCGTAACGGGATCGCTCAAGCGCACACGTCCCTGCTCGAAGAGCTTCATTATGGCGGAAGTGGTGGAGACAACCTTCGTCAGAGATGCGATGTCGAACACGGTGTCGACGGTCATCGGTTCTTTGGACGACACGAGCGCCCGATTACCGTATACGTTGGTGTAGAGCACCTGGCCCGGCCGGCCGATCATCAACACCGCACCGGGCATTTCGTCATCGGCGATCGCTTGTTGGATCGCGGCATCGATGTCGGCAGCGCCACCGTATTGGGTGGCTTGCGAGTGCGTGGTTTGCGCGAACGCGAAGCCGGCTATCAGGGCGAACGCTGCCGTCACACGAACCGCGCCGCGACAGTTTCGAGGAACAAAGCCAATTCCATATCCTTGTTTGTGATGCCACCGGCATCGTGCGTCATGAGATCCACCGTCACACGATTCCATACGTTCAGCCATTCCGGATGATGATTCACTTTCTCGATGTGTGTTGCGCAGGTCGCCATGAAACCGAAAGCGAACGTGAAGTCCGCGAACCGGTACTCCCGGTGCAGTTTTCCGTTGCGCAGTTCCCATCCCGGTAAGGTTTCCAGCCCTGTGCTTAGTTCTGCATCAGACAGCTTCTGCGGCATCCCCCGAGTGTAGCAACGCATGCCCAATCTCTGTCTGAGAGATGATAGGTGCACATGTCCGACACGCTCCCGCGCTTGCGCATGAACCTTGACTTCATGTCCAGCCCCCTCGCCGACCGGCCTGGACTTCTGATTCGCGATCCCTACCAGTATTCCGACGCGACCCTGATTATCCCACCGGCGCTGGTCGAGATGCTTCAGTTCTTCGACGGCCAGTCGAACGACCTCGACCTGCGCCAGGCGCTGGTTCGCCTGACCGGCGATATCTCAGTGGGACAACTCGAAACACATCTTATCAACTCACTAAGCGACGCCGGGTTTCTCGAGAATGAGATCTACGAGCAGTTGCGCGACGCCCGCCATACCGCTTTCCGCGAGGCTCCGGTGCGGCTGCCCGCGCATGCCGGCAGTGCGTATCCGGACGACGCTGAGGAGATGCGCGGCTGGTTCGCCGAAGAAATCGGCACTCCAGAGCCTAACGGTGCGCCCAAGGGGTTAATTGGAATCGCAGCGCCCCACGTCTCACCCGAAGGCGGCTGGGACAGCTACCGTCACGCCTACCGGCGGCTGCCTGCCGACTACAAGGAACGGATTTTCGTCGTTCTCGGCACCTCACATTATGGCGAAGCCGACAAGTTCGGGCTGACCCGCAAACCGTTTCGCACGCCGCTGGGCGACTCGCGGACAGAAACGGCGCTGGTCGACTGGCTGGCCGAGCAGGCGCCCGAGGCGGTGCTAATGGAGGACTACTGCCACGCCACTGAGCATTCGATCGAGTTTCAGGTGGCCTTATTGCAATACGTATACGGGCCCGACATCCGGATCTTGCCGATCCTGTGCGGTCCGTACGCCAACAGCATTGTAGAGGGCGGCACGCCTGAGGCCAACGACGCGGTCAACCGCTTTCTCGGGTCGCTAGGCGAACTTCACGCCAAGCATGAAACGGAGATTGCCTGGGTACTGGGGGTCGACCTGGCGCATATTGGCCGACGGTATGGCGACCAGTTTGCGGCGCAGGCGTATCAGGCCGAGATGCTGGAAGTGTCGGTCCGCGATAAGGAACGAATCGCCTGCATCGAAGCCGGCGACTCAAGAGGATTCTGGGATCTGGTGCAGGAGAATCAGGACGATCTGAAATGGTGCGGGTCGTCTCCGATCTACACTTTCCTGAAAGCCGTACCGTCGGCCAAGGCGCAACTGCTGAATTACCAGCACTGGCAGATCGACCCACAGAGCGTGGTCAGCTTCGCCGCGATGCAATTCACCGCATGAAACGAATCATCGAGCCCGAAGAACTGGACCATGTCGACGATGCGAGCGCGCATCGCAACTTGCGCGAGTTGATCAAGATCAACCGGTTTTTCGGCGGCCATGCCATTACCGTCAATCTGCTGCGGTCGCTCGGCCCGCCACGCAGGTTCCGCCTGCTGGATGTAGGAGCCGCGTCAGGCGATCACGGGTTGGCGATTCGATACGCTTTTCCGGGCGCGGAGGTCTATTCGGCGGACCGTCTAATCCGAAATCTGGCGGTTTGTCCCGGTCCGCGGCTGGCCGCTGACGCGTTCGCTCTACCGTTCGCATCGCAGTCGTTCGACTACGTCTTCTCGTCGCTGTTTCTGCATCATTTTGACGACCGCCAGGTGGTGTATCTGTTAAAGGAGTTCTACCGCGTGGCCGCGCAGGCGGTGATCGCGGTCGACCTGCATCGCCATGCCTTCGCGCGAGGCTTTTTGCCGGCCACCCAATGGTTGTTCAACTGGGACGAAATCACCGTAAGCGACGGACAGCGCTCGGTAGACGCCGCGTGGAAGAAGAAGGAACTGGCGGCGTTGGCCGAACAGGCGGGACTTCCAAAGGTGAGGCTACGGACACATGTGCCGTGGTTCCGGCTGTCGCTGGTGAGCGGAGATCGGGCGGCGTAGGGGTTTAGGGTGGCTACTTAGGCTGGTTGGCCCGAACCTCCAAGCGTCGGCATTCTTCGAGCAGCGTTCCAAAGGGTTCAGCATCACCCGCCAACAGACCGTCATCGAGCATTCTTGTGTAATCGAATGACAGATTGTCGAGTGCTTTGCCGTGGGGGACCAGGCGCAACCCGCCCGTTACGGCCCGTTCGTAGTCGATCAACTCCCCCACCGCGTCCTTCTCCGAGAAGAAGATGGCCTTGTGCCTGGCAACGGCCACTGCCAGGCTGCGGTCTTGGATCGCTTTTGTTGCCACGCCTGCCCGGTCGAGCCGGGTCAAATCGTACCAATGACGCGCGAAGCGTTCTCCCCCTCGGAATTCGCCTTGTTCGCAGAACACGTGAACGGCTGTCGCTTTTTCCCAGAAGGTCCGCTCGGGTCTCATGACTCGGACGGCCGTCGAGGGAAAGAGGACACCATCCACGGTCGAGGCGGCGTCGCAGGTGATCAGTCGAGATTCCGATGGCTCACCGGTTGAGCGCGCCCCAAACTCAAGAGTTACGACTGGGCGCACGTACCCCGATCCCGCCGCCAAAGGAACGTATTCGATAAACGCCTTCTCCCCCTGCATGGAGAGCTTAGCCGACAACTTCTCACTGACGAGCCTCTTGGCAATCCACGGCAGGACGCGGTCGTGAATCCAGACCGGCAGGCGCGCGCGTATCTCCTTGGTCCATCGTTTCTCTTGACTACGAGTGGCTGGAACGGGGTCGATTCCGGGACCAGCAACGTCTGGGATCAAAGCTCGAATGTCATACGTGAGGTCCACGTCCTCAGAAAAGCGGTGAATGATCTGGTAGCCCTTGGACAAGGAAGATCCACCCTTGAAGACAAGATGCTCGGCCAAAGGTGAATTGAAGAGGACTTCCAGAACCCAAACGAGCCAAACATCTTTGTCCAGCAGGTGGACTGGTCGCCCCGTAGCGGCGGCGGCAAAACGGCCAGGGCTTCTCTTCTATCAACTGCTGACAGGTGCAGGAATTGTTCAGGCACTGGCGATAAGTTTGCTCACTTGCCGCGCGATCCAGGTGGGCAATAACCTGCGCACGCCGGCAATCGCATTCCGTTCCGAAATTGATAGTTTGTCTCGAAGGACCTCAACGGCGCTATCTGCCTGTTCCGGCCCGATCCAGGCCAGCGCCCGGATCGCCGACCCGGCGCGTTGCCCGGGAAGAGCTAATTGCCAGGATGGAGCGTGCCGCAGTTCGATGATTTGATTGCCCAACCGCAGTCGCCGCGTCTTGCCTGAAGTCAGATAGATCTCCCGGACGGGTACCTGCGTCGTCAGTCCAAATTCGTTAGCGGCGGCGGCTCCGTGAGGAACAATATGCTCGCCACGTTGCTCGGCAAGTGCTTGCACAACCTGTGCCGGTTCTGGTGGTCGAGCGCCGAAACGCCCATTGACTGGCCTAACATAAGAGCCGCGACCAACCCGCATGAGGCTCCCGCGTCGCACCAGCCGCGAAAGAGTTTGGTCCACGGCCGCGCGACTGCCAAGATGCAGCAGTTCCTTCGCCGTTACGGGTACCCCTTCCGGCAACTGCCGAAAATGATTCATGACAGATGCGGTAAGCGCTTCCATGCTGTCAGAAGAATAGCATTACTTCTGACACCCGGAGTTGGCCTAATTCAAAAAGTAGGTCCGGTATAAGGTATCCCGCTGCTTGGGTACGAAGCCAGCGTCCCGGATGATGCGGCGCAGGTCCTCTTCACTTGCCTGATTGTGCGCACCCGCCGCTGAAACGACGTTTTCTTCGATCATGATGCTGCCGACGTCGTTACCGCCGAAACGCAGTCCCAACTGGCACACCTTCAACCCTTGTGTTACCCACGAGGACTGTACGTTGACGATGTTATCGAGGTAGAGCCGCGACACGGCGAGCGTTTTCAGGTATTCCACCGCGGTCGCCTCTTCCTTGACGAACCGTCCGAGCGAAGTGTTCTCGCGCTGGAAGGTCCAGGGAATGAATGCGGTGAACCCACCGGTATCCTCTTGGATTTGCCGCACCAGTTCCAGGTGGTTCACACGCTGCTCAGGCGTCTCGCCGCAGCCGAACATCATCGTGGCCGTGGTCCGCATGCCGAGCGCATGGGCCGTGCGATGAACATCGATCCACTCCTGGCTCGAACACTTCAAGCGGCTGATCCGGTGGCGCACGGCGTCGTCCAGGATTTCCGCTCCGCCACCTGGAATGGAGTCGAGCCCGGCATCCATCAGCCGTGCGATCGTATCGCGGAGTGAGATCCCGCTCACCTCAGCGATATTCGTGATTTCCGGCGCTGAGAAGCAGTGCAGGTGGATCTTGAACCGCTGTTTGATCGACCGCAGCATGTCTTCGTACCAGTCGATTTTCAGGTCCGGGTGTAAGCCGCCTTGCATTAACACACCCGTCCCGCCGAGGTCAAGCGTTTCCTGGATCTTGTGATGAATGACTTCAAACGGCTGGATGTAGCCCTCGTGATGGCCCACGGGGCGGTAAAACGCGCAGAAGCTGCAATACTCGGTGCAGACGTTCGTATAGTTGATGTTCCGGTCAATGATGTAGCTGACGATTCCTTCGGGGTGGAACTTGCGGCGGATCGCGTCCGCTTCCATTCCAATCCCGATCAGGTCGTCACTTTGTAGCAAATCGAGGGCTTGCTGCCGCGTAATCATGGTTCAAGTCCGCCACGTAACCCAGGAATTTCTCGAGTCCCTGCTGCTCGCGGGGACCGATGTCAAACTTGATGTATTCAGTCAGATAGCGTAGCACCAGTTCCGGCGCAAAATGGCGCGCCGACGATTCCTTGGCGACGATGTCTGACATATGTGCTTGTCCGTACCGGAGCGATCCGCGAAACACCTCTTCCACGCCCCTCGCGATCAGCGGTTCGACCTGATCGGCCGGGCCCGACCACAAGGCGAAGACCATCGGCAATCCCGTCAGCTTCCACCATTCTTCGCCTAAATCCAGTACCAGGTACGGAAGCTCGTTTGGGACTACCCTCAACGCCGCATCGCCGATCAAAAGCGCCGCATCGGCCCGGTCGAGCATCGGCCGCAGGTCGGGAGGCATGGACACCAGTTGAGGCTCTACGCCATAGCGGTGGCGCAGAATGACACGGGTGAGTTGAACTGAGGTACGCGACCCGGAGTCAGTCGCGATGGTCCGGATCTGCTCGATAGGCACTTTTGAAATCAGCAGGATAGACCTAACAGCGCAATGGCACGCGATGCCCGTTCCGGGAATGGTGACCAGCGCCTGCCTTTGCATCTCAACCACCGGCACAATCCCGATTTGGGCTTGGCCGGACTCCAGGCGCCGTGCGCATTCGGAGGGCACACAGAAGTCGAGGAGAAATTCGTCGGTTTGGGGGCCATACAAAAATCCCCAAACCAGCGGAACCGTATTAAGGTAACTGACGGCTGCGACCGATGGTTTATGTAGGTAAATGCGATCCGCGCTCAACTCCCAGGGTATCATCCCGTTTAAATTCATACTCCTCATGTGCTTGGAATTCAGTATTCTGGTGTCAAACCAATGAGATTCAAATACTCAGGTAAGATCGCAAATTGTGCGCTGGTGGCTATTTGCCTCGCGGCGCCCCTGGCGGGGCAGATCCCGCTGAATCCGCTGGCGTCGCGTGCGCTCGGTCACGCCCGCCTTCAGCTCAGCACCGCCGCGCCGAACCTCGTTGAAGGACGGGAACTCAATGCTCCCCGTTCGGTCGCCGTCGATTCGGTGGGCGGGTATGTGTATGTCGCCGACACGGGCAACAACCGTGTGCTTGGTTGGCGCAAGTCGAGTTTATCGGCTGAAAACGGAGGTGCGGCCGACATAATCCTTGGGCAGCGCGATAAGTATTCAACGTTTCAACAGGGGCCGGGCAACCCGTTCCAGAGCGGATTAACCGCTCCCACCGGCCTCGCCGTCGATTCGCAGGGTAACCTCTACGTTCTGGATGGCGGCAATAGCCGCATCGTCCGCTATCCCACGCCTTTCGCCAACAACGACTCGATCGTCGACATGGTGATCGGGCAGCCCAACTTCTCGGTCCGGGGCAACAACACGGGGGGGTTGTCCGAGCGCACGCTCGCCTTTCTGACCGGCAACAATGTCCTTTCGGGCGCTATCGCTTTCGACTCGCAGGGCAACTTATGGGTCACTGACTCCGGCAATAACCGCATTCTCCGCTACCCGGCCAGTGCTCTCGGTTCCGGCGCCTCGAACATCGCCGCCAACCTCGTGTTGGGGCAAGCGGACTTCCGCACCAACACGGGCCTGAGCCGTACAACGTCGACTCAGGAGCGGATCAAAAAGACGGGGCTGTATCAACCTTCCGGCATTGCGTTCGATCAGGGCGGACGGCTGTTCGTTGTCGACGGAATCAATCGCGCGCTCGTCTATCGTCCGCCTTTCGTAAACGGCCAGGCAGCGGATCGCGTTCTCGGTATCGTTACTCCCCCCGCGCAAGGACAGCCGACCCCGGCTCCGATCAACGGCCAATCGATTGGCGTGGCCACCTCAAACGGTCCTGTCCCGGCGGAGGGTGTCTTCACTATCGGCAACAATGTCTTTATCCTCGACGCCCCGGCGCATCGCGTCCTGCGTTTCGATCCGTTCGATTCCTGGGCCGCAGAAACATCGACGGCCGTGTCGCCTGCCGCTGCCGCGATTATCGGACAGGATGCCATCGAACAGACCGAGCTTCGGATCAATCGCGGCCTGGCAGAACCCACGGCTTTCAGTTTCGCCAACCCGACCGCCGGCACGTTTGCCGGTGGCGAGACCTACATCGCGGACACGACCAACAACCGTGTCCTCGTGATGGACGACATCTCCACAGGGCCGCGGCTGGACGCGGGTGGCCGCTATGTCGGCAAACGCGTCATCGGCCAGATCGGCTTTGAGTTCCGTTCACCGAACCTGATCGACGGCCGGGAGTTCCAGTTCCAAAACGCCGGTCTCGTTATCGATAACAATTCCAACCCACCGCGCCTCTACGTCGCCGACACAGGCAACCACCGCATCCTCGGCTTCGCCGATGCGCGAACGGTTCGCCAGGGAAGCCGCGCCGACATCGTCATCGGACAACCGGACTTCTACCGCGCCCTGATCAACTACCCCTCCAACGCCACCGATCAGCGCAACGACAGCGGCCTCTACACCCCTTCCGGCCTTGCGCTGGACCGTGAAGGGAATCTTTGGGTGGCCGACACCGGCAACGCCCGAGTCCTCCGCTTCCCTTCCCCTTTCGATCAGCGCCAAACACCCATGCGCGCCGACCTTGTTCTGGGCCAAGCCAGCTTCACGGCACGTCAAACGGACGCGAGCGCGCGTACGATGGCCGCCCCTTTCGGCATCACTTTTACGAATGATGGCCGTTTGCTCGTCGGCGATGCCGTCTTACACCGTGTCCTGGTGTTCGAACCGCCGTTCGTCAGCGGCATGAACGCAGCCCGCGCCATCGGCCAGCCCGACCTCATCAGTTCGTCGCCAGGGAACGATCTAAACCGCTTCAACGAGCCGCGCCATCTGGCTGTCGACACAGACGATCGCCTTTATGTCACCGACTTTAACAACAACCGTGTATTGATCTTCTCGCGCCTCTCGCTGGGCCAAAACGATTCGCGTGCCGCCTTTTCGCTCTCCCGAGGCGTCAACCGGCCTGTCGCTATATTCGTCAGTGCAGTAACGGGCGAAATCTGGGTGGGTAACGCCGGCGCCAACCAGGCGCTGCGCTATCCCAAGTTCGATACGCTCACGATTGGCGGCGATCAATCCGACTACAACATTCCCGCCTCCGCGCCTTTGGCCATCGCCCTGGATGCTTCAGGTAATCTCTATATGGCCGAACAGGTGAACCGCGTCGCCATCTACTACCCGACGGTCGCGATCCTGAATGCCGCCAACTATCTGGTGCGACTGACACCCGGTATGTGGGCCGCGCTTTGTCCGGATACACTCCAGAACTGCGTGAACCGCGCCACCACCAATCGTGCGTACCGGTTCACGGAAGGACAGACCATCGCCCAATCCAATCCGCTTCCCAAGACACTCGGCGACCTGGCCATTACGTTCAACGGGATTGCGGCGCCGATCTTCTTCACTTCCCCGTCGCAGATCAACTTCATCATCCCGATGAACTTGCCTACTAACTCCCCAGTAGAAGTGGAGATATCGCAGGCCTCTACGGGACGCGTTATCGCTGCCACAATCGTACAACTCGATGTTGCTTCACCTGCCTTCTTCACCGCCAATGCTAGTGGTACGGGACAGATAGCCGCTGTAAACGTGGAGACCGGAACGATCAACAACTCCCAGAACCCCGTTCGCCCCGGACAGATCATTGCACTCTATGGAACGGGGTACGGTATTGTCCCGGGCGCTCCGCCGGACGGAGAGGCAGTAACCAGCCTGATTAACGTCCCAGGATTCCCCAACCAACCTCAGGTTATTCTAAACGGTCAATTCCTTCAGCCAAGTGACGTGCTGTTCTCGGGTCTCGCTCCGCAGGCGGCGGGCTTGTGGCAGTTGAACGTTCGTGTACCGACGCAGACGCCCCCAGGTGACGTCTTGGTCATCCTGCGTTTCAACGATATCGTGAGCAACAACCCGCAGAATCCGGGGCAAATCCGGACTACGATCAACGTCCGCTAGGACAAAAAGCAAATGGCCGGCTGCGCCCCATCCAGGATGCAGCCGGCCATAGCCGGTTTGAGCTGGTGTTAGGACTTAGCTTATCCAGACATCTTATCCAGCCACGACCTTGTTCTTGAGAATTCCGATTCCTTCGATATCGACTTCGACGATATCGCCCGGCTTCATCGCCACGGTTTTTCCGCTCGTACCCGTAAAGATCAGGTCGCCTGGATTGAGCGTGACGTACTGGCTCATGAAGCTCACCGTCACGTGACAGTCATGGATCAGGTGCGATGTGTGGTCTGACTGCACGGTTTTCCCGTTAAGCCGGCATTCGATCTTGAGGTTGTGATAATCGATGCCCTTTGCGATCACCGGACCGATGGGGCTGAACGTATCCGCCCCCTTCGCGCGCCACCACTGGATGTCCTTTTTCGGACCGTTCTGCCACTGGCGTTCGGAAACGTCGTTTCCGCACGTTACGCCGAAGATGCAGTTCCTGGCTTGCTCTACCGAGACCTTTGACGCTTTCTTGCCAATCACGACCACCAACTCGCATTCGTGATGCACATCTGTCGCATCCTTCGGAATGACGATCGCATCTTCGGGGTTCTGAATCGAGGCCGGCGGTTTTATGAAAGGTTCCGGATGCGCCGCCGGCGGACGATTACCGATGTGGCTCTTGTAGTTGCCTGCCAGCGCCCAGATGATTCCAGGCTTCGCAACGGGCGCGAGCAGTTTCGACTGCTTCAAGGCGTGCTTCGCGCCGGTCTCGGAATGTTGGCCAAACAGTTCCCCGCGCAATTCACGAATCGTGTCGCCATCCAGGATTCCTAGACGATCTTGGTTCTGATACCTGTAGCGTACATACTTCGTCACTCCAGACCGGCCTTGGGCGGAGGCTGTCGCAGTGCTGGCCAGCGCCGCGGCGCCCAATAGCTCGCGACGGGTGGTGAGGTCTCGCTTCATAGCATTCAACTATACAGCAACAAACGGCTATTCCAAGTGGTGTTTGGAAGCGTGAATGCGATCCGAATGGCGCTGATACCGCTCGGGCGCGAATTTGCGCAACGCCGACCATACGTGGGCTACCGGCAGCCCCACGACGTTCAGGTAACAGCCTTCCACCCGGTCGATATAGCGTGAAGCCAGCCCCTGTATTCCATAAGCGCCCGCCTTGTCCATCGGTTCGCCCGATGCCACATACTCAGCGATGTCCTCCTCCGTCATCGGGCGAAAGTGTACACGCGTCAGTTCGTATTCGACCAGGTACCGGTCGCCGTCACGCAAACAGAGCCCTGTGAGCACGTCATGCATCCGCCCCTCGAGCAGCCGCAGCATCCGCACCGCGTCGGCGGTATCGGCCGGTTTCTCGAGGATTTCGTTCCCGGCTCGCACCGTCGTATCCGCCGCCAGCACCAAGCAGTCTCCGATACTGGCCTCTGCCTTGGCGCGCGCCAAGCGGCAGACGTAGGTCTCCGCACTCTCGCCGCTCCGCCGGGTTTCATCCACATTCGCCGGCCGGACGACGAACTCAATTCCGGCGCGCCGCAGTATTTCCGCCCGCCGCGGCGAAGCCGATGCAAGAATCAATGACATTCTTCTAAACCTACCAGCCGTAAGAATTGCACTACGAACGTAACCGCAGGATTCGTGCTAACCTATTCTAAAGAAAAGGCATTGTACCGTCGATCACCTGCGTGTAACATGAGGCTTGACTAATGCCGGGGCGGGAATCCACTCAGGAATCGGTTCGTGAGCGGGACGATCGTGACGAACCGACGATGTTCGACGTCCTTCCTGCCGGCCGGGCTGGTTGGCGCTCGTTTACCGGAAGTGCTTTACTGCATTCGATTGCGATCACCTTCGCGCTTGCGGTTCCGTGGTATTTTCCGGCTGTTACGGGAAAAGTTCAGCGCGACCTCGCCGTACGGTTGGTTGCGCCGAAGCCGCCTCGAAAGGACCCGGCTCCAGCGCCCAGAATCGTTAGAATCGCACCGCCTCCGGCACGGCAGTTCGCGCTCCCGCCGCCGCCCCCGAAGCTGAATGCCCTGGTAGTTCCGCCGCCCGCGGTGGACATCCCGAGAATTCCGGACACCAAACCGGCGCCACAGGCGACTCCGAAAGCGCCTATGATTCAGGTACCGGATGCCCCCAAGCCTGCAATTCGGACTAATGTGCTTCCGCCCGCAGTCACGGCTACAACATCAGCGCCGGCGCCGGGTCGAAGCGTCCAGACCGGGTTGCTCGCACAGTCGCCGTCCTCAAATGGCGCGGCGCGGCTTTCGGCTCCCGTCAAGACTGGTCTCCTCGACAGTCAACCGCCACAACAGGCCGCAATGAACCGTCCGCGCACAGATGTTCAGACCGGCACATTCGGCGGCCACGAAGGGGCACGCACGCAGTCCGACACACGCCGAACGGCATCGGTCGGAGCGTTCGACAGCGCTCCACGTTCGGCCGCCAACGGTCAGCCTGTCAAAGGCCAGGTAGTCGCGACCGGCTTTGGTTCAACCCCAACCAGTTCCGCGCCGGCGCCTGCGGCGGCACGCGCTGTCCGTGAAACCGGATTTGCCCCCAAACAGGAGTCGGCTCCAAACGCGGCGCCAGCTAAACCACAAACCACGGCGCGGCTTGAACCTGTCGAGATCACGTCAAAGCCGAAGCCCAACTACACGGAAGAGGGTCGCCAGAAACGTATCGAAGGCGAAGTGGTGATTGAAGCCGTTTTCGCCGCCGCCGGGAACGTGAAGCCTCTCCGCGTCATACGCGCACTTGGTCATGGCCTGGATGAAGAAGCGCTCCGCACCGCGGCTCAGATCCGGTTCAAGCCCGCCCGGCAAGATGGCCAGCCAGTCGACCAGATCGCAACCGTCAGGATCGTCTTCCAGCTGGCTTATTAAGTTAAGTCGCGCTTTATCGCTTCAGCGCCGGTTTGGCAGGCTCTGGCGGGCGCACGCCATCCGCGGATGTCGCCGGAGTACCGTCCTGTTGCTGCTGGGCCACTTCCGTCTTTCCGTGCCGGCTGAGCGGCAGCATCAGCGGCGCCACCTCAAACGGCATTTTCTCCCGCGCCGAGGTGAACTTCGGCGTGGGCGATTTGTTCAATTCCAATGCGTTACTCCACGGGTCGAGAATCAACCGCGAGCCCAGCCGTAGCGCCACGATCTGGTTTGGGTCGGACTGGTGGATGGTGGGCGCCTTGTCGGTAATAGCCGTCAAGCGGGTCAAACCGTCGCTTTGCGGTACCTTGTTGCCCAATTGCGCTCCGAACAGCTTTGGCATCTGAGGCGCCAGCAGAAACGCCGATCGCAAAAAGAGACCCGGCCCGTCCATCTTGTCCTTATAGGGCGATTTGCCGAGCAGTTCAAGCGCCTTCGCGTCGGCTTCTTCCAGTTGTTTCGGCTCGCGGCGGAAGTTGAAGCGTTTGAGGATCTCATGGTCGTCGATCATGATCCGGTCGTTGAACGCATACTTTGTATCCAGTTGGTGACCCAACACGATGTGGGCCAGTTCCCGCGTCAGAACCATCGCCAGGCTCGCTTCGTCCGGCAGCACATCGATCAACCCGCGGCTCAGCACAATGGTGTTGTTCACGGCAAACGATTCGAGCGGTGTGGTCAGCAGCACGCGGCACTTGATGCCCGGGTCAGGCAGGTTGTTGGTGACCAGGATGTTGTTCACCACGGTCTCTAAGACCTGGTCAACCTCGCCCACGGGCGCCAACAAACCGGCCTTTTCCATGCGCTCGATGATGTTGACTTCGGCCTGCCGCTGCCAGCCTTGCACGCTGTCTAAGCGCGCCGGGGCCGCCTTGTCCTTCGCCTGTTCGGCCTCCACCAGAATCTTCGTGAACTCATCGGTGGTGTCGGACCGCTGGGGTTGATATCCCCACAGATTCACTTTGGCCTTGAAGAGCATGTGACCCGCAAGCGGCGATTCTTTGTCCAACTCTTCTACATAAATCAGCGCGGGCAGCCAGCCGGACGCCGTGTGGACGCGCCAACTGTTGAAATGAAAATACTCGGTCGCCTTGCTCTTCATCGTCGTGTAGGTTCCGCTGAACCGCACGATGTTGAAGCCCTGGTCTTCCGCCCAGATGCGCCCTTTAAATCGCCCCGGACCCGCTTCTTTCTTAGGAAGGATATCGAAAACCAGACAACGGATCTCGCCGACGAACTCGCGCCGGACGTAGGTGAAATCGAATCGTGAACGCGCGATTCCGCCGTTGTCGACCAGCGCCATCTGGGCAAAGCCACGCGGCAAGAACCGGAACTGCCGCGACACAAACAAAGGGAACCAGGCCTTGCCCTCTTTTTGTTCGGGCGTAAACGGCACCAAATCAACACCTTTGCCCAGATTCACTTTCCCCAGGAAGTACTGATCGTCCTTTACGGTGAGTTCATCCTCGCCAGACGGCTGCATGATCTGGATATAGGTTTCTGCCAGCGGTGAAAAGTGCTGCAGCCGGTTCAGCAGTTGCTGCTCCTGTCCGGCGATCTTGTCGATGATGGTTTCCAGCGCCGCGTTTTTGTCTGAGTCCGCAGCCAGAACTGCAGCCGAGGTGAAGATCAGAATCGCGAGTAATCTTGGCATTGTCGAAAATCCAGCCGTCTAACAAATTGTAGTGGGAATTTGCTCGCTATTCTCTCCCGAGAAGTGCCAGAGGTATTGCTCGAAGTAACTCCGGGCTACGAAACGGTGTCAAACGCACGGAGGCTTGCCGGGTGAGCGCGAAAAATAACTATTCCCACACAGACGCGGTCGACAAATTACGGTCACTCATGAAAGACGTCAAGTTTTGTATGTTGACTACTGTACATGAGGGCGGGTACCTGCAGAGCCGTCCCATGGCTCTGCAACAGTCCGAGTTTGATGGCGACCTGTGGTTTTTCACTGGGCGCTCCACCGAGAAAGTTGCCGAAGTGGCGCACGATCAACAGGTAAACGTCAGTTTTGCAAAACCGGATGACAACGTATACGTTTCCGTTTCCGGCCGCGCACGCCTGGTTAACGACCGTGCGAAGGCCGAGGAGCTTTGGAATCCCTTTTACCGGACGTGGTTTCCGCAGGGCTTGGACGACCCGGACCTCGTTTTGCTGAAAATCGAAGTCGATCGGGCTGAATACTGGGACGCTCCAAACGGCATTGTGACGCACCTGTTCGGTGTGGTGAAAGCGATGGCGACGGGCCAGCGTCCCGACCCCGGCGAGCATCAAAAGCTACGTCTGTAGCTGCGAGCGCCGGACACTGTATAGCAAGTACACCGCCGCACAGAACATCACGGGCGATGAGTAGAATCCCGGCATGGGTCCGGTGAACCGGACGGATTCCACCGTCCGCCCGAAGAGTGTCCCAAGCGTGTGCCCCAGGGCGTTCAAGATCATAATTCCGGCAAACAGACAGGCGGCAGGACGAACCCAACGGGCGCGGCCGTCGATGGTCAAACCAAGGAGCGAAAGCAAAACCACCCCGGTGCAGAGCCCCGTTAACCAGGGTCCGAACGCGAACTGCGGCATCGGGAACCAACCCAATGTCGAGCGAAGACTCGCGACGGTGGGATTGTAGATATCGAGAAACCCGGTGGTGGCCTCGTCGAGCACGTGCAGCGCCAGCGCCGCACAAAGCAGTAGCCACGCCCGGCGTAGAAAGCCTGCGTTCGCGCGCATCTTTGCTCTACAGTGCGCCGATGTGGCGCCGAAGTCAAGGGCACTCGCACCGCACCACTCGCACTGGCCGCACGGACTGGAGAAGAGCGACGTTCGGCTGAGCGATAATTCTTTCTTGGTTGAACAAGCTAAGGAACAGAGGAAGACGAAATGAAGAGATCGCTGTGGTTGTGCCAGACGGCCATCCTGCTGGCCGCCCCCATTCTTGCGCAAACACCCGCTCACGCCCCGCAATCGCTGCGGTTGTCGCCCGAACGCCTGAAGCGCGTCGATAGCGTGCTTGAGAAGTATTCGAGTGACGGCAAGATCGCGGGCGCGGTCGGCCTTGTTCTGCAGGACGGCAAGCCCGTTTACGAGAAGGCCTACGGTTGGGCGGACAAGGAAGCGGGCCGCAAGATGACCACCGATACGCTATTCCGGATCGCCTCGCAATCGAAAGCGATCACCAGCACCGCGATTCTGATCCTGGTCGAAGAAGGCAAGATCGGTCTCCAACAGGCGGTCGGCGACTTCATCCCGACGTTCAAGAAGACTACTGTGGCGGTGAAAGACGACTCTGGCGCTATGCGGGTTGTTCCCGCCAAGCGGGCGATCAATATCACGGACCTGCTTACGCACACGGCCGGGATCTCCTACGGCCGGGAATCCCATATTTCCGCGCTATATGAAGCCAAGGGTCTCGGCCCCGCCGCCGGAAACGGCTGGTACACGGCCGACAAGAACGAGCCCGTCTGCGTCACGATGGAGCGCCTCGGAACGTTGCCCTTTGTCGCCCAACCTGGCGAGGCCTATGTTTACGGCTACAACACGGATATTCTCGGGTGTGTGGTCGAAAAGGCATCCGGCATGCCGCTCGACCAGTTTGTCCGCACGCGCATTACCGAGCCCCTCGGCATGAAGAACACCCGTTTCTTTATTCCGTCCGCCGAACGCAACCGGCTGGCTGCCGTTTACGCCACCGGTCCGAATGGGACAATCGTCCGCGCCGAGGAAGGCAGCCGTGGGCAAGGCCACTACGTCGATGGGCCCCGGGTCAGTTTCGCGGGCGGCGCCGGGCTCACCTCCACTGCCCACGATTATGCACGGTTCCTGGAAATGATCCGCAACGGCGGCGCTCTCGACGGGGTTCGCATCCTTAGCCCCAGAACCGTGAAGCTCATGCGGACCAATCAGGTTGGCGCGCTTCATTCCAGCAACGGACTCGGGTTTGGTCTCGGCTTCCAGTCCGTCGACCGTTATGGAGCGAGCGGGCTTGCGGAAGTCGGCGCGTTCGGCTGGGGCGGAGCCTACGGAACGACCTACCAGGTGGACCCCGCGAGCCGTCTGGTGGTGGTGCTGATGATCCAACTGATGCCGAATGGTACCGACATACAAACCAAATACAGCACCGCGGTGTACCAGTCGCTGGTCAACTAAGCAGGGGGTTAGAGTATCTTCACTCGCGACCCGCACACCATCGCCAAGGGAAACTCCACCAGCCCCCATAGCACGGGTGTCCAAATAAGATTCGCCGGCAGCAGTCCGTGATACCCGGCGCCCAGATAAACGGCGCCGTACACTACCGAAAGCACCCAGAGCAACAACCCGACCTGCACCGCCAGTTTCACCCCGGGCTTGCAGCATCCGCTCGCGAACGAGGCGTAGAGCAGCATACCGATGATGCCGTGGACGAACGTCATCAGTACTAACTGCGCGAGCGCCAAGCCATTGGGCGCCAACGGCACGCCCAGCGCCGCGTACGCCTTGGTGGTTGCCTCGCCCAGCACGGCCGCGTGAAGAACCGCTTCCCCTACGTTCAGCACCAGCCCCGCGATTAAACCGCCCAGAACGATCCGCTTCACATTCATTTCGCTGTCTCCCTGCTCCCGTCGTTCACAAGCGCCACTTGGCCACACAGCGTGGCAGCGGCAAGTACTGCAAACGATATCGTCATTTCCGCCGCCTCGTCTTTGCAGTTCACTCCCGATGCGGGATAATCCCCACCACTCAGCCCCATCACTCGACCGCTCCCGGGGCGGCTAGCCGAACTGTCAGTTAATCGCCGTAGCTCCCTGAAACGACACCGGTCCCCCGGCGCCGATGGTCAACATGGACCCAGTTACCCAATCGGTCCCGTCGATCTTCTGAACGGTCACAACCCCGACATCGATTTGCAAATCGGGAAACAGCTCGTCCAACAAGCTTATCCGCTGCTCGCTGGGCTGCAGAACCTGAGTTCCCTCCATCAGTTTCGTCCCGTTTCTGTCAAACACAGAAATGCGGAACGTTGCTGACAGTTCGATATCGGTGTTGATCAGGATCAGATTCGACTTCGCGTCGCCCGCCCGGAGAAAAGGAACGGAGAAGGTCGTCTCCCAATCCGGATGCAAGGGAATGTTGATATCCCTGGTTACATCGCCGGCCTTCATCCGAATGACCGCGTGGACCGTAAACCGGTCTGTTCGCGGATTGCTCGAGCAGTACGCCCACCCGATTTGCTGTTTCGACGACTCGCCCGTCGTGCGGAAGTTGTCGATTGCATTCGCCGGCAAATCAGTCGTCGTAACGTCCCCGTCGCCGATGTCGAACTTAAACGACTTCGCATACCCCTCCTGTCCCACAAATTCACAACTTACGCCGATCGGGTACGTTTCGAGATTGATGAAGTAGAAACTCGTATACCAGTTCTCGCCATCCACCACATACGGCAACACGTGCTGCTCGTCAGGCGCAACGTAGGCAAACCGTGCGCCCTTCGATTCTTTCTTCGCCGCCCGCGCACGCAGCAGTTGCACCGGTCCGGCCGAAACCTTGGTCCGGACCTCTTCGGCCCAGGCAAGGGACACACACATGCCGGCTATCAGGACGAACAGTGTTCGCAATGCAAACCTCCGTAGGAAATAACGACCCTCCGATTTTAGCGGAGAGGTATGTCCGATTGTTTACCTCTTGACGGCTTTGCCGGGATACAAGTTTCGCTGAAGTTGACCTTCCGCGACGACCGGCACGCCGTTGACGACCACCCACGGGATACCGGTGCTGGCGACGGCGGGTTGCTGAAAGGTCGCGCGGTCGCTGACGGTTTGTGGGTCGAAGATGGCGAGGTCAGCATCGGCGCCGACGCGGAGGCGTCCCTTCTTTTTGAGGCCGACGCGATTGGCAGGGAGTAGGGACATCTTGCGGACCGCTTCCATCAAGGGAATGGTCTGTTTCTGCCGGACGTAGAGACCGAGCACGCGCGCGTAGGTTCCCGCTCCGCGAGGGTGACCTTTGCCATTGTGGAGGTAGCCGTCGGAAGCGATCATCACGCCCGGTTCGGATACTGCGCGCTCCACCACCGGGTCCGGGATCATATGCATGATCACCATGCCGCCCTGCTTGCGATATTTCGTAAACGTGCTTTCGTTCAGACGCTCGCCGGTAGCGGTCCACTCCAGGCGGTCGAAGCCGATGCCGAGGACTTTCTGCCAGCCGGGGTCGAACATGGCGGACTGCAACTCGGTCATGGCGGCGTTGTAGGGATAGCACTCCGTCGTCACGTCCAACCCGTGCGCACGAGCCTCAGCGATCGTTTGCAGCAGTTGCGGAGTCTGCGATAGTCCACTCGAGGTGATGTGAACAACGTGAAGCGGCGCGCCCGTCACCGCTGCGGCCGCGATCACTTCTTCCAATGCCGTCATCGCATCGGGTGTGGCCTGGCCCATGTGCCGGATATGAACGAACACCGGCGCCTTGAACCGCCCGGCCACACGGAAGGCCTCCAGGATCTCCCAGCGCGACGCGGCAGGCGTGTACTGGATGCCGAACCCGAGGCCGAGCGCCCCCTGCTGTAAACCTTGTTCGATGCCGCGCTTGATCAGCGTGATCTCTTCTTCGGTGGCCGCGCGCCGCGCGCCATCGCCCGACGGCACAAAGCCGGGGTTCGGGTCTTTCAGGACCCGCATGCGGATGGGCACGTGGCCCACGGTGACGCCCGAGTTGATGAGGCGCTTGCCTTCCCGTTCGGCATACCAGCGCTCGACGTCGCCCGCGCCTATTTCCAACTCAAGCGCTGTCGTAACACCGTCTTGTGCCTGCAGCGCATGATTTTCGTAGTCCTGCCCGTGCGCGTGCAGGTCGATAAAGCCAGGCGCAACCACCAGGCCCTTGGCATTGATCGCACGCTTACCTTGCAGCGGCTGTGTAGTCACGGTCGCAATCAAACCACCGCGGATTCCGATGTTGCGGACACCATCAAGCGACGACTCGGGATCTATCACCCTGCCGCCCTGAATTACTAAGTCGTATGTCTGGCCGTAACCGAGAAGGGCGCAGAACGATAGAAGCCACTTATACATAAATCGGTTCGAGCTTATTCACAACGTACGCGCCGGAGCGTTCGTAACTCTTCCGGGGCCCCTGGCGCGCCGTGTCGAGGTCCACACAAATCCAGCCCTTGAACTTGATACTCTTGAGGACCTTATGGCAGGACGGGAAATCGATTTCGCCGTCGCCCAGATCGTATATCGAGTTAAAGAATTTCGCGCTGCTCGAATCTTTGGCGTATACCTTACCGTTTCCACTCACCCAATCGGCGGCCGGAGTGGTCCACTTAGCGTCTTTGTAATCCATCGACATCAGACGGTCTTTGTACTTCTTGTACATGTCGACAACGTTGCTGCCGCCAAGGTGCAGGTGCGCCGTATCGGGAGAGAACCAGAACAACTTAGGATTAGTGAGGGCCATGCACTTATGGACCTCTTCGGGCCCTTCGACCATTTCGTCCAGGTGGTTATGCAAACCCGCGCGGAAGCCCATCTCGCCGGCCACTTCGCCGATTTTGTTGAACCCCTCGCACATGGTCTTGAAGGCGGCTTCGCCTTGGGCGTCTGGCGACTTACGGCCCGGCGGGAAGACGACCAGGTGGTTGGCGCCGAGCCCTTTGAGGAAGGTCATGGCGCGCTTGGCGTCCTCAATAATTCTGCCGTGTTGCGCGGCAATGTGGGTGGGGCCGCCGAAGGAGATCGTGAACGCCTGCAGATTACGCTTCTGCATCTCGCGTTCGATCACGGCCTGGGTGACGTCGTAGGTTTTGAGCACGCCTGGAAAACCGGTGAAGCGGATGCCGATGAAGCCGGTGTCGCGCATGACATCGAACACGTCGGTCAACGGGACCTTGGCGAAGTGATTCCAGAGGCCCAGGCTAACTGCCCACTTGATGTTCTTGTTAGCGGGCAGGCGGGAGGCAGCCGCGGCCATGGATGCGGACAAAGAGGCGAGGAACGTTCGACGGTCAATCATTGTAGTTACAGCCCTTGCACTTTCTTTCTCAGGAAGCTGACACCGCGCGGGATGGCGGCCATTTCGTCTTCCGTGCCCTCATACACAAGGCTTACGAAGCCGTTGTAGTGATTCTTACGAAGGATGTTAAACACCTTGTCGTAATCGATGTAGCGTTCGCGACCCTGCTGGTCCACTTCATAGAGTTTGGTGCGGACAAACGGCGCGATCGGAGCCACCTGTTCCAGGCTGTGATAGTAATTCTCGTAGGTATGGCCGGCCATCTTCGGACCTCGCGGACCGTCGCGGCCTGTGAAGTGGCCCGTGTCCATCAGCAATGTGAAGTTTGGATGGTTGACAGCCTTGTGGAACTTCAGCATGTCGTCGCCGGTGGAGGTAAGTCCGCTATGGTTCTGCAAGGCAACAACCATGCCGAGGTCGGCGCCGATTTCCGCGCAACGATGCAATGCATCCGCACCTCGCTTGAAGGCCTCGTCCACCTTATCCGGTGAAGGCGCTGAGCCCACAAACACGCGCAAGATCGGCGCGCCCAGAAAGAGGCCCGTTTCCATCGCCACACGCGCCTTTTCGATTTCCGCCGGAACCCGCTCCGCCGACATACCGAACTCTGTGCTTACGGGCATCGATGAGATTGTAAGTCCGTTGTCAAGAGCCTGGCGCCGGATCTGCTTGAGATACAAGCGGTCCAGCCTGACCAGGTGTTGAAAATGCGGATCGATGCCATCGAGATTCAAGCTCCTGGCAAACTTAAGGAACGAAAACATATCCATCTTTCCGGCACGGAACTGCTGCTGGAAACTGAGTGACAGGCAACTAAGTCGGATCATCGTTTGGGTCCTCTGAATAAGGTCAGGCAACGCGATACTTACGAACGGCTTCTTCGTTCAGGTCAACACCGAGGCCGGGCTCTTCGGGAACCTCAAGATAGCCGTCTTTGGCGCGGAAGCGCTGGTGAGTCAACTCTTCTCGAAGGGTGGTCTCTTCTTCGGCGACAAACTCGCAGATGAGGGCATTCGGAATGGAGTTCAGCCAGTGTAGGGCGGCCGCAACATTTATATAGGTTGTGAAGCCGTGGTTGGCAACCGGAAGGCCGCGGTCCCAGGCGAGCGAAGCGATCTTCATGCCTTCGGTGAAACCACCACACCTAGTGAGGTCCACCTGGACGACGTCAATCTTGCCGCGGTCCATCAGGTTGAGGTAGCCGAGGCGGTTGGACTCTTCCTCGCCGGCGGCGATACGGACGTGGGTACCCTCTGAGAGTTTGCGATAACCCTCATAGTCGTCGGGCCGCAAAGGCTCTTCGAGCCAGAAGATATGGAAGTCATCGAAGGCGCGGGCGCGCTGGAGGGCGGTTTTGGCGTCCCAAACCAGGCCGGCGTCGATCATGAGGTCGGCATCGTCGCCAAGCCCGTTGCGAGCCTCGCGCACTAGCGCGATGTCGTTCGTTTCGTTCTGCCCCATCGGGTCCCAACCGAACTTCACGGCGGTGAAGCCTTGATCGCGATAGCGGCGGGCAAGGTCGCCGGTGGCGAGCGGGGTGGCGCCGAACAGCGAACTGGCGTAGCAACGGATGCGCTTGTGAAACCCGCCGCCAAGGAGTTTCCAGACGGGCATTTTGAGGTATTTGCCCTTGATATCCCAGAGAGCCATGTCGATGCCGCTCATAGCGTGGATGGCGACACCGCTTCGGCCGGCGTAGACGTTGGCGTCGTA
The DNA here is from genome assembly GCA_020846745.1 of Bryobacterales bacterium. Taxonomy (GTDB): domain Bacteria; phylum Acidobacteriota; class Terriglobia; order Bryobacterales; family Bryobacteraceae; genus JADLDI01. The sequence continues at coordinate 14,419 of JADLDI010000133.1, read as the reverse complement.
CATGCGGTACCAGAGGCGCTCGGTCTCGAAGGGGTCCTGCCCGATTAGCACCTCGCGCAACCCGGTTGTGATCTTATGCGAGTACGGACCTTCAATGGTCCCCTTCACCGCCATCGGGTTGGAATCGACTTCACCGATGCCGCTGATGCCGGCGTCGGTATCGATGCGGACGACGACGGCGTCCTGTCCACTATCGGCCTGCGATTTAATGGCGGGAAGACGGAGGTAGAGCACCTCCACGTTGGTGATCTTCACAAGGGGTTGATTATATCGAAGCCCGCCGCTCCGGTTTGCAATTTGCGACTAGCAGTGTCTCGATCACAAGCGAAACCATCGTCCTGTCTCCCCTATCGACCCTAAGCAGTAGAATGGGCTCCGATGCCGGATGGACGACTGAAATGGATGATCTGGTTCGCGTCAACGGGCCTATTGTGCGCCCAACCACGGGACGAAATCGTCCGCCAAAAGACAGGCGACCGCTACGAGACGCTTGTCAATTTCCCGGCAGAGGCGACGGCAGGTCCGCGAGACATTCACATCTACCTGCCGCCGGGCTACACCTCATCCAAGGAGCGATATCGCGTCATCTACTTTCACGATGGCGAGGGTGTGTTCGGCGGGCTCGATAGATCGCGGGGTGTGTTCGTCGATGCCGATTACGCGATCGATGAACTGCTCAAAGAAAAACTGGTCCACCCCGCAATCCTCGTGGCGGTGACGAATACCAAACGCGTCGCAGGCGGGCGGTCGATCGACCTCGTGCCCCGATGGTCCCCGACTTCTCCCGGCAGAATCGACGAATACTACTCATTCCTGGCAACTCAACTCAAACCGTACATCGATTCGCACTTTCGGACCCGCCCCGAAGCGGAATCGACCGGTGTATCCGGCAATTCACTCGGCGGGTTGGCATCCTTTTATCTCGCCTACCGGCATCCGGAAACTTTCGGCTTCGCGGGATGCACCTCCCCTTCGCTTTGGCTGATGGATTCGAAACTGGTGGGCGAAGTAGCGCGCGATGGCAAAGCCAAGACAGCCACTCGATTCTGGCTCGATGCCGGCGAGCGCGACTCCGCCGACATTGAAACCGTCACGCCGCGGATGGTGAAGGTGCTCGCGGACAAAGGCTGGACGGAAGGAGACGACCTCGCCTTTCAGCTTGGTTATGGCCATTTACATGGACGCACCGCCCAACGCGAGCGGATGCGCAATATGCTCTATTTCCTGCTGCGCAAAGAGCGCCCGGCGGTTCGTGCGATTGCCCTGAGGCCGCTGGCCGATCCGCACGCAACACACCTGCGTTTAGAGACCGCCGGCGACCGTGCTTACATCTGGCCCGAAGTGCAGTACGAACACGGCTTCTTTCTCAATGCGGTCACCGCTCGCCTGCACATCGACGATTCCTCTGTTGCAACCCTCGACTCGGGTGAACCGGGCCGCGTGCGGAATGCCGGACCAGGACGAACAATGCTCAGTGCGGAGTTCTCCGGCCTCAAAGCACAAATCCCTGTCGAGGGTTACCGTGCCGGAGATTATGCGAAATGGCCGTTATCGAAAGTAAACAAGTCACCAAGAGTAGATGGGGACCTGGAAGACTGGAGCGCCTTACCGTTTGCCATCGAGCCCTCGCCGCGAAGTGCCTCCGCGCATGCGCGTTTCGCCACTGCCTACGACGACAACTTCCTTTACGTGGCCGTGGCCGTGACCGACTCCCATCTCGTGATCCGGCCCGACAAACTGTCCGCCGAGCAGGATGGCGTAGAGGTATGGCTCGATGCGCGCCCCGACCCGATGCGCACCGAAAGCAAAGCGTGGGCGGACGGCTATCAGGACACCTTCCTGCTCGCCCGTGTTTCACCCGCAATGTCGGCGGACAGTGCCCTCAAAATCCCTGAGCCGTCATACCGCGTCCCGCTGCCCGCGCAACTTATGCGTGCCTGCCGCCTGAATGCGGACGGCTATACTGCCGAGTTCGCCATTCCGGTGGATTATCTCAACCGGATGCAGGGCGGAAACTGGCGCGAGTTCCGGCTGAACGTGCATGTCACCGATTTTGTATCGACAGGAGAGCCGAAGTTCGATTTGTGGTGGCAACCCGCGTGGCGCACCATGGAATCCGTCGCAGGGTCGGGCACGTTCCGGCGGCAGTGATGGGTGCGGGATGCGCGCCGTAGAAATGGACATTGGTTCGGGGCGGCGGGATCTGACCTTGTTCTGAGCAATACGCTGCAATAGGTACCAATAAAGGCAGGGAATTCAAGTCGCGCAACAGTCGCGCACCCGTCGCGCATCTGTCCGCGGAAACCCCGCCCGCTATACTGTTTACTTCCAACCGTGTTCCACAAGATCCAACAACAACTGCAGCAACTCGTGTCTGAACACTTGCAGGTGCGCTACGGCGTCGACATGGCCGTCACGCTGGACGAGCCGGCCGACGCCAAGTTCGGCGAACTTGCCTGCACTGCCGCCTTCCCGCTCGCCAAGCAACTCCGCAGAGCCCCCCGCGCGATTGCGCAGGAGCTAGTGGCCGACCTCGGCGATCTGCCCGGCGTCGCCGCCCTCGAAATCGCCGGCGCAGGCTACATCAACATCCGCCTGAACCGCTCCGCTTACGGCACTTCGCTGCTCCAGCCGAGCGCCGATGAGCCGGCCACCGGCACGCCATCGAAGATCATCGTCGAGCACACCAACATCAACCCGAACAAGGCCGCCCACATCGGTCACCTGCGGAACTCGGTTCTAGGCGATACCTTCTGCCGCATGCTGCGCGCTGCCGGGAACACCGTTGAGGTCCAGAACTACATCGACAACACCGGCGTTCAGGTGGCCGACGTGGTCGCCGGGTTCCACTTCCTGGAAAAGAAGACGCCCGCAGAAGTGGCCGAGTTGGCCACCGAACCAAGATTCGACTATCTCTGTTGGGACCTCTACGCCCGCACCTCGCAACACTTCAAAGACAATCCGGAGGACGAACGCGCTTGGCGCCACGCCTCCCTGCACGCGATCGAGGCCGGCGAAGGCGAACTCGCCGAGATGGCGCACACGGTCGCCGACGCGATCGTGCTGTGTCACCTCGAAACCATGCGGCGTCTGGGCATCCACTACGATGTCCTGCCACGCGAAAGCGAAATCCTACACCTGAAGTTCTGGGCCACGGCGTTCGAGTTACTCAAGGCACGCAAGGCCATCTATCTCGAAGAAGAAGGACCGAAGAAAGGCTGCTGGGTAATGGCCGGAGCGCACTACTCGGACAACGCCGCCGAAGACGACTCCAAGGTAATCGTCCGCTCCAACGGCATCGTCACCTATGTCGGCAAAGACATGGCGTATCAACTGTGGAAGTTCGGCCTGCTTGGTAAGGACTTCTATTACCGCAAGCTGCTCACGGAGGCGAACGGCCACGTAGTGTGGGTTACGACCGATGAACCGCAGCAGGGCGATACGCCAAAGTTCGGCGGCGGTTCGACGGTTTATAACGTGATCGACTCCCGCCAATCGTATCTGCAGGACGTGGTCGCCGCCGGTTTGCGAGCGTTAAACTACGAAGCCCAAGCCGAACGGTCCATCCATTTCTCGTACGAAATGGTCGCACTATCACCCCGCGCCTGTGCCGAGTTAGGCATCGAGCTTTCGGAAGAAGACAAGCAGCGAGCGCACGTCCAAGTATCAGGCCGCAAAGGCCTAGGCGTAAAAGCCGACGACCTCATCGACAAGCTGATTGAGAATGCGCTCAAAGAAGTAAACGATCGCCACCCGGAAGCGGCGGAGGACGAACGCAAGCTGGTGGCGACCCAAATCGCGACCGGCGCGCTTCGTTACTTCATGCTCAAATACACGCGAAACACAGTGATCGCGTTCGACATGCAGGAAGCGCTCAGCTTCGAAGGCGATACCGGACCGTACGTTCAATATGCGGCCGTAAGGTCGCGGAACATCATCCGCAAACTGGAAGATCGCGGCGAAACCCTGCCGAACTTCAACCAGGCGCTCACCCCCGAGGCGTTCACACGCCAGTTAGGTTCCGACGATCTGTGGCAGTTGATCCTGGCCGTCTCGAAAGTGGATTCGGCTATTGCCAAGGCCATCGCGAGCGGGGAACCCGCCCACGTCGCCAAGTACGCCTTCCAGCTAGCGCAGACGTTTAACACCTTCTATCACGACTTCCCGGTGTTATCGGAAGCCGACGCCGAGAAGCGCACGTTCCTGCTCTGGCTGACCGATTACTTCCGCCGGCAGTTGGAACGCACCTTAGGGATTCTTGGCATCCCGGCCCCGCAGTACATGTAACTGCTCGAAGGGCCCAACAGCGATTCCCGGCTTAGTACTGGCATCCAAAGCCGCACGACGGAAAAAGTAGGTCCAGCCGGACTCGGCGCCGGCAATCAGGTCGGGCGTGCCGTCTTTGTCCCAGTCCACGACCTTGATGCTGGTTTCGTGGTGGCTGATTTCGATCGGCTCGCCATAGATAGATAGCTGCTTTCGGCGCAGCGACGGCCGGGCGTTGGTGCCTTCGTTTAGATACACATAGAGTTTGCCACGCTCGTTGGTGAAGACGTCGTAATCGCCGTCGCGGTCCCAATCTGCCACTTCGAAGCCGTGCTGATAGGGGATCGGCAGCTTGAAATCGGCACCGTCCGCCAGTTTCAGCGGCTTGGGCTTGCGCAGTTGCAACCGGCCGTTCCCGTCCTTATACCGTTCAAAGAGAGAGACCGTTTCAAGCCCCTGCGGGTCGATGCGCTCACGAACACCAAAGCAACCGGCTACTAAGTCCGGCAGCCCATCGCCATTCCAGTCCACCACCGCTGGATGCTTGCGGAAGGAAAAGTGTTCCCCACCGCCCTCGTAGGTCAACTTGCGTAACGGAGCAAAGCTGGGCTTCGATCGTGTCCCGACGTTCTCGAAATAGGCGATGCGGTTGGTGTTGTTACCAACGAGTAAGTCGAAATCCCCATCTAGATCCCAATCTACATAAGTCGGTTTCGACTGGCCGAGGTTCCACTCAGGGTCGCCGTCGTTAAGGAACGTCCAGCGCGCCACCCGCATCGAATCATTGTTTGTGAGCACAATCCTCTTCGGCGAAGCGAACATTGTGCGCCCGCTCTGGCTGATGTTCTCGACCAATTGGACATACCCGAGTTCGTTGCCAATGATGAAGTCCAGGTCCCCATCGCCTTCCCAATCCGCCACTTCGACACTCGCGTAACCGCCGGATGAAACGGCCTGTCCGCGGGCCTGCAGTATTCCATGATCGGTGAACTTCGCCGCCTTGGATTGCGGGTCCTGTTCGAGATAACGTGCCCACCCGGTCATGTGAGTCAGAAACAGGCCGCGAAACGCCGGCGAGTTCACCGCAGTAGGCAACGGATGCGCATCCGGCGCCAGACCAGGGGCGCAGAACGGCGGTTTCCCGAAAGCCGGAACCTGTCGAGTGCCCGTGTTCTCCCAAACCGTCACGCAGGTGCGCGCGGGATTATGATGCAGGTCGCCCGTGACACCAATAACATCCAGCGCGCCGTCGCCGTTCCAATCGTATAGGTCGGTGGGCCATTCGTCGTAACTGGTTATGCCGTTCAGAGCCAGCGGAACTCCTGCACCAGTTAACCCGGGGTGGCGGAACCACGTGTGGCTTACGATCTGTTCCGGAAAGTAATCAACCCGCATGCGGAGCGTGTAGAGATCGGGCTTCGCGCCACCAGTCCAATCGAGCAGTCGCATGCCGTAATTGAGTTCTCCTCCACCGGAGCGTGTAAGCTCCGGGCCGGCCGTGAGAACCGGCAATTCCGCCCAATCACGCCGGCCCGTATTGAGATAAACGCGCATCGTGCCCCGCTTAGGGCCACCACCAATGCCATAAAGAATGTCGGGATTACCGTCACGGTCCCAGTCAATCAACTGAAAGATGTTGTAAACATCGCCGAGGTAAGTCCCATCTGCCTTCAGCCGAACGTAGTGGTCGAACTTAGGATTCTGGTTGGTCCCCATGTTCCGCCAGAAGAAGATCCCCCAGTAAGGCTGGCCGTAAGCATAGGAGTAAAGGTTCCGCTGCAGCAGGTCGGTGTTACCGTCTCCATCCCAGTCGACTGTGACCGGTTGGTCGATGAACATACCCACGCCCAACGGGTCGAAACCATCAGGGCGGTTGTAATGAAACGAATCGCCAATGCCGACCGGTTCCTGATAGCCACGGGCCGTAACGCCGGCGGCTCGCCGGGTGTCGAAGTAGACGTGGAATGTGCGCTCAGCCGAATTACGAACCAACCACGAGACAGGACCACTCCCGAAGTCAGAAACGCGGTCGGAGACGTGTACCGGGACTTCCACACTTCCGTTGAGAACCAGAATGGAGTTCGAGTCGGGCTCCCCTGCGATGCCGGCTTGCGTAAGCGTTGCCGCAAAATTGAGGTCGGCCGAGATGGGAGTATTGGGAACAGTAGTTCGAACCCCAACCCGGATGCGGTACGGCCGGGGCCAGGACTGGGCTGAGAGCGAGAAGGTCAGAGTGCAGAGTCCGAATAAGAAAACACTGGTTGCGCGCACGCTCCATGGTAATGCGAAAATGTGATAGCTCACTTGTCGGCGCCTAAGTGCCGTAGAAAGAAGCTGGTCATCGATTCCAGCATCTGCTTCCGCACCGTCCCTGAGACATGGTGCGTCTTCTGTGGATAAAGCAATAAGTCGAACTGCTTGCCTGCCCGCTGCAACGCATCCATCATCTTCAGTGTGTGCTGGAACAAAACATTATCGTCTTCGAAGTTATGCACCAGCATCAGTGCCGATCGCAGATTAGCGGCCTGATGGACAGGAGAACTTAATCTGTACCCTTCGTCATTTTCCGAAGGCAGCCCTAGGTATCGCTCGGTATAGATACTGTCGTAGTTACGCCAGTCAGTTACCGGAGCTCCCGCGATGCCGGCTTTAAACGTCTCAGGAGCGTTTAGAAGCGAATAGAGCGTCATGAACCCGCCAAAGCTCCAGCCGTAGATACCAATGCGTTTGGGGTCGACGAAGCCCTGGGCATTCAGGAACTCGATACCTTCCAACTGGTCCGCAAGTTCCTGCTTTCCGAATCGCCGGTAGACTCTCGACTCCCAGACATGGCCACGATAGTTCGACCCCCGGTTATCGAGTGCCCAAACCACGAAACCTTTATGCGCCAGCGCCTGCTCCCATTCAAGCCCTTTCCACGCATTGACTACCATTTGAGCGTGAGGCCCACCGTACACCATCACCACAGCCGGGTACTTGCGGCTCGCGTCGAAGTTCGCGGGCTTGATCAAGCGGGCCCAGAAATGGTCGCCATCTTTGGCCGGCGCCTGCACAAACTTGGAATCGAGAATCGTATATTCTTCCCGAATCTTCTCATCGCGCTCCTTCAACGTCTTCTCATGCGTGCCGGCGCTTGTGAACACAGCCGCGCGTGGCGGCTCGCTGATCGAACTGTGCGTCGAGACGTAATACTTGCAGTCCGGAGAAAAACTGGCGGAATGAGTGCCGGGCTCCGTACTAAGGCGGCGTTTGTCCGTGCCGTCGAACTTCACGGTCCACAGTTGGCGTTCGAGCGGGCTCGGTTCCGTGGACAGGTAGTAAAGGCGGCGCTCGCCTTCATCGACGCAAGCAAGTCCGGTTACGACCCAGTTACCGCTCGTGATGGGCTTGGCTTCAGCAGTTCCAGCTTTCACCAGATACAAGTGAGAGAAACCGCCGGTCCGTTCGGAGGACCAGATCAATTCCGTCGGACTGAGATACCGGTAATCATCGTCGAGGTTCACCCACGTTTTATCCGATTCCTTGAGGACGGGTTGCATTTTGCCGGAAGTAGCATTGATGGAGAAGACCTCCATCCGGTTCTGGATACGATTGAGGCGGATGACGGAAACCAGTTGAGACTCGGGAATCCAATCCACGCGAGCGAGTAACTGGTCGGACCCAACTTCTGTCAGCCAGCGCGTCTTGCCGCCGGCCGCACCGACTACTCCCAACCGCACTCTTGGATTCGGCGTACCCGCCTGTGGAAAGCGTTCCGCCTCAGCAACCGGACGCAATCCTGTAAGATCGGCATGAGGATACGACATAACTGCCGTCAGGTCGAACTGTAGATACGCGATTCGCTTACTGTCCGGCGACCACCAGTAAGCGGTAGAAAGAGCGAGTTCTTCCGGATACACCCAGTCGAGTTCAGCGTTGCGGACAAGCTCGGCTCCGCCGAAAGTGAGGCGATGAATTTTACGCGGCGCGATGTCGAGAACCCACAAGTCGTGATTTAACTGGTAGGCAACCCGCGTGCCGTCAGGCGAGACTTTCGGATCGTGCTCTATCTCCGCCGTCCTGGTCAATTGCTCAACCTTACCGTCGGCGACGTAAACCAAAAATAGATCGCCTTTAGCGAGAGCGACGATCGCCTTCGCCGAAGGCAGCCACTGCATCTCCCGCTCGCGAATGCCGCGATTTTCCCAATGAAATCGGCTGGGCTTCGCAGGCTCAGCAGCGCGTTCGGTAAGAGCCTTCAGCGCTACCAATTCCCGGGTTTGGCGTGAAGCAATGTCGTAGAGGCGGATCGCCTGACCGTCGCGAAAAACGAAGCTCTTGCTATCGGGCGACCACACCGGGTCAACTCCCGACGGCCGGCGATACTCGGCAGCCGCGGCTGGAGTTACAGGTTTAGGATCCGCGGCAATAGCGAGCAAGGCCGCGAACAGGAAAACGACCACCTCACGCATACTACGCCGATTGTAGCGTTGGGCATTACAGCAATCGTTTCAAAGTAAACGGTTCCGGCTGACCGCCGCGGGGCTTCGAATCACCCGAGTTGCCCGCGTTGGTGGAGCTTTCGCGCCGGCGCTTGAGGTCGAGTTGCCCGTTTTTGAGCTTGCCGGAGAACAGCAGGCGCGTTTGGTTGATCTGGTTGCCGGACTGTTCTTCAGCGATTACGACAAACGTGAACTCATCCGAGGAGACCTTACCTTCGACGATGGGAGTACTGCGATAGTCGCCATAGAGTTTCCCGTTCAAAGTGTTGCCCTTTTGGCTGAACTGGAAGGCGATGTCCTTGCCGTTCAACCGGCCGACCCAGATACCCGTCAGTTCGGCCGCCGGGAGCGGCAATCCAAGCAGCAAAACTGAAAGCAGCAAGCGCATAAGTTACGAGCGCAAAACCCCGCGCAGCGGACCAGTGGAATCGGCGAACCGGTCCACCGGCGTGCCGAATGCGTCGAGCATCGAGACGTACAGGTTCGACAACTGCGTGTCCTCGGCGTACACCAGGTGCCGGCCTGAGTCGATACGGCCGCCACCTCGCCCGGCAAGCAGGACAGGCAATTTGTGAGGATCATGCCGGTCGCCATCGCTCAACGCCGACGCGAAGAAGAGCATAGAGTTGTCGAGCACTGTGGAATCGCCTTCCTTCATTGCTTGCAGGCGGCGGAGCAGGTAGGCGTACTGGGCGACGTGCCAGCGAGTAATAAGGTGATACTGGCGAAGTTTGTCAGGGTCTTTCTGATGGTGCGAGACATCATGATGGCCGGCTGAAACGCCTTCCAGGAACCGGAAGCTCACGTCCGAAACGGCGTTCCCACACATGAACGTGGCCACGCGTGTGGTGTCGGTTTGGAATGCAACGGCGATCATGTCGAGCATAAGGCGGACGTGCTCGGCATGGTCGGCCGGGCGATCCGTGGGGACGGCCTTCGCGTCGAGCGGGCACCGCGGTTTCCACGCCCGGCGTGAGGTGTCGCCCGATCGCTGGACACGCTCTTCGAGCGACCGCATCACCGACATGTACTCGTCGATACGGATACGGTCGGAAGTGCTGACCTCGTTGCGAAGGCGGCGTGCATCGCCGAGAACCCGGTCGAGCAGCAGGGCATCCATCTTTGCCGCGTTCCCTTGCGGTTCCGACGACGCGCGGAACAGCCGCTCATAAACCGAGCGTGGGTTGATTTCGCGGGCGAGCGGCGTGGTCGGATTGGCCCAGGCAATGTGCGAACCGTAGACGCGCGTGTAACCAACCACCGCGTCGACACCGATGGCCACGGGAGTAACACCGAGTTCGAGCGAAGGCAGCGGCGTTTGATGAGCGGTCCGCTGGGCGGCTACCTGGTCGACAGAGGTCGCGTTGGCCAGGTCCGCACCGGGGGTTTTCTTGATCGTGGCGCAGGTGAGGATGGCGGCTTCTTTGACATAGTGGCCGTCGCCGCCCTTGCTGGCTTCGTTCCAGAGATTTGAGAAAACCAGTAGCTGATCCTTAAACTCGGCCAACGGCTCGAGCGTCGCAGGAAGTTGGAAATCGCGCCCGGGGGTCTCTGGAAACCACGATCGGACATTCACCCCGTTCGGCAGATACAGGAACGCCATCCTGACGGGCGGCTTTGCGGAAGGTGCATTCGCGGCTGCGCCGAGCGATTCGAGCCATGGCAGGCCGAGCGTCACTCCGGCGCCGCGGAGCAGAGTGCGGCGCGACAGCTTCGATGGGGTCGACTTCACTGCTTGTTTGCCTCCTTGCGGGCAGCCACCGGCGTGGAAGAAGAGGGAGCCTGAAAGCGGAACGGCGTGCTCAGGATAATCTCTTCAATCAGTGTTTGCGCGCTGTAGTTATTTTCCTTCACTTTGGCGACGATTCGATCGACTGCACAGGAATCCTTGAGCGTCAGGCCGCGGCCGAGGGCGTAACCCAGCAACTTATTCGTGAGGTTCCGAACAAACAAATCCTTGCGGGCTAGTAACGCGGCCTTCAGTTGCTCCGGTCCTTCGAACTTAGTGCCGTCCATCAGTTCGCCGGAGGAATCGACCGGCTTACCGGCTTCCGCGTCGCGCCACCGGCCGAGTGCGTCGTAATTCTCAAGGCCGAAACCGAGCGGATCGATGCGTGCGTGGCAACTGGCGCACACCGGGTTGGTGCGGTGTTGCGTAAGCCGTTCACGAACCGACTTCGGGGCCGACGGATTATGCGCATCATCGAGCGGCGGAACGTTCGGCGGGGGCGGCGGAGGCGGTGTGCCCAGAATCGAGTCGAGCACCCACGCGCCGCGCAAAACCGGGCTGGTGCGGTAGGGATAAGATGAAACGGCGAGGACGGCGGACATTCCGAGCAAACCGCCGCGGCGCGATGCATCCGGCAGTTCCACCCACTGTGGCTGTTTCCGCCGGTTCTTGTTGAGCGGCATAGTGATGCCGTAGTGCTTCTCCAAGTTGCTGGTGCCTATGGTGAACTTCGATTCCAGTAAGTTGAGCAGCGACAGATCGCGCATCAGCAGTTCCTGGAAGAACAGAATCGGCTCAAACCGGATATCGGAGCGAAGTTCCTCATCCCCGGCGTAAGTCGGAAACAGCTTGGGATCGGGAGCTTTCCCCCCGGTAAGTTCGCGTGTCCGCAGCCACTGCTCGGTGAACCGCCGGGCAAACACGAGCGACCGGTCGTGCCGGAGCATCCGCGGAACGACGGTGCGCAGAACCGCGGGGTCGTGTAACTTACCGGCCGCAGCGATATCGAAGAGTAACTCGTCCGGCATTGAGCCCCAGAGGAAATACGAGATACGGCTGGCGAGCGCGTATTGATCAAGCGGACGGACTTCGGCCGACGCATTGAGCGGTTCCACCCGGAACAGGAACAAGGGCGAAACAAGCGCGCCACGTAGTGCGAAGAAGATGGCAGGTTCGAAATCCTGACCCTGTCGGCGCGCGGCGTGATACAGACGCAGATACGGTTCAAGATCGGCGTCCGTCACCGGCCTGCGGAACGCGCGCGGAAGAAAACTCTGCAAGATGGCTCGCGCCGCCACTTCGGGCGGAGTATTGGGTTCCGGCTGCGCGACCAGTATCTTCGCCCGCGACTTATATTCCTTAGCCGCGAAATCCATCGCCAACTTGGCGGCTTCGAGATACTTCTCGGAATGAAGCGGCGACAGGAAGAGCGTCTCCGCCGCGTTATCGAACCCTTCGCCGCCCGCGCCGTCGGCCGGGAGCAACCGAGACAGGTCGAGATGAATGTCGAGCAGGTCGCTCAGGGTGGTGGAGTACTCGTCGCGATTCAGTCGGCGGATGTGGCTCGGTCCCGGTACGATGCCGGCTGCGCAGGCTGCTGTGTGTAACGCGCCGGCTGCCCAATCGGTAAAGCGCTCACGTTCATCGAGCGGCGGCGCGGGTGCATTCTTCGGCGGCATTTCACCGTTGCGAACCCGGGCCATCAGTGACGTCCATTTCGCCGACTCCGCAGATAGAGACTCTTCTGTCGACACGCGCTGCAGCGAAAACCCGCCGGCCGCCCCATTCGGCTGGTGACACGTCTGGCAGTATCTCGACAGGAACTGCTGGGCGTCTCGAAACGAATACAGTTCCGCAAAAGCGAGAGCGGGAAGAAAGGTCAGAATGGCCGCGCGGAATTTCATGCTGACGGTACGCTTGGGAGCCTCAGAGCCCGGTGTAGCTAGTCTACACTAACCGGTTTGGCCAAAGGAGCGCCGCAACAGCGATAGAATCACCTTCATGTCTTCCAATTGGCGAATCGCGAGACGGGCCCTGCTGGCGAGCGCGGGTGCAGTGGCACTTGGCGGTAAACGCGCGGAGGCCGCCCGCTCAAACGAGCGTGTGTTCCTGACCGGTGACGGCATTCCGCTCACGGCCCGCGAACGTGCGCGGCAACTGCTCGAGATAACCGAAAAGCGCGATATCGCCATGGACAACTACTCGCTCGGCGGTGTCGTGGAAGAACTGGAACATCGCATGGCCCAACTGCTGGGCAAAGAACGAGCAGTCTTCTTCGCCACCGGCACGCTCGCCAATCACATGAGTGTTCGACTGCTGGCAAAAGGCGGCCGCGTGCTGGTCCAGCAGGAAAGCCACCTTTATCGCGACGAAGGCGATTGTGCGCAGCGCCTGAGTGCCATCAACCTCGTCCCCCTCGCGCCCAACAAAGCCACATTCACTTTGGCCGACGTTCAGGAGCAGGTAGAAGCAGCCGAGCAGGGCCGAGTGGTGATGAAGGTCGGGGCAATCTCGATTGAATCGCCCGTCCGCCGCCAAAACGGCGAGGTAGTGCCGTTCAGCGAAATGAAAGCGATCTGCGAGTATGCACGCAAGCGCGGCATCGGCACCCATCTCGATGGCGCCCGTGTCTTCCTGGCCGCGCCGTACACCGGCGTGAGCGTCAAACAGTACGCGTCCCTTTTCGATACGGTCTATGTGTCGACTTACAAGTACTTCAATTCGAACTTTGGAGCAGTACTCGCCGGTCCCGACGCCATGCTGAAAGACCTGTATCACGAGCGCCGCATGTTCGGCGGCGGGGTCCCCCATTGCTGGGCCGAGGCGGCGATGGCCCTGCATTTCCTCGACGGCTTCGAGCAGCGCTATTCGCAAGCGGTGCAGACCGCTGAAGATGCCTTCAAGCGGTTGACGAAAGAGACAGGCGTAGAAGTGCGCCGCATCAAACCTGGTTCAAACATCGCGTTCCTTCGTTTGAAAAAGGCTGGCGCGGACCAGGCGGCCGATCGCCTGAAGACGGCAGGAGTCACAGTCGAAGCGCCAAAAGCGGCAGGGGCGGATTGGTGCGAAATCGCCGTGCGGACGAATGAGACCATCTTGCGTCTGCCGGCAGACGAGATTGCGAGAAGAATGAGCGGCGCACTAAGAGTGGGATAAGGCAGACATCCTGCAATCCGACATGCGAAATAGCCCCGTAAAGATGCGCTATTCGTATTGCGCATCTTTAAGTGTAAATGTCGATGCGCTACTGTGAGGATGAATGGGTGTTGTCCGGACCAAGTTTCAGACCGTGGAGGAGATTTACCAGCCCATGTGGACGGCCGTGGCCGGCAAGCGACCCATCGAAGCCATCTATGACCAGCGGCTTCGGCTGTTTTGCCCGAACCAACTCCTGCTTGAGTTCTTCGTAATCGCGTTCGACAATCCAGCGGTGTTTGGCAATCTTCACCAGAGACTTCAGCGACGTCTTCTCCGGCAGGGTAGATAGCCAGTATTTGGTGGGCTCCGCTTCCTTTTTCGGCCATTCGAGTAACAGCCATTCTTCTGGATAGGGCTCCGTGCGTTGGTCATCGCGATGAGCCGGACGCACGCGGAGAATCGGGAACGCAAAATTCCTCTCGTGCCGGGACGCCAACCGATCTCCTTCCAGGCCGACGAGGGCTAACTGCTTCACCGATACGGGCTGATGGTCTGCTTGGCGCCGCAGGCGCTTGGCAGGTGCACCCCGACCCGATTTTCGTGCTGGTGCGGGCAAAGGCTGTTGTCCCGGTCCCCAGACTGTGGCGGTCGACTCAATGCCCACTACGTACGGCAGTACGAGTTGAGTCAGATCCGTGCGGAATTGCGTGCCCTTTCCATAGCCCGCATCGGCCAGCACCACTCCCACCGGAACCTGCTGCTCGAGCGCTTGCTGAATCTGCTCCAGCGCAATCTCTGGCTTGGT
>JADLDI010000132.1 GCA_020846745.1 Bryobacterales bacterium | reverse complement strand
GGAAGGCGAAGTGTTCGAGGGGACCGGCGGGGAGGATTTCGTCTCGCAGTTCGGCTTCCATCTGGTCGAAGAAGGGGCGCTCGTCTGCTGAGACGATGATGTTGGCGGTGGACAAGCCATGTTGGCGATTGTTCTGGGCGGAGGCTTGTTTGCCTTCGTCGGTGCGGGGTCCGGTTTGATGGGACATTTGTGTGGTGCTCCTTTGCTTGGGATAGCGTTGGTACGGCAACCCCTCCTTGACAGTCGGGGCACTGGCCGCGGCGTCGACGGACGCGGCCGGAGGCGTGCGGAAAATAAAAAAGCCGGCGCTAGGGCCGGCGGGTTTTTCGAGAATAGGGCGTGTGCAGAGACACGTCCACCACCAAGTTGTCAATGTATCACGGATTGGGGAGAAAGGGAACGAAATTTCGTTTATTTAATGATGATGTGTGCCCGTAGCCGACGGGGGAGGTTCGTTTGGTGCAACGGAGAGGGTTATTGGGCTTCGGGGGGGTGCGTGCGCCGGCCGGGTCGCTTACGCTCTCCGTTTGGGAGGGGCGGTCAAATCGACCGCCGGCTGTGGCCGGGTTGAATTTGGGTGTGACTTGGGGTGCGAACACCCGCCGCTTGGCAAAGCGGCGGCTCAGGTCGGAGTTCGCGCGAGGCTCGGGGAGGTGGTGAAGTTCGGGCGGGTGCTATTGAGCATTGTTGAGGCGACGACAGCGTGTATTACCGTGATAGCTGCGTTATCAGCATAGCTCACAACACTACTGGGCGCGACGGACGAGGACGAAGGAGACACTCCGACGGCGGGATTGGCGGTGAGTTGGACTTGGGCGCCGCTGGATATTGACAGCCGGTAGGGCACGGCGGGGAGATACTACCGGAGCCTGCGGGGCTGATGGGAAAGGTCAGGGAGACGGTGGGCGCGAGCTGATTGTTGGACAGTGATACCCGGGGGTCGGAAGGAGAAGATGGCCGCTGATTAACGCCGATAAACGCCGATGATTCAGAGGTCGAGGTCGAATGAAGTCGCGATGTGCCGTGGTGCTGTCCGCTTCTGAGTATCGGCCTGACTGCGTAGCCGGGAATTCACTAGTCCGGCGAGGCTGGAGCCGCGGGTTTGGTGCTGTTGGTTGGGGTAGATCAGTGACTGATAGCATAGAAACTGAGGGAACTAAACATGGACAACACGTCTACTTCTGATGTGAATTCCGTCCCCGTGTCACCCCCGGCGAGGTCGATTGATACAGCAACGCTTGAATTGTTCGCGGCCTGGAAACGGCAAGACGCTACCACCGATCCTGAGAAGATTCGCGCGGCTGAACTTGAATTGGCGGAGTTCAAGAAGGCCATGAATGAGAATCGGCTGGCAACAGGGGAGCGTTTGTTGTTTCCGTGAGCCGTTTTCTTTTCTTGGACTCCGGACCGCTTGGCCTAATCACACAACCCCAACAGACGGCTGAGGTTGCGGCGGCGCTCGACACGTTCTCGCGCTGCTTGCTCAATGGTAGCCGGCTAATGGTTCCCGCGATCGTCTATTACGAACTCAAACGAGAGTTGCTGCGAGCGAATAAGACCAACGGCATCGCCAGGCTGGACGCCTTCATTGCGGTGACACCAGGCCGGTACGTTCCCGTCTCCGATGAAGCCCTACGGCTGGCAGCCTCAATGTGGGCTATCGCGAGACAGCAGGGGCGTCCGACCGCCGATGCGAAAGAACTTGATATTGACGTGATCCTGGCAGCGCAGACACTTTCATACGGGCCCGCAGCTGACGACGTGATGGTAGTCACAACCAACGCAAGGCACTTGGCACAATTCGTGACCGCAGCGCATTGGCAAGATCTTTGAGTTTGGGAAATGCCGAAGCGAGCGGCCGCAACTTAGGAGAGCGCTCGCTTCGGTGTCCACGTCATCCCTTAAGTTCGGCGCGAGCCTTGGCGATTACCGCCAGATACTGCTTGGCGCGGGCTTCGATTTCGTCGTACTTGTTTTCCTTGATCAATTTAGCGTCGACGAGTTCGCCGCCGACTGCTACGGCGCAGGCTCCGGCTTTGAGGAAGTCGCCGGCTGTGTCGAGGTTGACGCCGCCGGTGGGCACCATCTCGATTTGGGGAAAGGGTCCTTTGAGGGCCTTGATGTACTTGGGGCCGCCCATGTTGCCGCAGGGGAACACCTTGACGATGTCGGCGCCGGCTTCCCAGGCGGTGAGGACTTCAGTGGGGGTGAGCGCGCCGGGGCAGATCACCTTGGAATAGCGGCGGGCCATTTCGATGGTGGCGACCTTGAGCGAAGGCGTCACGAAGAACTCGGCGCCGGAGAGCATGCAGATGCGTGCGGTTTCGGGGTCGAGCACCGTGCCGGCGCCCAACACGATTTTGTCGCCGAACCTGGCGGCCACCTGCTCGAGCGCTTTGATGGCGCCGGGAACGGTCATGGTGATTTCCGCGGCGCGAATGCCGCCTGCGTGGATCGCCTCGATGGCGCGGATGGCGGACTCGGCCGAGGTGGTGCGCACCACGGGGACGATGCCGATATCGATCATCGAGGCGAGAATTTGCTGTTTGGTCATCGTTTCCACTAAGCCTAAATGGATTGTAGGCCGAGTTTAGCGTACCAGGGCTTGGCGCCTTCGATGGCCTTGTTGACGGCGTTGATGTTTTTGACGCCTTCGCCCGAAAGCCAATCTTCCAAGGCCTTCACGCCCTGCTTCGCGTACACCGGAATACCTTCCTTCCAGGTGGCGCGGCCGCAGAGGACGCCCGAGAAGTCGGTACCCGCTTCGGTGGCCATGCGGAGCGATTCGGTGAACTGGTCGTTGCTGACACCGGCGCTCAGGTAGATGAACGGCTTGGTGGCGACAGCGGCGGCGCGGCGGAAATGATCGAGGGCTTCGCTCCAGGAGTAGGCTTTCTGACCTTTATAGACGCTGCTGCCTTCGGCGTAGTTGGCATTGATGGGCACTTCGACCTTCAACACGTCGACGCGGTACTGGGGTTTGGAGAACTCCCGCATGCTGCCGATGACGACTTCGGGCTTCTTTTTGGCGAATTCGAGGCCCTTTTCGTCGCCGCCGGCCGGATCGTATCCGACAAACTCAAGGAAGAAGGGAACCTGTTCGGTTTCGCATTCGGCGCCGATGCGCTCAATGAAGGCGTGCTTGATTTCGTTTACTTTGGGATCGTCAAACGGGGTGTAATAGATAAGAATCTTTACGGCGTCGGCGCCCCAGTTCTTAATGCGCATGGCGGAGACATCGGGCAGTAAGTCGGGGAGGCGGCCGGGCTGGGTGTTGTCGTAACCGCTCTTCTCGTAGGCGAGCAGCAGGCCCGCGTTTTCCGACCGGACTTTGGTAGCCGGCAGGCCCCATTCAGGATCGAGCAGGATGGCGGACGCGTGGGGAGTAAGTACGCGCGTTACCGCGATCTTAAACTCCTGCATCTGTTGATCGGTAACATCAGAAGTCTTGATGCCAGCGGCGGCGGCGATCGATTTCTGGAGGCTGCCGCGTTGATCCATTGCCGCGGCCGCGATAACACCGCGGCTGTTGGACAGTTTCTTGAGGTGGTTAATTTTACCTTGGGAGAGCATGGTAAGTTTCTTTCAGTATACCAAGCAGTATTGAGGATGCGAGACTCTTAAATCGATTCAGAATGGCGCCGCCAGCGGTTTTTTCGCCGGAAATACGCCTGCGCGCGCGCTACATCCCTGAGAATTTGCACTTTCAAAGCAGCGGCATCGGGGAACTTGCGCTCGTCGCGAACGCGGCGGCAGAAGGAAACCTGAATGTGGCGAGGAGTTTCACCTTCCAAGGGCGATAACAGGAAGGTTTCAATTGTGAGCGCATCGCCATTGAAAGTGGGGCCGAGACCGGAGCCGAAAGTGGGGCGAACGCCGACATTGGTGATCGAGGGCCAGTGGCGACCGGAATCCGAATCTTGGGTGGCGGTGATATATACACCACGACGCGGAAGCACCTGGGCCTGGGTACGCAGGTTCAAAGTGGGCACCGTCTGCTTCGATCCAATGCCATGTCCGGGAACGACCTCGCCTTCGAGGGAGTAACTGCGTCCGAGGAGACGGGCGGCCCAACTAACTCCACCCATTTCAATCAACCCGCGAATGGCCGTGCTCGACACGGTGCGGCCCCGATAAGCGATGCCGGCCACAATCTCGGTTTCAAACCCGTAATGCCGGCCCAATTCCTGAAGTAATCCGGTATCGCCCGACTGGCGGCTACCAAAGCGGAAATTCTCGCCGACGAGCACCAACCGGGCGCCCGCCGCACGGACCAAAACCTGGGCGACGAATTCATTCGGGCTCAACAAAGAGAATTCATGCGAAAACGGCACCACCAGCACCTGCTCGATGCCGAGCGCGCCCATCCACTGGACGCGCTGCTCGATGGTGCTGAGTAATCGCGGCGCACGGGACGGGGCAACGACGACGGTGGGGTGCGGGTCGAAGGTGACAACGGAGGGCTTCACGCCGAGGCGGTGGCTGTGATCGACGAGCCGCGCAATCAAAGTCTGGTGGCCGCGATGGACGCCGTCGAAGTTGCCGATGGTGACCGCCGACGGGTGAAACTCGCCAGCGGCGGCGGCGTCCAGGGACCGGAAGACGCGCACGCGGCTGCTCATGCGCCCAATTCCACCTCGACCTTCAATCCGTCATAGGCCAGGCGCACGTGGGGAGGAAGAAGTTGTTCGGTGCGCGCATGCGGCAGGTCGTGACTGATATGGGTGAAATAGGTCATGGCTGGTTGCAGTTGCTGCACGTACTTGAGAGAACGTTCTACGGTCGAATGTGTCGGGTGGGGTTTGTGGCGGAGTGCATCCAAGAAGAGGACATCGAGTCCGGAAAGCAGGTCGAGGGAGGCGTCGGGAATCTCGCTGTGATCGGTGAGGTAGGCAAATTTGCCCATGCGGAAGCCGAAGACGGAGCCTTTCCCGTGTTGCAAGGCGACGGGCACACATTGTAAGCCGAGGAGGGGAAATGGAGCGGAATCGATAGTTTTCGCGTAGATTTTCGGAATCATCGATTCGGCCGGCGTGTCGGAGAATACATAAGAGAACGCACGTTGGATCGAGTCGATCGTTTCCGGCGAGCCGTAGACCGGAATGGGGTCGCGGCGGCGGAAGTTGAACGGACGGATATCGTCCAACCCCATGATGTGGTCGGCGTGGGCGTGCGTGAACAACACGGCATCGAGCTTGGCGATGGCAAATCGTAGCGCCTGCTGACGGAAGTCGGGCGTGGTGTCGATGAGAATGGCCGACGTGCCGAACTCCACGACGACGGAGGGGCGCAGGCGATTGTCGCGTGGGTCAGAGGACTGGCAAACATCGCAGTCGCACCCTACGGTGGGAACGCCAAGACTTGTGCCGGAACCGAGAACGGTAACCTTACCGGTGATCGCCATTGAGTGAGGCGATCAGGCGGTGGTCGAGTCGCCTGGCTTGGGAGCCGCTTTCTGCGTGGCGCGGTCAAACGCCTGGACGTAGCGGAACCGCAGCTCGGTGAGGGCGTTCTCAAGCAACCGCTTCTCTTCCATCGAGAGGTTGCCCTTGGTCTTCTCCTGCAGCATGCCGAGGATATCGATGAAGTGCCGGGCCAGGGGGAGATTGGGTCCGTTGTCTTCGCCCTCTTCGTCGGGCTTCATGCCGGTACCCATGTTCATTTCCGCCTGGAACTGGAGACTGGCCACCAGGAATTCGAAGGTGGCGGGTGGAATGAAGGAACTCGCCGAATCGCTCATCAGTTCTTTATTTTATGACGAGGGCGGGGATGGCGGGGTGAGGGATCGGCAGGAGTGAGGCTGAAGACGCTCGGCCTCTGGTGGTGGGTGTGACTTGGGCTGTGAGGATCCGTGCTTTTGCGAAGGGGTTGATTTGAAGGTGGGGCTCGGTTGAGAGGAGACAGGGCTCCATTGGGGGTTGAGAAGAAAGGACCACGGGCTCACGCACCGTGGTTCGGTTACGGTATTGGGTGCTTGTTTGTGATGACTTACAGAGCCTCGAATGCACCCTCGGATGGCTTGCAGGAGTTTTTCCCAGGCGTTACGGTCGCGGCTTGGTTACGGCCGCAAGGGCAGCCGTGCCTTTGCTAAGTCGTCTGATTCAGAATTACGGTGACGTATTTTGAGTCAGGCCGCCAAGGCTAAACGTTTGGCGTTGATCTTTGCCAGAAGGGCGTGCAGATCGTTGCGCGTGAAGGTCCATTTGAAGGGACGGGC
>JADLDI010000131.1 GCA_020846745.1 Bryobacterales bacterium | reverse complement strand
ACATCCTCACCCACTTCCCCCCGTCCGTAGCCGCCGAAATACGCGACGACGCTGCCAACCTCGATATCTCCGTCAACTTCCTCATCAGCCAGTACGCCAAAATCGGCTACCAGACCGCCCTGCAGGAATCCGTGCGGAACGAACCCAATTACGACTGCGTTAAACGTTAATCCGCTTAACCGGCCACAAACCACCCATGCTCAAATCCTCCCTTTCTGTGTCGCGCTTGACCGGTTCGCGGCAGCATCTAGGAATGGGGGGGAAGTTCTGCTATCCTCAAGAAAGTGCGGCATCGACCAGCCGCATGTTCTGCGTTCCAATCAGCCGGAGAGGTGGCTGAGTGGTCGAAAGCAGCGGTTTGCTAAACCGTCGTACTGGCTTAAACCGGTACCGAGGGTTCGAATCCCTCCCTCTCCGCCACTACTCGGTTGCGGGAATGTTTTCAAACAAATTGATTTATCGGCACTGGTTTGACCTGGTCGTGAATCAGCTCATCATGCCCTTGAGGCCGAGGAACAATCTGTCGTTAATAGTCCCCGGACCATACACGGCTCCGGATCTCTAAAGACGGCGTCGGCCATACCGCAGAGTTCAATCAAGTGAGTCCAATCGCGCCCGTTGCGAGCGAGCCGCCGGGGTATCATCAAGGCATGTCCTGGCCTGATCGCATCGTGGTTGATCCCGACGTGCTCGCGGGGAAGCCCGTGATCCGCGGGACCCGGCTGGCGGTCGAATTTATCCTCGATTTACTCGCCGCCGGCCAGGCGGAAGATGACATCCTTGCGGACTATCCCGGTTTGACGCGCGAAGACATCCTCGCGTGCCTGGCGTATGCGAGCCACCTCGCACATGAGTATCGGGCGTACCCTCTGCCAGTCTGATGCGCCTGCTCGCGGACGAGAACTTCCCTTTGCCGACCATTGACTGCCCATACACCCTTCACAGGTGCAGGATCATCCAGAAGCGGGATTGTCTACGGCCAGCGCGATGCCAGGTAAAGTCGTGATCGATGACGAGTTGGCGCCCAATTGGCACCCAAATTTGAAAGCAACGAGCCAAACCGAAGCGCATCCAACGCAGCAGAATCCGGGGTACCCCTCTTCACGATGAAGCAGTTAGTCGGGCTTGCGGACGGTGCGGACGAACAGGAACTTCTGGCCGTCTTTGGTTACGTCGTACTTGGCGAGATAGGGAGCTTCTTCGGGGAAGTTGCCTTTCATGGCGGGTAGGGCGAAGAGTCGTTTGGGGGCGCCGAAGGTGGGGCCGGGGCCGACTTCGACGGACATCATGACTTCGTTGCCCATAACGTAGAAGAGTTCCTTACCATCGGCGCGCCAGCGGACCTGGCCGCCGCCACCCGCCCAGCCGTTGGCTAATTCCCGGGAGATCTTGCGGGGGTTGACGGGGTCGGCGGCGTTGATTACGTAGACCTCGAAGGGACCTCCTATGTTCGACACGTAGGCGACCCACTGGCCATCGGGCGAGTAACGGGCTCCGTCCATCCAGGCGGTGGCGTGGGTGATGTAGGGCTTGGGAGTGGGATCGGCAAGGTTTAGCAGAAAGAGGTCGCGCTTGGTTTTGGCGCCGGTGAAGAGGAGCGTTTTGCCGTCGGGAGACCAGGAGCGGGGGTACTCGGAGTCGGGCAAATTGACGATCATTGTCTCCGGCGTGTCGGGGTCGAGACTCTTTCGCATCAAGTTGTAACCGCCGCCGCGGCTGCTGGTGAAAATGATTTCTTTGCCGTCGGGGGACCAGAGGGGGAAGTTATCGTTGCCTTTGGCGGGCGCGACGACACGTTTGGTTCCGGCAGTAAGGTCGTGAATCCAGACGTCGCGATCGTTAACTTCGCCGTCGCGCGCGGAAACGGCGACATAGCGGCCATCGGGCGAGATCTCCGGAAAGAACATGGCGTTCTGTTGAGCGCCGGCTTTGCCGAGGATCTTACCGGTGCGGCTGACCCAGATCATCTCCTGAGGCATGTCGTCCGGGCCGGGTTGCTGGGCTAGAGTTACTCCGGCGGTTAGTACTGCGAATAGTGCTAAGTATTTCATTACTGTGCCTCCGCGCCGCGGGCGCGCATTTTAGAACGGGCCTGTTCGTACAGGCGGCGAGTTTCCGCTTTCTCTTCTTCGTTGTTCCAGGCGTTTTCTTTCATGGCTCTGGCCAGGGTACGGTCCATCCAATCGACAAAGTAGCCGGCATCGGCCTTAGACCGGACCGGTTTGCCGCCCACTTTCAGCCAAACAGGCATGGTGGCGGCGAAAGGGAAGGGGCGGCGGATGGGGTCGCGAACGTACTGCGCGCGAACCTGCATGGAGATCCAGCCGCTGCCTTCGATTTCAACTGTTTTGTTGATTTTGAGGCGGTTACCGGGGCTTTCCGGTTTGATGGCGTGAGCGATTTTGCCATTGTGCATGACATCGGCTTCGAGGATAGGAGTTATCGACGCAACGTCGGCTTCGATGGTGATGGTGTGCTTACCCGCGGGTAACTCGATCTCGTCGCCCGGTTCTTTGCCGTTCACCTTGAGGATGATGAGGGGTCCGCTGGTGACGAAGGCGCGGCCGGCTTTGAAGTCGGCGGTCCACTTCGTGTAGTCGAGCTTCGGGCCACTGCGTACGTAGGCGCGGTTGGAGGCGAGAATGTAGGACCGGTAGAAGTTGGGGAAGGCATCTTCCCCGGCGGAGGCCACGACGCGGTAACCGCAATTCCACGCCTTGTACAGGGCTTCCATACCGGCGAGGGCGTTGGCTTCGACGAAGTCGACATTTTCGAGGGCGAGGTCGACGGGGAAGTGCGGTCCGGCGCCGTGCGCATAGCCGGCGAGGCCGCCCTGCTCGCGAGTAACCCGGAAGGGAACGGTGTTAGTGGGAGCTAAGCTGGCAACGATGGTGTTCTGGTAGCCGACATAGTCGGGCATGACTAAGTGCTTGGTGAGGTTGAGGAAGGAGGCATGTCCCCAAAAAGGCGGGTGGTATTCCTGGCTGTGAAAGAGAATGCGCGTGGCAGTAGAAGCTTTGTCGGGCTTGCCGGTGAAGTGGCCGACATCGGGGATGCGCTGTTCCTTGTTGCAGATGAGGTTGTTCATGACGTGGACATCTTCGCCCTCACCCTGTTCAATGAGGCGCTGGGGCGTGTTGAAGTAAACGCCCGCGTAATTCATGTGGAAGTGGTTATCGCCGTCCCACCAGCCTTTGGCGGCCATGTTGTCGAGACGCTTGAGGCTGACGGTTAACTGAGCGGTTGCGCCTTCGGTGATCTTGACTTCGCGGGCATCGGGCAGGTATTCGAACCCGCGGGAGAAGCCGAGGCGGGCGGTGCCGGGCGGGAGTTCGACTTCGAAGTCGCCATCGGTGTGGAAGTAATGATACTCGCTCTTGTCCATATGGTCGAACATGAGCCAGTCGGCGCGGAACCAGCTTTCGGTGGGGGCGTAGGCGCGGCCGTCGGCGGCGTTGAGGTGGACGCGGGCCCTGATCGGTTTGGCCGAGGCGCCATCGAGGACGCGGACATGGAGTTTACCCATCGCCTGTTTGTAGGCGAGCTTGTCGATTTTGATTTGCTCCATGCGGCCGCCGAACCAGTGCCAAAGCCAGAGAGCGGTGTCGCCGGTTTCGTTGGAGATGAAGGCGATGCGATTACCGTCGGGCGACCATCGCGGAGTGGTCCGGTCGAATTCGCCGTAGGTGAGCGGGAAAGCGTCGCCGCCGTTGGGCGGCATGGCCCAGAGTTGCTGCCACTGGCGCCCGAGGTAGGAGGAGTAGACGAGTTTGGCTCCGTCGGGCGAAAGGGTGGGGCGCGCTTTCCAGGTGGTTTCCTCGTAATGGAAGCGGCGCATGGGGGCGTTGGGTTCGGCCTTCATGCGATAAAAACCGCCGGAACCGTGCTTGTTGTCGCGGTTGGAGATGAAGATCAGCTCTTTGCCGTCGCGGGTCCAGGTGGGGTGGATGTGCAGAGCCCACTTGCCGTAGTAGACGGTGGGGGGGACGAGTTCGAAGTCGAAGGTAAGCTGGCGCGGGTCGCCTGGGACGCCGGATTGCAGCGGCATGATCCAGATGTTGTAGTTGCCGTTGGGCTGGGTGGAAACGTAGGCGATGCGGCTGCCGTCGGGAGACCATTCGGGCTCGACGTTGATGGAGTTGCCGGAAGTGAGGGTCTTGACCTCACCGGTCTTCAGATTGAGCAGTTTGAGGTGGATGGTTTCGTCGAGATCGGAGGTGTAGACGATGAAGTTGCCGTCGGGTGACCAGGCGGGCATGGAATCGTAGCCGCGGCCGAGGGTGAGTTGTTCGGCGCGGGTTTCGCCGAGCGTGACGCGCCAGATGGAGCCTTTCATCGCAAAAGCGATTTGCTTGCCGTCGGGCGACCAGGTGGGGAAGTTGGGACCGTTGGTGATCTGCGGCAGGTAGCACTCAATGGTGTAGGGCTCGCCAGTGAAGATGCGGGAGAAGACGCGGCGCTGCGTTTGCGGCAGTGCGGTGGCCGTAATCAGAAGCGAAAGAACAAAGATAAAGCTACGCACGATAGGTTCGTATTGTACATTGAACGCATGCAGTCTGACCGCCGCCGATTCCTTGCGTCCGCCGCCGCGATTGCCGTACCGGCGGCCGCGCGCACGACACTCGACTTTGCGAAGATCCGCTCCGAGTTCCCGTGGGCCGATAAGCAGTTATTTCTGAATCCGGCGGGCTGGCATCCGATGCGGGTGCAGACGGCGGAGGCGATGCGGCGGTACCTGGAATTCAAGGTGAACGGTCCGAACGACGGGCGTGGCGAATGGGCGACGGGGCACCAGGATCGGGCGAAGGTGGCGTTCGCGCAGTTGATCAATGCCGATCCGGATGAGATCTCGTTTGTACAGTCGACATTGATGGGCGAAAACATTGTCGGGTTGGGGTTGGGACTGGCTTCGAACCAGGGCAATGTGGTGACGGATGAGTTGCACTATGAGGGTTCGATCTACATGTACCGGACGCTGGAGAAGCAGGGGCTGGAACTGCGGATCGTGAAGCGGAAGGATAACCGGATCGATCCGAACGATGTGGATGCGGCGGTGAACCGGAAGACGCGCCTGGTGGCGTGTTCGCTGATTTCGTATCAGAACGGGGTACGGGCGGATGTGAAGGCGCTGGCGCAGATTGCGCATGCGAATGGCGCGTATGTGTATGCAGACGTCATTCAGGGGGCGGGAGCGGTGCCGATTGATGTGAAGGCGCTCGATCTCGATTTCTGCGCATGCTCCGGGTACAAGTGGCTGATGGGCGATCGTGGGCTGGGGTATCTGTATGTGCGGCGGGCGCTACATGGGAAAGTGCTTCGCCGGACAATGTATGGCGACCGGCAGTTCGATAAGTTTCAGTACCATATGTTCCCTTACGATCCGCCGGGGCAACGGCCGGCGTCGTGGACACCGCGGACGGGTGCGGGTTCGTTTTACGAAGTGGGTAACATCGCGAACATCGTTGCGGCGGGGCATGCGGAGAGCATCAGGTTTATTCTCGACCTTGGTATCGATCGGATTCAGGCGTATGTGAAACCGATGGTGGACCGGTTACGGAAGGAGATGCCGCGACTGGGTTATCCGTGTCTGACGCCCGAGGATACGCCTGGCCCGACATCGGCGTTTGTAGTGGAAAAGCCGGAGCAGCTTAAGGCGAAGCTGGCGCGGCGGAATATCGACGCGAAAGTGGAGTGGAACCAGACGCGGGTGAGTTGTTCTGTGTATCACAACATGGGGGATATCGACCGGTTTTTGGAGGCGGTGGGGTAGGGGACGTCGATCAGGCAGGCTAAACTATCTGCCGGCGAGGGAGTAGCGGAGGATTTCTTCGTCGTTGCGGAGGATGACGTGGCGGTTGGCGAAAGCGGGGTGGACCCAATTGACGGCTCCGAATTCGCGGCGGGCTCCGGCTTTGGCGGTGGGTTTGATGAGTTTGGTGCGGCTGATTTCTTCGTAACCGGTGGGTTTGAGGTGGGCAAAGATCATTTCGCCGCGATCGTTGTGGAGAATGTAGCGTTCGCCATTGCGAACGATGAACGCAGACACGTTACGTGTCTTTTCGACTGTTACTTTCTGGGTTTCCCAGACCTGCTCACCATTAGACATACGCAGGCAGCGTAACTGGCCGTAAGAGCAGATACCGTAGATGTAATCGCCATCCATAACTGGTGTGTTCATGAGGGCGTGGAGGGTGTCGGCGTTGTTTTCACGATCGATCACTCCGCGCCAGAGCAACTCGGCTCCGGGTTTGGTTTCATCGAGGCGCAGCAAGCGTGCTCCGTTGAAAAAGCCGGAAACGAGCAGGTAAGGAGCGCGATAGGCTGGGGTGGCGATGGGCGTGTTCATGTGAATGCGGAAGGGGTGCTCCCAGAGGACACGTCCGGTGGCGGGTTCGAGCGCCGAGATCGCGCCGGCATGCCAGACGACGACCTGCTGCTGGTTGCCGGCGCGGATGAGGATGGGTTGGGAGTAGCCGGGTTCGGAATCGTCGGAAGCGAGAGCTTTCCACACTTCGGCGCCGCTTTTCTTGTCGAACGCGATCACCTTGGCGTTGCCACGGCCGTACGCGACCGCGATGAGATGATCGCCGACAACCAATGGAGCACTGGCAAAGCCCCACATAGGCATGGCCGCGCCATAGTCGCGTTGATATTCTTTCTCCCAGACAACGCTACCGTCGCGGGTCCGGAGGCAGGCGAGGTGTCCGGCGCCGCCGAGGACGTAGACACGGTCGCCGTCGACGGTTGGCGCCGCACGCGGTCCGGCATCGTAGTCGATGCCCTTGTAATCGGCTTTCCATTCGCGGGTCCAGAGGACTTTGCCGGTTGGCTCGTCGAGACAGAGGGTACGCTCGAGCGGCGTTTGCCGGTCGGTAACGTAGACGCGACCCGCAGAGACGCTGGGCGCGGAATAGCCAGCGCCGACGGGCGCACGCCAGGTGGGTTGAAGACCTTCAGCGGGAAAGTGGTGCAGAAGTCCGGTTTCATTCCAGACGCCTAGACGGCCCGGGCCGCGCCACTCGGGCCAGTCTTCGGCAAGGCACACAACAAGGGTTAGGCATAAGCCCGGGACTACGCGCATCGAACGAAGTGTAACCCAGGTGGGTGGGACCAGGCGCCGACGATCTGGAAGATCTCGCGGCGGCTGAAGACTGGATTGGTCTCGAATTCGCGCGTGGGTTCGAAACCTCTAACCGGCAAACCGGCCCCAGAACACGCTTCGGGCGAAGCACTGCCGGCAGCGGACAAACCGGAAACCAATCGCCGACATTACCCTGCCCCAGGGAGAAAGACGCCTCGACGCGTGTACGTGCGTTGACAGGCACCGTGCGCAATAAAGCCCGAGCTCGTGTGCGTGCGCAGCGTGGGGGGTGCGTTGGACCGAGTACGGATGGGCGCTCGATACGGCTGACATACTCAGTACGAAAGTGTGTGCCTGACGGCGGCTTTCTCTTTCATTTTCATATAGTTCAGCAAGTTTGACGGGGTATCTCGCAGGGTTGAACCGATGTATTGGAGCGGGGGTGAATACAACGGTGCGCGATCCGTGTGTGTTCTGTGGTTCGGCGTTCCAGGCGTGAAATCAGGCTCGGCGGACGAAGTGCGGCACCCGATGTTCGACAGATGCTTGGCGGACGTAACCGCTATCAGTTTTCGCGGACGCTGAAGTCGCCGATTGAGACCGATTCACCTTTTCCGACCTCAAAGGCGAAAAATCCTCCGGAGGTATCGAGTCCATTGAAGAGATCGCGTGGCGTGGTGTACTTCATGTCATCAATGGTGTGGACCACGACGCCTGCACCTACTTCGATGTGCACGGGTATTTCTTTGGTGGTATCGAGGCCGTGATCGGAGGTGTACTTCTTGTCGAGTAGCCGCCGGTCGAGCACCTGGGAGAATGTGTGGGCATCGAGAGAGAAGAGGAGCCCGCGACTCTTGGCTTTGGGGTTTAAGTAGATGCGCCATGCGGCGCGGGGGCGGCTGCGATTAAGCCGTAGCCGGAACCGGTAGACGCCGCGGACAACGGGAATACTGTAGACGCCTTGCCGGCAGGTTACCCACTCCCCGTCGCTCGAACACCTGCCGATATCGGAGAACTGGTCGAACGCGATGCGAGCCGGCTCTTTCGCTTTCTCCGTCTTGGCCACACCCAGGCGAATCTTGACGGCGGTGGTTTCGCCCGGGACGATACGGATGGTGTTCTCGTATGGCGTGTGGTCCTTTGCCGAGACCCAGACGCGGTACTCGCCTTCTTCGAGTTCATTCGGTCCGGGCTGCAACCTGGCCGGAGCGGCGCCCGATTTTGCGGCGGTCATCTGGGCGTCAGGTACGTTTACCGTCAGGTCGAGTACGCCGGGGATGGAGGTCATCTTGGCGTCGGCGGATCCTAACGATATGGTCTGGCCGGCGGCAAAACGGCGAGTCACCTGGACGGGCCGAAACTTGGAGTGCTGGAGGCGAATGGTCTTTTCGCCGGGCGTGAGCCGGTCTACATGCAGCGAACCATCGGCGCCGGTGACACCAACTTTGGCGTTCCCAACCAGAACCGTAGTTGCCGGCGGCAATCCTGTGAGAGTGAGCTGGGCGAAAGTTGCTTTGGGCCGGAGTTCAACGGCGACCTTGTTCAGCCCCTTTTTCAAGTCGATCGTCTCACTGTAGTCGACATAACCGTCTTTGGAAACGGTGAGCTTTACGTTTTGCGGACGCAACTTCGTGATCCGGTTCTCACCCTCAGTTACTTTGCCGGCTTCACGTTTGAAGATCATCTTGCCGTCTTCGCTTGTGGCGGTAATCCGCGCGCCAGCTACGTTCAGACTGATGGTCAAATCGCCAAGTTCCTCTTGCCGCTTAGCAACGAGCGCAAGTGTAGACGACCGGCCGATTGAGATTGTCCGTTCCAGCGCGACATCCTTTTCGAGTACGAGTTGGATGGAGTGCGGGCCGGCGGCCAACGGACCCAGGGTCCGGCGCCCGTCGCTTGTGAACTTCTGATTATCGATCGACAATTCGGCTAACTTGCCGGCGGTATGTAAGGTAGTTCCGTCCGGCGATTGCGCGATGGCGATGGCATGAGCCTCACGCACGGCCGGCTCTCTATTAACGCTGAGAGTTCCATCGGGCAGCACTTCAAAGCCGACCTGCACAGAGGCAGATCCGGAGCTAAGCGTGATTGTATGCGCACCTTGCGGCAGGGGCTGAGAATAGTAACCCTTGTTGAGGCGGACGGGTTCATCACGGTCGATTCGCAAGACGCCGCCCCAGAAGTCGGTAGCGACTTGCAAGACGGGGGCATTCCATGTCATTGGAATGGTGACCGCGATGGGTTCGCCGGGGCGTACTTCCTGCCGCACCTCAACCGCCTCATACCCCGGCTTCGCGGCGCGGAAACGGTACCGGCCCGGCTTGAGAGATAGCGCCAGTCCACTGGGTCCAGCCACACCTTGATCGACGCCATCAACACTAATGGCCGCACCTTCCGGTTGCGAAGAAACCGTGACTATCGTCGTATCCGATTTGGCTGCCGGGCGATGGGCCGGGGTGCGCGTGGCCAAATGTCCAAGCCAGATCAGCAGCAGCGCGAGCACGCAGGCAGTTGCGCCGAGGAGCTTGGGTTTCGACAAAAGACGCGTCGACCAAACCGCTGCCGCGTTCGGCTTCCCGCCGGCCGGAGGTGGCGGCTGCGGCGGCGTGGGCGGAGCGTCGGCGGTTTGCTGCGGAGGCCGGGAAGGCTGGTCCAATTCTTCCCGCAATTTGAGCGCGGCGGGTTCGATGCATCCTTCCGCTTCCAGCCGCAGCAGAATGTCTTCGGCGAGATCCCGATCGTTATCCGACTTCGCTTTACGCGCCAGTTCCACCCGTTGCAGGGCACGCGTCCGGTCAAACACTTCGATCGGCTTTCCTGCACGTGCGTTCTCCAAAGCGTCGAGCGCAGAGCGTAGACTCGGGAATCGGTGTTCGGGGCGCTTTGCGATCATCTTGTGGACAATCTGACAGATGGGCAACCCGATTTCAGGCGATAGCGCGATTACCACTGGTGGCAGTTCGTGGGAAATCGCGGTGATGGTTTCGATCTCAGTTGGACGCTCAAAAGCGCGAACCCCGGTGATCAGTTCATAGAAGACGCAGCCGAGGGCGAACTGGTCAGCCATCGGGGACGGGAGCGCTCCTTTGAGTTGCTCCGGAGCTTTGTACAGCAGAGGCTGCCGGTGGCCGGTCGTGTTGGTGGCAGACTCGGCAAATTGAGCGAGCCCAAAGCCGGAAATGAGCACATGAGAGTCGTCAACCGAAATATTGCCGGGGCGCAAGTCGCCATGGGCAATTCCGCGCTGGTGGGCCGCCTCAACGGGTTCGGCCACGGCCACCATCAGTTCCACAGTGCGTTGCAGCGTCAACTGGCCGCGTTCATTTCGAATCAGCTCGTCGAACGATTTGCTACGCAGGATGGGAGAAATGAAGAACGGGTTACGGGAACCGGACTCTTCCAATTCGCCGTACTCCAGGATCTCAGGCAAGCCGGGATGGCGGAACGAACGTAATCGTCTGACTTCGTCGAGGAACCTGCCGGTTTTCGACGGATCTTCTGTCTTTCGGATCAATGTCAGGCTCAGTTCGCTTCCGCTCTGGCGATCGCGAACGCGGTAGACGGTGGCGACACCTCCGGCTTCTACAGCGCCCAACAGTTCGTACCGGCTGGCGAGCGTCCGCATTGATGTCGGTTCAGCGCTCATCGGGACTATCTTCCGACATTCGGCACGGTAAACGCACGGTGGGGAAACTCACACGGGACGATGCTGAGCCGGAACTGAGCAGTTCCATACGCGAAACGAAAGAGGAATCGATGGTGTCAACAGCTCCAGAGACGTTATGCCTGCATCCACGGCGTCCCCCCGCCCCAAAAAAACCCGTGTGTCCCCGGTTGAGACACTCGACGCGCACCAATTGTTAACAACCCTGGTCGCTTTCCAGAAGGGCGACTTTTCGGCGCGGCTGCCGGTGGACCAGGTTGGCGTTGCCGGAAAGATCGCGGACACGTTGAACGCGATTTTCGAGCGGAACGAGCAATTGAAAGAAGAGCTGAAGCGGATCAGCAATACAGTCGGCAAACAAGGACGGATTGCCGAACGCGCCACGCTCGGTACGGCGCACGGAGATTGGTCGGAGTGCGTGCAGGCGGTAAACGAACTGATCGGCGACCTGGTACGGCCGTCGACTGAGGTATCGCGCGTGATCGGCTCGGTTGCGCGCGGCGACCTATCGCAAACGATGCCCACCGAAGTGGAAGGACGTCCCTTGCGCGGAGAGTTCTTACGAACGGCGCGGACGGTGAACACGATGGTGGACCAGTTGAATTGGTTTTCCAACGAAGTTACGCGCGTCGCTCGCGAGGTGGGAACGGAGGGCAAGCTCGGCGGGCAGGCCGATGTCAAGGGCGTC
The DNA here is from genome assembly GCA_020846745.1 of Bryobacterales bacterium. Taxonomy (GTDB): domain Bacteria; phylum Acidobacteriota; class Terriglobia; order Bryobacterales; family Bryobacteraceae; genus JADLDI01. Next base: position 94,005 of record JADLDI010000131.1, on the reverse strand, counting down.
GAAGGCGTTTGGCGCGACCTCACGGTCTCAGTCAATTCCATGGCGGGAAACCTGACGGCGCAGGTACGCAATATCGCGGAAGTGGCCACTTCGATCGCAAATGGCGACTTATCGAAAAAGATCACCGTCAACGTGCAGGGCGAAATCCTGGAATTGAAGAACACCATCAACACGATGGTGGAGCAGTTGAACAGCTTTGCAAGCGAGGTAACTCGCGTGGCGCGCGAAGTCGGAACGGAAGGCAAGCTCGGCGGTCAGGCAGAAGTAAAAGGCGTGGCGGGAGTTTGGGCAGACCTTACCGACAGCGTCAACCTGATGGCAAACAATCTCACCTCGCAAGTACGCAACATCGCCGACGTTACAACCGCCGTCGCCCGTGGCGACCTGTCCCGTAAGATCACCGTCGAGGTTCGTGGCGAAATCCTGGCGCTCAAAGATACGATCAACACGATGGTCGACCAGTTAAATGCGTTCGCCTCGGAAGTTACTCGTGTGGCCCGAGAAGTGGGAACGGAAGGAAAACTCGGCGGCCAAGCAGACGTCAAGGGCGTTGCAGGCGTTTGGGCCGATCTCACCGATAGCGTCAATACGATGACGGGCAACCTGACAGCTCAGGTTCGAAATATCGCGGATGTTACAACGGCGGTGGCCAAAGGCGATCTGTCTCGCAAGATCACGGTAGAGGTTCGCGGCGAAATTCTGGAGCTGAAGAACACCATCAACACGATGGTGGACCAGTTAAGCAGCTTTGCCGCCGAGGTTACCCGCGTGGCGAAAGAGGTCGGGACCGAAGGTAAGCTGGGCGGGCAGGCGTATGTGCCGGGCGTCGCGGGAACCTGGAAAGATCTTACCGACTCAGTTAACAGCATGGCGGGCAACCTTACGAATCAGGTTCGTAACATTGCCGACGTTGCGACAGCCGTAGCTAAGGGAGACCTGTCGACAAAGATCGCAGTTACCGCACGCGGCGAGATTCTGGAGCTAAAGAACACTATCAACACCATGGTCGACCAGTTGAATTCCTTCGCCAGCGAAGTTACGCGCGTGGCGCGTGAAGTTGGTACGGAAGGGAAACTGGGCGGGCAGGCGGATGTCAAGGGCGTGGCCGGGGTATGGCGCGACCTTACGGAATCGGTCAACTCGATGGCGTCGAACCTGACGAACCAGGTTCGAAACATCGCGGACGTGACCACTGCTGTGGCCAAGGGAGACTTGTCGCGCAAGATCACCGTAGATGTCCGCGGGGAGATCCTCGCCTTGAAGGACACCATTAACGTAATGGTGGACCAGTTGAATTCGTTCGCCAGCGAAGTAACTCGTGTGGCGCGCGAAGTGGGTACGGAAGGGAAACTGGGCGGGCAAGCGCACGTGCCGGGGGTGGCGGGGGTATGGAAGGATTTGACGGAATCCGTCAACTCAATGGCGTCGAACCTGACAGCTCAGGTTCGAAACATTGCGGACGTTACGACAGCGGTGGCAAAGGGCGACTTGTCGCGCAAGATCACGGTCGACGTGCGCGGTGAAATCCTGTCGCTCAAAGACACCATCAATACGATGGTCGACCAGCTAAGTTCGTTTGCCAGCGAAGTAACCCGCGTGGCGCGTGAAGTAGGTACGGAGGGCAAGTTAGGCGGGCAGGCCGATGTAAAGGGGGTGGCGGGCGTTTGGCGCGACCTTACTGAGTCTGTTAACTCCATGGCTTCGAACCTTACGTCGCAGGTTCGTAACATCGCCGATGTAACGACGGCGGTTGCACGCGGAGATCTCTCGAGGAAGATCACGGTCGATGTGCGCGGTGAGATCCTGTCGCTGAAGGACACCATCAATACAATGGTCGACCAGTTGAATGCATTCGCTTCCGAAGTTACCCGTGTTGCGCGCGAAGTGGGTACGGAAGGGAAACTCGGCGGCCAGGCGGATGTGAAAGGCGTCGCCGGCGTCTGGAAGGATCTCACAGAGTCTGTAAACTCGATGGCCTCGAATCTTACGGATCAGGTTCGCAACATAGCAGACGTAACCACGGCAGTCGCGAAGGGTGATCTTTCGCGCAAGATCACCGTAGACGTGCGCGGCGAAATTCTCGCTCTCAAAGAGACCATCAACACGATGGTGGACCAGTTGAGCGCGTTCGCTTCCGAAGTTACGCGCGTGGCGAAGGAAGTGGGCACGGAAGGTAAGTTAGGTGGACAGGCGAACGTTCCTGGTGTTGCGGGCACATGGAAGGAACTGACGGAATCCGTAAACTCGATGGCATCGAATCTTACGAACCAGGTCCGCAATATCGCCGATGTGACTACCGCGGTGGCTCGCGGCGACCTATCACGCAAGATCACCGTGGACGTACGTGGTGAGATCCTCGCACTGAAGGACACCATTAATACGATGGTGGACCAGTTGAATTCGTTCGCATCGGAAGTTACTCGCGTGGCTAAGGAGGTCGGTACCGAAGGAAAGCTCGGCGGGCAGGCGGATGTAAAGGGCGTCGCGGGCGTCTGGAAGGACCTCACTGAGTCTGTGAACTCCATGGCGTCGAATCTTACCAATCAGGTAAGAAACATTGCCGACGTGACCACCGCGGTCGCGAAGGGGGACCTTTCGCGCAAGATCACGGTCGATGTGCGAGGTGAGATTTTGGCGCTCAAGGACACCATCAACACGATGGTGGACCAGTTGAGTGCATTCGCATCGGAGGTTACCCGCGTCGCGAAGGAAGTCGGGACGGAGGGTAAATTGGGCGGCCAGGCGAACGTACCTGGAGTGGCCGGCACATGGAAGGAACTTACCGAGTCGGTCAATTCGATGGCGTCGAACCTTACGAATCAGGTTCGTAACATTGCCGAAGTCACCACGGCGGTGGCGCGCGGCGATCTATCGCGAAAGATAACCGTCGACGTGCGCGGTGAAATTCTTTCACTCAAAGACACCATCAACACCATGGTGGACCAGTTGAGTTCGTTTGCCAGCGAAGTTACCCGCGTAGCGCGCGAAGTCGGAACCGAGGGCAAGCTAGGCGGGCAGGCTGACGTCAAGGGCGTTGCCGGCGTTTGGAAAGACCTCACCGAGTCAGTGAACTCAATGGCCTCGAACCTGACCGCACAGGTACGAAATATCGCGGACGTAACCACCGCCGTGGCGAAAGGCGATCTCTCGCGGAAGATCACCGTCGATGTTCGTGGGGAGATCTTGGAACTCAAGAACACGATCAACACGATGGTGGACCAGTTGAGTTCGTTTGCGAGCGAAGTAACTCGCGTGGCGCGCGAAGTCGGTACGGAAGGCAAGCTAGGCGGGCAGGCTGACGTTTACGGTGTGGCTGGTACGTGGAAAGACCTTACCGAGAGCGTCAACCTGATGGCCAGTAACCTCACTGTCCAGTTACGCGACGTATCAAAGGTTGCGACTGCGGTTGCCAGCGGCGATCTGACGCAGAAAATCACCGTGGATGTGCGCGGCGAAATTCTGCAGATCAAAGACGTCATGAACACCATGGTCGACCAGTTGAATGCGTTCGCGAGCGAAGTAACTCGCGTGGCACGCGAGGTTGGCACCGAAGGCAAGCTTGGCGGACAGGCGGAGGTTCGCGGCGGCGCTGGCACGTGGAAAGATTTGACTGACAACGTAAACTTCATGGCCAGCAACCTGACCACACAGGTTCGCGGTATAGCGAAGGTTGTTACGGCTGTAGCGAACGGAGACCTGAAGCGTAAGCTGGTGCTCGAAACCAAGGGCGAGATCGCCGAACTGGCGGAGACGATCAACGGAATGATCGATACGCTGGCGACGTTCGCGGATCAGGTGACGACGGTCGCCCGCGAGGTCGGCATTGAAGGTAAGTTAGGCGGACAGGCGCGTGTGCCTGGAGCGGCGGGTATCTGGCGAGATCTTACAGATAACGTCAATCAGTTAGCGGCAAACTTGACTACGCAGGTTCGAGCTATTGCGGACGTGGCGAACGCTGTCACCAGCGGCGATTTAACGCGTTCGATCGCGGTAGAGGCGCAGGGTGAAGTTGCGGCACTCAAAGACACGATCAATCAAATGATCGTCAACCTTGCCGAGACGACGCGTAAGAATACCGATCAGGATTGGCTGAAAACGAACATCGCGAAGTTCACCGGAATGATGCAGGGACAGCGCGACCTGTTGACTGTGGCGCAGATGCTGCTTTCCGAACTCGCATCGCTGGTTGGCGCCAACCTCGGCACGTTCTATATGGCAGAGAGCGCCGATACGGGCACCCAACTTACATTACTGACCGGCTATTCGTATCAGAGCCGTAGCGATCTGCCAAGACAGTTCAGCCTGGGTGAGGGGCTTGTGGGGCAATGTGCGCGGGATAAGGAACGAATTCTGGTGACGGATGTTCCTGGTGATTATGTGAAGATCAGCTCGAGCCTGGGTGGGTCCACACCGCTCAGCATCGTGGTTCTGCCCGTGCTGTTTGAAGGACACGCACGCGCGGTGATTGAATTAGCGTCGTTCAAACATTTTAGCGAGGTGCACCTCGCTTTTCTCGACCAGCTAACTCAATCGATCGGCATCGTCCTGAACACAATCGCAGCGACGATGCGTACTGAGGAACTGCTAAAGCAAAGTCAGGCGCTCGCGGAGGAGTTACAGAACACGAACGCCGAACTCGAAGAGAAGGCCCACCTGTTGGCAGAGCAAAAAACCGAGGTGGAGGCGAAGAATCGAGAAGTAGAACAAGCCAAGGCGGCGTTGGAGGAGAAGGCCGAACAGCTTGCACTTACATCGAAGTACAAGAGCGAGTTTCTGGCTAACATGAGCCACGAGCTACGTACTCCGTTGAATAACATGTTGATCCTGGCCAAAATGCTGGCGGAGAACGCCGAGCGCACGTTGACACAAAAGCAGGTGAAATTCGCGGAAACCATTCACTCGTCCGGAACGGATCTGCTGGCACTGATCAACGACATTCTGGACCTGTCGAAGATCGAGTCGGGGAAGATGGACGTCGAGGTGGGCGGCATCCGCTTTCACGAACTGCAGGACTACTGTTCGCGCACCTTCAGGCACGTGGCCGACGGCAAGGGCCTGGAGTTTGCGATTGAGCTTGATACCAGTTTGCCTGAAAGCATCCATACCGATGCCAAGCGCCTGCAGCAGGTGTTGAAGAACCTGCTCTCAAACGCGCTCAAGTTCACCACGCAGGGGTACGTCAAACTTCATATCGGCCCGGCACAGACGGGTTGGGGGTCGAACCACCCGGTATTGAATCGCGCGGCCGATGTTATCGCATTCTCCGTGATAGATACGGGTATAGGGATTCCGAAAGATAAGCAGAAGATTATCTTTGAGGCGTTTCAGCAGGCCGACGGAACAACGAGCCGTAAGTATGGCGGAACCGGATTGGGCTTGTCGATATCCCGTGAGTTAGCGCGGCTGCTCGGCGGCGAGATACGCCTGCAAAGCGAGCCGGGAGTCGGCAGCACTTTCACGCTTTACCTGCCACAAAGTTATCTCGGCGCGGTATCGCAGCCGAAGTCGGAAATCCAGGCGTCAGGCTCGGAGCATTTCTTGAAGTCTTCGGTCCTGCAATCTTCGGCGGAACCCAGCCGCCTCGACGTCCTGCTACCCGCCCCCAGTAAGGCGAAATCGGCGGCGCTGGTGGAAGAGTTAGCGGATCTGGCATTTGAAGACGATCGAAACACGATTCAGGCCGGTGACGCGGTCATCCTGATCGTCGAAGACGATGCGACATTCGCCAGAATAATGGTCGACATGGCACACGATCGCGGTCTCAAAGCGATTGTGGCGCTGCGGGGCGTTACGGCGCTCTCGCTCGCCCGGGAGTTCGCACCAAAGGTTATCACTCTCGATATCGGACTGCCGGACATGGCAGGGTGGTCGATTTTAGACCGGCTAAAGCACGACGCAGCCACCCGTCATATCCCGGTTCATATTGTTTCCGGCGACGAGAACCGGCGGCGCGGGCTGGCGCTTGGAGCGATGACTTACCTTGAGAAGAGCCTTAGCCAAGAGGGTCTGGAGCAACTGTTCGCAGTTATCTGCAACTCGTCGCAGGCCTATCGTAAGCGGCTTCTGGTGATCAGCGCAGACGAAGGCCAACACCAGGCAATCGCCATGGCGATCAATGGCGGCGACCTGCACATAGTAACTGCCCACTCCGTGGCTGAAGCTGATGCGGCCAGACGACAATTTGACGTGGACGGCATCATTCTTGATGGGCAGCTACCGGACGGCCGTATTTCCGACACAATCCGGCAACTTCGTTTGGACGGCCAGGTTTTCAATCCGCCCGTGATCGTGTTTTCGCGTGAGGCTATTCGGGACGAAGACATGCGTGAGATCAGGGCTTTTGCGCGGTCAAGCATCGTACGCTGTGTCAACTCGCTCGAGCGGCTGTTGGATGAGACGGTACTGGTTCTACACCGTAACGAATCGCAGTTATCGGAATCGCAACAGCAATTGCTAGCCGACATCAGGTGCACAGACGCCGTCCTGGCCAATCGCAAAGTTCTTGTAGTGGACGACGATGTGCGAAACATCTTTGCACTAACAAGCCTTTTGGAGGAGCGGAACCTTTCGGTGATTCACGCCGAAGACGGCCGCGCGGGCATTGAGACGCTCCGCAATAACCCTGACGTCGATATCGTCCTGATGGACATCATGATGCCCGAAATGGATGGATTTGAGACGATGCGGGCGATCCGGCAAATACCGGCTTTCCAGGAACTCCCAATTATTGCGCTTACTGCGAAGGCGATGAAGGGCGATCGGGAGAAGTGCCTGCTGGCAGGCGCATCCGATTACATCACCAAGCCGGTAGATCTCGATCAACTATTTAGCGTATTGCGGGTGTGGCTGTCGACTGAAGAAAGCGACGCAAGCAGCCGCACTACCGTGCAGGCCAGAGGTTTGGACGTGCTTCTGCCCGCGCCGTCGAAAGCGAAATCGGCCGCCTTGGCGGACGAACTGGTTGCATTATCGGTAGAGGACGACAGAAACAGCATCGTTCCGGGCGATACGGTTGCGTTGATAGTGGAAGACGATCCTGGCTTTGCCCGCATCTTGACCGATGTGGCCCATGAGCAAGGTTTTAAGGTGGTGATCGCGATTCGCGGAGCAGCAGCTCTTGCGCTGGCACGCGAATGCTCGCCGCGCCTGATTACGCTCAACATTGCTCTTCCGGATATGCTCGGTTGGTCTGTTCTCGACCGGCTGAAACAGGACCCGGCTACGCAGCACATACCGGTGTATGTGGTTAGTAACAACGAAGACCGCCGGCAAGGAATTGCCTTGGGCGCCGCGGCTTTTATTGACAAGACAGCCGGGACCGGCGACCTAACCGCGGTCTTCGAGGACGTTCGGACCGCGGTTGATCGTAACCGAAAGACTATCGCCATTCTTTCGACAGATAGCGTTGAACGCCGTCATATCGCCCAGGCGACCGGGGCTGCCGATATCTCATTGATTGAGGCCGGAACCACCGCCGAGCTAACCAGCATTATCGATTCGGAAGCGCTCGACGGGATCATACTCGATGCCGACCATCTCGACGATTCCGGAATGGATGTGGCCGAAGAGCTGCAACGCCGACTACGCCGGCGCACTCCACCAACGATTATCTACAGCTCCAAAGGGCCGTCCGCCCCCGATAGTCAGACAGGACAACGGCTGTGTGAGACCAGCGTAGTCCGTTTTGCATCGTCAATAGATGAGTTACTGAGCGAGTCGGTACGTATCTTCCACCGGCCAACGTCCGCACTGCGAGCGGATCAACTCACCCGCTTGCTCCGCTGGCGAGAAGGGGCCGACATTTTACGGAACCGAAAGGTACTTGTGATCGACGACGACATGAGAAATATCTTCGCTCTCTCAAGCCTGCTGCAGGAACGCGACCTGCAAGTGCTTCACGCGGAAGACGGGCGCGCAGGCGTCGACATCCTCATCGAGCACCCGGACATCGATATCGTTCTTATGGACATAATGATGCCCGAAATGGACGGGTATGAGACAACGCGCACCATTCGAGAGATCCACCGTTTCAAGAACCTTCCTGTTATCGCGTTAACAGCTCGAGCCATGAAAGGCGACCGGGAGAAGTGCCTGCGGGCCGGCGCTTCCGATTACATCGCTAAGCCAGTTGATCTGGACCAACTATTCAGCGTTCTTCGCGTTTGGATAACCAATACGCAAATAAGTCAGGTGTCGGAGGATCCGTCGGACTTGAGTGTGGGGGCGTAGATGAAAACTGCAGGTGCTGACCGGGTGTTGCGGCCTTCCGATCAGGACGGGGGAACGGGAACGCCTTTGAAGCGGAAGATACGCCTGCTTTTAGTGGATGACAATCCAGACACTCTCGTGTCGCTCGAGGCAACTCTGCAGGGCCTTGCCGATGACTTGCTCCTGGCCGGATCGGGCGCCGAGGCTCTGCGGCATGTACTCGAAGACGACGACTTCGCGGCCATCCTGCTGGATGTGAAAATGCCTGACATGGATGGGTTTGAAACGGCGGAGTTAATCCGGTCGCGGTGGCGGAACCGTCACACACCGATTCTATTCCTGACAGGGTATCGAGGTGATGCCCAGTTATTTCGCGGTTACGATCTTGGTGCTGTCGACTTTCTGTTTAAGCCGATCGTTCCGGAGATTCTGCGCTCGAAAGTTTCGGTATTCGTGGAACTCGCGAGAAATACGCAGCTATTGAGGGAACAGACGGAGGTGCTCACAAAAGCCGAGCAGAAGTTTCGTTCGCTGCTCGAAGCCGCACCGGACGTTACGGTGATAACTCACGCCGACGGTGAGATCACGCTGGTCAACTCGCGCACGCTGGAGTTGTTTGGATATGAGCGCGGTCGTCTTTTGGGACATCCGATCACGATTCTGGTTCCGGGCTGGCCATTTTCCAATCAATTCTCAACGCCCTCTCCATCGGTAACAGCGGCGAATCGCGAGATGACGCCGCTGGTCGGAGTCCGCCGCGACGGTACTTCTTTCCCCGTCGAGTTAAGTGTTAGTCCGCTCGAGACGGAAGAGGGTGTTCTCATCACCACGGTTATCCGCGATATCACGGAACGGCGGCAAGCGGAATCAAAGATCATGAGCCTCAACACCGAGCTTGAGCGTCGCGTGGCGGAAAGGACGGCCGAGTTGCTTCGGTCGAACGAGGCGTTGCGCCAGTTTGCCTGGGCCGCCAGTCACGACCTTCAGGAGCCGCTACGGATGGTTATCAGCTTTGGTCAGATGCTGGCCCGCGAGCAACCGGATCTCAACGACCGGGCCCGCGAGTTTCTCGGCATAGTGCAAAACGGCGCTTTGCGGATGAACGAGTTACTTGCCGCACTTAGACAGTATATGCAAGCTTCGGAAGCGGGCGAGTATGACCGGCAGGCGGTCGACTGCAATCTGGCGCTACGCAAGGCCATCGCGCTCATTCCCGAGAGCATTCACGATTCGGGCGCACGCGTTACCTGCGGAGAGTTGCCGGCCGTAATGGGTGTCGAGGTGCTGCTCACCCAGATTTTCCAGAACCTGATCGGAAACGGAATTAAGTATAGGAGAGAAGATGCGCCGAAAATTGAAGTTACAGGAGAGACGAAGGGGAAGGAGTGTATTATTACGGTGAAAGACAATGGTATTGGCATCGAAGCACCGTACCAGGAGCGAATCTTCGGCGTATTTCGACGGCTCCATCCCACCAAGTATCCGGGTACGGGTATCGGGCTTGCGATCTGCAAAACGGCGGTGGAACGCATGGGGGGCCGTATCTGGGTTGAATCGCAGCCCGGGGTGGGATCGGCGTTCAAGTTTTCTCTTCCGTCGGCGGGGTAATGTTCTATGGAGTTTCTTCGAATGAATCCTAAGCGAATCGTCCTGGTTGAAGACAATCCGCACGACTTCTTCCTGGTAAAAGAGGCCTTGCGTGCCCGCAGCATCGAGGCGGAATTGACCTGCTTCAGCGACATCCCTGAAGCTTTGTCGGCGCTACGCGACGACAACTTCCCTACCCCAGACGCCGTGTTGCTGGACTTGAACCTGCCGCGCGGAGAGGGAGTCGAAGTTCTGGAAACGGTGCGGCATGCGCCGCGGATGGCCGGCGTACCGGTTGCGGTGCTAACCTCGTCTGAATCGCCGCGCGACCGCGATCGCGCATCGCGCCTTGGAGTAAGTGCCTACATCATCAAGCCGATTGAGCTCGATGCGTTCTTTGAAAACGTGGGTTCGGCGGTGGAACGCCTGCTCGCCACACGGGTGAAGGTGAGCGGTAGCGACACTTAAGTAGCGACACTTAAGTAGCTAAGCGCTACCGCTTTTCGGTTATTCGACCATCATCGGTTCATACGGCCCCATCGTCACGGTTTTGCCGCCGGCTAACTTGACAGTGGCAGGTTTGCCATTGAAGTTAAGCAAAGCCAGTTTGCCGTTTTCCAGTACGCTGTAGAACACGGTGTTCGGCTTGTCGATTTTGGCCGCCGCGCGAAGCCTGGGGTTGATGGTTTCTGTGCGGGCTATCAGGTCGCGGACGAACTCGGCGAAGTAGCCCGAGGGTATCAGGTCACCGTGCCAGACGATTACCTTTCCTTGGCCGGTGTCGCCCTTCAGCCAGCGGTCACAAATTGAGCTGTCACCTTCAACAGTGATTGGATTGCCGCGCGACCGAGGCCCGAAGACCACGATGCCGCCGTTACGCACCCACTGGTCGATACGTTCGAGTACAGGCTTCTCGGTTACCGGACCCCAAGCGAACACCAGGATTTTGTAACGCGCCAGCGCGCCGTCGGAGATCATCTGCTCGCTGACATAGTCAAAATCGAACAATTCGCGGAACGCGCGGGCGACGGTGAAGAACGTAGAGCCCCAGCGATAGCGGACCACTTCATCGTCAAGTTTGAGGGCGGTATCGGAATAGAAAGTGGCCACTTCGATGACGGGCTTGGCGCGCTGGTCGAGTAACTTGCCGTGCTTCATCCAGGCGTCGATTGCCTGATCGTTGGCGGTCAGGTTGCCGAGGTAGTAGAACAGGTGAACCGCGCCGGTGGTAACGGCGTTGTACAAGCGCGCCATGACACCGCGCATGCTGCCGAAGCCGCCGGGTTCGTAGCCGAGTTGGGCGCCGTAGAACCGGGCCGCGGACGAAGCCATGCGGGTAATCGTGAAGTTATCGGGATAATCGTCACTCTCGTTCGTCAGACGGATACCACCTTTGATGCGCGCCATACTTCTGGCCTGATAGGAGTAATCGGTGCCGATCTGGACGGGTCCCCAACCGCCGGAAGACTGATGGATCTGGGTATTCGGCAACGCCTCGCGCGACCAGATAGCCCACTTCTCGCACCAGTCGCTCATCGCTCCCATGTACCAGTTCGCGAAGTCGATCCGTTGCCGCTTGGTCATGGCGGTTTCCGGCAGGAAGGTCTGGACCTCATCGAACGAAGTGAACTTGGCTTCCCAGGCTTCGTTCAACCTGGCGATATCTCCGTACTGCGTCTTCATGTTTTGGCGGAACGAGGCTTTGGCCAGATCGTCGGCGGCCCAATAACCGATGTGAGTATGATGCTGCTTGAACTTATAACCGGGACCTTTGGCCGGGTACTGTGCTTCGCCATAATCGCCGCTGGGGCCCAGCCGGATGCCGAGAAGCGACTTGCGCCGGCCGTAGTGCCGACCAAATTCCGAGATGAAGCGATGCGCATACTCGGTTTGGAATCGCTGGAAGATGGATTGGGTGTCATGGACTATACCGTGTTCCAGGCACTTGAATCCGAAATTGTCCTTGGAATCGTGCAGCCACTCTGGTATCGCATAACCCGATCCGGCGAGGAGCATGGGGAACCATTGCAGGCCGTGCTTTTCGATTTCGCCTAAGATAGCGTCGTAGAAGCTCCAATCGTAAGTGCCGCGGTTGCGCTCAACATATCCCCAGCGCACGTAAGTTTCAACTCCGTTGAAGCCGAGCGCACGAATGAGCGGCGCTTCGTTGCGGATACCGGCGAGCGCGTCTTCAACTCCATCGGGAGTATGGGAGTCGCCGGACACGGAACTGACGCGCTCAGAGTGGATCGCGAACTTGGGCGGGTCGACCAGTGGGGCCTGTTCGGTTACCGGCTTTTCGTCGACGATGGTGAGCGACCGTAGATGATCGAGCCCTTCGATGCGCAGGTTACTCGGGACGCCCGAGTCATATTGCAGGACGGTGCGGCGGACCGTTCCGGAGTTAACTCTCGCGATACCCCACTGGCGCCGGTGCGAGACGCCCGGTGATACCGAAATGAGGCCGTATCCCTTGTCGGCGAACTCAATCACCAGCCACTGGGACGGCGCAGCCGGCGCCTCTACTTTCACGCGGAACGCGGAGCGGCTGTAATAGTCGGAACTGGGCTTCAGGCGCGCCACGGCCTGGGTGCCGGCGCCTTGAATACTCCAGGGTGAATCGGGAGCACGCTCCAGTACGATCCCCTTTGCGTTGCCGCCGGGCGGCGCGGCCCGCCATGAAGCGAGTTCCTTCGAGTGGGCCAACGTGGCCATCAGAAGAACAAGAACGAGAACATGCATATTTTAAGAGTATTTCAGATTTTCAGGTCATGCGAGTCGGATTGGGGGGACGACCCAGCCGCCGGTGACATAGAATCGGAATAGTTCAGCCGTTTATGGTCTATCGGGAGGTCGCCTGATGCGTCGACGTGCTTTTCTGGCAGTGGGAACCGCGGGCGCGGGTCTTGCTGGGCAACCGGCGGAGGTGTTCCGCGGCAGAGCGGAGATCTCCCTTTGTGGAACCTGGGAGTTTCGAACGGATCGAACGAACCCGTGGCGGAAGGTCACCGTGCCACACACGTGGCAGATCGAGCAGGGGCTGGAAGAGCATTATGGCGTAGCGTGGTACCGGCGCGATTTTCGACTGCCGCGAGGGTGGATGGGTGCCACGGTTCGGATCGAGTTTGAGGCGGTGTTCCATAGTGCGCAGATATCGGTGAACGGGAAGCCTGTTGGGGAGCATGTTAGGAAGGGATATACCGCTTTCACATTGGACATCACGGCCGCGGATCTCCGGTTTGGCGGAGTGAACCGGCTGGAGGTGAAGGTTGATAATTCGTTTAACGACCAGATGCTGCCGCGCGGGCGGTCGAGCGATTGGGCGCATGACGGCGGCATTTACCGTCCGGTCCGCTTACTCGCAAGCTCTTCGACTTACCTGGAGCGTGTGGACGTGGACGCCGGTCCAGAGGCAATCCATGTAAATGCAGTCGTACGTGGCGGCGCTTCGCAGTTACAAATGAGCGTTGTCGACGATGCGACCGGCGAAGTGGTGTTCGAGCGTGGTCATCCAGTCAAGCCCGGTAACAACACCCTCGCTTCGTTCGCAATCACCAACCCAAATCTCTGGCACTTTGATCGTCCTCATCTGTACCGGCTGGAATGCCGGTTAGCAAGTGGGCACACTTATTCCACCACGTTTGGCATTCGCACCTTCGAGGCGCGTCCGGACGGGTTTTATTTGAATGGCGAGCGTGTATTTCTGACCGGCGTTGAACGGATGGCGGGCAGTCATCCCGAATACGGGATGGCGGAACCGGCGGCGTGGATCGAACACGATCACGCGGACATGAAAGAGCTCAACTGTATCTACACGCGAGTTCACTGGCCGCAGGACCGCCGTGTACTCGATTACTGCGACCGTCACGGCATACTGATCCAGACGGAGGTGCCGACGTGGGGTCCAAAGACGTTCGAGGGGATGTTGAACGAGCCGAGCCCGGCGATTATGAACAACGGGCTGGAACAACTGCGGGAGATGGTTGCGCGAGACCGGAACCATCCGTCGATTGTGTCGTGGGGATTGTGTAATGAAATCGGCGGTCAGAACCCGCCGGCGTACGCGTTCGCCAAGCGGATGTATCAGGAGGCGAAACAGCTCGATCCGAACCGGCTGCGGTCTTACGCGTCGCACTCGCTATTCCATACGCCTGAGAAAGACGTTGCGGGATTGATGGATTTTGTTGAGTGGAACGAGTACTTCGGCAGCTGGCAGAAAGGCGGCGCGAACGACCTGCGGGAGAAACTGGCGAACATACATCGAGCCTTTCCGAATAAGCTGGTGGTGATCTCGGAATACGGTTATTGCGCCTGCACGGCGGACCGGCCGGAAGGCGACGCGGAGCGCATCGAGGTGCTGTTAGGGCACAATCGGGTGTTTCGAGAGGCGCCTTATGTGGCGGGGCTCATTTTCTTCTGCTACAACGATTACCGCACACACATCGGGGATCGTGGTGCGGGTGCGATGAAGCAGCGTATCCACGGCGTGGTGGACCTGTACGGAAACCGCAAGCCATCATGGCAGTATTTGCGACAGGAGGCGTGTCCAATTCAAACGGCCGAGCATACGGTTTCTGGCGACCGGTGGAGCGTGACTCTACATTCGCGGGGGGATTTACCCGCTTACACCTTAAGAGGTTACGGATTACGAGCTGTTGGATGGGGACCGTCGTCGATTCCTTATGTCCGGCATGTAACACCGGTGCCCGACTTACATCCCGGAGAAAAGGTCACCGTGGAATTTGGATTACCCGCAGACGGGATTGAGAAAGTAACGCTCGAGTTAGTCAGGCCTACTGGTTGCACAACATGGACGTCGACAATATCGCGCTAAATCGCACGTTGAATGAAACAGGCAGTACGATGTACGTCTATCTGGCGTCGCTGGTCGCCGCGACGTCCGGCATGCTGTTCGGGTTCGACATTGCCGTGATCAATGGCGCACTGCTGTTCTTGCGGCGGCAGTTCGGATTGACGGAGGTGCAGACGGAGATCGCGGCGAGCGCGCTGCTGATCGGCTGCGTCTTCGGCGCGAGCGCGGCAGGATGGATGAGCGACCGGCTGGGGCGCAGAAAGGTCCTGATGGTTTCGGCTGTGCTGTTCGCGGTGTCGTCGGTGGGGGCAGCGCTACCGCGCACGCTGAACGAGTTTATCGGCGCACGGTTCGTGGGCGGCATCGCCATCGGAATGGCCTCTGTGCTGGCGCCCGTCTATATAGCGGAGGTGGCGCCGGCGCGTATCCGCGGTCGGCTGGTTTCACTCAACCAGATGGCCATTGTTACCGGCATCCTACTGGCATATTTCATCAATTGGGTGCTTTCCTTTGCCGGCGAGGAGAGTTGGCGGTGGATGTTCGCGGTAGCGGCAGTGCCATCCTTCGCATTCCTGATCGCCCTCTTCTTTGTTCCGGAGAGCCCGCGATGGCTGGTCGAGACCGGGCAGACCTCAACCGCGTTAGAGGTGCTGGCGCGGATCGGCGGGCGGGTGGAAGCATACCGGCAGTTTGAAGACATTCAAAAGGTGATCGCGGAGGAGACGGGTACGTTTGCGGACCTGTGGCGGCCGGGCATGCGCAGAGCGCTTGTGGTGGGCGTGGGCCTGGCGATCCTGCAGCAGATTACCGGCATCAACACGGTGTTGTTTTATGGATCGGTGATCTTTAAGCAATATGCCGGTACGGCGCAGGACAGTTCGGCGATCGGCGCCAATGTGCTGATCGGGTTGGTGAACTGTGTGGCTACCCTGGTCGCGATTTTCACCATCGACAGATTGGGGCGGAAGGTGTTACTGCTCGCGTCAGCCGGTTCGATGGCTTTGTGCCAGTTTGGGCTGGCCGGAGCCTTTGGGATGAACCCACCGCCGGGCGCGCTCGTGTTAGCCGCGATGTTAGTATGCGTCGCTTCGTTCGCTATCGGCTTAGGCCCGGGCGTGTGGGTGCTGATGTCCGAGATATTCCCGACCCGAATCCGTGGACGCGCGATGGGCATCGCAACCGTCAGCTTGTGGATAGCCTGTGTGGCACTCACGCTAACGTTCCTGTCGCTGGCGAGGGCGCTCGGACCTTCCGGCGCCTTTGCGCTGTACGGAGGTATTTGCCTGCTCACCGTATGGTTTGTGTACAGCCTGACGCCGGAGACCAAGGGCAAGACGCTCGAGGAGATCGAGACCCTTTGGCGCCGTTAATAGGTGTGGAGGACCGCAGGGTCGACATCGTGAGCAATGCAGGCCACACAATCGCCTTGCCCGACGAGGGACGGTCCACGATTCGCTACGAGAATGCCATCGGACTCGGAGGTTACGACCGCAGGTTCGCGGCTGGGCTGTTCGAGCGAATGGACTAATCCGACCACCTCGCCTTTGCCGACCGGGTCGCCCAGATCGATACAGTTTTCGTAGAGCCCGGACTCCGGGGCGAACCGATAGTCGGATCGATCCAACGATTGAACCCAGCGGGCGGGCTTAAGTCCTGCCTCTTGGCGGGTTAGCTCTTTGCCCTGAAGAACACCACAGTGAACGAGCACGTTGCGCAAGCCACGCTGGCACATGCGGTGAATGCTTGCCGGCACCATCTCCGCGCCACCCATCTCAGTGGTGATAACGATCTTTCCTTGGCCTTCGGCTTCAGTGGGCAACAATCCGGTGCCGGCCACGTCCGTATAAAGGAAAGTAACTTCCGTCAAGAACGCCTCAGTGGCACTTAGCATGCGCTTACGCTGATTGAGATCGGGCACCAGATGCATGTGAGCACATGGCAGAAATCCCATACTACGGCCACCTGTGTGCAAGTCGATGACGTACTCCGCCATCGGGAACAGAACGGTGCTCAGGTAATGCGCGAGCATTTCGCTGACGGTACCACTCGGATTGCCGGGGAAGCATCGGTTAAAGTTACGTCCGTCAAGGGGGGAGAGACGGGTAGATGCCTTCGCCGCCGGTGGATTCAGACAAGGGATAAGGATCAGGGTTCCGGTAACGTTCTGCGGGGTTAGTTCTCGCCACAGCTTCATAATGGCGACCTGCCCCGGATACTCGTCGCCGTGATTTCCGGCCATAAGCAGGACCACCGGACCGGCGCCGTTCCGGATAACCGCTATCGGAACTTGCAGATTAGCCCAACCACCGAGGTTGTGGGAGTAGGGTATGCCGAGGTGTCCGCACTGCTTGGAGCGGTCTTTCGCATAATCGATAGCCGTATGAATCTGGGTGGTGCTCATATGGGAAGTTCGCTTTTCAACTTGGGAAACCACAGGCGGCGTGCATTCTCACCGAGTATCAAGGCTCGGTCGCGAGTGCTCAAGGGCAGGACCTCAGTAAAGATGCGGAGGTGTTCGGCATAACTGATTTTAGGAGTCCAAATCTCGTTCGGATAGGAACTGGTCCAGAGGCATCGTTCCGCGCCATAGGTGCGGATGATCTGCATGCAGGCATCGTGCAAATCTTCGCAGGGAAATGGCCGTTGTGTACCGGTACCAATAAAATCCACTTTGGGATACAGGTTCGGGAATCGTGATAAGTCCAGAACCGCTTTCAGATCTTCTTTGAAGGTAGGACCGGGCTTCAGGTCCATGCAATGACAAAATCCGACCGTTAACTTCGGGAATTCATTTAGTAACTTGACTGCGCCTTCGACATTCTCGCGGCGCATCAGGAACAGGTCGATACTGATGCCTTCCTCCATTGCGGCTTTGACACAGGCCCTCACGCCGGGATCGTCGAAAGTCTTGCGTTTTAACGAAGGAATGGTCCGCAAAGAAGTTACGTTGTAATCGCGGACAAAGCGGCGTAAGTCGAGCGGGCTGTGCGGATCGTCGGGATCGAGAGTACACACTCCAGTCATCCAGGCGGAATACTTTTTGGCCGCATCGCAGAGGTACCGATTATCGTAGCCGTAGAAACTGACAGTCTGAATCGCCCGGACGGCACTTACTCCATTTGCCTGTGAAACCTGGCGAAGATGTTCAGCCGATCCGACACCACGGGGCGGCCGGAACGGCTTGTCCTTCGGCTGATAGCGCCGCTCATCGAACGACGTGATGTGAGCGTGGCAGTCAATGATCAGCATTGGGCCAGTATAATGGCAACCGCAGCACAGGAGAACAACTTCCCATGAACCGACGCCAGTTTCTTGCCGCCTCTACCGTCACCGCCGCCGCAGCGCCGCTTGCCGCTGCACCTGGTATCGATCTGTCGAAGCAGTGCCGTCAGGATTTTCCGCGCGCGTTAAACGAAACGTACTTCAACTCCGCGGCGCAGCATCCGTTGGGAAATCATACGGTCCGCGGTATGCACCGGTACATCGAGTTCCTGCACAAGGGTCCGGGTGAGGGCCGGCAGGACTTTTGGGAGCACGGCTTCGGCGAAGTGAAAGGAATGTTCGCGCGGCTGATTGGGGCAAAGCCGTCGGAGATTGCGTACTGCGGGTCCACAACAATCGGCGAGAACATACTCGTCAACGGCATGGACTTTCGCGGGAAGAACATCGTCACCAACGACCTGCACTACTCGGCTTCGCTCGCGAATTACCTGCAGCGCCGCGACCTGGGAATCGAGGTAAGGATCGTGAAGCACAAGGACTGGCATATCGATCCTAGCGAGATGGAGCGCGCTGTCGATAAGAACACGAAGCTGATTGCGGTGTCGTGGGTCTCGTCAGTAAACGGGCATGTCGAGAACCTGAAGGCGTTAAGCGACCTGGCGCATTCGCACGGCGGTTATCTGTACGCGGATATCATTCAAGGCTGCGGCGCCGTTCCGCTCGACGTGAAAGCCTCAGGCGTGGATATGGCGTCTTGCGCGATGTACAAGTGGCTGCAGGGGGAGCATGGTTATGGGTTTCTCTACCTGCGCGAGGATCTTGCCGGCAGTGTCGTGAAGCCGACAGAACTTACCGGGCACCCGGACATGAATTACCGGCCTTGGACCTCAACCCCGAAGGCCGGCGAACCGGAACTGATCAATCATCGCTCCAAGGGAGTGGCCATGCTCGACTGCGGCACGCCTTCGGTGATTACCTATGCCGCGCAACACGAATCGTTCCGGTATATCGAAAAGCTTGGGGTCGCCAATATCCGCGCGCATGCGGACAATCTGACCGCCCGGTTGCGCAAACAGATCGCCGGCCTGGGCGGATATGAGTGCATTACTCCGGCGGACCATCGGAGCTCGATCATCACGTTTCGTTGCGCCGATCCGGCGAAGACGCGCCGAAAGCTCGAGGAAGCTAACAAGGCGGGGCGTGCGAAGATCCTATTAACGGGGCCAAACTCGGCGCTCACAGTGGGGCGCTTCGGCAACCATCTCCGGTTTTCTGTATCAGTATTCAATAATGAGCAGGATGTAGATACAGTGACGGGCGTACTAAGCTAGACGGCCCGCCGCGCGGGCCAGCAGGACGAGCGCCGATGACCCGAGATCCAGCGCACCCCATCCGATCGCGCAGATTTCTCTCAACGACGTTGATACTCGACAGCGGCGAAGAAGTGCAGCGATGTCAGGATAGTTGCGGAATCGGCAGAAGCTGGTATACTCATAGTTTCGTCCGCGCGGCGCAATGCTTCTATGGGCTCGCTTTGTGGGCGAAGTCACCTTGGGAGGCGGTTCGAGGAGCGCGAGTTCCCAATAAGAACAGCCGTTTGGACCAGTCACAACATGGCACGCAAATCCGGCAAGAAATACGAATCTGCCGCGCAACAAATCGAAGCGCGGCCCTACACGTTGGAAGAGGCGATTCCTCTCGTCCAGAAGATCAAGTTTGCGAAATTCGATGAGACGGTTGAGGTGCACATGCGCCTGGGCGTCGATCCGAAGCACGCCGATCAAATGGTGCGCGGCACGGTGGTGCTGCCGAACGGCTTGGGAAAGACGACGCGGGTGTTGGTGATCGCCGGACCGGACAAAGCGAAAGAAGCCGAGGAAGCGGGCGCCGATTTTGTGGGCGGCGAGAACATGGTGCAGAAGATTCAGGCGGAGAACTGGCTGGACTTCGACAGTGTAATCGCGACGCCGGACATGATGCGGTCGCTGGCGCGGCTTGGTAAGATCCTCGGCCCTCGCGGTTTGATGCCGAACCCGAAGACGGGTACGGTAACGACGGACGTGAGCAAAGCCGTCAGGGAAGCCAAGGCGGGTAAGGTGGAATTCCGCGTGGATAAGACGGGTGTGATTCACGCGCCGGTAGGGAAGGTCAGCTTCCAGACGCCGAAACTGCTCGAAAACGCGGCGGCGCTGATTGGCGCGATTGTACGCGCAAAGCCGGCGGCGGCGAAGGGCAAATACGTGCGGAGCGCGACGCTGTGCTCGACGATGGGTCCCGGGGTGGCGCTGGATACAACTCCGTACAACTTGAAGGCGGTATAGCCCAAGCCAAGCACGGGTAGCTGAAGAAAAAACGGAGCCAAGGCAATGAAGAAGAGATCGGAAAAGCAAGCGGACGTAGTAACGCTCCGAGAGATATTCGAAAAGACGCCGCACGTTTTTGTGACGGGCTTCGCGAAGTTGACGGTGGCGCAGGACTTTGAACTGCGCAAGATCGTGCGCGATGCGGGCGGCAGTTACAAGGTCATCAAGAACACGTTGGCGGAGAAGGCAGGCGCTGGGACGAACGCGGAGCCTGTGATGAAGAATTTGGCGGGAATGTCGTCGATTGCCTACACCGCGGGCGACCCGGTGGCGTTGGCGAAGGCGCTGACGAAGTACGCGAAAGACAACCCGACATTTACGTTCAAGGCGGGGCTCGTTGAGGGCCGCGCGTTCGATATCAAGTCCATTGAAGCGCTGGCAACGATGCCTTCGAAAGAAGAGGTCTTTGCCAAATTGCTGTACCTCATTAACGCTCCGGCGCAGCGGCTGGTCACGGCCATCAACGGCGTTGGGCGCAACCTGGCCGTGGTCGTGGACCAAGGCGTTAAAGAGAACAAGTTCTCCGCGTAGCGGCGCCTGGCGAGAAGCGAGATTAGCGACTCAACTAGGAAGCGGATGCGAGTTTAAATAGGGAGTAAGAGAAAGACATGGCGGACATTAACGCAATTGCTGAACAGATTCAGGGCCTGACGCTGCTCGAAGCCAGCCAGTTGGTGAAGCTGTTGGAGGAGCGCTTAGGAGTTTCGGCTGCAGCCGCGGCTGTAGCGGTACCGGCGGCGGGAGCGGGCGGCGCGGCCGCGGCGGCTCCAGCGGCGGAAGAGAAGACGGAGTTCACGGTGGTGCTGACGGCGGTTGGCGCCAACAAGATCAACGTCATTAAGGTTGTGCGCGAAGTGACGAGCCTGGGTCTGAAGGAAGCGAAAGATCTGGTGGACGGCGCGCCGAAGCCTGTGAAGGAAGGCGTCAACAAGGACGAAGCGGAAGCGATCAAGAAGAAGTTCGCAGACGCGGGCGCCACTGTTGAAGTGAAGTAGTTTACTCCGGCAATCCCGTAGTTTGGAATTTTCAATCTGCCAGGGCGCCGGTCGGGAACGGCTGGCGCTTTGGTTGGCTAGCAACAGGTGGTTCGAACACCGCTCCATTGCGGTCGCGGCTCGGTAACGGCCAGCGGTATTGGTGACGAGGAGGGCGGTTCGGTCCACTAGCTGCGGAGTGTGGTTGATTTTCTCTGGCAATTTTGACGCCAGAGTTTCTGTTTGTTACACTGGGAATGATTTCGGCCGGAGTCGACACTCGGATCTTGCGAACGTGATTCTTGTTCCCCAAACACCCGGTGGCAGTGTGTCTGTCCCCGGGGCATTACTGTTGTTGCCCGCCTTTTACCGAAGTGTGCCCCGATGTGTGCCATGGTCAGATGGCCCCGCGACTCCCATCCTCCCCGCTGACTCTGGGCGTTTCACAGTCCCGCCTTCTGTGAACGCGGCAGAACTGGAATGATCAACCCTGTAGCTGTCGTCGACAGCAGGGGTTTTGTGCCCAACGGAACGTTTCCCCGGCGTTTCGGAAGGGTTTTTGAATAGGAGTGGAGAATGCAGAACCCGTCGAGTGGTGCGACCCGTGAGCGCGTCGACTTTTCAAAAATCCAGACTTCGATCCCGATTCCGAACCTGATCGAGGTTCAAAAGAAGTCTTATGAGCGCTTCCTGCAGATGGACCTGCTGCCGAACGAGCGCGAGGACCTGGGTCTCCAGAGCGTATTCAATTCTGTTTTCCCGATCACCGATTTCCGCGGCCTGTCGCAGCTGGATTTCGTAGATTATTCGATCGGTAACTGGGAATGCAAATGCGGCTCTTTGAAGGGCCTGCATCACCTGCGGTCGACCTGCCGGAATTGCGGCGCGTCGATCCAAACCGACCCGTTTCACGCGGGCGAAGTACTTTGCCACAAGTGCGGCACGTTCAACAAGAACATCGTCACGTTTTGTAACCGTTGCGGCGACCCGGTGGGGTTGCAGCTGAAATACGACGTACCGGAGTGCGAAGAGCGCGGCATGACGTATGCGGCGCCACTAAAGGTCACAATCCGGCTGACGGTATACGACAAAGATCCCGAGACGGGCACGAAGAGTGTCCGCGACATTAAGGAACAGGAAGTCTTCTTCGGCGAAATCCCGTTGATGACGGACAACGGTACCTTTATCATCAACGGGACCGAGCGTGTGATTGTTTCGCAGTTGCACCGTTCGCCGGGAGTGTTTTTTGAACGGGTGGCGGCGCAGGGCTATTTCCTGGGCAAGATCATTCCGTATCGCGGTTCGTGGGTTGAGTTCGAATACGACAACAAGAATCTGCTGTACGTCCGTATCGACCGGAAACGTAAGTTTTATGGCACCGTTTTCCTGCGCGCACTGGGGCTAAAGACGGATTCCGACATTATTCGGGCTTTCTACCGTACTTCCGAAGTTCAGATTAAAGACGCGAAGCTGCAGTGGAAGGTGTCGGAAAGCCTGATCGGCCGTAAGCTTTCGCACGCGATCAACAAGGGCGAACAGACGGTTGTCACGCAGGGCCGCAAGATCACCAACAGCGTGTATCGCGAACTGGTGAAGCAGGCGATCGAACAGGTGGAAGTTTCGCCGAACGATCTCGAAGGCGGGTATGTCGCGACCGACGTCGTGGATATGTCGACCGGTGAGGTTCTGATCGAAGCGAACCAGGAGTTGACGCCCGCGGTGATTGGCCGCATGGTGGAAGCCGAGATCGGCTCGTTTGAGATGTTCTTCCCGGAAAGCGACGATGCTGGGAACGTGATTTCCGCCACGTTAAAGAAAGATGCGGTGAAAGCGCAGAACGATGCGCTGCTCGAGATCTATCGCAAGTTGCGCCCCGGCGATCCGCCGACTCTGGATACGGCTACGGCGTTGTTCCAGGGGATGTTCTTCGATCCCCGGAAGTACGATTTCTCGCGCGTCGGCCGCATGAAGTTCAACATCAAGCTGCACGATAAAGCCGACGCTACGCCGCTTGACCGGCGCACGCTCGACCAGGCGGATTTCATCCAGGTGATCTCGTACCTGTTGAAGCTGCGCAAGTATGCCGGCCAGCCGGATTCGCCGTACCGCGTAGACGATATCGACCACTTGGGCAACCGCCGCGTGCGCGCGGTGGGCGAACTGCTGGAGAACCAGTTCCGGATCGGTTTGGTCCGCATGGAACGCGCGATCAAAGAAAAGATGTCGGTGTACCAGGAAATGTCGACGGCGATGCCGCACGACCTGGTAAACGCGAAGCCGGTGATGGCGGCGATCCGCGAGTTCTTCGGGTCGAGCCAGTTGTCGCAGTTCATGGACCAGACGAATCCGCTGTCGGAGATCACGCACAAGCGGCGTTTGTCGGCCCTGGGACCAGGCGGTTTGTCGCGTGAGCGCGCGGGCTTTGAAGTTCGCGACGTCCACCCGACTCACTATGGCCGTATCTGCCCGATTGAGACGCCGGAAGGTCCGAACATCGGTCTGATTTCGTCGCTATCGTGTTTTGCGCGGATCAACGAATACGGGTTCATCGAGAGTCCTTACCGCCGGATTACGAGCGGGACGCTGACGGACGAAGTGAAGATCCTGAACCCGGGCGATACCCATACCAAGGTCGGCGATGTGATGAACCGGCTGGAACTCGAAGCGCAAAACAACGAGTTAACGGCGAAGGGCAAGCAGCCGGCCGAATACGAAGCGTACTGCGAGTACCTGTCGGCGTGGGAAGAAGACAAGTACACGATCGCGCAGGCGAACGTGAAGATTAACGACAAGGGCGAGATCACTACTGAGTTGGTGAACGCGCGAGAGGCCGGCAACTTCGTGCTGAAGAATCGCGAAGAAGTCGAGTTCATGGACGTCAGCCCGAAACAACTGGTGTCTGTGGCCGCGTCGCTGATTCCCTTCCTCGAGAACGACGACGCAAACCGCGCGTTGATGGGATCGAACATGCAGCGCCAGGCGGTGCCGCTGCTCAGGGCGGAAGCGCCGTTTGTCGGCACCGGCATGGAGCGCGTGACGGCGCGCGATTCGGGCGCGGTGGTGATCTGCAAGCGCGCCGGTATTGTCGATTCGGTCGACTCCGAACGCATTATCGTCCGCGTCGAAGGTAACGTTCACGAGGGGCAGATGTCGCGCGAAGTAGGCGCGGACATCTACCAGATGACGAAGTTCAAGCGCTCGAACCAGAACACCTGTATCAACCAGAAGCCGATAGTGCAGATGGGGCAGCGGGTGAAGAAGGGCAGTGTGCTGGCCGACGGTCCTTGCACGGAGCAGGGCGAGCTGGCGCTCGGCCGGAACGTGCTGGTGGCGTTTATGCCGTGGCGCGGGTACAACTTCGAAGACGCGATTGTGGTTAGCGAGAAGCTGGTCAAGGAAGACTACTACACGTCGATCCATATCGAAGAGTTCGAGATTGAAGCGCGCGATACGAAGCTGGGCCCGGAAGAAATCACGCGGGACATTCCGAACATCGCGGAATCGTTTTTGAAGAACCTGGACGAGAGCGGCATCATCCGCATCGGCGCACAGGTGAAACCGGGCGACATTCTGGTGGGCAAAGTGACGCCGAAGGGCGAAACGCAGCTGACGCCGGAAGAGAAGCTACTCCGCGCGATCTTCGGCGAAAAGGCCGGCGACGTGAAGGACGCTTCGCTCTACTGCCCGCCGGGCATTGAAGGCACGGTGGTGGATTGCAAGGTGTTCTCGCGCAAGGGCGCGGAACTGGACGAACGGTCGAAGTGGATTCTGGAACAGCAGATCGCGCGGCTGCACCGCAACATGGAAGATGAAAAGCGAATCCTCAACGACGAGCGGTCGAAGCGGTTGATCAACCTGTTCGAGAACCAGGAACTGCAGGCCGACCTGCACGACGAGAAGACCAATAAGAAGCTGCTCTCGAAGGGCACGATCATCACGCGCGACGTGGTGGAGAAGCTGAAGGCGCGCGATTTGAAGCGCATGCGGCTGAACGCCAAAGATCCGCGGGTGAACGAGCAGATCGACGAAATCGAAGAGATGACTTCGCGGCAGATCGCGGTGCTCGAGAAGATCACCGAAGAAAAGATCGCGAAGTTGAAGAAGGGCGATGAACTGCCGCCTGGCGTAATCAAGCTGGTGAAGTGCTACATCGCCATGAAGCGCAAGCTGTCGGTGGGCGATAAGATGGCCGGCCGGCACGGCAACAAGGGTGTGATCGCGCGCATCGTTCCGGAAGAGGACATGCCGTATCTGCCCGACGGAACGCCGGTTGAAATCGTACTCAATCCGCTGGGCGTGCCGTCCCGTATGAATGTGGGCCAGATTCTGGAGACCCACCTGGGTTGGGCCGCGCGGGCGCTGGGGTTGCACTTCGCAACACCGGTGTTCGACGGCGCGACCGAAGGCGATATCAAGACGATGTTGACCAAGGCGGAACTGCCCACATCGGGCAAGATCCAGCTGTTTGACGGGATGTCCGGCATGGCGTTTGAGCAGCCGGTGACCGTCGGCTACATCTACATGTTGAAGCTGTCGCACCTGGTGGACGATAAGATCCACGCCCGTTCCATCGGACCCTATTCGCTGATCACCCAGCAGCCGCTGGGCGGCAAGGCGCAGTTCGGCGGACAGCGGTTCGGCGAAATGGAGGTGTGGGCACTGGAAGCATACGGCGCCGCCTACATTTTGCAGGAGTTGCTGACGGCGAAATCGGACGACGTATACGGTCGCGCGAAGATCTACGAGGCGATCGTGAAGGGCGAAGCAGCGGCGGAACCGGGCGTACCGGAATCGTTCAACGTGCTGATCCGCGAGTTGCAGTCGCTGTGCCTGGACGTGGAACTGATGAAGCGGCCGCGCGAAGTCATCGACACCGCGCTGGCGGCGGACTAGGTGGCCGATATGACGGACCAGCAACTTTACTTAATGGCTGGTGTGCCTACGCTTGTGACCCTGGTTGGAATTCTGATCAACGTGGGTTACTTCGTGAGCATCATTAACCGCCTGACATCTATGGAAAACCGCCTGATCGCGCGCTTCGACAGGCTGGATATGAAACTTGACCTGCCGGCGAGCAAGATTGATGTCGACAATCGTCTCGGCGGCTTGAGTCTTGGATGAAGCACTGAGAGTAAGGAGGCCTAATGTATCGTTCTTCCCCCTACGATCGCGCGAATTTGATTGCGGACTTTGATTCAATCCGTATTTCTCTCGCCTCCCCGGAAAAGATCCGTAGCTGGTCTCACGGCGAAGTTACCAAACCTGAAACTATCAATTACCGGACATTCAAGCCCGAGCGGGACGGATTGTTCTGCGCGCGGATTTTCGGTCCGGTAGCCGATTGGGAGTGCTTGTGCGGTAAGTACAAGCGCATGAAACACCGCGGCGTGATCTGCGATAAGTGCGGCGTGGAAGTCACCCTAACTCGAGTGCGCCGCGAACGGCTCGGCCACATTGAGTTGGCCAGCCCCTGCTCGCATGTCTGGTTCTTCAAGGGCCTGCCATCGCGAATCGGCTATCTGCTCGACATTACCCTACGCGACCTCGAACGCGTTCTTTACTTCGAAGCCTATGTCGTGGTCGACCCCGGCGAGTGCAACGAAATCGTAAAGGGCGAAGTTCTTTCCGACGACCGGAAGCGGCAGTTGGACGAACAGTGGCGCGGCAAGTATGTCGCGATGATGGGCGCCGAAGGCATCAAAGAACTGCTCAAGAAGATCGACATCGAAGCGCTCTCGCTCGAGATCCGCGAAAAGATGAAGACGGAGCAGTCGCAGCAGAAAAAGCTCAAATTTGCCAAGCGGCTGCGCGTGGTCGAAAGCTTCCGCAAGTCGGGCAACAAGCCGCAGTGGATGATTCTGGACGTGCTGCCGGTGATTCCGCCGGAACTGCGTCCGCTGGTGCCGCTGGATGGCGGCCGTTTCGCGACGTCGGACTTAAACGACCTGTATCGCCGCGTGATCAACCGGAACAACCGGTTAAAGAAGCTGATGGAACTGCACGCGCCCGACGTGATTGTGCGCAACGAAAAGCGCATGCTGCAGGAAGCGGTGGACGCGCTGTTCGACAACGGGCGCCGCGGCCGTGTACTGCGCGGGGCGAACAACCGTCCGCTGAAGTCGCTGTCCGATACGCTCAAAGGCAAGCAGGGCCGGTTCCGCCAGAATCTGCTCGGTAAGCGCGTCGACTACTCGGGCCGTTCGGTGATCGTGGTCGGTCCGGAGCTGAAACTGCACCAGGCCGGGTTGCCGAAGAAGATGGCGCTCGAACTGTTCAAGCCTTTCATCTATCACCGGCTGGAACAGCGCGGCCATTGCACGACGATCAAACAAGCCAAAGAACTGGTTGAGCAGCAGGATCCGGTGGTTTGGGACATTCTGGAAGAGGTCATCCGCGAC
The DNA here is from genome assembly GCA_020846745.1 of Bryobacterales bacterium. Lineage (GTDB taxonomy): Bacteria > Acidobacteriota > Terriglobia > Bryobacterales > Bryobacteraceae > JADLDI01. Next base: position 66,440 of record JADLDI010000131.1, on the reverse strand, counting down.
CATCCCATCCTGTTGAACCGCGCTCCGACGTTGCACCGGTTGGGTATTCAGGCGTTTGAGCCGGTGCTGGTGGAAGGCAAGGCGCTTCGCATCCACCCGCTGGTTTGTACGGCGTTCAACGCGGACTTCGACGGCGATCAGATGGCGGTCCACATTCCGCTGTCGCCCGAGGCGCAGATTGAAGCCAACACGCTGATGCTGGCGTCGAACAACATCCTGTCGCCCGCGCACGGCTCGCCGATCGCGACACCGTCGCAGGATATGGTGTTGGGCCTCTATTACCTGACGAAGGCTCGCAAGGGCACGAAGGGCGAGGGCCGGACGTTCGCGTCGACCGACGACGTGCTGATCGCGCTTGAAATGGGCGAAGTGGAAACGCTCACGCCGATCAAGCTGCGCTACACCGGCCGCGTGATCGATTTGACCAAGGCATACGATTCGCAGGACATCATTCACACGGAGCCGATCGAGTATTCCAAGCAGTATATGGATACGACGGTGGGCCGCGTGATCCTGAACGATGTGCTGCCGGACGAAATGCCGTTCATGAACGGCCTGCTGAAGAAGAAGGGACTGACGCAGCTTGTCCAATACTGCTACCTGAAGTTCGGGTTGCAGGTGACGGTGGGCATGCTCGATGAGATCAAGTCGCTCGGGTTCCTGTATGCGACCCGCGCGGGTGTTTCGATCGGTATCGACGACATGGTGGTGCCGGCGACGAAACAGTCGCTGGTGGGCGATGCGGAAAAGGCTGTCATGGAGGTGCAGCAACAGTACCTCGAGGGCGCCATCACGCAGGGTGAACGCTACAACAAGATCATCGAAATCTGGTCGAAGGTTACCGAACGCGTTTCCGAAGAAATGTTCAAGCGGATGGAAGAGGACGACCGGACCGGCGCGTACCTCAACCCCATCTACATCATGGCCGACTCGGGCGCTCGCGGATCGCGTCAGCAGATCCGTCAGCTTTCCGGTATGCGTGGACTGATGGCGAAGCCGTCGGGCGAAATCATCGAAACCCCGATTACGGCGAACTTCCGCGAAGGCCTGAACGTGTTGCAGTACTTCATCTCGACGCACGGCGCCCGCAAGGGATTGGCCGATACGGCGTTGAAGACGGCGGACTCGGGGTACCTGACCCGCCGCTTGGTGGACGTGGCGCAGGACGTGATCATTACGGAACGCGATTGCGGCACCGGGGAAGGCATCGACGTCGAAGAGATTCGCGAAGCGGGTGAAACGATCGAGCGCCTGGGCGACCGTATCGTGGGCCGCGTGGCGCTCGACGATGTTCGCGACTACGAAGGCAACGTCATCGTAGGCACCAACGGTGAGATCACCGAAGACCTGGCGACGCAGATTGAAAAGGCTGGTATCGAGCGCGTGAAGATTCGCTCGGTGCTGACCTGCGAATCGCGCCGCGGCGTGTGCGAACTCTGCTACGGCCGCAACCTGGCGACGGGACGGCTGGTGGAGCGCGGCGAAGCGGTGGGTGTGATTGCGGCACAGTCGATCGGTGAACCGGGTACGCAGTTGACGATGCGTACGTTCCACATCGGCGGCGCGGCGACGCGGGCGGCCGAACAGTCCACGCAGGACGCCAAGTCGAACGGTTTCGCCCGTTACCTCGGCGTCAACATGGTGCGCAATGCGAAGGGCGAGATCATCGCCATGAACCGCAACGGCATCGTGGTGGTGGTGGACGAGAAGGGCCGCGAAAAAGAACGCTACGAAGTGGTGTACGGCGCGAAGATCCTGGTGGAAGACGGGGCGCCGGTCAAGGCCAACCAGACCTTGCTCGAGTGGGACCCGTATACATTCTCGATCCTGACCGAAGTTTCGGGCGTGGTGAAGTTCAAAGACATGATCGACGGACTCACCATTTCCGAGCAAGTGGACGAAATCACCGGCATGTCGCAATGGGTGGTGGTGGATTCCACGGACGAGAAGAAACTGCCGTCGATTGTGGTGGCTCCGCAGGGCCATCATGCGCGGAGCGATGAAAAGCGTTACCTGATGCCGACCAACGCCCACTTGATGGTGGCGGACGGCGATGAGGTGCACGCCGGCGACGTGCTCGCGAAGATCCCGCGCGCCACGACGAAGACGAAAGACATCACCGGCGGTTTGCCGCGTGTCGTGGAACTGTTCGAAGCGCGCAAGCCGCGTGAGACGGCCACGATGGCGGAAATCAACGGCACGGTGAAGTACGGCGAAATTTCGAAAGGCTACCGCAAGGTGTACATCGTCAGCGAAGACGGCACCGAGCAGCGTGAGTATGCGCTGCCACGCGGCGTCCACATTCGTGTGCAGGAAGGCGAAAAGGTCACGGCGGGCGAACCGCTGATGGACGGTCCGCAGAACCCGCACGACATTCTGCGCATTAAGGGGCAGAAGGAACTGCAGAAGTACCTCGTGAACGAAATTCAGGAAGTGTACCGGCTGCAGGGCGTGAACATCAACGACAAACACCTGGAAGTGATTTCGCGGCAGATGATGCGCTGGATCAAGGTCACCGACATCGGCGATACGGAATTCCTGCCGGAAGAAGTGGTCGACAAGTTCAAGTTCCGGGAAGAGAACGATCGGGTGCTGAACGCCGGCGGACGTCCGGCGGAAGGCGCGGCGGTGCTGCTCGGCATCACGAAGGCGTCGCTGTCGACCGATTCGTTCATCTCGGCCGCATCGTTCCAGGAAACAACGCGCGTGTTGACCGAAGCGTCGATCAACGGTAAGGTCGACTACCTGCGTGGTCTGAAGGAAAACGTCATCATGGGCCGCCTCATTCCGGCCGGTACGGGCATGGAGTACTACCGCCGTGTCAAGATCGCCGGCGAGGATGTGGTGGAAGAAGAGATGATGCCGGAAGCCGAAGCCGCGCTGGCCGAAGGCATTCCGGGTTACGAAGACGAAACCCCGAACCTGTTCGCGGGCGGTTTGGGCGACGATGCGCTAGACGAAATCGGCGAAGCCGAGTAAGACAGCTTAAGTCAGGAAAATAAGACGGCGCGCCTTGGGAGACGATCCCGGGCGCGCCGTTTGTGTTTTGCTAGTTTATTCTTTGGCCGATCACTTCCACGCGAGCGCGGTGTCCTTTGCGCAGTTTGGCATCGGCGGTGAAGAGTGTCGCATCCAGTAGCTCCGCGAGCGCAATGTAAGTCGCATCGTAGGCTGAGAAGTTGTGCCTTAGTTCCCACACCCTCGGCATAAGCGGCGCATGTGAGTGCCGCGTTACAGGCAGCAAGGCAAGGTTCCTGATATACTCCTGCACACGGTGGGCGTCGACGCGAGCGGCCGCCGCAAGCCCGCGAAGGGCGCTAACTACCTCAATGTCGAGCAAATGAGGGGCCGCGTAGGCCGCGTCCGAATTAAATCTGCCTCCAAGGAAGTTGGCGAAGTCGCCGTCTCTTAGGATCTCCACCACGACGGAAGCATCGACCACTATCATCGGTCGCCGCGCAATTCTCGAATTATCTCGGCTGCCGAGCGTTTGCTAGGTATCGGTTTGGAATGCCGTGTCAGCTCCAACCACTCCTCCATGGTGGGCTGAGCGGTGATCTTTCCAAGCTCTTTTTTCAAGTATTCCGAAAGGCTTATTCCCTGTTTGGCGGCACGTGCCTTCAGAATGCTGTGCACCTGATCGGGCACATCCCGAATTTGAATCATCTTCGGCATGCTTCCAGTATAGATTGCATGTGCGGCACATGCTATGTCAGTTCATTGTCGTCAGCATTGAACTGGCGGTGCTTTGGGCTTTGTCGTCTGGTGGTGGGACGGAAGCGACGGCTGATTGCCTGAACGCGCGCAGCCGGAAATCACGAGCTTCGAGACACCCTACCGCGCCTCGTCCTTCACCCGAGGCTCTTTCTTCGTGCGGATTTCGCGCACCGCGTAAATCCGCCGCCCCTGGCTTTCAAAATAGGTCCGCATCAGCACTTCGCCGAGCAGTCCGGTCGAGAACATCATCAAGCCCGCCAATAACAGCAACGCCCCCGCCACCATCAGCGGACCGTGCTCCATGACGATCTCGTATCCCAACAGCTTTTTGATCAGCAGGAACGTCATGATGCTGCCGCCGAGGGTCAGTCCGGCCAAACCGAACTTTCCAAAGAAGTGCATGGGCCTCGTGAAGTACGACAGCATGAACTTGATGGTCACGATGTCGAACAGCACGCGGAACGTGCGCCCCAGGCCGTAGTGCGACCCACCGCTGATCCGTGGTGCGTTGCGGATAGGGACCTCGGCGACACGCGCACCGTAGAAGCTGGCCAGTGCGGGGATGAAGCGGTGCAGTTCGCCATAGAGGTTGACGTCCTTCAGGATCTCAGCGCGATAAGCCTTGAACGTGGTTCCGAAATCGTGCAAGTCCACGCCGCTCGCTTTCGACATCAGCCAGTTGGCGATTCGCGATGGAATCTTGCGCGTGACAGCGTTGTCGAGCCGGTTCTTGCGCCAGCCGCTGGCGATGTCGTACCCCTCTTGCACCTTCTCAAGCAGCGCCGGGATGTCTTCCGGGTCGTGCTGCAGGTCGCCATCGAGCGAGATGATCACATTGCCCTGTGCCTCATCGAATCCCGCCGACAAGGCCGCGGTTTGCCCAAAGTTGCGGCGTAGCCGGATCACCTTCAGGCGGTTGTCGGTCTCGACCAGGTTGGACAGCAGATCAAAGCTGCGGTCCGTCGACGCATCGTCAATGAACAGGATTTCGTAAGGCTTGCGAACACGTTCCATCACCGACGTCAGCCGGTCGTAGAGCGGCAGAATCGCCGGCTCCTCATTGTGGATGGGGATGACGATGGAAATCATGTGGGGCTGCGCCCACCATTTTACCGTTATCTAGCGGACCGGCTGCATGATTAGTTCCGGTACGCGGCACTGATCGCGCACATCGCGGCCGCAGGCGCGCGATTTCAGGTTCTTGTCGAGGCAGATACGCACCTCCGACAGGAAGCGGCCGGTACACAGGACGGCGATGGAATTGTCGCCCGCCAGTTTGTTGGCATCGACAAAGCGCTTCTTCAACTCGGCGGGCGCGACCGTCACCTGCCGATCGGGACCCTTGAACTCCTTGGGCACGGTGATGCTCTCATACGCTTTGCGGATGGTCTTCACGTATTGCGCGGCCGTTAGCCCGCTGCAGGTGCCGTGCTTATCCCATTCATGGCGGATGAGCCGCGCGCTCGGCATCACATCGAGGATGTTATCGATGGCCGCCTTGTCCGGCCCGGCGGCTTGGGAGCAGAACTGCGGATAGCCCGATTCATACTGCGGCCACAAACCGTGTGTGACAAAGGCAAACTTACGATTCCCCGCGCACTGCACCTTATCCCGTTCACCGGCGGGTGTAGAACAATACTGCGGCGACCACGACAGGCTGAGCACGTAATAGTCGAACTTCCCCGGTTCGCCGCGGGGTGTCTCCCGTTGACTTTTGCGGGCCGGCGGAGCGGCCAGAAGTGTCGCTAAACCAATCAATCCAAAACAGAATAGTGATCGCATGTTTTCTGGTAAAATAAAGATACCACCGTGGCAAGGTCCGTGAGCGAGCGGACGCCGCGTTTCGCCTTACATCAGGAGTTTCCTTTTGCCAGATAACGACAGCAATCTTCCGCCTAGCCAGCTACCATTAGGCGGTGAAGGCTCCAGGAATCTGATTCCGATCAACATCGAAGAGGAGATGCGGCGGTCGTATCTCGACTACGCGATGAGCGTTATTGTCGGCCGTGCGCTGCCCGATGTCCGCGATGGTTTGAAGCCCGTTCATCGCCGTATTTTGTACACGATGGACGAGATGGGCTTGACACATAACAAGCCCACCCGTAAGTGCGCCAAAATCGTCGGCGAAGTAATGGGTAAGTACCACCCGCACGGCGACTCGGCGATTTACGATACGCTGGTGCGCCTGGCGCAGCCGTTCACGATGCGTTACCGGCTGATCGACGGCCAGGGTAACTTCGGGTCCATCGATGGCGACCCGCCTGCGGCGATGCGATACACCGAAGCGCGTTTGTCGCGTATTGCCGGCGCGCTGCTCGAAGATATCGACAAGGAAACGGTCGACTTCCGCCCGAATTACGACGAAAGCGAAGTCGAGCCGGAAGTATTGCCCACGCGTGTACCGAACCTGCTGGTGAACGGTTCGTCCGGCATCGCGGTCGGCATGGCGACCAACATTCCGCCGCATAACCTGACCGAGATCATCAACGCGACCATCCAACTGATCCAGCATCCGGCCACTACGTTGTCCGAGATCCTCCAGATCGTGCAGGGGCCTGACTTCCCGGGTGGCGGCTTCATTCTCGGCCGCGAAGGCATTTTGTCGGCTTACAAATCGGGCCGCGGCACCGTCAAGATGCGCGCCAAGGCGGCCACCGAGAAATTCGGTAAGGACCGCGAAGCGATCATCGTCACCGAACTGCCGTTCCAGGTGAATAAGTCGCGCCTGATTCAGGAAACGGCCGCTATGGTGGCCGACAAGAAGATCGAAGGAATCTCCGACATCCGCGACGAAAGCGACCGCGACGGCATGCGGATCGTCTACGAACTCAAGCGCGGCGAAAATCCCGAAGTCGTGCTGAACAATCTGTACAAGCACACGCAGTTGCAGATGAACTTCGGCATCATCATGCTGGCCATTGTCGCCGGCCAGCCGCGTGAGTTGGGCCTGATCGAACTGATCAAGCGGTTTATCGACCACCGCATCGATGTGGTTCGCCGGCGGACCGACTACTTACTGCGCAAGGCTCGTGAACGCGAGCACTTGTTACTGGGCTTCCAGCGGGCGCTCAACAACCTGGATGAAGTCATCCGGCTCATCCGCGAATCGCGCACGCCGCGAGAAGCGAAAGAGGCGTTGATGAACTTCATCACGCCGGCCGAAGCGGCTGAATACGCGGCGTTGATTGCGGCGGGCGAGATCGGTCCACGGTTCACCGAACGCCAGGCGCAGGCCATCATTGAACTGCAACTCCAACGCCTCACCGGCATGGAGCAGCAGAAGATCCTCGACGAGTTGGGCGACATCCAGCGCCGCATCGCCGAGTACCTGGAAATCCTGGGTTCGGAAAAGGTGCTGCGCCAGGTCATCGTCAAAGAACTCAAAGATATTCAGAAGGACTTCGGCGACGAGCGCCGGACGCAGATCGTCGACGATCCGGGCGAGATCGTTCTGGAAGACCTCATTCAGCAGGAAGACGTGGCCGTGACGGTCACCCGCGGCGGTTACCTGAAGCGGACCGCGGTCGACACCTACCGCCGCCAGACACGCGGCGGCAAGGGCCGCATCGGCATGGGCACGCGCTCGGAAGATGTGGTGGAGCACCTGATCATCGGGTCCACACACTCCTACATGCTGATCTTCACGAGCAAAGGCCGCTTGTACTGGCTGAAGAACTACAACATTCCCGACGCCGGTACGGCCGGTAAGGGTAAGAACATCCAGGGACTGATCAACCTGCAGCCGGACGAGACCGCGAAGACGTTCATGTGCGTGTCGGAGTTTACGCCCGACCAGTTTGTGGTGATGGTCACGCGCCAGGGCGTCATCAAGAAATGCGAACTGACTGAGTTCAACAATCCGATGTCGCGCGGCATCATCGCCTGTTCGCTCGATGAGGGCGATGAGTTGATCGCGGCGCGCCTCACCTCCGGCAAGGACATGATCTTTATCGGAACCCGTGAAGGCATGGCGATCAAGTTCAACGAAGAGGATGTCCGTCCCATGGGCCGCCAGGCTCGCGGCGTCCGCGGTATCTCGCTCGACCATAACGATGTCGTAATCGGCACCGAGGTGTTCGGGTCCGATGACGAGTTGATCCTCGCGATCTCAGACCAAGGCTACGGCAAGCGTACGAAGCTAGCCGACTATCGTCTGCAAACTCGCGGCGGCAAGGGTGTCATCAACATGAAGACCACCCGTAAGACCGGCGCCGTGGTCGGCATTTTGGCCGTGAAAGAGGAGTCGGACCTGATGATCATCACCAAAGACGGCAAGATCATCCGAATCGAATCGGCTGAGATCCGGCAGGCCGGACGGTCGACACAGGGCGTCCGCCTTGTCCGCATGGAAGAGGGCGACGCGGTCGCCGCGGCGTCCGTCGTACCCGACTCCGACGTCGAAGCTCCATCCACCGAAGGGCAGGGCGAATTGCCCTTGCAGTAAAATTTAACTATGGCAGCGCTGGTCACACTGGGAACCGCGGGCCGGCCCACATTCGATCGGTCTCAACTGCTGGCCAAGCAGGATGAACTGTTGTCGATCCTCGGTGGGCTCGGCCGTGTGTTTGTCGCCTACTCGGGCGGCACGGATTCGGCCTATCTCGCTTGGGCCGCTCACCAGGCGCTTGGCGGAAACGCTCTGGCCGTGACGGCCGATTCGGCTTCGATTCCGGAGTCGCACAAGCGCGACGCCATCGAATACGCGAAGGTCTGCGGGTTCCGCCACGAGATGATCCCGACGTTCGAGTTCGAGAACCCGGACTACGTCAAGAACGACAAGGACCGCTGTTTCCACTGCAAGGACGAGCTGTTCACGCGGTTGGAGGCATTGGCCGCAGAGCGCGGCAATCCGATGATCGTGTACGGCGTGAACAAGGACGATTTGGGCGACTACCGTCCCGGACAGTCCGCGGCGAAAATCCACCAGGTGAAGGCGCCGCTGGTCGAGGCCGGGCTGACGAAACCCGAGATCCGCGAACTGTGCCGGTTGGCCGGGCTACCCTTCTGGGACCGCCCTGCGGCAGCGTGCCTGAGTTCCCGTATTCCTTACGGTACGCCGGTGACGGTTGAGACGATCAAGACCGTGGAGGCCGGGGAAGAGGCGGTGAAACAGCTAGGCTTCCGCCAGTTCCGGGTGCGGTATCACGGCGAACTCGTCCGCATCGAGATCGGCCGCGCCGAGTTGGAAAAGGCGTTGACGCTCGAGATGGCCGGCAAGCTTACCGCCATATTCAAGCCGCTCGGTTTCCATTACGTCACGCTCGATCTGGAAGGTTACCGCCAAGGTTCGATGAACGAGGCGATCGGAGCGCGCTGAGAACCTGGCGGCGCATCCGGGGTTAATCGATTTCCACCAGGCGGATCTTGTCCAAGCGCACCTTCTCCGTGCGATTTGCCGGGTGAACTAATTCCAATCCGTCCGCCGAAACCGCCCAACCCCGCAGTTGGCGCTGCTCCCTCCGAATTCGGTTCAGGTAGTCGATCGTCGCCAGCAGGAACACCATCACGAGTGCGCCGCAAGCGTACAACATAACTTTCCCAAGCTTCCGGTTTCGCGCGTCGTTCGGAGCGGCTAACTCGTGAACTGTGGGATTTCCTACTGTGTAATACACGCCCACGGGCCCACCCTCCTGTAACTTATCCCACACCCCTTTCCGAATGCGGCCGATTCCGCGTATAGTCCGACCCTCCGCAGTGAATTCATAGTCGACATGAAACGTCGACTCGACAACAATGGCGCCGGCCCGCTTCTCCTCGTTTCGCCGGGAATATTTCTTAGTTACTTTTCCCTGAACATACTCCCCTTCGATGCTTCGGCGAGCCTGCTGCTCTTCCTGCCGCTGCACTTGCCGTAGAAGAAATAAGCAAAGCGCGACTCCCGCAACGGAAATGAGTATGGAAAGTAACAGGTTCCGCTGGGTTGTGCGTTTCACACGTACACTGCGCGGAGGTGGTCCCAGCGGATCGTTTGTCGAGAAGCTCTTCATGACAGAATGGTTTAGCCGAAAGAAAGACTTGACACTTCGTTTTTTATTCGCCTACTATCAAAACATGGCTCTTACCCCACGGCAGAAGGAAGTATTAGATTACATTGCGCGCTTCGTTGAGGAGCGTGGTTACTGCCCCAGTTTTGAAGAGATCGCCAAAGGCTTGGAGTTGGCGTCGCTGGCCACGGTTCACAAACATATCTCGATTCTTGCGCAAAAAGGTTATCTCAAGCGATCGTACAACCATAGCCGGTCGCTGGAACTGGCGCCGCGATATTTCCGGGAAATGCGCGGCTCGCAAGTGGAAACGGCATACAGCATCCCGCTGCAGGGCCGCATCGCCGCCGGCGCTCCGGTGGAGACCTACGAAGGCCAGGCCACGTTGAACTTCGCCGATTTCACCGGCGACCGCGACACCTATGCGTTGCAGGTGCGTGGTGAATCGATGATCGACGACCACATCTGCGACGGCGACTTCGTGTTGATCGAACGCTCGGAGAGCGCGCGCGACGGCGACGTGGTGGTGGCGCTCGTGAACGGCTCGGAAACGACTCTCAAACGTATCTATCGCGAAGACGACGGCGTCGTCAGGCTGCAACCGGCCAACGCCGCCATGGACCCCATTATGGTTCCGGCCCAGGATGTGAAGGTCCAGGGTAAACTGCTCGCGGTACTCCGCAAATATCGCTAAGCTTTCCGGTACGCGAGGTAGAAACCCGCGGGTACGATGAAAATCGTGCACACGACGGAGACCGTAAGGCCGCCAAGCAGCGCTCGTGCGAGAGGCGCGTAAGCCTCGCTCCCTTCGCCGAGCTTGAGCGCCATCGGCAGCAGGCCGATGATTGTCGCAAGCGATGTCATTAAGACGGGCCGCAGGCGCACCCGGCACGACCTCACGATTGCTTCGCTGATGTTCATCCCCTCGTTGATAAGGTGGTGTGCGAACTCGACGATCAGGATACTGTTCGACAGCGCAACGCCCGCGAGCATTAAGATGCCCATCAGCGACATGACGTTGATGGTCGTGCCGGTCAGCCACAACGTGAGCAACACGCCGGTAGTCCCCGGCGGCAGCGCCAGCAGAATGATAAACGGGTCGACAAACGACCGGAACTGGGCCACCAGGATCAGGTACAGCAGCACCACCGACAGGATCAGTCCAATCGCGAAGCTGTTGAATGAAGAGCGCATGCTCTGCACCATGCCCCGTAATGTCAGGTCCGTTCCTTTGGGCGCCCTGGTTCTCGCGATCAGGTTGTCGATGCTCGCGGCGGCAGCGCTCAAGTCTTCGCCGGCCGGCCGCACAAAGATATCGATAGCGCGCCGGATCTGGTAATGGTTTACCTCAGTCGGCCCTTCGATGCGCTGGATTTCACTCACCATGTCGAGCCGTGTGGGCTGCGTGGATGTTGGTCCGCGCAACGGAATGGCGCTCAGGTCCCCCACCTCTTTCACCTGCTTTTCCGGATACTGCACGGCGAGATAGTACGGGTTGCCGTTCCGCGGATCGAGCCACAAACTGGGCGCAATCATCTGGTTGGAAGTAAGCGCCGTGATGACATTCGAGACCACCTCCCGCTGGCTTAGCCCAAGTTCGCGTGCGCGTATGCGATTGACGTTCAGCCTGAGCGCCGGCTGGTCGAGATCCTGCGGAATAAACACGTCAGCCACGCCGCTCAGCTTCCGGATATCGGCGGCGAGATCGAGCGCGAGCTTGTAGTTGCCCTTCATGTCCGTGCCGGTGATCTGCACGTCGATCGGTGCGGCCAACCCCATGTTCAAAGTGGATTCCACCAGGCTGCCTGAGGCAAAGTACGCGGTAAGTTGCGGCAACTCCTGCCGCATTGCCTCTTTCACCCGCGTGATGTATTCGTAACTACCCACCTCGTGATCGCTCTTTAGAGCGACCTGCACATAGGCGGTGTGCATGGCGGCATTGCTCGTGAAGATGGCGGAGAATCCGGGGTCCACGCCGATGTTCGACACGATCATCGATAAGTCGTGCTCCGGTACCGTTCGCCGGATCAACGTCTCCAATCGCTTGATGTCGTTCTCCGTCTCTTGTAAGCGTGTACCCGATGGCGCTTTCACGCGTATCACAAACTGTCCGGCGTCGGTCATCGGGAAGAAGGCCAGTCCCAAGAGCGGGGCAATCAGCAGGCTCACGCCGAACGCAACGGCGAAACCCGCGAGTGTCAGCCATGGGCGCGTGACAGTCCTCGTCACCAGCCGGTCATACCCGTTCAGAAATCCGTTAAAGCCGCGATTGAACAGATCGTTGAAGCGCGCGGCAAAGCTCCGTCGCGATTGCTCGTGTCCGTGTATGTTGGCGGCGGTCAGGAATCGCGCGCAGAAAAGCGGTACGACGGTTAGCGCCACCGCGTAAGAAGCGAATAACGACAATACGACGCCTAAAGCAAGAGCCGAAAACAGATACTTACTCACCCCGTAAAGCATTGTTACCGGGAAGAACACCACAACCGTTGTAAGCGTTGACGCCAGCACCGGTAACGCGACTTCGCGTCCGCCATTCTCGGCCGCCACCGCGGGCGGGTGCCCCATCTCGAGGTGACGGTAGATATTCTCGAGCACCACCACCGAGTTATCGATAAGTCGCGACAGGGCCAGAGCCAACCCGCCCAGCACCATCGTATTGATTGAACTTCCGCCAATCTGTAATGCAATGAACGTTGCCAGTGCGGACAGCGGAATCGAAAAGAACACGGCGACCGTAGCGCGGAAGCTCCCCAGAAAGATCAGAATCATCAACGACGTAAGGAACAAGCCCAATCCGCCTTCGTGCAGCAGCGTCTTGATCGCGTTCTTCACAAATTCCGATTGGTCGAACACCACTGCCGTGCGCAACGCGTCCGGGATGTCCGCCAGTTTGCCCACCTTCGTGCGAATGCCGTCCACCACCTCGATGGTGTTGGAGTCGCCGCCCTGCTTCAGAATGGGCAGGTAAACCGATCGCTGCCCGTTCACACGAACGACGTTGTACTGGAGGGTCTGTGAATCGCGGGCTTCGCCGATATCCGCCACGCGCACCGGCGTCTGTCCCACCATCTTCAGCGGCACCTGGTTGATCTCAGCCGGACCGCCCAGCATGCCGTTGGTGTAAATGTTGTAGTCGAACCGGCCGATTTGCACGTCGCCCGCCGGCAGCAGCACGTTCGATTCGCCGATCGTGCGCACCACGTCCATCAGGCTGAGTTGATGCGCCTCCAACTTGAACGGATCGGCATAGAGCAGTATCTGCCGGTTGCGTCCGCCGAACGGCTGGGGTACCGAAGCTCCGGGCACCCCCGCCAACTGGTTACGTATAACGTTTTGCGCAATGTCTTTGAGTTGCGTCTCGGAAAGGCCTTCGCCGCCCAAAGTTAATAGGCAAACCGGCAAACTGGACGCATCGAATTTCAGGACCACGGGCGGCAGCGTTCCCGGAGGCAAGCGGCTCATTTCCGCCGTCGCCAGGCCGCCGATCATCGCCACAGCCGCGTCGGGATTGGTCCCGGGGTGAAAGTAGACCTTGATAATACTTACTCCGGTCAGCGATCGCGATTCGATATGTTCGATACCGCTCCCTAACGTAAGAAAGCGCTCTAGGCGGTACGTAATGCTGTTTTCTACCTGCTCGGGCGGCATTCCGGAGTAAAACGTCGCCACCACAACAACAGGAATATTGATGGCCGGGAACATATCCACCGGCATGCGCACAACACTCACCGCGCCGATGATCGCTACGATCAAACAGGCGACCACGATGAAATACGGGGTTCTAATCGCAAATCTGGACATAGTGCGCGGCTACTGCTCTGGCTCGATTACTTTCGGAACTGCTTTGTCGCCGGGCTTTAGTCCGGTGCGGCGCCCTATGATCACCATGTCCCGATCGTTAATCCCGGAGACGATCTCCACACGATGTGCATCCTCGATCCCCAACTCGACCGGTACCGCATTGATCGTGCCCGCCGCGTCCACAGTCCAAACTCGCGCCGCTGTGCCCCGCTCAATCGCATCCAGCGGAACCGTGAGAACGTTATCGTGCTTTGTTGTTTGCACCGCCACCTCCGCGTACATGCCCGGCAGGATCACGCCGTTCGGATTCGGAACGTCCACCTCGGTGGTCATGGTCCGCGTTGCCGCGTCTACTTTCGAAGCCAGCCGCGCCACTCGACCCTCAAACGTCCGGCCCAACGATTTGACTTGAACTTCGGCCAACTGGCCAACGCGAATGCCGGGAACCAGCGATTCCGGCACCGGCAAGCTTAAGCGCAATGTGCTGATCTGCGATAGGCGCACCAGTGGCATTGCCTGCGATTGCGACGAGATACCGGCCTGAATCATCGCGCCCGTATTGGCATACCGCTTCGTAACCGTACCGGTGAACGGCGCGGTGATGGTGACGTAGTTCTTCATCGTGCGCAGCCGCGTCACTTCCGCCCGCGCCACCTGCACTTTGTTCTGCTCCACTTGCAATTTCGACCGGGCCGCCGATAGCTGCGCCTCGGCCACAAGGTCCCGCGCCTTCACCTCGTCCACTTCCTGCTGCGGGATCAGCCCCGGTTCGCGCTTGGCAACGGCCTCTAGCCTTGCGTGCGACAGGTGAGCAATCTCGTGCGCGGACTCCACACGCCGTAGCTCGTCTTTCGCCGCCGCTATCTCTGAACTGGTCTGCTCCACCATCGCCGCGGCCTTGCTGATCTCATCGTTCATTTCCGGTATTTCAAGCTCGCCCAGTACCTGTCCTTCGCGCACGCGATCGCCCAAGTCCACTTTGATCGACCGTAAGTACCCGGCCACCTTGGCCATTACATCCACTTCCTGGAACGGCTGGAACTCCGCCGTCAGAACCGTGCGGCTCGCCATATTCGCCCGCCGGACCTGCGCCACCGGCACCACCGTTTGCGCCGCTTGCACCGTGCTAGCATTGGCCGGCTTTGCTTCCGTCCGCGAAGAGCATGCGGTCAGGCCGATTGCCGCCACCGCGACGGCGGCCCCACCGATCAACCAATCCCGTCTGAGTATCAACGAAATGCTCCTGTCGCGTAGTTCAGTTGTGCCAGGCGGCTGAGATAGTCGTACTTAGCGCCGGCGCCGGCCGTTTGCGCCGATGTTAACGCCACCTGGGCCTGCGTCAGTTCAAGAATGCCGCTTAGCCCGATTTCATATCGCGCCTTCGCCAACCGCAGCGTAGTGGCTGCCTGTTGCGTCATCCGGGCGGTTACATCCAGACGCCGCCACGCCGTCTCCGCGTCGAACCAGGCCACGCGCACGGCTGCGCCAATCTGTAAAGCCAGCGACTGTACGTCCTTCGCACTGGCCCGCGCCCGCAGTTCGGCTTCAGCCCGCCGGGCACTGTTCAGCCCCCCGTTCAATATCGGCAGTGAGATATTCACGCCGGCCGCGCTATAGCTATCGGAAAAGTTAGTTTGATGAACCGGAACGGTACCCGCCACAGCGACCGCGGTTAGTGCCGGATAGCGCAGCTTCTTTTCCGCCTCTGCGAACCGTTCCGCGGCCGACTGTGTCAGGTTCAACACACTCAGGTCGGGACGGTTCCGTAGTGCGTCGCCTACTGCCGCCTCCACGTCGCCCGCCAGGCGGTCCGGTAATTGAACATCGACAATCGACAATTCCGTCTGATCAGGATTTCCCATCGCCGCCGCCAGATTCGCGCGGCTCGCCTTCGCCGCGTTTTCCGCTTGATACAACACCAGTTCCGATTCCGATACCGCCACTTCCGCGAAGCTCACATCCAGCGTCGACTTCAAACTGCTCGCCGCCAGCGCGCGCACCTGCCGCAATGTCAACTGCAGCATTTCCAGGCGTTCGCGAGCCACGCCCAGCACCGCGTCGGCAGCCAGCGCCGCGTAGTACGCCTGATGCACTTCGAGCAGCACCTGCGCTCGTGTGGCCGCCACGTTCTGCCCCTGTGCTTCCGCCCGGATCCGCGCGGCTTCCGCCAGCTTCGATGTGCGCCCGAAATCGGTGATCAACTGCGAAACGCCCACGCCCGTGGCGGCGCGGCTCACTAACCCCGATGTCTGCAACGTGCCCGCTGCGATGGACGTGTTCCGATCGGCGCCCACCGAAGTTGCGTTGCCCGTGAGTTGCGGCAGGAACGCAGACCGCACCTGCTTCACCACCGCCCCCGCGGCCTGCGCGTTTAATCCCGCCGACCCAATGCGCGGATGGTTCGCCACGGCACGCTGTTCCGCTTCCTGCAGAGTCACCCGCTGCGCCTGCTGCCCAGCCAGCGTGCGGCAGAGAAGCAGCGCTACGCAGGCTGCCCATCTGATCCGCATTACAGTGACGGCTCCCGCGTGGCAGTCGCTTTGTAGATGGTAGTGTCGTGCGCTTCAATCAACCCGTCCACCAGCAACTCGCACAGCGCAGGCATCAAGCTCGCCACCTTTTCCGCCGATTCGATAAACTCGATCCGCACTGGCATATGCTCCCGCCCTGCCAGATCGCCGTCCGCTTGGTGAACCCGGTGATGAAACCCGAAACCGGCTTGCGGCCGGACCAGGCTCGCGCCCGCAACCCCCTTGTCCAGCAGAAATGCGAAAATCTCGTTATAGAGGAAATCGTGCTGTGCAGCCGTGTCCTCGTTCACATGGATCGTTACTTTCTTGGCGGGTCCGGGATGCAGCATGAATGTCCTGGCGCCGAGCCGGGGGGCTCGCGATGGAGTGCAATCTTTGTTCTACAGCGAGGTCCATTGGCTGCCTACTGAAGTTTTCCTTAACTTTGCCTGACTGGTAACTGTCAGAAATTCTTCAGTCTGACGGGCGCCACTTCCGCGGTATATCAATAATCGGTGCATATCCTGGTAGTTGAAGACGAACCCAAACTCGCCAATGCCCTTCGCCAGGGGCTTGAGGACGAAGGCTACCAGGTTTCGGTGGCCCGGTCCGGCGAGGAAGGCTTCTATCTCCTCTACTCCGATCACTTTGACCTGCTGATGCTCGATGTAATGCTGCCCGGCAGAAGTGGTCTCGAAATTCTCGGACGTTTGCGCCAAAACGGAGTCGGCATTCCCGTCCTTCTCGTCACCGCCAAAGACTCCATCGACGATCGCGTCGGCGGTCTCGATGCCGGCGCTGACGACTATATCGTTAAGCCTTTTGCGTTTCCTGAATTGCTGGCCCGTGTTCGCGCCATGCTGCGCCGTGGCGGCCAAGACAAGCCCATCGCCCGAATGAGCATCGCCAATCTCATCGTCGATACCGCGGCCCGTTCGGTGTTTCGCGCCGGCAAACAGCTCGAACTGACCACTCGTGAGTTCGAACTGCTCGAATACCTCATGCGCAACCGCGGCTCCGTCGTCTCTCGGGAAATGCTCGCCCGCGACGTCTGGAAGGAAACAACCCGCGCGACACCCATCGACAACGTGATCGACGTCCATGTCGCCCGCTTGCGCCGCAAAATCGACGAAGGCTTCGAAGCCAAACTGCTCCACACCGTACGCGGCGTCGGCTTTATTCTTCGGGAGGATCAGGCGTGAGCCTGCTCGATCCCCGCCACATCCGCACCCGCCTCACGCTCTATTTCGTGAGCATTCTCGCCGTCATTCAGCTCATATATTCGGGCGCAGCCTGTTTCCTCATGCTCCGCGACCTGCGTTCCCAACTCGTCCGCCACGCCATCCAGGACGTCGAAACAGTAGAAGGTCTTCTGCATTTCACCGCCGATGGCCGCCTTTGGCTCAAAGACGATTACCACAATCACCCGGAATCCAAGTTGGTGCTCGAACGCCTGCTCGAGGTGCGGTCGCCCAGCGGGCGTGTGCTTCTCCGCAACGACATGCTCGGCCGGCGGTCGCTCGGCGAAGCCATGCTGCCCAACGAAGGTGTCGGCGGCTACTCCGCGCGCGAGTATACCCTCGCCGACGGTATGCGCGTGCAACTTGTCAGCCGCTATCACGTAGTCGATGGCCGTCCAACCATCATCCGTGTGGCCCACAGTCAGGAACCGCTGTGGGCACAGTTCCGGTCTGACCTTGTTTCGCTGGTCCTACCGCTCCCCCTCGTGCTGTTCCTCGCCGGACTCGGCGGATATCGCCTCGCCTCGAATGCGCTGCAGCCGATTCAGTCGATGGCGCGCAAAGCCGAAGAGATCCGAAGCGACCGCCTGCATGAACGCTTACCGGTAAACCCCGCGGACGGCGAATTGGCGGAACTGGCGCGCGTGTTCAATTCGGTTCTCGGTCAGCTGGAGCGCTCTTTCGAACAACTGCGCCGCTTCACCTCCGATGCTTCGCACGAACTGCGCACACCGCTTACCGGCATCCGCAGCGTCGGTGAAGTTGCTCTTCAGCGTCAATCCACCAGCCCCGAAAGTTATCGCGACGCCATCGGCAGCATGCTGGAGGAAGCCAACAAGCTCACAAAACTGGTGGATAACCTGCTGGCTATCGCTCGGGCCGATGCCGGCGAGATACATCTCAACCCATCAACCTTTGGCGTCAAGGCCCTGGTCGATGAGTGCACCGGTTTGCTCGAAGTTCTGCTCGAGGAGAACGCGCAGACGCTCACCGTCGACGTTCCGGCCGATTGCCGCATCCGCGCAGACTGGCTGCTGCTCCGCCAGGCCCTCGTCAACGTGCTTCACAACGCCATTAAATTTACCCCGCCCGGCGGAGCCATCCGCATCGAAGCGATCGAGCGCCCGCACGAAGTTGTAATCTCCGTTCAGGACAGCGGACCCGGCATCCCTGTGGAAAGCCTTCCCAAAATCTTTGACCGTTTCTATCGTGTCGAGAAAGGCCGCTCACCGGGCGCGGGCGGGACAGGTCTGGGCCTGGCGATCACCCGCTGGACCGTTGAGATGCATCGCGGCACGATTACAGCCGAAAGCCGGCCCGAAACGGGCGCGGTCATCCGCATTACTCTGCCCGCAACGGTTGAACCTGCTTCCCCTCGGTCCGAAGGCGCAACAGAGCCCGCGGAACGTCACGCCAGGGTCTGAACCGGTTACTCAGCATCTCCAGGTTCGGAATCGACATACGCGTGCCGCCAGAACAGTTTCAGATTCTGCGCCGCGCTCTGTCGAACCCGAACCTCTAACTGGTGCCGCCGCCTGTCGTGCGGCATCGCCGTGGGATGGAATGCCAGCACATACCTCTGATGCAGATCCAGCCGCTCAAAACATTCGTAAAAGCGCCGGGCCGAAAGGTCGCCGTAGAAAACGCCGCCCGTTACGTCTGCCAGCGAACGCAGCGACCGGAATTCCGGGCCTTCCCCAACGTAGCCGCCCGTCCAAAGTTGCAGTACGTAGATATACGCGGTCGATTCCAGCGCTTCCCGCCATAGCGATTTGTAACTTACTCGACTCGACGTATCCTCAGCGTCTGAGATAACAAGAATCGCCCGCCGCTGGTGACGAGCCTTACGCGAAACATCCATCGCCAGCCGCACCGAATCGTACAGCGGCGTCGACCCCTCGGCCGATGCATTCACGATTTGCGACCGGACCGTCTCCACATTCGAGGTGAACGGAACCGCAACCCGCCCACGCTCCTGGCACACTACCAATGCGTATTCGTCATCCGGATGAGCCAGCCGGAAGAAGCCATCCACCGCGTGCCTCGCCCGGTTCATGACTTCGCGCATGCTCTTGCTCGCGTCAAACACAATCACTACCGACAGCGGGCCATTGTCTTTCCACACCGCGGCAATCGGTGTGTCCACCTTATCGACCGTCAACCGAAAGTGGTCGCGATCCAGCGCAAACACGGGCCTGTAGTCCTGGTCCGTCACCACCGTGGGCACCAGTACCAGGTCCGAATCCACGCGGATCGTGCTGGTTGCCCCCAGCTTCGCCGCCTCGCCGCGCATCACCGCCTCGCCGCGCATCATCGTCTCGCCGCGCATCATCGGTTGCGCGGCAAGCCTCGGTTGCGCGACAAGCCTGATTGCACCGGCAAGCAAGACAAGCAACGTTCGGAATCGCATCACGGGCCAGGGGTAGACACATCTACTCCTAGTTCCTGTTCTACAGCGATGCTCTGTCCAGGGGTACTGAAGTTTTCCTTAACTTTGTCTGACTCCCGGTTGTCAGAAACTCCGCCGCACCCCGCCGCGACAGCCTCAACGCTCCGCGAGGCGCCGGTCGAGGTACGATCGTTGTTCATGGAACGTCGCACTTTCCTGGCCGCCGGATCCGGCGCACTCGCGGCAACCCCGGGGTTGGCCGCTCAGCCGCACGCTAAGATCTCAGCCATCATCACCACCTACTTCCGCAACTCGCATGCGGACGTGTTCGTCGGCAACATGCTGCGCGGCTTCTACTGGGACGGTAAACCGCATGAATCGCAACTGGACATCTCCGCCATGTACATTGCGCAGACCCCCGCCAAAACCGACATCGGTAAAGCCGAAGCCGCCAAACACAACATCCCGCTGAAGCCCACTGTCGACGAGGCGCTGGTTCCGGGTATCCAGGGCGTCGTCCTCATTGGCGAACATGGCGATTATCCGCTCAACGAAAAGGGCCAAAAGCTCTACCCGCGTTACGAGTTGATGGAGCAGATCGTCAATCACTACCGCAAAACAAAGCGCGCTTTTCCGCTGTTCCACGACAAGCACTTCTCCACCGAGTGGAAGAAGGCCAAGCAGATGTTCGACTGGTCGCGCGAACTCAAGTTCCCCCTCATCGCCGGAACCTCCATCACCCTCACTTGGCGCCGCCCCGCCCTGGAACTTCCCCTCGAAGCGCCGATCAAACGCGCCGTCGGCTATTGGTATGGCGATAAGGAAGCCTACGGCTACCACGGCCTGGAGACATATCAGTGCATGGTGGAACGCCGCGCCGGCGGTGAAACCGGTGTCAATTGGGTCCAGTGCCTCGAAGGCGCTGAGGTGTGGCGCTGGAGCGAAGCCAATCCCTGGGCCCGTAATCTGCTCGAAGAGGCCATGCGCCACGACGATTCGCTCAAACGCGGCCGTCTCGAAGATAACGTCAACAACCCGATTCTTTTCCTGATCGGCTATCGCAGCGGCTTCCTCGGCGTCGTCTACCTGCTCAACGGCCAAACCCAACAAGCCGGTTTCGCGGCCGAACTCGAAGGCCGCTCCGACCCCCTCACCTGCTGCTTCCTCACTCAATGGGGCCGCCCGTGGAGCCACGGTAATGGCTTGAGTTACTGGGTGGAACAGACGATCGTCAAAAACCGCGAGTTTTATCCCCCGGAGCGCACCCTCCTCGCCACCGGCCTCACCGAAGCCGTGATGGACTCTTCGTTCTGTAAGGGAGCGAAAGTCGAAACGCCACACCTCGACGTCCGCTACCGCGCACAAAAGGAATCCCTCTTCATGCGCGGCCCCCTGCCGCCGTACGATCGCATTCGGGTCTAACCGTCTTGCCGATGCGTGCCCATGTCGACGCGTGCCCATGTCGACACATGTCAACGCCTGCCAATGCGCTCTTCGCCAGCCTGTGGAATAATACGCGAAAGGCCGTCATCGTCGTCATGCCGGAGTTGGTTTATCGTATTGGCAAAAGCTCGTTCTTTCCGAGCCATCCCCGGGATCTGGCAGCGGGGCGATGGTACGCGGGTGTCGCTTGCAGAATGGCAGGCCACAGTGTTACGCGTGCTGTTAAAATCACCTGACTGCTGGGTACAGCACGAGATGTTGGAAAAAGCAGCCGGGGTCGACCCGGCAAAAGATAACCTGTCGCAGAAGCTCGATCGCTTGGAGCAGAAGTTCGACTTCAGAATCGAAAACAAGAAGGGCATCGGCTACCGTCTTCTCGACGACGTCCATGAGGATTTCGTTGACTCTGATTTGAAACGACCAGGTAAAGAAGATCCAAGAACGATATTCTGGGACCAGCGTCAGCCATCAGCCCTTTGGCGTCAGTCTCTGGTACCAGTTCCAGGCCGTTTGGACGATTTCGTCCAGAGTGGAATGCTGGGGAGTCCAGTTGAGTAACTGGCGGGCGCGCGACGGGTCGGCGACGAGTTCGACGGAGTCGCCGGCACGGCGCGGGGATTCAACGATCGGGACGGGGCGGCCGGTGGCGCGCTCGACGGCCTGGATGACCTGACGGACGGTGAAGCCGTGGCCGGTGCCGAGGTTGGCGGTGAGGGATTGGCTGGTGCGGCCGAGGTATTCGAGGGCGCGGAGGTGGGCGGCGGCGAGGTCCGTGACGTGGATGTAATCGCGAACGGCGGTACCGTCGACGGTGGGGTAGTCGGTGCCGAACAGCGAGAGATGCGAGATCTTGCCGGCAGCGGCGGCGAGCGCCAAAGGAATCAGGTGCGTTTCGGGATGATGGTCTTCACCGACTTCGCCGTCGGGGTCGGCTCCGGAGGCGTTGAAGTAGCGCAGTTTGGCGGAAGCGATGCCATGGGCGAGGCCGAACCAATCGAGGATTCGCTCGACCATGAGTTTGGAATCGCCATAAACGGAATCTGGCCGCAGGGGGTGATCTTCCGGGATGGGCGAACGCTCAGGCGTGCCGTAGACAGCCGCGGTAGAGGAGAAGACGATGCGCTTGACGCCGGCGTCGCGCATGGCGCCGAGCAGGTTGAGCGTGTTCGAGACGTTGTTGCGGAAGTACATCTCCGGTTCGCGCATCGATTCGCCGACGGCGATGTAGGCGGCGAAGTGAATGACGCCGTCGATCGGATGAGAACGGAAAGTTTCGGCCAAGCGGGGGCGATCAGCGAGATCGCCCTCGACCACAGGGCCGTATTTTGCAGCCCAGTGATGGCCTTTTTCAAAATTGTCGTAAACAATGGGCGTGTGCCCGGCGGCCGCCAGCGCTTTCGCGGTGTGCGACCCGATATAGCCGGCGCCGCCGGCGACGAGAACGTGCATCAGAGTAGCTTTCTAATCCTGAGAGTAGAGGGTAGAGCTAGCAGAGAAGTTTCTGTAAGCGGGAACCTGGAACGATGAGCGTCTGGTTGCGCTCGGGGCCAGTGGAGACACAGCCTACTTCGATGCCGGTCTTCTGTTCGAGGATGTGGAGATAATCTCTGGCGCGCTGCGGCAGGTCTTCGAGACGCGTGATGCCGAAAGTTTTCGTCTGCCAACCGGGAAGGGTTTCGAAGAGAGGTTTTGCTTCGGCTAATGCGTCCTGCCGGGCGGGCATCTCACTGATTGTTTTCCCGTCGAGTTCGTAGCCGACGCAGACCGGGATCTCGGCAAGCGCATCGAGCACGTCGAGTTTGGTGACAATGAGGGAGTCGAAACCGTTGACAGTAGCGGTGTAGCGGAGCAGGGGTACATCGAACCAGCCGCAACGTCGGGGACGGCCGGTGACGGAACCGAATTCGTTGCCCGCGTGGCGAATGGTGTCGCCGCGTGGGTCGTGAATCTCAGAGGGGAAGGGGCCGGCGCCGACGCGGGTGATATAGGCTTTGGAGACTCCGACTATGCCGTTGATGCGAGTGGGCGCAAGGCCGGTGCCTGTGCAGGCGCCACCGGCGGCGGCGGAAGAGGATGTGACGAAAGGATAGGTGCCGTGGTCGATGTCGAGCATTGTGCCCTGTGCGCCTTCGAGCAGAATGCGCTTGCCGGAGCGGATGGCATCGTTTAACAGGTAGGCGGTGTCGCGCACCATGGGACGAATCCGTTCGGCAAGTTCGCGATAGGAGTCGAGTACATCGTCGTCAAGCGTCTGTATCCCGAAGGCCTTTGCGATTGACTGCTTATCCTTGCGGAGAGGCTGATAGAGAGCGGCGAAGGCAGCGGGATCGATGAGATCGGCAATACGGATTCCGCGGCGGCCGATTTTGTCTTCGTAGCAGGGGCCGATGCCGCGCGAGGTGGTTCCGATGGCCACGCGATCGGGCGAATCTTCAGAGATCTTCTCTACCAAACGGTGGAAGGGAAAGATCACGTGCGCGCGGTTCGAGATGGCTAGCTGGTTGCGGACGTCGATGCCGGCATGTTCGAGGGTTTCGATTTCCGAAAGCAGGGCGACAGGGTCGATGACAACGCCGTTGCCGATAACGGCCAATTTGCCGGGGCGAAGAATGCCCGAAGGAATCAATTTGAGAACGTACTTCTGTTGGCCGATGAAGACGGTATGTCCGGCGTTGTGGCCACCCTGATAACGGGCGACGATATCGAAGCGATCGGAGAAGAGGTCGACGATTTTACCTTTCCCTTCATCTCCCCACTGCGCTCCGAGAACGATAATATTGCTCATTAAATTTTGGCCCAAGTTATCGATTGTAGCGTGAGGAGGGGACGGATTAGCAGCGCAAGAAGAGGGTAAGGCGGCCCGGGTAGATGGACCGCCTCAGTTGACATGGCTTGCTTGTTGAGCCGGGACTGGCCAGGTTAGTCTAGCGAGGCGCCGAGGAGAGGGCGCCACCGGCGACGGCGCCTGGAGTGGCCGTCCAGGCAGCGGGTGACGACCGGTACCAGGAGAGATTCCCATACGCATCGGCTCCGGCGATGAAGAGCAGGCCGCGGACCGCAGCGGAAGAGAATCGGGCGATTGAGCCGCCGGCGCTCATCCATTGGCCCCAGTTGTTACCAGTTCCTTCGGTGAAGGGGCGAAACCAAACGGCGCGCGCCGCATCAGTGAAGACCGCAAAGACGACACCGTGACCGGTAATCGCCACGGCAGGATCCGTGGCCGCTGTCAGGCCTGTCGCGGCATATGCGGGCGAAGGAGAAACGCCGTCGAAGCGGATCATGCTAACCACATTTGACAGGTCGCGGGCGGCCACGTAGGCCGCATTGTCCGTGCCGCAAGCAAGGCCAGGAGAGCCCTGCAACTGAGAGCCAACCTGGATCCAGTTGCCGGGCCCGGAGCCTGGGCGGTACTGGCGAACCCAGACATTGCCGTACTGGTCGCGGCCGGCCACCCAGAAGTTTCCGTCGGGGCATGCGGCAGTCGCAGGATCGGTGGCCAGTGTGCCGCCGAGGAAGACCCAACTGCCGAAACCGGTGTTTCGGGAGAACGGCAGCATCCAGTATGACCCGTAAGAGTCGCGCGCGAGGACATAGGCCTGCATGGAGGAAACCGCAGCGACGGAGGGACGTCCGGCGATGCTGCCGCCGGACACCTGCCAATTGGACCACGTACGTGAAGCGGGGAAGTAGACGTTGGCGGCGATGGAATTGGCGGATGATCGCGCGACGACGAAAGTCTCACCAGTGCTGGCTTGGGAGGCGGAAGGATCAGACGACTGCGTTGCGCCAGAACTGGTGAAGGAGAGGCCGGGTTCGGCCGAGCGGACGACGCCTAGAGAATCGCGGAAGACAGAGACCGGAGAACGTGTTGCTTTGGGAGTAACTTCCAACTCGACGCGAATAACTTGCGGATTATTCGCGGCCGCAACA
The DNA here is from genome assembly GCA_020846745.1 of Bryobacterales bacterium. Classification (GTDB taxonomy): domain Bacteria; phylum Acidobacteriota; class Terriglobia; order Bryobacterales; family Bryobacteraceae; genus JADLDI01. The sequence continues at coordinate 41,425 of JADLDI010000131.1, read as the reverse complement.
GGCGAACGGAGTGTAAGCAAACCGGAGTAGACTCCGGGCTGCAGGCTTGTTGCAATGCCTGTCATTTGAAGATATGCGGGGGCCTTTGTCGAAGAAAGCATCGACAGGAACCAGGTTCCACCGGACCAACGGGCCGACAGAAGGGAAACACCGGGGGTGGCAGTAACTTCCAGACGGCGCTGAACATGATACCCCTGCTCGGCACGCAAGCGGACCGTAGGGGGCAGCGGGGTAATGGACTCAGCAGCCCGTGTGATAGTTGCTGTCCCGACGAGCGCGAGAAAAACAGAGCAGGAAAAATAACGGAACAACATGGCCTACTAATCGGACTGGGGACGGCATTCTTTAGCCCAGTTCTGACTGGTGGTACTTCTCGACGACTATTCCTTGAGTCTCCCGACGGACTCAGATAGGGTAGGCTGTCGCCCGCCAGGGATAGAGTGCGAAACGCACACAACAGTTACACAGCGATTGGGGTAGTATTAATTCTCATGACCAGAAGAGACTTCGTCGCCTCCACTGCGGCCGCCATTCCACTGGGGGCAGCCGGCAAGAGCGAGTTTCGTGTTTACGCCGGCACGTACACGCGGAAGGGCGGCAAGAGTAAGGGCATCTATGCGTTGACGTTCGATGCGGCGAACGGGAAGCTCAGCAACGCCGAGCTTGTTGCCGAGACTCGCGACCCATCGTTCCTCACGATCCACCCGAATCGGAAGTATCTGTATGCGGTGGACGAATCGGCCGATCCGAAAAAGGGTGTTGGCCTTAGTGCGTTCGAGATGGATGCGGCCACGGGGAAGCTGAAGAAGTTGAACGAAGTCAGTTCACGCGGCACGTCACCTTGCCATCTGCTGGTCGACCACACCGGAAAGAACGTCGTATTGGCGAATTACGGAAGCGGCAGCGTGGCAGCGTTTCCGCTGGAAGCAGATGGCCGGCTGAAGGAGGCGGCGTCGTTCATACAGCACGAAGGATCGAGCATCGATCCGCGGCGGCAGAAGGGGCCGCATGCGCATTCGGTGAATATTACACCTGACAACAGGTTTATTTTTGTTGCCGATCTTGGGTTAGATCAGGTGAAAGTTTATAAGCTGGACGCGGCCAAGTGTCAGTTGAGCCCAAACGATCCGCCGTTTGCCAAGGTGCATCCTGGAGGCGGTCCGCGGCATTTTAACTTACATCCGTCGCTCAAGTATGCTTACTCAAACAGCGAAATGGGGAATGCAGTCACCGCTTTTTCGTTCGACAAGGCAAAAGGAGCGCTCACGGAAATCCAATACATCTCCACCTTGCCTGCCGGCTGGAAGGGCGTCAGTCATACGGCGGAAGTGCTCTGCCATCCGACGGGGAAATTTCTGTATTGCTCGAATCGGGGGCACGATTCGATCGCGGTGTTCACGATCGGCAAGGACGGAAAGCTGACAACAGTGGAGCAGACACCAACGCAGGGCAAGACGCCGCGAAATTTCAATATCGACCCGACGGGGAGATACCTGCTTGCGGCGAATCAGGATTCGGACAACATCGTGGTCTTTTCGATCGATCAGAAGACGGGCAAGCTGAAGCCGACGGGGCAGAGCGTGGAGGTGGGCGCACCCGTCTGTCTCAAATTTTTGAGAGTGTAGCCATTTATAAGAGCGGGTTGAAAAAAGGGCACACGGCGGTGGCGCGCTGACGTGCCCTTTTCGTTTCAAAACCGGGGACTAGCGGCGCTTGAGCGGAATGATGGTCACCTTGTTTGCTTCAATGGTGACGTTCTGCTTGAAGGCGCCGAACAGCGGCGAATCGAACGACACTTCATAGGTACCGGGGTTCAACAACAGGCCACCTCCGGCGTTGTTCAGCTCGTCGATGTAACCGTAAAACTTGCCGTTGATGAATACAGCAGAGGTGTCACCAGCGGCGACGGAGATGTAGGACTCCGGCTCGCCACCGCCAAAGCGCAAACGTCCGAATGGCGGCTTGGCGGGCTCAACTTTCTTCAGGTGATATTTCAGTTTGGTGGTTTTGCCGGGGCGGATCGTGGCTTTAGTGGTGAAGTCCTCATAGCGCGGTTCACGAATCATTACTTCCACGTCGCCAGCCGCAACGTCGTATTTTTCAGCAACAGTGAAGCGGGCAGCGGGGCCGAGGTACTTGCCATTCACCCACACACCAGCGTTGCCGGGCTTGCCGACCGCCTTGATCCGACCGGTTTCCTGGGCCGGCACGGCGGCCGCAGCCAGCAGGAGCGTAAGCACTAGGTTGGTACAAAGTCTCATCCATTTGATTGTAGAAGGTATGGGGCGTAGGATGGAGGGGTTCGTTACCAACAACTTTCGGGAGGGCCGGCAATGGCGAGAACAACGAGACGGGCAGTTTTGCAGGGCACGGCGGCGAGTCCGCTGCTGATGGCGGCAGGAGCCGCGGCAGGAGCCAAGGTGCAGGGCGAAAACGTTTATACGCGGCTGGGAGTAAAGCCGTTGATCAATGGAATGGGTACGGTGACGGTATTAGGCGGGTCGCTCATGCCGCCGGAAGTGATCGCCGCGATGGATGAAGCGGCGAAATACTTCGTCGACTTGCCCGACCTGCAGAAGAAGGCCGGCAAGCGGATCGCGGAGATGCTGAACGTACCGGGCGCGGTGGTGACCGGAGGGGCGGCTTCGGGTATCACGGTGGCGACGGTGGCGTGTATGGCTCGGGGCGACCACAAGAAGCTGCAGCAACTGCCGGACACCACGGGCATACCGAGCGAGGTGATTCAGCAGAAGGCGCACCGGTCCGGGTATGAGCATCAGATGACGCTGGTGGGCGCCAAGATTGTGCCGGTGGAAACGTGGGAAGACGTTGAGAAGGCAATTGGGCCGAAGACGGCAATGCTGTTCTTCATGAACAAGGATGATTCGAAGGGTAAGATCAAGCGGGCGGAGTGGGTGGAGATCGGGAAGAAGTACAATATTCCGACCTTTATGGACGCGGCCGCGGATGTACCGCCGAAGGAGCGCTTATGGCAGTACGTGCAAATGGGATTCGATCTGGTGGCATTTTCGGGTGGCAAAGGGTTGCTTGGTCCGCAGTCTGCCGGCATTCTGGTGGGCCGTGCCGATCTGACGGAAGCAGGCCTGCCCGGTCTCAGCCCCGCGGGCGGGATTGGGCGCGGGATGAAGGTAGGCAAGGAAGAGATCGTGGGAATGGTGGCTGCGCTGGAACGGTTTCTGCGCGTCGACCATGAAGCGGAGCGGCAGATGCTGTCGCGGCGCGTGTCGGAAATGACGGAGATGCTGAAGGGCATCAAGGGCGCAGAGATGCGCGAAGAGACACCGGAAGTCGCCAACGAGAGGCCCCACTTCGTGATGGAGTGGGACGAAGCGAAGATTAAGGTGAAAGTGCGCGACGTGATGAAGCAGTTGCGTGAGGGCGAACCGCCGATCGCGATATCGGGCCGGGGTCCGGGCAAGTTGATGGTATCGGTGTGGCTGATGCAGGGCGATCAGCACAAGATCGTGGCGCGGCGTTTAAACGAGATCTTCCGTTCGGCTTAGTTGGTACGGTTTAGCGGCAGGGCGGCAGCTAAAGGCTGGCGTCCTGCTTACTCTCCGCGCAGCATCTGCGGTGTCGGGCGAAGGTTTTCTTCGGAGAAACCGCCGCGGACGCGAAGGCGCCTGCCGGGCCATTCGAGGCGCATGTCGTTGCAGACTTCGTCGAGCATCTCGATGGTGGTGAGAGGAGTTTCGAGCGCGAAGGCGGTCAGCAGCAGGTTGTCGCAGAGCGCGTTGATGACGCGCGGGATGCCTTGGCTGCGTACATGAACTTCAGCCAGGACATCGGGCGGGAACACGGTTTGATCGGGCATGCCGACTTTGGCCAGACGAGCCTGGATGTATTCGGAAGTTTCAAACTGGTTGAAAGGCTTAAGTGTGCAGCGGAGAACGACGCGCTGTTTGAGCTGGCGCAGGTTGGGAGCATCCAGTTTGCGGTCGAATTCGGGCTGGCCGGCGAGAATCACCTGCAGCAGCTTACCCGTGCGGTTTTCGAAGTTGCCGAGCATGCGGATCTCTTCGAGAACGTCCCATTCGAGGTTGTGAGCCTCATCGACGATGAGGACGGTGGTCCGGCCATCATTCGACTGTTGAATGAGGAGATCGTTCAGGGAATAGATGATGTCGGTCTTCGATTGACGATTGCATCGCAAATCGAGATCGTAAGCGATCATCTCATATAACTCGTCGGGCTTGATACGCGAGTTGAAGATGAAAGCAAACTCAATACGCTGGGCGTAGAGATAGTCGCGCAGGCACTCCAGCATGGTGGTTTTGCCTGTGCCGACTTCTCCGGTGAGAACGATAAAACCTTTACGGGACTGAACGCCGTAGATGAGGTTCGCGAGCGCTTCTTCGTGCTGCTGCGACCTGTAAAAGAAGCCTGGATCGGGGCTCAGGTTAAATGGACTTTCGGTGAAACCGAAGAAAGCGTTATACATAGACAAATCCTGGCCCCAAAGATCCTCCCTGACGAGCGGATAGACTCATCCTACCATGTAAGTGCGGACTGGGCGAGGGTTATCGCTCATAGGAATAGGTACATAGAGCGTAGCTCGGCCAGGCGCCTTCCTCGGGAAAACGATCGATTGGGGTGTACTGGGCATGTGGAATGGTATTACCGGGCCGCGTGGAGGCGGCGGAAGCGGTGGAAGCGGGAATGCAGGATTGGGTGTCATGTCTGTCACTTCCTGTTCACAGGTACAATCGGCCGACTCAGGTGTTTACTTTAGGGGACATCGGGAAAAAGGATTTAGTAGAATTTCGACATGCAAAGCGAACAAGCGAGCAGACGAGAGGTACTGATGGGAGCGGGAATTGCGACGCTGGCGCAACAGGTGATTGCTCAGACGAGTGCGGCCGGGCCGAACGGTGTGCCGACACGGGTTCTGGGCAGAACGGGGCAACGGGTATCGATTCTGTGCCTGGGCGGGTGGCACATCGGCGCGGTGAAGGATGAGAAGGAAGCGATGCGGATGATGCATGCGGCGATCGACGAAGGGTTAACCTTCTTCGACAATGCCTGGGATTATCACGACGGCCATAGCGAAGAAGTGATGGGCAAGGCCCTCGCGATGGATGGACGCCGGAGCAAGGTATTCCTGATGACCAAGAACTGCGAGCGGGACTACGCCGGGTCGATGAAGAACCTGGAGGAGAGCCTGCGGCGGTTGAAGACGGATCACCTGGACCTGTGGCAGTTCCATGAGATGGTGTACGACAACGATCCGGACTGGGTGTTCGAAAAGGGAGGTCTGAAGGCGGCGCTGGAGGCCCGCAAACAAGGCAAGGTGCGGTTCATCGGGTTTACCGGCCACAAAGATCCGCAGATCCACTTGAAGATGCTGGGCAAGCCGCACGCCTGGGACACGGCGCAGATGCCGATTAACGTGCTCGATGCGCATTACAGGAGTTTTCAGAACCAGGTAGTGCCGGTGTGTTTACAGAAGAACGTCGGCGTGATCGGGATGAAGGGACTGGCCGGAGGGCACCCGCAAGGGCGACTGATTCAGGAACTGAAGCTGACCTCGGACGAGTGCTTCCGCTATTGTCTGAGCCTGCCGGTGACGGCGCAGGTGGTTGGGATGACATCGATGGCGCAGCTACAGCATAACTTGAAGCTGGTGCGGAACTTCCAGCCGCTGTCGAAGTCGGATATGGAAGCGTTTCGAGCGAAGGTGCGGGATGTAGCGGGAGACGGGCGGCACGAGTTGTTCAAGTCTTCGAAGACTTACGACGGGCCGCACCACCGGCGGCAGCACGGCTTCGAGGTTTAGCTGTTCCCGCGCCGGACAAGCCTTCCCAGACCGATTGCAACTGGAGGGTGAAGCCCTTCACAGGGCCTTCCCCTTGCACCTGGCTTGGATCGGACAAGATCTCAGGTTCGCGATGCGGGCGGTAGATGTGCACTTGGCGGCGGTCCGCATCAATGAGCCAGCCCAGTTGAACACCATTGGAGAGGTATTCGCGCATCTTGGCCTGGGCGGCGGCAAGCCGGTCAGAAGGCGATAACAACTCGATGACGAAATCAGGGGCGACAGGCAGGATGGAACGGCGTTGGGCGGGGGCGACTGTACGGAGGCGTGCAGAGGATATCCACGCTGCATCGGGGCTCCGGCGCGCGCCATTCGGCAAGCGAAAGCCACCGGACGAATCGAAGAATGCGCCATTGGCCCGCCGCAGCGCCCATGCCCCTAACTGAAACAGAATTTTGGCGTTACGGGCACTGGTTTCAGCCCCGGCAGGTGGCATGACGACCACTTCTCCTTCCGCGTTGGTTTCGAGCCGGTATCCTTCGTAACCGGCAGCGAATCGGAGAAACTCGTCGTCGGTCATCGCGCCAGGGTGAAGCAGAACCGGCGCGACAGATTCGAGATCGGGCAGAGTCAGCGGGGTGCCCATACACATACTGTACCGACAAAAAAGACGGGGGCCGGCGTGTGAGCGCCCACCCCCTTACTCAAGTACTGCAACTGAGCCTAGAAAGAAGCAGCCATTCGGCGACGCTTCCAGATCAGTAACCCGATGCCGGAAGTGACATAAAGGATAGTGGTGACTTCAGGTGTCTCGCCGCCCGGGCCGGGACCGGGATTCTCGAGAGCCGCAGCACCACCGGCGGTGGCGTAGACGAAGTTATCGACGAGCAATTGGGGTGTGGTGTACGGGCCGCCTGGCATGGTTGCGATGCGGACCTGATCGATGGGCGCATCCAACGTTACTCCGAAGAACGTCAGGTTAGGACGCAGGGCAGTAGTGATGTTGTAACTAACACCCAAGCTGACCAATTGGATCTCAAACGAGGAAATGGCGGGAGTGATCGCGCCCATGTCGAGTGAAAACGCCGTAACGGAACTTGGAAGCGAAATAAGCATCGAGGCGCCTGGATACCACGACGGGCCCACGAGCAGACTGTCCGTCCCATAGTTTGTACCGGCATTGGGATCGGTGGCGTTGTTGGTGGTCAGTTCATAGCTGCCGTAACCACTGTTGCCGACGAAGTTTACGCCGTTTATGGTGAGGCCAGCCGCATTCGAATAGACACCGTAATAGTTGGTGTAGCCGTTGCTTGAGTAACTGTTCGGCGTCGTGCCATCGAAATTGATGACGGTCGCGTTGCTGGTTGCGGAGTTGAAGCTGGAGCTATCGGAGTAGGTATTGAGTACGCTAGCCTGAGCCGGCAGCAGAAGCGACAGGAATACGAGTAGCGCTATTCCCACGCAGTAGAATTTCGGAAAAGAAATCATTCGAACAAGTCTCCCGGGATATAAATGAACGGGTCCGTTTCAATTTTGGGAGTAACGGCCCGCTGCATATAAAGGTTCTCAGGAGTGAAGTAGCTCACCCCGGACGAGGCTCTCCAGGATTAGGAGATTTTCTGAGGGAGTAGTCCGAAACTAGCGGGGGAGTGTAGACAGGATATTCCTCTGGTACTTGTCGGCGGCAGCCCGCACCTGTTCTGATTGCAGGGTCAGGACAACACGGTTTCGCACCAGTTGGCGGCCATTCACAAAAACATCGGAGACATCGGAAGCCTTGAGCGCGTAAACCAAATGTGATTCCGCCGAATACATGGGCCATGCATGGGGCTGGTTGGTGCGCACATATATAAGGTCCGCACGCTTGCCAGGCTCGATCGACCCGATTTCGTGTTCGAGACCGAGCGCGCGTGCGCCGAGGACGGTGGCCATGTCGAGAGCCGCTCGCGCCGGGACAGCTTGTGGATCGCCGGTGGAGACTTTGGCGAGTTTGGCGGCGAGGTCCATCTCCTCGAACATGTTGAAGTCGTTATTGGATCCGGCCGGTCCGTCCGGCCCCAGTCCGACATTGATTCCCATAGCCAGCATTTTTGTCACAGGTGCGACACCCGATGACAGCTTCATGTTGGACGAGGGGCAGTGGGCAATGCCGACATTACGCCGCTTGAGGATGGCGAGATCCGCGTCGTCGAGCCATACGCCGTGTGCGGCGAGTGTACGTCCGTCAAACACGCCCAGTGCTTCCAAAGCCTGAGTGGGCGACTTACCCCGTTTTGCACGGGTCTCTTCGTTCTCGCGCCGGGTCTCCGAGAGGTGAATGATCAGGGGCGCATGGAATCGATTCGCGAGGGTGCGGCAGGCTTTCAGCGTCTCCTCGGAGTTGGTGTAGAGGGCGTGCGGAGCGACGGCGGGGGTGATGAGGGCGTCGCCACGGAACTTCCGGAGAAAGGCTTCGGTGCGCTTGAGGGCGTCGGCGGGGGTTTTCGCGTCGGCTACCGGGAATCCAATGACGGTTTGGCCCAGGACGGCGCGCATACCGGCGGCTTTTGTTTCTTCGGCGATCGCCTCCTCGAAGTAATACATATCCGTGTACGTCGTCGTACCGGAGAGGAGCATTTCGAGGACGGCGAGGCGGGCGCCGGCGCGGCAGAACTCGGCGGAGACGTTTTTGGCTTCGGCGGGGAAGATGAACTTTTCGAGCCAGTCCTGAAGGCGGAGGTCGTCTGCAATACCTCGGAATAGCGACATCGGGGCGTGGGTATGGGTGTTGATCAGGCCAGGCGCGATGATGGCGTCCGGACGGTCGAGCCGTTGGTTGGGGGTGTACCGCTTTTCGAGGTCCGCGCGGGGGCCGACGGCGACGATGCGTTCCCCTTTAATGGCGACGGCGCCGTTGGCGATGATACGGTGCTGGGCATCGACGGTTACGACGTGGGCGGCGGTGAGGAGCCAATCGACAGGTTCGGCGGGCAGGAGGGGTGCGGTGAGGAGGAAGGTGAGGAGGGTGAGGAGTCGTGCTGAAGGCGAAAACACCGCTCCCTTGCGGTCGCGGCTCGGTAACTGGGTCGTGCGCGGTAACAGGGTCGCGCGCGCTGCCAGAGTCGTGCGCGGGAATTGCGTCAAGCGCGGAGCAACGGCGCTAAGCCATCGAATGGTCATCGAAAGGTCTCGGGAGTAACTGGCTGAGGCGGAAGGTTTCGGTGGTACCGTTGGCGCTCACCAGGATGACGTCAATGTCGCCGCAAAGATCCCATATTACTTGTCGGCAAGCGCCGCAGGGTGGGGCGGGTTTGGCGACTCCCGTGGCTACGGCGATCCGTTTGAAAATGCGTGCGCCTTGGGATACGGCATGAAACGCGGCCACGCGCTCGGCGCACATGGTGAGGCCGTAGGAGGCGCTCTCGACGTTGCAACCGGTGAAGATGCGGCCGTCGTCGGTTTCCAAAGCGGCGCCGACGTGGAAGTTGGAGTAGGGCGCGTGGGCATGGGCGCGTGCGCCGATGGCTGCCTGGGTGAGTGGATCCATGCGTTATCCCAGCCGTTTATCCCAGTTTGGGCTGCGACGGGTCGCGGTGGACCCACTTGTAGGCTGCGATCGAGTTCTTCCAGAAGAACTTCTCGGCTGCAGCCTGCCCTTTGGCCATAAAGTAGTCGCGGACGATGGCAAACACCTGCGGATACGGCGCCCAGTTATCGCTGTTCGGCCAATCGGAGCCGTAGAGTAACTTGTCGGGTCCGAACGTTTCCCAAAACATGTCGAGGCGTTCCTTGTAGAACTTGGGGTCGGTCTGAAGTTTGCCGTCGACCTTGCGTAGGACTTCGGAGACTTTGAAGTAGACGTGGGGGCGCTTGGCGAGTTCGCGGAGGTCCGCCATGTAGGCCTTGAGCGCGGCCGGCTCGGTGGGCGGGTTCATCTGGGGCAGGTGATCCACGACGATGCGGAGGTTCGGGACCAAGTCTGTCACCTTTACGGTTGTTTTGATGAGCGCCGGGGTTTGGTTGGCGGTGTCGAGTTCGAGGCCGGCCTGGGCGAGCAGTTTGAGGTCGGCAATGAACTGAGGATTGCTTGCGACATCGCTGACCATGTCGCGTCCCCAAAGCCCACCGCAGCGAATGCCGAGAAACATCTTGTTCCTCTTGAAACGGTCGAGGTTCTTGGCGAATCCGGGCTTTCCGGCTTCGAGGTCCCCGACGGTGCCCACCATAATTTTGTCCGCAGCCATGGTGTCGAGAATCCACTGATTGTCTTCGAGCAGAGGGCTGGCTTCGACTTCGATGGCGCCTACGATGCCCAGCGGCGCTGCCAGCGCACGGTAGCGCGATGGAAGCGCGGGCTTGTAGAGCGCCTTGTTATCTTTGGGCGGCCAAGGGACGCCGCCCGGCCTGTTCGTGTCGAACAGGTGGATGTGGGTGTCGATGACGGGAATAGTGGGAGCGGCTTCTACTGCGTTGGGCATAGTGAGGGCGGCCGCGGAGGCGGAAGCGACAAAGGTCCGGCGATTCACAATTCGGTTATTGTATCGTTCGAACATCAAGACGCGGAAGAACGGCTGATAACAGGCGTAGGAATGTGCCGCGTACGCGGGCGCCGGTTTCGAGAACTTCTTCGTGATTAATGGGCTGGGCCAGAATGCCGGCGGCCATGTTGGTGACGCATGAGATGGCCAGGCAGCGCAAGCCCATGTGGCGGGCGACGATAACTTCGGGAACGGTGGACATACCGACCAGGTCGGCGCCGAGGGTGCGGAAGGCGCGTATTTCGGCAGGCGTTTCGTAGGAAGGTCCCGGGCAGGCGAGATAGACGCCTTCGGGCAAGTCGATGCCGAGTTCCTGGGCGACGTCGCGGGCAATCGCGCGGAACTGCGGGTCGTAGGCAGTGGTCATATCCGGGAAGCGCGGACCGATCGCTTCGTCGTTGGGTCCGGTGAGCGGGTTCACGCCCAGCATGTTTATGTGATCGGAGATGAGGACGAGACCGCCTTGGGAATAGGACAGGTTGATGCCGCCGGCGGCGTTGGTGACGACCACGGCTTTCACGCCGAACCGGCCGAGGGCGCGGATGCCGAAGACCGCCTTGTCGATCGAGTGGCCCTCGTAGAGATGGGCGCGACCGCTCAACACAGCGAGGGGAAGCCCATTGAGCGTACCGAGGCAGAGACGTCCGGCATGGCCGATGGCGGTGGATTGGGGCCAGCCGGGGATATCGCAGTAAGGGATTGAGAGGGCATCGGTGAGGGAATCGGCGAAGGCGCCGAGTCCGGAACCGAGGATGACGGCGTGTTTGGGGCGGAGGGAAGTTTGGGACAGGAGGAAGTCGGCGGCGAGTTGGGGTGTCATGTTGGAGTGTCGGACTGTGTGGGGAGGTGTCGGATTCCTGTGCGGAGGTGTCGGGCTCCCGCCAGACATGCAAGCCTTACAGCAGCATGCCGGCAATCGAAGCCGACATGAAGTTTGCCATTGTGCCTGCGGCGACGGCGCGGAGGCCCAAGCGGGCGAGGTCGGATTTGCGGGTGGGCGCCAGAGCGCCGATACCGCCGATTTGAATGGCAATCGAGGAAAGGTTGGCGAAACCGCAAAGGGCGTAGGTCGCGATGACGAACGACTTGGGGTCGAGTTGGGGCTTGAGGGGTCCCAATTGGAGGAAGGCCACGAATTCGTTCAACACCAGGCGGGTACCGAGGAGGTTGCCTACTGTTGAGGCATCTTTCCAGGAAACGCCCATCAGCCAGGCAACGGGAGCGAAGACGATGCCGAACAGAGCCTGCATGGATTCCGGGAACCACGGCAACACAGAGTGCACCCAACCGAGAGCGCCATTCACTAGGGCAATAAGGGCAAGAAAGGCGATGAGCATAGCGCCGATGTTGAGGGCGAGGTGGAGGCCGTCGCCGGCTCCGCGGGCGGCCGCATCGATGATGTTGACTCCCGGTTTTTCGATTTCGATCTTCACAGAGCCCGCGGTTTCCGGCTGGTCCACTTCGGGCATGAACATCTTGGCGAGGAGGATGGTGGCGGGAGCGGTCATAATGACGGCGGTGAGCAGGTGCTCAATGGAGACGCCGGCGATCTTGACGTATGCGGCCATGACGGCGCCGGAAACGTGGGCCATGCCGGACGTCATGATGGTGAACAATTCCGATTGCGTCAGACCGGCGAGAAAGGGGCGGATGGTGAGCGGGGCTTCGGTTTGGCCCATGAAGATGGAAGCGGCAACGGAAGTAGACTCCGCGCCCGACACGCCCAAAAACTTTTGCATGACGACGGCCATGGCGCGCACGAAGATCTGCATGATGCCGAAGTAGTAGAGGATCGCGAACAGTGACGCGATGAAGATGACGATCGGCAGGACTTGGAACGCGAACACGACGCCGAAGGGTCCGGTTTTGGCTCCCAGGGGGCCGAAGACGAACTGGGAACCGGATTCGGCATAGTCGAGCAGAGCGTTCACTGCGCCCGAAGCGGCCTGGAAAATCTTGCCGAAATCAGTCTTGAGAACAAGAAAAGCGAATGCGAACTGCAGGACGAGGCCCCACACAACGATGCGCGGGCTGATCTTGCGGCGGTTCCGGGAGAACAGGAACGCAACGGCGAGAACGGCGATCAGACCGAGCAGCCCGGTGAAGCGACCCATAGCGGCCGGGCTGGATTAGCCGACGACTTCGAGGATGAGTTCGCGATCTTCCGGCGGAGCGGAAGAGATGCGGAAGGCGTCTTCGACCAGTTCGGCAGCTTCTTCGAGCCGGTCGTCTTTGGTGTAGTACACGCGGCAAAGGACGGCGTCCGCGTCGACTTTCTGACCGGTCTTCACTTCAAGAATGATACCGACGGCGGGATCGACGTGATCGTCCTTTGTATCGCGGCCGGCGCCAATCATGGTGGCGGCGCGGCCGATCAGTTCGGCATCAATGCCGGAGATGTAGCCGGGACGGGGACAAACGATTTCGCGGGCGCCGGTGGCGTTGGGCAGAAGGTCAAAGCGGTCGAGCACCTGGGCGTTGCCACCCTGAGCGGTGATCACTTCTTTGAACTTCTTGTAGCCGGAACCGTCGAGCAGTTTGCGCTGTGCCAGTTCGCGAGCATCGTCCAGGGTCATGGTGATGCGGCCTAGATAGATCATGCGCGCGGCAAGTTCGAGGGAAAGCCGTGTCAGGTCGGTGGGACCCGCGTTCTGGAGGGTCTGCGAAACTTCCATGACTTCGAGTGCGTTACCGATAGCGTACCCGAGCGGCTGATTCATGTCGGTGATCAACGCCTGCACGCGCTTGTCGGCGCGGCGGCCGATGCCGACCATCATTTGAGCGAGGCGGCGGGCATCCACCTGACGCTTAATGAAAGCGCCGGAGCCGACCTTTACATCAAGCACCAGAGAGTCGATCCCTTCCGCGAGTTTCTTCGACATGATCGAGGAAGCCACCAAAGCGATCGACTCGATGGTCGCGGTAACGTCGCGCAAGGCGTACATCTTGGCGTCGGCAGGAGCGACCTGCTCAGACTGGCCCATGAAAGCCAAGCTGTACATGCGCAAATTCTCGCGGAATTCATCCACCGTTAAGTTGGTGCGGAACCCGGGAATCGACTCAAGCTTGTCGAGCGTACCCCCTGTGTGTCCAAGGGCGCGCCCAGAGATCATCGGCACCATGGCGCCGGCGGCGGCGGCGAGCGGAGCGGCGATCAAACTGGTTTTGTCGCCCACACCGCCGGTGGAATGCTTATCGACCTTAATACCGGAGACGGAGCTAAGATCAATGGTTTCACCGGATTCGAGCATCCGAAGCGTAAGCGCCTCGGCCTCTTTGTCCGACATGCCAGCAAAGTACACGGCCATGAGGAACGATGCCATTTGATAGTCAGGAATAGTTCCCCGCGTGTAGCTATCAACGATGAAAGCGATTTCCTCTATGGAGAGTTCCTCGCCATCTCGCTTTCTGCGGATGAGGTCGACGGTACGCATGGAAGCCTTGAGCGTACCATGTTATCTAGTTGAAAGTAAAGAATCAGAGCGGTGTCCGAGGCCGATTTACCACTCCAATTTGTGTGGGTAAGCTCAAAGAACCGATCTTTCCGCATGGCGCCGAAAGGGCATTCGAGCCAGGGACAACGTCCTTTAGCCGGCGCCGTCTTCCGCGACGGTGCCCGGATGGCGCTTGGTCGCGATAAGGCGTGTAGCGGATCAAAGCTCGATTCAAAAGATATCCGCGCACTTTTGATATAATTCCAGCGCCCGAAAAACTCAGAGGAGGCCGCATGTACAAAATACCTGTGCCCACGCGTGCCGAATGGCAAACGCTGCGAAACAACGCCAAAGTACCCAAAGGCGCAACGAAGGTAAGCCTGGGGGATGCGATCGAGAAGGTTCATAAGACCTTTTCGTTATCAACCATCTCCGCCAACATCGCCGACACCACGAAGTTGATCCAAGCCGCGACGACCTATGCGGCGGAGGTGGCCAAGAAGCATCCCGGTTTCGACAAAACGGTCACTGACAAGGTGAAGAAGAAAGCAGAGCTTCACCTGGCGTTTGTCAAGGACATCATGAAGGCGAAGACCGAGTATTACCCGCGCTACTCGGCTGTGGCGACTGCGTATAAAGATGTTAAGGCGGGCAATGGGCAGCCGAAAACGATTGCTTCGAAGTTGGAACAACTGCGGGGCTGCGTCGATGCGTTCAGTCTGGTCGACACCAAATGGGAGTCGCGAGGAAAGCTGGCGAAAAACTGTCACGTCCTTTGCGGTTCGTCGACAAACCTGACAGACGACGACAAGAAGATTATGGATCAGCTGCTGATTAAACTGAACCCCCAAGTGTGATCGACCGCAACTAGAGCCCGCTCCGCGGGACGATTCACCTCCGCCCAACTCAGTGCTTGACCGCACCATGGGGACTGGATTGCATTTAGTCCGGCGGAGGTGAATATGCGGTTTCTTTTAAGTGGGGTGTTAGCTGCCACGGGACTGCTGCTCGGCGCACAAGAGCAGCCAAAGTCCACCACGACTGGAGCACACAAGAGCACGGAGTCGAAATCAGCGGAGGACAAACCGCGCACGCGGCGGACGGATACGACGAAAACCGACTCGAGCAGGTCCACGGGTAAGACCGGTAGCACTAAGTCGAAGAAGGGGAACGTCAGCCAGACGGCAACGCCGGAAACTCCGCCTTCGCCCGCTCCGGGCGTTCGTCCGGGAGATCCAACGAATCCCGACCCAATGCGTCCTGGGACGCCCCCTACCATTCCGCCGGAATCGGCTCCCCGAACGCCAGTGAAGCCGACCGACCCCACTGCACCGACGACAGTGAAGAAGTAACGGGTACCAGATAAACTAGCCGGTATCGCGGGTTCCCTCGGACATAGTGCCGCTAGGGAACCTGCGTTCATCTGACATCGGCCTCTCACACCATTCACACGCCCCTTCTCGGTGAAGCGGAAGGTGACGGTTTATACGATCGACCGGAAAGCGCTTGGTAATGGCGTTACAGCGATCCGGTACAATGTTCATACAGTCGCGGTAACTGCTTACTTATAAGTTGATAAATGCGCGAATCCACCATTGGGTCACCGGCGGAGATCGCCCTCGATTGTGCGTCGCAGCCTACGATTCTGTACGACGCCGAGGGGCGGATCATTTATGCAAATTCAGCAGCGGAACAGTGGCTGGGAAAAACCCGAGATACTCTGGCCGGACTCGAAAGCTGGGACGTTTATCCCCCTTCGATGCGAGATGCGCTAGAACAGGAATACTACGAGACGTTTGAAAGCTCAAAGCGACGGACCGCCTGCCTGGCGGATGCCGATTCCGGCGCCACTTACAATGCCCGATTTACGCCGACGCCGGCCGGCATCTGTATTCAATTTGAAGACGTGACCGGAATGCGCAAAGAGGCTACTAGCGGCGCATTGGGAATTGCTCAGTTCTCCCCCATTGCGCTGTTCGAAGCCGATGTGGCGGGCCGATTGGTATACGTGAACTCAGCCTGGCGCGCACTGATGGAGGCCGGCCAGAACGCGAGTATCGACGATAGCTGGTTGAGCGCTCTCCACCACCGCGATAGGGACGAAGTGAGTGCCGCGTGGAAAGAAGCGGTCCGCCAGGCTGTCCCGTTCTGCCGCGAAGTTTGCCTGAAGTCGGGTTCCGGCGCCTATAAGTGGGTTCGGCTGGTGACGCAGCCGATCGTAAGCGCCAGCGGACATGTCACCGGCTTCTCCGGCGCCCTCGAGGACATCTCCGAACGCCGGCGAGCTGTTGCGGACGTGCAGGATCTGGAAGCTCGCATGGATTATGCGGCGCGAGAGTTGCAGCGATTCGCCTTTGCGGCCAGCCACGACTTACAAGAACCGCTTCGCGTAATCGGTACTTTTACGGAGTTACTCGCGCGGGCCAACCAAGGCAAGCTTGGCTCGGAATCCGAGTTATTCATCCAGCACATCACGACTGGCGTCGAAAACATGCGCAGTCTGGTTCAAGGTCTGCTCGACTACTCGCGGGCAGTGCATGCGGAACAGGTCAGGCCGACCCCGGTTGACCTGACCATCCTGCTCAAGCTCGTGCTGGACCACCTAAAGCCGCAGCTAGACGCCACGAAGGCACAGGTCACTTTCGACCCACTGCCCACTGTAGAAGTGAACCAGAGCCGCTTTATGCAGGTGTTCCGGCACTTGCTCGAGAACGCCATCCGGTACAATAAGCGCCAGCCCGTCATCCATATCTCGGCCGAACGGCAGGATGTGGAGTGGGTGATTTCAGTGAAGGACAACGGAATCGGGATCGACCCCCACTATCACGAGCAGGTCTTTTTCGTATTCAAGAGACTTCACAGCCGCGCAGAGTATCCCGGCTACGGCATCGGCCTGGCGGTTTGCAAGGCGATTATCGAGCATCACGGCGGTCAGATCTGGGTGGAAAGCACTCCGGGCGAAGGGTGTACGTTCCGGTTGACACTTCCCGTGCTGGATTAGTGTAGGCGTCGAAAGCGCGGTAGCCGGCGATCACAAGGCTTCAGTAATCAGGCGGCCGATTTCGGATGTGGTCATGGAGCCGCCAAGGTCCGGCGTCGCGAACGAGGCGTCGGCGGTCAGTTTCTCGACGGCCTGCTCGATCAGGCGCGCGGCCCGGCGTGTCTCGTCGTGACCCAACCAGTCGAGCATCATGGCTGCTGAAAGGATCGTGGCCAGGGGGTTCGCGACGCCCTTGCCGGCGATGTCGGGAGCCGTTCCGTGCGAGGGTTGGAACACGGCGTGATGCTCGCCGATGTCGCCCGACGGGGCCATACCCATGCCGCCGACAATACCGGCGGCGAGGTCCGAGAGAATGTCGCCGAACATGTTTTCGGTGACGATGACGTCGAAGGCTTCGGGCTTCTGCACGAGGAAGAGAGCCGCCGCATCGACGTACACGCGTTCGGTGCGGACGTCGGGAAATTCCGCTGAAATGCGGTCGAATATCGACCGGAAATAGGCCATCGACGGCAACACGTTGGCTTTGTCGACCAGTGTGACGAGACCGCGGCGGCGCTGGGCGTGGCGGAAGGCGGCACGGAACAGGCGCTCGGACGCGCGGCGGGAGACGCGGAGGGAGTCGCGCACTTCTAAGGCATCGCGCGAGTAGCCGTTTTTGCGGGTGGAAAAGAGGCCTTCGGTATTCTCGCGATAGATGACAAAGTCCACTGCGCCCGTGTGTTTCAGGGGCGAGTGAGCGGGGTTGTAGAGCTTGATGGGCCGCACGCCCGCGTAAAGGTCGAGTTGCTCGCGCAGGTCAAGTTGAGGCGCCATTTCGGTGCCGGAAGGCCAGCGGACATCGGGCAGGCCCATGGCGCCGAGCAGGATGGCATTGGCCGAACCGCAGGCGCGCAGGGTAGATGCGGGTAGCGGGTCACCCGATCGGAGGTATTCACCGGCGCCGCACGGATGCTCGGTGAACTGGAACTCAACCCCTTCCAGCTTTTGCCGCACCGCTTCGAGCACGCGAACGGCTTCGGCGATTACCTCCGGACCGATGCCATCGCCCGGCAGTACGGCGATCCGGAACGTCCGTGCCGCTGGGGCGACACTTGTCGCAATTGCTGATTCGTTTGGGGTTTCCGTCACAGGCGCCTAATCCTCGATGATACGGCATTCCGCTCAATGTAAGATGAACCCTATGTTTTGCCGCCGCATTACCGTTGGTATTCTAACGTTCGCTGCCGCGTTGAGCGCCGCTACGGTCGAACATTTCGCCGGTGGAGGAACAGCGGAGGCGGGCGCATCAGCCAAAGAGATCCGCTTCATCGAGCCATTTGGAATTGCGTTTGACCAAGCGCGCAACGCTTATGTGATTGAATTCATGGGGAACCGGCTGGTCAAGATCGATCCGGCGGGCAAGACGTCGCTGTTCGCCGGGAACGGGAAGTCCGGTTTCGCAGGCGATGGCGCGAACGCTTCGGGCGCCCAGTTCTTTGAGCCGCACGGCGTGGTGATCAATCACGAAGAGCAGATCTTTATTGCCGATACACACAACAACAGGGTTCGCCGCATCGATTTGAAATCCGGCATCATTTCAACGGTCGCCGGCAACGGGCAGAAGAGCTATTCCGGCGATAACGGTCCGGCGACGCAAGCGGCGTTCAACGGCATTTTTGCGATCGACCTATCGCCCAAGGGCGACAGGCTCTATATCGCGGACCTGACGAACCGGCGGGTGCGGCTGGTGAATTTGAAGTCGGGCGTGGTGACGACGGTCGCAGGTAACGGCGAGAAGGGCGTTCCCACGGACGGCGCAATGGCGGCGCAGAGCCCGCTGGTGGACCCACGCGCCGTGACGGCGGACAGCAAAGGCAATGTTTATGTGCTGGAGCGGGGCGGGAATGCGCTGCGCGTGGTGGATGCGAAGGGACGCATCCGAACATTGATCAAGCCGGGGGATATTCAGCCGGATATGAAAGGTCCAAAGCACCTGTCGATGGATCGCAATGGCGACGTAATCATTGCGGACGCGGAGAACCACCTGGTTCGGCGATACAGCGTGAAGACACGCAAGACCACCACGATCGCAGGCACGGGGAAACCGGGTAACCATATCGACCCCACTGATCCTTTAAAAACTGAACTGAACCGTCCGCACGGCGTGTTCGTCCATCCTGACGGCACGCTGTACATCACGGATAGCTACAATCACCGCATACTGAAGGTCAAAGGTTTCTGAACATGATCGATCGTCGCAGTTTCTTAACGCTCCCGGCGGCTCTGCCCCTGTTTAGCCAACAGTCGGGCGGACTCGCCCCCATACCGGAACCGCATTTCCCGAACCGGCTGTGCCAGTTTGTGTGGCGCAACTGGGAACTGGCCAACGTGGATCGACTGGCAGAGGTCGCCGGGACGACGCCCCAGAACATCCTGGAACTGGGCGCGCAGCTTGGATTGCCGCCGAAACCGAAACTGAGTGACGATCAGCTTCGCCGCATTTACATTACTGTGATCCGGCAGAACTGGCATGTGCTGCCGACAAATCAACTTACTAAGTTGCTTGGCTGGAACGACGAGCGGCTGACGTTCACGCTGAAAGAAGATGACTTTCTGGATGTGAAAGTCGGCCGGGACAAGCCGCATTGCGAGCCAATCCGGTATGAGAAGCCGACGGCGGAGGAAGCACAGGCGATCGCGAAAGTGCGGCAGACGGTGCAGCAGGTATTCGGGAAGGCGATCCTGAAGCCGGGCGAAGCGCCGTTCCAGTTTGTGAGCGACCTTAGTAACTCGACCTATCGCCCACAGCGTACGGCCGTAGCGAGCCGGCCGGCGGCCGGTGACGTGGACCTGACGGCCGGATGGGTGATCGAGGCCGACGCTCCGTTGAAAGAGGTGGCGCAGCGGTTCAGCCGCTACCTGCGGCAGGCATTCTCGGCCAATGTGCCGGTGGCGTCAACTGGGGCGCGGAAGATTTCGCTGCGGTTGGCAAAGCTGGACTTTGGCCGCGAAGGGTCGCGCACGGTGGTGACGGATAAGTCGATCGCAATTGAGGCGGCGGACTTACCCGGGATGATGCAGGGTATATATGCGCTGCAGGATCAGATGGAGCAGCGCGAGGCTCCGTTTGTGAGTAAGGGGGAGCGCAAGCAACACTCCGTCTGGGCGCCGCGGTATCTATATTCTTACTTCGCGCTATACGGCGATCCGCTGATGGAACCGGAAGCGGACCCGTTCCCGGATGCCTATCTCGAGAAACTGGCGCGGTGCGGTATTTCGGGTGTGTGGCTGCAGGGGGTGCTGAATACGTTAGCGCCGTCGAAGTCGTTCCCCGAATTTGGACAGGGCTGGGAGACGCGGCTGAAGAATCTGAATGCGCTGGTCGAGCGGGCGGCACAGTCGGGCGTAAAGGTCTACATGTACTTGAACGAGCCGCGCGCCATGACCGATGCATTTTTCAAGAAATACCCGGACATTCGCGGATCGCACCATGCGGGGCTGTGGGCGATGTGCACCAGCCAACCGGTGGTCCGCGAATGGATCGCGGATACGTTGGCCCATATCTTCCGGCAGGTGCCGGACCTGGGTGGCGTGTTCACGATTTCAATGTCGGAGAATCACACCAACTGTTTCTCGCACGGCGGCGGTTGGGGCGTGAAGGCGCCGAATGCCGGCGACTGCCCGCGATGCAGCAAGCGCGACAGCTGGGATGCGCTGGCCGAGTTACTAACTACGATGCGCGACGGTGTTCGTCGGCAAAGCGCCACGGCCGATATTATTCACTGGGATTGGGGCTGGCCCGATGATATGACGGACCGGCTGCTGCCGAAGCTGCCCAAGGATATCCGGTTCCAAAGTATTTCCGAATGGAGCAAACCGGTGGAACGCGGCGGCGTGAAGACGGCGGTGGGCGAGTATTCGATTTCGGTAGTTGGACCGGGTCCGCGAGCGACGCGTAACTGGGACATCGCGAAGAAGGCGGGCATTTCGACGAATGCGAAGGTCCAGTTTAATAACACCTGGGAAATCTCGGCTGTCCCGTATATCCCGGTGCCGGACCTGATTCTGCAGCATTGCGAGGGGTTGCGGAAGGCCGGAGTGAGCGGGTTGCAGGTGTCGTGGACTTGCGGCGGTTATCCGTCGCCGAACCTCTCCGTAGCGAAATCGTTCTTCTTTGAGCCTTCGGAAGCGGATCATCGAAAGACGCTCGAACGGGCGGCCTTGCAACGGTACGGCAAAGCGTCGGTCGACAGCGCTTTGGCGGCTTGGTCCAAGTTTTCCGAAGCGTTTCAGGAGTTCCCGTACGGAGTGGCTATCTATGTGATCCCGACGCAGCATGGCCCGGCCAACCAGTTGCGGTTGAACCCCACGGGATACCGGCCGAGCATGATGCTGTTTCCGCACGACGGCGTGAAGAGTTGGTGCGGCAAATACCCGCCGGAGGTTGTGCAGTCGCAGTTCACGAAGTGCGCCGCCGGATTCCAGACGGGGATTGAGGCGCTCGAAAAAGCGGTAACTGCGTCGTCGCCGGCCAAGCGGCGCAACGCCAACATCGACCTGGCGATTGCGAAGACGTGTTACAACCACTTCCAAAGCACGGCCAACCAAGTGGAGTTCTATATCTTGCGCGATGCCGGGGCGACGAACAAGACACGCATGCGCGCGATCGTGGAGGACGAGATCCGGCTGGCGCGTGCGCAGTATGAGATTGCGCGCAATGTTTCGCTGATCGGCTACGAAGCGTCGAACCATTACTACTATCGGCCGCTGGACCTGGTAGAGAAGGTTTTGAACTGCCGCCAAATCCTGGAACAATTGAAGGCATGACATTTTTGTGGCTGTTGGCGCTGGCGGCTCCGATGGTGGACTTCCGATCCGAGTTCGCGCGGCCGGATCCGTTTGGGGGGACGGTTACCGCCGATAAGGCAGCTACGGCCGAACAAAAGCACTGGCGGGCGGCGCGGCGTTCGTATGCCTCAATGCATATTGTCGTACGCCTTGTTGATCCTGGCTCGTACCGAGTGAAGGTTCGGTCAGACCTTCCCGTTGAGTTGTACCGCGAGTGGTATCACAAGATCAGGCAGGAGTATTATCCCGACGCCCTCGTTCCGGTTGCGCATCCGGTTTCCGGCTCACTGCCCGATCCGGATAATCGCGTTCCGAACCAGACGGCACAGGCGTACTGGCTCGATGTGTGGGTGCCAGCAGATGCGAAACCTGGTCCGCACACCGTTACCGTCAGTGTCGAGGGTGCGGGGGGCACAGTCGACAAATCAATCAATCTGTTAGTCGCCGCGACTGTTACTCCTGCCGATGACACGATGTCCATCGACCATAACTCGTATGGGACGTCTTTCCTGGCCGAACAGTACCCGAAGCTGGCCGCACAGTATGGGGATAAGTGGACGGCCAGCGATGCGTTCTTTGGGTTAATCCATGCCTATCACCGAATCTTCTATGAGCATCGCGGGCTGTTTCACCAGCTTGGCTACGGACACGGCGGCAAGGTGGCGCCGGAGTTTGCGCCGGCTCTTACTGGACAAGGGCGAGCGCGAAAGATCGCTTCGTGGGACCTTTATGACCGGCACTACGGTCCGTTGTTCGATGGGTCGGCTTTTGCGAACACGCGCCGCGGGGCTAAGCCCATCCCGTTTGTGTATCTGCCGATTACACCGGAATGGCCGGCTTCGTTTCTGAACTGGGGAGAGCCGGGTTACGAGGTGGAGTTCACGAATGTGGTGAAAGAGATGGAACGCCACCTACGCGAGAAGGGTTGGACAAAGACACGGTTCGAACTGTTCTTCAATCATAAGAAGCGATACAAGGCGTTCCCGTGGGATGGGGATGAGGTCCGGTTTCTGGAAGATGACCGGTATTTCAAGGAGTATTGGCGGTTGTGGAAAGCCGCGGTGCCACAGGATACGCCAGTTAAGTTTGTGTTCCGGTCGGACTCGAGTTGGGCGCTGGAACAGCAGGCCGCGGACCTCGAAGGCGTGGTCAACTTTTGGGTCTGTTCGTCCGGCATGCTTTCGTGGATGCCTGAGACCGCACGTAAGCTGAAGGCGCGCGGAGATATTGTGTGGAATTACTCGGGTCCGCCGTCGATTAGCGAGAATTCGAGCGCGATTACGCGGTACATGATGCGGACGTGGGTGTGGGACGTGGACGGTTACATTCACTGGTTGACAGTGTCGCCGGGCCGCGATCCGTGGTTTAACTCGGGCGGCGCGGATCTGGCGCTGGTGTACTCGGGCGAACGGTTCGGGATCGAAGGTCCTATTCCCACGATCCGGCTGAAGCTCGAACGCAATACGTTGCAGGACCTGGCGGTGATGGACCGGTCGCGACTGGCGGCGTTTGTGAAAGCATATAACGGCACGACACCCCAGCAATGGTGGACCCCACGCCCGGCCCTTGCCGATAAGCCGCCGAACAAGATCAACAATGCCGATGTGGATGAGGCAGCCAAGCCTGCTGAGTGGTTACTGCATAGAACCGACGCCGCTGCGTGGCAGCGTGTTCGCGAGGTGATGAAATGAAACTCGCCCTATTGTTACTTGCGTCTCTGCTCGATCAAAAGTTGGATGAAGTGGCGCGGATCGCATCTGTGATGCTAGACGGCGAAGAATGCAAGCGTATCCAGAAGAAGGAAGTGATCCACGAGATGTTCCACCCCGATCCGCGGGATAAGTGGAGCGCCGCGGATAACTACACGGTGAACCACGAGCCGTACATCCGTGTGAAGAAGACGCTGATCCGGTTGTCGCGCCTGGTGGATATCCCGTGCGACGTCAATCTCTGGATGCCGCTTCCACGCGATAACAAGATACACGTCGTTGTCCGGAATTCGAACGAGATGTCGCAATTCTGGCCTTGGGGCGCGCTGATGCAGGATACGCCCGCTCCGATGAAGAAGGTTCTTGAAACAGGTGAACGCGTCCGTGTCAGCCAGCGTCCAGGTATGGTATCCGTGCTCGCCCCTGTTCGCGATTCGCTCGGAGATATTGTTGCGTTAGTCGAAGTGGTAGGTACGGAGAAACTGAACCAACATGAGAACGTTAAGTAAGCTTGTGTGGGCATTGCTGCCTGCGGCGGCTTTCGCGCAAGACCTGAAGCCACTGCTCGATACGGTAAAGCAAGCGGCGCAACCGGACAAAGCAATGGAGTATGTTCGCCGCATCCATTCGACCGACCGTTGGAGCACATTTCCTAAGTACGCCGAAACGGCCGAGTATCTGCGACGAACGCTGGCGGCTAACGGGTTGGAACGGGTGGAGGTAATCAACGCTCCCGCCGACGGCGTTTCGCAGTTCGGGTATTGGACGATGCCGCTCGCGTGGAATGCCAAGTCGGCCACGCTCGAGATTGTCGAGCCGGCCGTACCCGCCGACAAACGCGAACTGGCTAACTTTGAGAAGATCCCTACGTCGCTGGTAATGTGGAGCGGCCCGACACCCGCGCGCGGAGTGGTGGCGGAAGTTGTCGAGTATGCCACAGGGGCGGACCTGAAGGGAAAGCTGGTTTTGACGAAGCAGAACCCGGCGGGCCTGAAGTACGACTTAGCAAAGGCCGGGGCGCTGGGAGCGGTGAACACGTTCACGGAGAATCCGAAGTTAGAAGACGGCCGGCAGTGGATTAACTCGTGGGGCGATTACGGTTGGGCTTATACAGCCAAAAGTACGCCGCTGGTCGGGTTCTCGCTGAGTCCGCGGGAGGCGGCTTACCTGCGAAGTCTGATGGCGAAAGGTCCCGTGAAACTGCGTGCGAAAGTCGATTCACGTCATTACAAGGGCTACTATCCGTATGTGACGGCGGTGATTCCTGGCGAGACAGACGAAGAGGTGCTCACTTTGGGGCATTCCGCCGAGCAGGGCGCTCATGATAATGCGACTGGTGTGGCGGCGATGCTCGAGTCTGTCAGCACGATCCGGCGGCTGATCAACGAAGGGAAATTGAAAAAGCCGCGCCGGACGATTCGTATGATGGCGATGCCCGAATACTACGGCACGCATCATTACATTGCCACTTACCCGGACCGCATCAAGCGTACGGTGGCGGCCATGTGCGTGGATACGCCGGCCGCTACTTACGATCTGCCGGGCACGGAGTACACCTGGTACTTGAACCCGTGGTCGGGTTATTCGTATACCGATCCGTTCATTCTCAAGCTGGCTGCGACATATTTCCCTACGGTTAACCGCAAGTGGCACTGGAAAGAGTTCATGGCCGGGACGGACGCCTTTCTGGGTGAGCCGTCGATCGGCGTTCCCGCGACGTGGCCTTATAGCGGCACTGGCGTGCACACGCACCATAACTCGGCCGATACACCGGATACGGTGGATGTGCAGTCGCTACGTGACCTGATCGTGATGAATGCGGCCTATCTTTATTACTTCGCCGATGCGGGGGAGAAAGAGGCGCAATGGCTGGCGCGGATCGCGCGGGAGTGGGGCGCCGAGCGGAAACTGCCGGAGCATATTGTCGAGCAGATGGTGCAGGCCACCGCTCGCCTGACCGGCGCGGCACGGCCGCCCAAGAGGAGACCCGCTTCGCCTGGGACGGTTATCACACGCAAGCGCTTCGGGACGCTGCCGCTGGACGACATTCCGCCGGATGAACGCGAAGGGTACCCGAACGGCGCATGGGTAAAGCACCCAACACTGGCGCTCTATTGGGCGGATGGGAGACGGAACCTGGACGAGATTGTCGCGCTTACCAAGGAGGAGGCGGGCGAGACTAAGTTCGACTATGCCGGTTACTTCGCGTTTCTGGCAAAGAAGGGCTATATCGAAATGACGGGTGCAGCCCCGGCGGCCGCACAGCAGCAGGCTGGCGATGCGGGGCAGAAGTCGTTCGCGAACCGCTGCGCGTTCTGCCACGGCGCGGATGGCCGGGGCGGCGAACGCGCACCCGATGTTACGCGCAGTATACGCACCCGGAATGACCTGCCGGAACTGATTCGCAACGGGATTCCGGACAAAGGAATGCCGGGGGCCAATGTCTCGGATACGGAGATGACGGCGCTGCTCGCTTACATGCGGACGCTACGGCCCGCGCGGGCGGGCAACACAGGTGTCACGCTCACGAACCGGGGCCCGAGTATGGCCCAAGTTATCGATCCGCCGGTTGGCGAGTGGCCTTCCTACCACGGGCAGTTATCGGGTAACCGGCACTCGCCACTTACTCAGATCACGCCGCGGAATGTCGGGCAACTTACTTCGCGCTGGATGTTCTCAGTGCCGGGTGCGCCGCGATTGCAGGTTACGCCTACCGTGGTGGATGGCGTTATGTACGTGACCGCGCCGAATGAAGCGTACGCACTGGATGCGGCGACGGGCAAGACACTATGGTCGTTCCGGCGTCCGAGAACGCGCGGCGTGGTCGGCGATGCGGCCAGCGGGATCAACCGCGGGGTCGCGTTGCTGGAAGACCGGCTATTCCTGATTACCGATAATGCCCATTTGCTTGCGCTTGACCGTCGCAACGGCCGCCTCATCTGGGATACCGAGATGGCTGACTATCGCCAGAACTATGGCGCAACTTCCGCACCTCTGGTTATCGGCGACCTGGTGGTTTCCGGACATTCAGGCGGTGACGAGGGCGCTCGCGGGTTTCTGGCCGCGTTCGATGTGAAGACGGGCAAGGAAGCCTGGCGGTTTTGGACCGTTCCCGCTCCGGGCGAACCGGGTTCTGAAACCTGGCAGGGCCGCGATTGGGAGCATGGTTGCGCGGCGACGTGGTTGACAGGCACTTACGACCCGACGGCGGGCATCCTTTACTGGACCACCGGCAATCCATGCCCCGACTACAACGGCGACGAACGCCGCGGAGATAACTTGTATTCCGATTCAGTGGTCGCGCTGGATGCTAAGACGGGTAAGTTGCGGTGGCATTTCCAGCACACGCCGCACGATCTGCACGATTGGGACTCGCAACAAACCGCCATGCTGGTGGACGCTGAATGGAAGGGCCGTCCGCGCAAGCTGTTGATCCAGGCGAATCGTAATGGGTTCTTTTATGTGCTGGACCGTTTGACGGGCGAGTTTCTGCTGGGCAAGCCGTTCGTGAAGAGGCTCACCTGGGCTACGGGATTGGATGAAAAGGGCCGCCCGATCAAGTCTGCCGGCGCCGATCCGACACCGGAAGGCATCCGCGCGTGTCCGGCCGTGGAGGGTGCAACGAATTGGATGTCGACGGCTTACAGTCCCGCTACCAAGCTGTTCTATGTGATGACGCTTGAGAAGTGTACGTTCTACACCAAAGCAAAGGCTGAGTGGAAGGCGGGCCAATCGCACTATGGCGGCGACACGCGAAACATTCCGGAAGAGAAAGGCCAGAAGATCCTGCGCGCGCTCAACATACAGACAGGCGAGGTGGTTTGGGAGTTACCGCAGGATGGTCCGGCGATCACGTGGGGCGGCGTGTTGTCAACGGCGGGCGGAGTGGTGTTCTTTGGCCATGACGACGGATCGTTCGCGGCGGCTGACGCTAAATCGGGTAAGCTGCTGTGGCAGTTCCAGGCGAACCAGTTATGGAAGGCGTCGCCGATGACTTACCAGTTGAATGGCAAACAGTATGTGGCGACGGCGGCGGGTCCGAACGTGCTGGTGTTTGCGCTGCCGTAACTGGGACTATCGTCTGACGGAAACCTTGCCTCTCGTACTCCCATAGCCGTTGGGTGAGATAAATAGCAACAACTGCGAACTGTCCTCCCAAGTACTCTGCGGCAACCGAAGGTTGATCTGTTGGAGTGAACTGACGAAACCTGGCATGGTGGAAACGTCGAGCACCTCTAATGACGGCCCGTTGTAGGCTCTTGCTTCCACTTTGACCGAAGGACGCGACAGTTCGGCGGGCGCCACCGAGCCGTCCGGAAGGGGCGGAGCGAGGGGTCCAAGGCCCGAAGCGTAGATGGTTATGACTGTGCCGAGCGGGGCGGGATTGGCATCGCTGTTGAGGGTTCCATCTTCATTGCGCGCCACCAGGATGTCGCCCGGTGCAGCATAGAGCAGCCGGGGGTAATAAGACGTGCTGATGCCACTCAGACGAGGGTTAGACCGTGCACCATTGCGAGCGATCTCCAGAAAGGGATTGGGATTCTGGTCCGGCCGTAGGGAGGATGGCACAACGCAAACGATGGCACCAGGTTCGACCGACAGAATGGGAGCGGGTTGACCGTCGAACCAGACTCGGATCCCCTGTAATTCTTCGGGTAAGTCGGAATCAGGGCTGATACCTAAGTCCATCGGCTGGATGTCATCCATCCCCTCGACGAAGATTGTGGCAAGCGCACCGGGGCTCACTAACATGTCCGCGGTTGGCACCTCCGCCGCCGACCAACCCGTTCGATCGAAAGTGGAACGGGCAGACCGGACCCGAAGCGAGTTCGGCAAGGGATTGAGGTCGAGTAGACCCAGAAACGCTTGAGCACCGGGCCAATAAGGCGAGTTTCGATTTCCGCTGCCGACGTACATCCGAGACCGGTCGAGACTAATCGCAAAACCTGGCAAACCGCCGGGCAACATCGGGCCGATTTCGAGGGAACTACCGTCCGTCTTCATTCGGGCCAGGAAGGCGTTCGGCGTTCCGTCGATATCATGCCAGAACGGGTAAGAATTGATTAGTCCGCCTGGACTGGCGTCGCCTGCCAGGAATACGGAACCGTCAGCTACGGCGATCTGATTCAAACTGAGGCGGCATGTAGCTCCAGCGAATGTGGCAAATTCGACGCTATGGTTAGAATTGAATCGGACCACAAAGCCGTCACCTGATGAAAGTCCATCCGAGGCACAGGCGCGCGCCTTCAGTGTGGATTGGAAAGCTCCGGGCGAGGTTGGGAAATCGCGCGAATTAGAATGGCCGGCGACGTATAGGTTGCCTTGAGCGTCGAGAGTGACGGCGCCACCCGCATCAGCGCCCGTGCCGCCGAAATAGGTGGAGTACCGGATTTCGGCTCCGGACGGGCTGAGTTGGGTAATGAACGCATCGGTACCGCCCGAATAACCTCGGAGCGCGTTAGCGGTAACCGGGAAGTTAGCGGATTGAGTGCTGCCGGTGAGCCAAACGGCCCCTGAGGGGTCGACCGCGATTGCGGAAATCCGGTCGGAATCGGAGCCGCCGATTACCGTGGAGTAGACGGTGTGGCCACTCCGGTCGAGCTTCACAACGAAGCCGTTCCGGGCTGCTTCCGCCAGGTTCGACACCGGAGTGGGAACGCGGGCACCTGTAGTCACCGGCCAATCGGTGGAGCGTGTGGAACCGGCAACATAGACGTTATCTTCGAGATCGAGTGCGAGTGAGACGGGATCATCGCCTAGCAAACCACCAAGTCGCCGTGCGTACATGAGCCGGTCGCCCGTGGCCGCAGTCTTGAAGACGACGATCGTGCCCGAGCCGGGAGCGGACGGGAAGTCGTCCGACTCGGAACGCCCCACCGCCACGAGGATGTCACCCTGCGAGTCGACTTTCATGGCGAACGCCTGGTCGAGCTTGGATCCGCCGATGTAAGTGGTGAACAGGGTCTCGCGAGTGTCGGGACTTAGCTTGGAGATGTAGACATCGCCGGCCGGAACGACAGAGGCGAGTAACTCCGAATCACCGAGCGGAAGAAACGCGTTGAAGCGCCCGGCGTGCTGAAGCGTCCACGTGCGTCCGTCATCAACGGATTTAAAGATCCCGCTACTGGTGGATGCTACGAGAACAGCAGGATCGGCGGGAAGGACTGCCAACTGCCCGACAAAATCACTAAACCGGGCGACTCGATTGAAGGTTCGCCCAGCATCTTGTGACCTATAGACGTCGGTTTGTGTGACGATCCAGAGGGTGTCGGCGCGGTGGGGGTCGGCGGCAAGAACTCCGAGCGGTCCCGCTGGGAGTGGAGTCCAGGTAGCTCCGTGGTCGGTACTGACGCGTAGCGCGTATGATGGCGCGGTAAACTTCGCAAGAGCGTACACGCGTCCTGGCCGGTGCGGATCGAAAACGATGGAATCTTCAGATTCCTTGCTAAGCACATCTTTCCATGTAAGTCCTCCGTCGGTGGAACGCACAAATTGAGGAAAAGCTCCCAGCAGGATGACGGACGGATCGAATGGATCTACCGATAACTCCAGGAAGCTCAAGCCAGGAGGCTGGCTAAGTGCCTGCCAATTTATGCCAGCGTCCGTGGACCGATACAGAGGCCCACGTTGAGAGATCGCGAAGAAGATGTCGGGATTCGTCGGGTGGTGGGTGATCTTGTACGCAGTTGGGGTGGCGGGCAGCGTGGTCCACGTGGCGCCCGCATCTGTGCTGCGGGCAATGCCGCTTGCGCCGCAGCCGAGCACGACGTTCGAGCGCTTAGGGTGAGCTGCCAGACAACCGAGATATCCCGGCTCGGGCGAAGCCGCACGAGACCAGGTGAGTCCCGTGTCACGACTGCGAAGGAGACTGGTTTCAGGCGTGAGCCGCGTAATGGTTCGCCCTGGAAGGTCGGTGGATGTGGTCGTTCCGGCGATGATCAGATTGCCGGCGGGGTCCACGGCGGTGGCCACGATGTTTTCGGCGCCGCTGCCGTTCACAAAGCGAGTGGTAATGAACGCCGGTTCGGCGGCGGTGGCGAGCGATACAACGGCGCAGAGGACGAACAAAATGCGCATAAGAGCTCCGGTTCAGTTCGAGTATAGGACTTAACACATCTCGGCGGAAGGGAATCGCGGAGGTGGTAGTCGGAATTGAGGCCGCCGCGCCGCCGCCTGCGACACCGGACATGCCACAATGGTGATTTATGGAAATCATCCAGATCACGGGTAGAGAAATACTGGATTCACGCGGTAATCCGACGGTGGAAGCGGACGTTTTGCTGGCCGATGGCAGTACGGGCCGCGCGGCGGTTCCCTCCGGCGCGTCCACAGGTGAGAATGAAGCATTGGAACTCCGTGACGGCGATAAAGGCCGTTATCTCGGAAAAGGCGTCCTGAAGGCGGTTGACAACGTTAATACGAAAATCGCGAAGGCGCTGGCGGGCATGGATGCGACGCGGCAGGTAGATGTCGACCGGCGCATGTTGGAGTTGGACGGCACGGAGACGAAGAGCAACCTGGGCGCGAACGCGATTCTGGCGGTATCGCTGGCCACGGCGCGCGCGGCGGCAAATGCACATGGGCTGCCGCTCTACCGCTACCTGGGTGGTGTGAACGCGACGGTATTGCCCGTACCCTTGATGAACATCATCAATGGCGGCGCGCACGCGGACAATTCGGTAGACCTGCAGGAGTTCATGGTGGTGCCGTTCGGCGCGGAGAGCTTCCGCGAGGGCATTCGCATGGGTACTGAGGTGTTTCATTCGCTGAAGGGCGTGCTGAAGAAGAAGGGATATTCCACTGCCGTGGGCGATGAGGGCGGTTTCGCGCCGAACCTGAAGTCGAACGAAGAAGCGGTGGAAGTGATTCTTGAGGCCATCGAGAAGGCGGGCTACAAGCCTGGCGGACAGGTCGGCTTGGCGCTCGATGTAGCGGCGAGCGAGTTCTTTGACAAGGGCGCGAACACGTATGTGTTCAAGAAGTCCGATGGCCACAAGGCGACGCCGGAGCAGATGGTTGCGACCTGGAGCGACTGGTGCGCGAAGTATCCGATCGTGTCGATTGAAGACGGCATGTCGGAGCACGATTGGGACGGCTGGAAGCTGCTGACCGATGCATTAGGCAAGAAGGTCCAGTTGGTGGGTGACGACCTGTTTGTAACCAACACTTCGATCCTCAAGAAGGGCATCGAGAAGGGCGTTACAAACGCGATTCTGATCAAAGTGAACCAGATTGGTTCGTTGACTGAGACGCTCGAGTGCATGGCGCTGGCCGAGCGCGCGAAGTACGCGAACATCGTGTCGCACCGGTCCGGCGAAACCGAAGATTCGTTCATTGCCGACCTGGCTGTCGCAACCAATGCGGGCCAGATCAAGACCGGTTCCGCGAGCCGTACCGATCGTTTGGCGAAGTACAACCAGTTGCTGCGGATTGAAGAAGAATTGGGCTCCGCCGCCCGTTACGCCGGAAGGAGCGCCTTCCGGCAATGACAAAGATTGTTCTCGTTCGTCACGGCGAAAGCAGTTGGAACAAAGAGAACCGGTTTACCGGGTGGACCGATGTGGACCTGTCGGACAAGGGCCGGCAGGAAGCGTTGGAGGCCGGTAAGGTACTGAAGGCGGAAGGCTACACGTTCGATATCGCTTATACGTCGGTATTGAAGCGGGCGATCCGCACCCTGTGGCTTGCGCTGGATGAGATGGACCTGCTGTGGGTCCCGGTGGTGCGTGCGTGGCAGTTAAACGAACGCCACTATGGGGCATTACAGGGGCTGAACAAGTCGGAAACGGCTGAGAAGTTCGGCGAAGCGCAGGTGAAGATCTGGCGGAGGAGTTACGACATTCCGCCGCCGGCGCTCGACACGGCCGATGAGCGCTATCCGGGGCATGACCGCCGGTACGATTCACTTACTCCCGAGGAACTGCCGCTAACCGAGTGCCTGAAGGACACGGTGGCGCGGTTTGTTCCTTATTGGGAGAATGTGATTGCGCCGGACGTCTGTGCCGGCAAGCGTGTGATCATCGCGGCGCACGGTAACAGCCTGCGCGCGCTGGTAAAGTATCTCGATAACATTTCCGACGAGGAGATTGTCGAATTAAACATCCCAACCGGAATGCCGCTTGTGTATGAGTTGGACGACAATTTGAAGCCTTTGAACCGTTACTATCTCGGCGATCCGGAAAAAGTGAAGGCCGCCATGGAAGCAGTGGCGGCACAGGGTAAGAAGAAGTGAAGCAGGAAGTAAAGGTTGCTGTCGCGCAGTTCGAAGCGCACGACGGCGACAAGCGGTACAATCTCGAAACAATCGAGAATTTGAGCGCCCAGGCCGCCCGCCGGGGCGCTCAATTCATTTTGTTCCACGAGTTATCGGTCACCGGGTATACGTTTCTGGAGAACCTGTCGCGCGACGAAGTGCGCGAATTGTCAGAGACGGTGCCGGGCGGCGAGTCAGTGGACCGGCTGATCGGGATAGCCGGCAAGTTAGACATGGTGATTTCGGCCGGCGTGGTGGAGCGCGAAGGCGACCAACTGTATAACTGCCAGGTGGCGGTATCAGGCAATGGTCTGCTGGCGAAACACCGCAAAATCCACGAATTTGTCAGCAGCCATCTGGCATGCGGCGATAGTTACACGGTGTTCGATGCGCTCGGCACCCGGTTTGGCATCCTGACGTGTTACGACAACAATTTGCCGGAGAACGGACGGATGACGGCGATGCTGGGCGCAGAGGTATTGCTGGCGCCGCACGTGACGGGATGCCTACCCTCGCCCGCGCCGGGACGAGGTGTAGTGGACCCGGAAATCTGGCACAACCGCCATCGCGATCCGGTCCGCTGTAGGATGGAATTCGATGGGCCGAAGGGTCGCGGTTGGATCATGAAGTGGCTGCCCGCGCGCGCCTGGGAGAACGGGGTTTACCTGCTGTATGCCAATGTGCTGGGCGCCGAAGGCGGCACGATCAAACCCGGTGGGTCGATGATCGTCGATCCTTATGGGGAAGTGATCACCGAGTGCCGGTCGCTCGAAGACGAAGTCGTTTGCGCTACCCTTATACCCGAGAATCTGAATTTGGCTTCGGGCGGCAGTTACATCCGTGCGCGCCGTCCGGACCTGTACAGCAGCATGGTGACTCCGAATCCGCATCTGTCGCCCGATAAGCGGCCGGAAGTGTACTGGCAGAAGATCCGCAAACAGAAGAGTTAAATGAGGTGCATGTGACACGACGTGAAATGATGTTGACTCCGGTCGCATTGGCCGTACAGGCGCAACAAACAGTAGGGGCTGCCATGATCGGCGTTGGCAACCGCGGAGCGTACGTCATGCGTTCTGTCATGGAGCAACCGGGTGTCCGGGTGGTAGCGCTCTGCGACATTAAACCCGACCGGTTAGACAAGGCCGCTTCAACGGCCGCTCGGGATAACCCCAAGACTTACCGGCAGTGGCGCGATTTGCTGGCCGATAAGAATGTCCAGGCAGTCCACATTTCCACACCGTGCGATTTGCACGTCGAGATGGCGATTGCGGCATTGAAGGCCGGCAAACACGTGTACTGCGAAAAGCCGGCGGGGATTGACGCTGCCTCGATTGGGGAACTGGTAAAAGTGGCCAGGTCGACCAATCGCGTGTTTCAAATCGGGCAGCAGATGCGATCGAGCAAGAAACTGGCCACGGTGGCACAGCGGATTCGAGACGGTATCTGCGGCAAGGTGGTGATGATCAAGGCGCAGCGCCATGCAAGCGACGATTTGGCGCACGATGGTCCATCAGCGGATTGGTTTTTCGATCGGAAACGGTCGGGCGATGTGATTGTCGAGATGGCTGTACATAACTTGGACGCTTGCAATTGGCTGGCCGGCAGCCGCCCCGAAATGGCGGCCGGGTTCGGCGGAACGCTGATTTGGGCAAACGATCCTCCGGGCCGTACTAACATGGACGGTTACTGCCTGAGTTACGAATACGCGAATGGCGTGAAGATGTCGTTTACGCAGGTGTTTTTCCATGCGCGCGGCATGCCGGGTAACGGGCAGTACTTCTATGTTTACGGCACGAACGGCTCGGTGGACGTCGACCAGGCCATCTACTATCCGCGGGCGAAGGATGCGAAACCCGAGAAGTTGGCGGAGAACGTCCGCGAGAACCTCGACCTGGCACATGTAACCGCGTTCTATGAGGCCATCACAGCGAACAAACCGGTTGCGGCCGATATTACTATCGGAGCCACGGGTGCGCTGACGGCGATCATGGGACGTGAGGCAATCTATCGCAAGAAGATGATGACCTGGAAGGAACTGGGAGTGAACCTGTGAAGCGGCGCGAATTCGCGGCCCGGCTTTTGAGCGGCACGGCTTCCCTTCCCTTGTTAGGCCAGCGGATGTTAGGCCAGCGGATCGGTGACATGCGCGACCCGCCGATGCACTATTCCGAAGAATGGACATCGTTATTTAACGGTAAGGATTTCGGCAAGTTAGTGATCGTGTTGAAGGGTGAAGACGGCAAGCCCAAGCGTTTCTTTGAGGGGACAGCGACGAACCAGTCGACTTTTTTCATCGAGGATGGGTCGATCAAAACGACTGGCACGCCCAATGGCTACATTCGAACGAACGGTGTTTACGACAACTTCGTATTCCACGTTGAGGTACGGTTCCCGGAGCGCGGCAATAGCGGCGTGTTGGTATATGTGCAGAAAGACGCTGTGTGGCCGCAGGGCGTTGAATGCCAGATGTACCAGTCGCACATGGGGCGCATCTTCCCGATTCAGGGGGCGTATCTCGAGGGCGGCGAGATGATCCACGAAAACTCCAAGCCGTCGGGCGAGTGGAACACCTATGAGGTGTATTCCGAGGAAGGGCGCCTGGCGACGGTTTTGAACGGGACGATCATCGGGCTTGCGGCGAACGCCAATCCGCGGATTGGTTATATTTGCTTGCAATCGGAAGGCGCTAAGGCGGAGTTTCGGAACATCAAGGTCCGTAGGCATGCGCCATCGCATCATTTGTGGCCGAAGGGTCCGAAGCCGTCAGGGGAAAAGTAGTACATCCAAATCCACGGCGTCGTCACGATTCAGGCGGGAATCGGTAGGCGAGTCGTAGGCTACCAATAGCTCGTGCTTGCTGCGCCAGGCTATGGCTTCGGCGTGGTCACAGCCTTCTTCATCCGGGAAGGTGCGAAGAAGTTCGAGTTTGTCGCGCCAGGTCAGCGAGTCGTGGCTCACGTGCGTGGCGTTCGGCCACCGGAAGAGGTGGCACGGGCCGGGATTACTCATGGTTGGGCCGGCCAGGACCAGTAAGTCGTCACCGTCGAGCAGCAAGTCGCGGACGCCAAGGCCGTCGAGTTGCAGAAAGTGCTTCGTTGGGGCTGATTGCCGCAATTGAAGCGTTCCGTGGTCTTCCAGGTCGAAACGTAGTTGCAAAACGACCGCCCAGCCGCGGAGCACGGGTCCGCGAAGGCCTACCCAGGCGCGGTCGCCTTGAACGGCTAAGCCTTCGATGTCGAGTCCATTGTCTTTGCTGGGGATGGGCAAGAAGACGGCCAGATGCGGATCGCCTTCAAGGCTTTCGATCAAACGGCTGCCACCGCCGGCAGTCGCCAGCTTCGCGGCGGTGCGTGTTGCGGAGGATTTGACCAGGATTCGATCGTCCCCTTCGGATGTCAGCGGAATTCTGGCAAGCGTGTAGCGGTTTGCCTGCGCAGTGATGCGGCTTAGGACGGTAAGGTTCTCTTCGTCGGAGGCGTTCGGATCGGCCTTCTCGCGGCGCAGGCTGTGTGAGCCGACCAGCCACAGGTATTCGTCGTCGATATCGATGCCCTCGATATCTATCTCGTCCTGTTTCTTGGTAGTGTCGAGCGGCAAGTACTCGGCTAAGTCGAACCGCTTGTGGTCGCGGTATTCGCCGTCGATGAGAGTTAGCCGCTCGATGCAGCGGCCCTCGTCGCCGCCAATCCAGACATTGCGCCCGTCGAAGGCAAGTCCGGAAATGTTCCGGCGGATCTTGTCGGCCACCTTCTTGGGTGCGCCGTCAAAGCGGAGGCGGACGGCGGCCACCGCCATTACGCACCCACCGGATGCTTCTTGAGTTCCAGCTTGGCGATGGCTTCCATGTGCACCTCGTCGGGTCCATCGGCCAGGCGCAGCGTGCGGGAGTTCGCCCAATCGAAGGCCATGGGGAAGTCGTCACAAACACCGGCCGCGCCGTGGATCTGGACGGCGCGGTCGATGACGTTCAAAGCGACGTTGGGGGCGATCACTTTGATCATGGCGATTTCAGACCGTGCGGCTTTGTTGCCGACCGTGTCCATCATCCAGGCTGCTTTCAGCACGAGTAATCGCGCCTGCTCGATTTCCATGCGCGACCGTGCGATCTCCTGTCGCAAGCCGCCCTGTTCGGCGAGTGTCTTCCCGAAGGCAACACGCTTCTGCGCGCGCTTCGACATCAGTTCCAGCGCCCGCTCGGCGGCGCCCATCAGGCGCATGCAATGGTGGATGCGGCCGGGACCTAGGCGGCCTTGTGCGATCTCGAACCCGCGCCCCTCGCCTAACAGTAAGTTGCTCACCGGAACGCGAACGTTTTCAAAGCGCAGTTCCGCGTGGCCGTGGGGCTTGTGGTCGTATCCATAGACGTTGAGCAGGCGCACGACCTTCACACCGGGCGTATCCATGGGAACCAGGATCATCGACTGTTGTTTGTGGCGTGCGGCGGTGGGGTCGGTTTTGCCCATGAAAATGGCGATCTTGCAGCGCCGGTCGCCCGCGCCGGTGGACCACCACTTCTTCGCGTTGATTACGTATTCGCCGCCCTCGCGGACGATGGAGCCTTCGATGTTGGTGGCATCGCAGGAAGCTACGTCGGGCTCGGTCATGGCGAAGCACGATCGGATTTCGCCGGCCAGAAGCGGTTCGAGCCATTGCCTCTTGTGTTCCGCAGTGCCGTAGCGCACCAGGACTTCCATGTTGCCGGTATCGGGCGCATTGCAGTTGAAGACGTCCGGGGCCCAGAAGACACGGCCCATGATTTCGCACAGCGGCGCGTATTCGACATTGGTCAAACCCGCGCCGTATTCGGATTCCGGCAGGAAAAGGTTCCAGAGGCCTGCGGCACGGGCTTTCACCTTCAGCTGTTCAATGATCGGGACGGGCGTCCAGCCTCCCGCTGCCACCTGTTCGTTAAACAGGCGTTCGTTGGGATAGATGTAATCGTCCATGAACCTCAGCAGACGCTGGCGAAGCTCTTCGACCTTGGGCGAGAAGGAGAAATCCATGTGGGTTATGCTAACGCAGAGATGAGGTTACGAAGGAGAAGCCTTCTGAAATCGCTGGCCGGCGCCCCGGCGATTGCAGCCATTCCCGCAGTAGCAACGCCGGTGCCGAAGCTTGCGTTGTCGACGCCCGATATCGCGGCGATTGCCGATCAGTTGAAAAAGGGTAGCCTGTAGGCGTGATGCTGTGGTTTGTGTTCGCGCTGCTGTTGCAGGCGCCCAATGCTCCGGCTCCGGCGAAGGCTCCGGAGCAGCCGATCCCATACAGCCACAAGAAGCATCTGGCGATGGGGCTGAAGTGCAAGATGTGCCACACCAACCCCGACCCAGGCGAAGCCATGGGTTTTCCTCAGGTGGCGACGTGCATGGGTTGCCACCGCTCGGTAAAAACGGATTCGCCGCACATCCGGAAGCTGGCCAAGCACGCCGCGGAGAAAACCGGCCCGGCGTGGGTTCGCGTGTACCGCATCCCGACTTACGTTTTCTTCAGCCACCGGGCGCACACCGAAGCTGGGGCGAAGTGCGAGACGTGTCATGGTCCGGTGGCGACACGGGATGTCCTCTGGAAAGAGACGGACATTTCGATGGGCGGATGTATGGATTGCCATCGTCGCAACAAGGCCAGCGTCGATTGTGCCTATTGCCACGAGGCCAAATAAGTACGCTATCTTATCAGCAGTGAGACTCCTCGTCGTCGAAGATGAATCGCGAATTGCTGACTTTCTCCGCCGTGGCCTGGAAAGCGCGGGTTACGCCGTGGATGTCGCCAATGATGCCGCAAAAGCATTAGATTACGTTCATGCGACTGAGTATGACTTAGTCATTTTGGACCTCATGCTCCCGGACATGGACGGGCTCGATCTGTTAAAGAAGGTACGGAACCGGAAGACGTCGCCTCCGGTAATGATCCTCAGTGCGCGCGATGCGGTGGACGACCGCGTAAAGGGTCTGGAACTCGGTGCGGACGACTACCTTGTGAAACCCTTCGCGTTTGTCGAACTGCTGGCGCGAGTGCGTGCGCTGTTGCGGCGCGGTACACCGACACCGGAACGGCTGCAGGTGGGCGATCTGGTATTGGATTGCATTCGCCGCAAGGTGGTGCGGTCCGGCCAGTCGATCGAGTTAGCGCCCAAAGAGTTCTCGATCCTGGAGTACATGATGCGCAATCAGGGACGGCCGCTCAGCCGCACGATGATTGTGGAGCATGTCTGGGATGTGGAGTATGACGGGTTGACAAACATCGTAGATGTCTATATCAGGCACCTGCGGTCGAAAATCGACGACCGGTTCCCGGCGAAGATGATCCAGACCATTCGCGGTGTCGGCTACATGCTCGAGACGAACGATAAGACAGCCGAGCGGACCGCTGAAGTATAGAGGGAGTACGGGGTTGTGAGCGCAGCGCGCGCGCTGAAACCACGGGCGTTGGGGCTGCGGTTACGGCTTACCCTCAGCTACGTCATCTTCTTTGGCCTGCTGCTGCTCGGCTTGGGGCTTCTATTTCGCGAGACGCTTCAGTTCACATTGCATCAGAACGCGGCCGACGTGCTTGATGAGGAATGGGCGGCCGTCAAAGGGTATTTACGGATCGAACGGAATCGCCCGATTTGGTTCTTCGACCCTGCCGACCAGGAAGAGACGTTTATCGTACAGCGGCTGCGCCGGGTATTCCTGTTGATGGACAAGAAAGGCACGGTGCTCGAGATATCGCCCGAGTACAACGATTTGGGCGTGGAGTCTGTTGCGGAACTGCGTGACATCGTGACGAAGGGAAGGCCCATCGAGCGTGTGCGGAAATCGCGCAAGGGAGAACCGTATCTGCTCCGCACAGGCCTGTACACAGATATCGGCAGGCGTGAATTCATCCTCTCGATCGGCCGGTCGCTCGAGCGGGACGAGATGCTGGTGCACCAGTTCATGCAGCAGTATTTCTCCGCTGTGCCCATACTGGTGTTGGGAATCGGCGTGGCGGGTTGGTTGATGGCAGGGCGTGCGTTGAGCCCGTTGAACGCCGTCGCTCATGCCGCATCGTCGATTACGGGGCATAACCTTAGCCTGCGCATCCCGCTGCGTGGGGCGGGCGATGAGTTAGATCACCTGATTGAGCGGTTCAACGGAATGGTCGACCGGCTGGAGCAGTCGTTTACCCAGGTCCGGCAGTTTTCCATCGATGTGTCGCACGAGTTGCGGACTCCGATTACCGCGATCCGGGGAGAACTGGAAGTGGCGTTGATCACGGCGCAAACCCCAAATCAGTATCGCGAGGCCATCATGACGGCGATGGAAGATTGCGACCGGATGGGGAAGGTTGTTCGTGCGCTGCTGCAGTTAAGCCAGGCGGAGACGGGCCAGGTTACGCTCGCGCGCGAGCAGGTCGACGTGAGCGCCATTGTCGAGTCGGTTGTCGAGCAGTTCCAGATTGCGGCGGAGGTGGAAGGGTTGCACCTGAAATCGACGCTGGAGCCGGCCTGCTGCGTCCGCGGCGACCGTGTGCAGTTGGAGCGGCTGGTTTCGAATCTGCTGTCGAATGCAGTGAAATATACGCCGGGCGGCGGAACCATCGACGTTCGGGTGTCCGCCACCACTGAGAGCGTGGCGCTGATTGTGGCCGATACGGGTCGCGGCATTCCGCTGGAGTTTCAATCCAAGATTTTTGAGCGGTTCTATCGCGTGCCCGACGATAATCGCGATCCGGAGAAGGGTCTGGGCCTGGGCCTGAGTTTCGTGGCTTGGATTGCCAAAGTCCATGACGCGACCATCGACCTGAAGAGCGCGCCCGGCGTGGGCACCACATTTACGGTGACGTTTCCACGCGATCGCGGCGACGCTGAAGCGGCGAGCCAGGCGAGCGATAGAATTGTGGCATGAGTTTGGAAATCGCCCGGCGCGAACGCGAGGGTATTGTCATTTTGGATTTGAACGGCCGCCTGGTGGCGGGCGACGAAACCTCGGCCCTCCGTGAGTATATACGCGAAATGGCTGGATCCGGCACCGTGCAAGCCATCCTCAATTTGAAAGAAGTGGATTATATCGACAGCACGGGTTTGGGGACTCTGGTGATCTGCTTCACGACGGTCCGCAAGGCGGGCGGCATTTTGAAACTGCTGAACCTCACCCGGCGGAACGTCGAGTTGATCGTGCTGACCAAGCTCGAGACCGTTTTCGAGGTGTTCAACGACGAGCAGGAGGCGGTGAACAGCTTTTTTCCGGACCGTAAGGTGACCAAGTTCGACATTCTCGCTTTTGTGCAGCAGAATCAGCGCGAGTAGCAGTTGCGCGTTTCGTTCGTAATTTTGGTTTCAAAGAGCTTAGAAGGCAGGAGTCAGCCCGACCTCCGGCTGGGCCGGATTGGACAGGGTCGTTTGGTGCAACGGAGAGGGTGATTGCGGGTGCGCGACGTAGAAATGGACATCGGTTCTTGAGCGCCGGGGAGTTCCTCACGCTCCTCACGCGATCACGAATATCTCTTGTATTCCACTGGCATTGTTTGGTACACTTGACCCGTGGTCGTGGATGTGTATCCACCCACCAGACAAATCCAAAAAGGACCGCCATCGCGCGGTCCTTTTTTTCGCACTTCCTCCGGTCGGAAGCCGTCGCGCCCCCGACCCATCGGCGTTAAATCCGCGTATTCGGCGGCCGATTCGAAAATTCCCCCATAAGGAGTACTACTCAGATGTCTGCAAACCTCAGCACTGGCCCCCGCACCGAAGAAGGCAAAGCCAAATCCTCCCAAAATGCCAAAAAACACGGCCTCACCGCCGAATCCATCCCCGCCGATCTCCGTCCTGTTTTCAACAGTTTGCGAAACGAACTCCACTCCCAGTGCCGCCCCGATGGCCCCTTGGAAGAGATCTTCTTCGACAAACTCGTCACCGCCCGCTGGAACATGCTCCGTGCCCTGGATT
>JADLDI010000130.1 GCA_020846745.1 Bryobacterales bacterium | reverse complement strand
AGCTCTGCCGCAATGTTGGCGGGCATTTGGCTGTACTCCGAAATTAACTCCAACTTCTTTCTGCTCCATAACTCTCTTTGCTCAAGCCGCACGATATCCAACTTACTCACCGCACCCGATTCAGAGCGCGAGCGGCAGCGATGAGTCTCGGCCCACAGCGACCTCATCGAAGCCACTACACCCGTTCCGTTCCGGCAAATCCTGTGATCACTGCGTTCGTGCCTGTTTGGTTCCGGCTTCGCCGGGTTAGGGAGTGAGAAAAAACCCGCTGAATGCGATTTAGCACCGCGTCCCGGGTCCGGTAAACCATTGCCAAGACGCACTGCTCCGGAAACAGAACCGCAACCGTAAGGGCGCGGGCCGCATTTTTTCTCAATCCCGTACAGCCGCGTTGCCCGGCCCACTGCAGTCGCACCCAGCCACTCCTCACCGTGCGTAGCACCGCACCGGTAACGCCGCCGGGCCTTGCAACTGTCGCCGCACCCTCCCGAGTGCATCCCGAACCCAGCCACACCGGCAATGGCGTGGTCCGCTGCGCCGCGCCGTAATTGTCAGCCGCGCTTAATCCCGCCATCTAGGCTCGGCTCATCCCTCTCGCTTTCGAAGTTCTTCCGCATCGGCTCGGTCTTTTGCGCGGTTTGTGGATTCTTTGTTCCGAATGAGTTCGCGCCTGCTGATCACCCTGTCGCTACCGTCGCGACCCCAAATACACCGCTCCATACCCAGCCACTACCGACGCGCCCATATAGAACAACGACAACGCCCGCGCCCCGTGCCGGGCCGTCTGCAACGCCTCCCACTCGAAGCTCGAAAACGTCGTATACCCGCCCAACAGGCCTGTCACCAGGAACAGGCGCAGCGCATCGTGGTGCGGGTAGCGTTCCGTGAACAGCGTCATCAACACCCCAATCGCGAACGAACCACTGACATTAATAAGAAACGTCGCCAGGGGAAACGGGCCGGTGTAGCGCAGAATCACCACCACCGAGATCAGATAGCGGAGGGCGCCTCCTAAGCCGGCGCCCAGGAACACCCAAACGACTTTGTCCATCGCCATCGTACCTCGTGAGTTTACAAAAGTTCCATTGCCAGCCGTTCCCAACGGGAACATCATCGGGGGGCGCTGATCTCACCACCAGTCGGGGAGTGGAGCATCTTAATGGGAAACAGATTCCCTACTGCACCGGCGTCAGCCACACCTCCGCCAGTTGCACCGCGCGGCCGGCGCCCCCGGCTCCCGGCTTGCGCTGGAACTCCAGGCGTAACTCGCCGTCGCGGGTGGCCTCTTTCGGGATATCGAATTCGATCGGTTTCACCGGCTTCTCCCTCCTCCGGTACCCATGGATTTCGTACTGCCCATCCGCCACCAGGCGGAACTCGAACGCATTATCCTCGCCGCCGTACACGAGCTTGATCCGGTACTGCGCGGTGGGGCTCAGGTTCTTGTACCGCATCGCCAGCGGCGAGTCGTCGCGCGATTCGGCTACGCTTTGCCACGACATCGGCCATGCCTCGTTCGCCCGTGGATGGACCGCCGCCAAAGGCGAACCGAGGTGTGCCGGATCGTCCCCATAGGGAAGTCCCAAATCGAGGTGCGGCTGAGCCGACGGATTACCAAGATCGTCGTAGAACCCGCCAGGACCCGGATCCGTCCGATGCACAAGCGCGTTAATAGCCGCCCGGCGCTCCTTCTCGTCAGCCATCCCGCGGATCTGCATGAACTGGTGTTTCAGGAACGGAGCATCGGTGATCGGACGGTCGATAAAGTCGAGATTCGCGCCGCGCCCGGCGTCAATCGCCTTGTACCAGTCCACGCTCAACTGCATGCGCACCGACTGGAACAGCGCCTCCGCCAGTTCGAACACGCGCGCCCGGACATTCGGCGCGGTGCGCTCGGCGGCGCCACGGTCCAGTATCGCCTCGGCATCGGCCATCGCACGAACGCTACCCAGCGCTCCGGCCGACCGCAAAACATCCATCGCCCTGTTCTGCAACTCGGTCTCATACAACAACCGCCGCCGCGTATAGGCATCGTAATGTGCCCGGTACTGCGCCTGTTGGAATCGCCAGTTCAGCAACTGCGCCGGAGCGGCCTGCCGGTCCATCGCATCAAACTGCGCCAGCGTCCGCTCCACGCCTTCGTTGGTCGCCAGCGGACCCCGCCAGTTGCGCTCCAGCGCCAGCAACCCTTGCGCGAACGATTCGGCGAAGTCCGCGCCGATCAGCAGCCGGCTATAGTCGCGAAGCGTATCGGTAACATCGGCCTGCGGATCCCACCCCAGCCCGCTCCAGACGAACTTATTGACATCGTCGTTGCACCCTTCCGAATACGTAATGAAGCCGATTGTCTGGGCATTGGTGTGGTGGAAGATCGCGGCTTCATCTACCGGCCGCGGGTTGATCGGCTCACGATGCAGGGTCAACTGGTAAGCCGCATCCCAATTCGGCACCGAATACTGGGAACGCAGCGAATGCGTGATATCCGGATAGTGCCGGATAGGGTAGCGGGCCGGTATATCTTTCCGAAGCTGCTTGAGACTCACCCGGATCTGCGGACCGAACACGATCCCGTCCAGCCACTTCGGCTCCGTCCGCATAATGGCGTAGAACTCGTTCAACCACTCGGTCGAAAACCCCTGCGGAGCCACCCACATCTGTGCCTTGGGATGGAACTTGCGAAGGCTTGCCGCCTGTTTCTCGAGCAGCGGCATCAGATACTTGGGATGCGTGTGGCCGGGGTCGCCGCCGGGCACGAATACAGCATCGATCCGCGGCAGTTGCCGGAAC
Organism: Bryobacterales bacterium; assembly: GCA_020846745.1. GTDB lineage: Bacteria > Acidobacteriota > Terriglobia > Bryobacterales > Bryobacteraceae > JADLDI01. The sequence continues at coordinate 1,288 of JADLDI010000130.1, read as the reverse complement.
ACTTCGGCCCACTCTTTCAGGGCGGACTCGACCGTTTCAGGCTTGGAGTAATCGGCGTCCAGCGCCGGATACCAGATCCACAGGTCGAGCCCGTAGTCGTCGGCGATCTTCGACATGCCGATCATCGTTTCCATCTTCGTAGCCGGGAAGTGCGGGCTGTCGTCGTCATCGTCGGAACGCGGCGGGATCAACTCGACGGCGTTCGTCCCGAACAGCGCCAGGTCCCGGATGTACTGATCCCACATCGGCAGCGTCCAGGCGTCGTACGAGTTGGTCTTGGGACGGTACCCCAGTTGGTGGCCGCGCAACCGGACCTTCGGCGCGGTGGTGACGTTCAAGCCGTCGGGGATAGTGGCCGAGTTCCGGCGGATCTCCATCTTTCGCAACAGATGGCCGGCGCCAAACAGCAGGCCGCGCTCATCGTTGCCCTCAATGCGGACGCCGCTGCCATCGGCGCGTACCGTATAGCCGTCCTTGGGTCCCTTGTGTGTATTCGACAAGAAGATGGCCGGGCCGCCGGACGCGCTCTCCTGCGCCACCTTCCAACGCAGGTGCGAACGGCGGGCAACCTCTTCGACCAGAACCGCGGCCGCCTTCCGCTCGCGTTTCGCGGCATTGGCAGGCACGACGACAGTGGCCCGCGTGAGGTCCATGGCCATCAGACCTACGGGTGCAAGAAATAACAACAATCGGCGCATCACAGCATATGCTAGCGCTAAAACGGACCCGAATATAAGCTGATCCGGCGCGGGGGTGCGCGGTGTAGAAATAAACATCGGTTCGGAGCGGCGGGAATTCCCTCACGTCACGTCACGCAATACACTCACGCTCACGCGATTTCTCTTGTATTCCGCCGGCATAGTTGGTACACTTGACCCGTGGTCGTGGACGTGTGTCCACCCCACCAAACAAATCAAAAAAGGACCGCCATCGCGCGGTCCTTTTTTTTCGCACTACCTCCGGTCGGAAGCCGTCGCGCCCCGGCCCATCGGCGTTAATCCGCGTTAATCGGCGGCCGATTCCAAGAATTTCGCAAGCAAAAGGAGTACTACTCAGATGTCTGCAAACCTCAGCACTGGACCCCGCACCGAAGAAGGCAAAGCCAAATCCTCCCAAAATGCCATAAAACACGGCCTCACCGCCGAGTCCATCCCCGCCTACCTCCGTCCTGTTTTCAACAGTTTGCGAAACGAACTCCACTCCCAGTGCCGCCCCGATGGCCCCTTGGAAGAGATCTTCTTCGACAAACTCGTCACCGCCCGCTGGAACATGCTCCGTGCCCTGGATT
>JADLDI010000129.1 GCA_020846745.1 Bryobacterales bacterium | reverse complement strand
GCGACGGCGCGGGTACGGCCCAGACCGTCGTAGGTGTAAGTGGCCGTCTTTGCCGTCAGGGACGGCACTGACGGCAATAGGACGGCGATAGGGGTAGTGGCGCTCGCCGTGGGTTGCTCTCAGCCGGCTGTGACACTGTTACCATACCAGACTTCCATGAGCGGCCCTGACGGCCCCATACCGGCCCCATACCAGACTTCCCTGACGGCCAGGACGGCCAGGGCTTGATGAACGCCCAATGGGCATCCAGAATGGCGTCGTCGGTAGCAAGGAGACTCGGATGGCCAAGGCCTTCGTTGGAGATTGGCGCCGAGTATAGTTCGTTAAGAACGCGGTAGTAGACGAACCCGTTCTGGACGAGGAGCACTTCCGTATCAGCTTGGTTCGTCGTCAGGGGGAAGAGCTTTTCGGTTTCGACGTCGTAGATGTGAAGTTTGCCGGGATAGACTACGCCCCTCTGCGGATCGTCCATCCGGGTTGCAAGATCAGGACCCATGCGACGGGATCCTTTCTTCCATCGATCGCGACCAGCGCTCCTCGGATTTGCGGCGGAGAGCGCCTGCACCTCGGTGATCACAAGGTACGTGCCGAATCCGCGTAGTTTCGGAGGCAGTTCACTGGGAGTTTGAACTACGTGCCAGGTTCTGTCACCCTTGCGAAAGAGCACCACGCGGTACTCGTTCCGCCGATTCACAAGCCGGATGCAAAAGACTCGCGAGTCACACATTTTTGGGCGCTAATGATTGTGTTGGCGGAAGGTACTGGATAGCCGCCCAACCAAGCAGTGCCAGTAATATCGCGGAGATAGATTCTATTCGAGCCTCGTTCATAGTAGATATAGCATGCATTGCCGCCCGAGACGCAGGTATTGAAGAGCGCGAAGATCTGCGAGATGTTGGCATTACCAGCGGGGCTGGAAACGGTCCAGGTGACGGTTTGCGTGAAGCCGGCGCCGGAAGAGGGGGCAACGGAGATAACGGCGGTGACATAAGGATATGAACCGCTCTTCCTGAACTGCCGTTCGGCACTGCATCGTGGTGTCATGACTGACACGGTTATCGATTAGAAGACGGCTAACTCAAAGGCAGACGAGTGGGCCGAACAAATCGCCGCCCAACAGCGCATCCCGGCGCACTGCGTCAATCGGCTGAATGAACTCCTGCCGCACAACTGGAAGCTCCTCGTACCTTCTTCCCTGGGCTTAAATCACCGAGCCCGCTATGTCGCGGCGCGGCTTGCGGCTGGCTGATAATCAGAAACAGCGAGATCAGCATGAATGCGCCGGAGAAGCGATCGTTGAGAAAGGCTGCAGCGGGCCAAGAGCCGCAGATCAGCAAGAGAAGGCTTGAAAGCATGGTCGAAGAAGCAACGGTCGATGCCTATGGCGAAGCGGAGCAGGCGGGCGGCTTCTTCACCATGATCGAGGAACACCTTCGCGTTCCGTTCTCCACGACCGTCCTCGGCGTCGAGGTGGTCGTTACAAAAGTCGACATGACGGAGGCTGATGAGATCGTTGTCACCTGTCAGCATGGGAGAGACAAGCAGCGGATTTCCATTCTGGAATTGCCCCTCCCCTCCCCACCGCCCGCAGGGGCCGAATGGATTGCGGCCTACCGTTATTGGCAGAAGAGCGGCCGGTGAGCGAGTACCAATATTACGAATTCCGTGCCGTGGATCGCCCCCTCGATGAGCGCGCGCTCCGGACTCTTCGGTCATTGTCCACGCGGGCGGAGATCACACCGACCAGCTTCGTGAATACCTACAACTGGGGCGATTTCAAAGGCGATCGCGATGTCCTGATGGAAGAGTGGTTTGACGCGTTCGTCTATGTCGCGAATTGGGGCACGCGACGGTTTGTGCTTCGCCTGCCGGGAAAGGCGCTTTCGCGAGAGCTTCTCTCCTACTATTGCGGGAACGAAAGTCTACGGGCGCGTAAGGCGGGCGAATTCACCGTCATTGATTTTTGTCGACAGGAAGACGGTGGCGAGTGGGAGGAGGGTGAAGGATGGATGGCTTCGCTCCTCCCGTTGCGGGGAGATCTGCTGCGAGGCGATCACCGATGTCTCTACTTGGGTTGGCTATGCTGCGCACAAAGCGAAGAACTGGATGACGACGAAACCGAGCCGCCCGTGCCGCCAGGTCTGAAAGCACTCTCTGGATCGTTGGAGGCTTTCGCTGAGTTCATGGGCATCGATCGTGACCTGATCGAGGTTGCGGCAAGCGAAAGTGCGCATCTGGCGAGCCCGCCGAGTCGGGATGCACTGGCAGCATGGATTCGAGCCTTACCGGAGAAAGACAAGGATGCCTTGCTCGTGGATGCGGCGCTAAACGCTGCCTCGGTGACAGGCGCAGAGATTCTGCGACGGTTTGACTTGTCACAGATCAACACTCCTCCGACTGGGGCGCAGGCAAAACGGCGCACTGTCGGTGGGCTCCTCGCTGCCGCAAGGGAGATCGGTTCCCAGAAGGCTCGTCTGGCGGCCGAACGCGCAGCGGCCGAACGCGCGCGCCAGGAGCAGAAAGCGGCCAAAGCCCGCGCTCGGTATCTCGACGAGTTGGCCAGGAGGGAAGAAGCCACCTGGCAGAAGGTCGAGATGCTCATTCAAACCAAGCAGCCGAAGAAATATGACATGGCCGTGACTCTGCTGGTCGATCTGCGGGATCTGGCCGCTAGGAGCAAGGCGGACGCCAAATTCCAGGCTGCTCTGGTTACGGTGCGCAAATGCCACGCGGCGAAACCCAGCTTCCTCGGTCGGCTCCTTGACGCCGGTTTGTAGTCAGCGGACTCACGGCGAGGTTCCCCCGGGCGGTTCACGAGACGCTTACGTAGAATTGGGGCGGGGTGTTACGCGTGCGGAACCGAGAGCCGATAGAGGTAGGTGGCAGCCCCGTCGTCCAGGTTTCATACAGGTTCACCGACGTAGTGACGTAGGAGGCAGAGGAGTATTCTCACTTTGCCCGCGACTTTGTTGCCTGCGCGCATTCAGGTATTGCGCATAGCGGCCATGAACGCGGCGGAAGAGATGGGCAAGCGGGTCGGACCGGTTGGGTACGACGAGCCAGTGGACATAGTTAGTCGTCAAGGAACGCGAAGACTGAGACCTCTGAACGCCTTGGCGATCCGGTGGCGGGTCCCGCAGAGCCGGCCCCGGTTCCCTGCCGCGTTCTCGATTAGGCGCAGTGGCTCAACATCCGGGCGTCAAGTCGCGGGCGTCAGAGGGTTAGAAAGACCATCACCCTGGGAATCGACACTGGAACAAACTGGCCGGTGAAAGCGAGTTTTCCCGTCGTCCTGTCGACGCGGAACGAGGTGACGCAGTCGTTGTTGGTGTTCATCGCGTACATAAAGTTCCCAGAGGGATCGAGCGCAATATCGAACGGATAATGGCCGCGGGTCCATTCATCACCGACGCGAATCATCCAACCGTCCACATTGATTTCGTAGATGGCGATTGAGTTGAAGTTGCGGTTCGCGGCGTAGAGGAAGCGGCCGTCGGAAGAGAGTTTGATGGCGGACGGATAATTGGTCCCGGCGAACTTCTCAGGCACGTTAAAGGAACTCTGTTTGATTTCGAGTGTACCTTTAGCGGCATCGTAGGCCGTGAAGAGAATGGTGGAAGACTCCTCGTTGAGCACATAAGCCCACCGGCGATTGGGATGGAAGACGAAGTGTCGTGGGCCTGCGCCGGGAGAGGCCTGCAGATACGGCTGATCGTTGGGCGTGAGCTTGCCGTTCACTTTGTCGAACTTGTAGATGAATACGCGATCGGTTCCAAGGTCGGAGATGAACACGAAATTGCCGTCAGGATCTGTATGGGCCATGTGAGGGTGAGTTGTGTCGTGTCCGCTGTCAGCGTAACTGCCGAGAGGGCCGTCATGGGCATTGCGTGGTCCCAGGGGGCCAGTGATTTCCACGACATCGGTGGCCTCGCCGAGTGAACCGTCAGCCCGGACCGGCAACACCGCCGCGTTCCTGCCACCATAGTTAGCCACGAAGACCCACTTACCGGTCGGATCGACACTAACATGTGTGGTGCCGCCGCCCTGCGCATTGACAACGTTCATGACTTTGAGATCGCCGGTCCCCTGGTCGATCGATAGCGCGGTAACAGAGCCGTTGGAAGTCCCGGCGAAGTTCGCAATCGAGTTAACGGCATACATGTAGTTCCGATTTGGATGGATAACCAGGTAATTGGGGTTGAGTATGTTTGTCAGAGCGCTTTTGGGCGTGAGTGAGCCATCCGACTGGTCCACATAGTAGCTGTATATGCCCCCTGTATTCCTGGGCGCGCTCGTGGCAGCCCCAACATAGGCAATGACATCGCCAGAGGCGGCACGGGCGGGCGTGACCGCTGCCGCGGCGGAGACGATCGCGGAAGCGCCCTCAAGAAATCCGCGGCGGGTGACTCGCGGAATCCGGACCTGCGGGAACTTTTCAGACTGCATGTGTGTGTCCTTCCCAGAATGCGATCAGAGCCGGATCCTCCATTTTGGGTTCCGGTGCAAGGCCTGACAGTTTATTCTGAGCGCTCCCCCATGTCAAGCTGTTACAAAAACCTGCAAAAACCTGCTACAAACAGCAACCAACAGCGGCATTGCCGACAGTGACGCTGCCCAGATGAACCAATTACTCGAGAGTCTGGGCTTCAAAAAGCGCGCGCGGCAGTTACCACCTATTCCGGAAGGACGGGACGGAGGAGGTACTTCCTCAACGCAAGGACAAGCTCCGGTATCCGCATGGAGGCAACGTTCCAGACTTCCTCCGTATCGACGCCGATATAGTTGTGAATAAGGACATCCCGCATGCCGCAAATGGCTCTCCAGTCAAAGGGGAACTGCCTCTCCAAGAATTCGTTTTTTCGCGAACCAATGAATGGATTTCTCGGTGCCGATGCGTGTTTGCAGTGGTTTACCGGACCCGGGGCGCGGTGCTAAATCGCATTCAGCGGATTTTTTCTCACGCCCTCACGCTCTGTATCGGGAGTGGTGTGACTTGCAAATGGCGAACATCCGCCGCTTGGCGAAGCGGCGGCTCGGGTCGGGGCTCGCGCAGGTCTGAGAAAGGATTGCCCAAGACACTCCATTGCGGTCATGCGCAAGAATCCGGAACACCGCTCCCTTGCGGGATTGAGAAAAAGTGCGGCCCGCGCCCTTACGGGTCTGAGAAAAAAGGACCACGGGCTTATAGTAGGTCCGGACGGTAATGGAGCGGGGAAAGGGGGCGGGGAAAGGGGCCGGCGTTTGAGGCCCCGTTC
>JADLDI010000128.1 GCA_020846745.1 Bryobacterales bacterium | reverse complement strand
CTGCAATGCGCGCAGCCAGACGGACGGATCGTCGGACACCATGCCAGCCGACTCGTCGGGATCGAAGCCGTGGTGGTCCTCGCCCTGGCGTTCCATCGATCGAGCCATATACTCGGCGAGTTCACCGCTCCAATTCGCCATTGGAAGGTAAAGCCATGCCGGCATCAACGCGAACGCCATTTTGTCAGCGAGGCAGAGGCGGCTGATCGGGCGCCCGTTCCGCAAACACCACTGGCGCGAGTGACGCCGGCACTCATCCGCAAAGGCATTGCCGCAAAGCAGGCCGACCAAACGTGCGCCCGGCTCCACGTGTCGCTCACTGCCGGAACCTTCGACAGAAGTCATGCCCCAGTAGCCAATGTCATGAAATAGGAAACAACACCACAGACGCGGGTCCCGAGGAAACCCAAACAGCCGCCACCAGCCCCAAGCGACAAAGAATGGATGCAAGAAGAGACAGTGCGCTCCGAAGAGCAGGCTCTTGGTTCCGGTCGTCATGGTGCACCTCCGCTATTTCATGAGTGCGACCTCGTCTTCGGGATCCTCTTCAACGACAACCGTCCGCCGTCGCGGCTTGGCCGGGGGCACGGGTACCCATTTGCGATACAGCGGCCAAAAGAGAATCGTGCCGGACAAGGCTCCAGTCAGCACGCCCAATTCGTTCGTGCGACCGGAGAAGCACGCGGCAAGAAAAAGGAATAGACAGAGTTTCAGACCGAACTCACGCATCGCGACCTCCTGCATCACCAGCAGTATGCCCGGCAAGCTCGAATTCTACGAAACGACTTCTCTGGTTCTACGCCGATTGCGCCGTCGGGAGCCGTTCCGTAAGCCCGTGACAATGCCGGCAGTTCACGCACGAAGCCCCTTCCGCTACGAGCCGGACCGCCGCCACCAAGTGCTCCGGAATCGGCTTTACCTCGCCAGCCCGTGTGAAGAACTCCGGGGTCAACCCTTGCTTCAGGAGATCGGGCGTCAATTGACCGTCGATCCCGCGGTACACGATCGTCGATGCCGGACTCGGGCGTTTGCCGTCCGCGGGCGATACGAGCCGGTGCTCGACAATCAGAAGCTGGTAGGTTTGGTCCACCCTAGCAATCTCGACGCTGGTCAGAATTTCGCCGACCACCACGGCATGCGCGCCATTCCCGCCGATGCGGTCGAGTTTCTGGAGCCAAGGTAGTCGGGTTCCGTCGCAAGCAAAGAACGCGACGTACCTCCCGACCTCTTTGGAGCTTCCGCCGCTTTCGACAGCGCGCAAGATCCAGCGCTCTGCTCGCGCCTGCCGCTCGACGGTGACCCAAGTCTGACAGTAGACACCAGCCGAGTCGAGTCTCCGCAGAAGCGGCTTCGGCAAAACTAGACGCGTGAGTTCGTTGGCCATGGTCTCTTCCTCACCCAACTCGCAAGGCCGGGATGGGAACACCCAACGCCTCGCGGATTTGTTCTTTGGTGCATCCAGCCCAACAGCAGTACTTCCAGGGCTCTTCGACGGACACGGCCAGGTTGTCTTTGCCACGGTCGCGGCCCGCAACCGCGCACGATGGACACTGCGTGACCCAGTTGCGTCCAACCCTCCGGGCTACATGCACGTGATCCAGGATCTGAAAGTGCGCCCCGTTTCCGCGACACACACCCGTTGCTCGCGGCTCCGGTGTCGGCTCGGGCGGCAAGTTTGAGATCAGGTCCTTTAGCTGCGGTTCGGTCACCCGGCGCAGTGTCCTTATATATGTCATCTGCGCCGAGAGTTCATAGGGAGCACCGTAGAACCAGTAACGCCGGCCATCCGCCCGGTGGACGCCCAGCGGGCCACGAATCGCATTGCCGAACTGGCCGTCGTCGATCGCATCCTGTTTAGGGAAGAGTTCGATGCCGTCCACCTGTCCGGCACCCTTGACCTGCACAGATAACTTCGTTGCCAGATGTCGGATGTACACGCGAGCGTGCTTCGCCAGCACCGGCTTCTCGAAAAGCAGCCACAGGTGTCCGCCTCGGCGGCTTTGCTCCAGCGCAGCCTGGATACCATCCTGCGCAAGTTCGTACTGCAACTTGAGCAGATCTTCGATTGCCTTGCGATAGTCGGCATCGATTGCCATCCACTTCACGCGCTGCGTTTTCGGATTGATGGCGTAGAGACCGACCGTAATGTCGCCGTTGAGGTGACGTTGGATGTCCCAGGGATTGAGTTCGGCCGCGACCGAGCCCTTCCGGGGACGATAGTAATAATGACGTCCCGTGGCTGGATGCGGCGTATCTGATTGCCGCGTGTACGCCCGGCGATTCACGAACCACCGGACGTATTCGGCTGCCATCTCTGGCGTGGGGCGTAGAACTTCCGCCATAACCACTTCCTACAACGCATCGATCGCGTCGCCAAGCGACTTGCGTTAGTGAATTGTCGCCAAACGCGATGGGTTCTCCGCGAGTTCGAGCAGGCGGTAGTCGCGGATCTTCTGGCGCATCTCGGCCGTTGAGTAGCCGCCAAAGATGCCGTCGGGCAAACTGAGCAGCCAAAACTTGCCCTGCTTGCGGTCATAGATGTAGAACTCGCCGGAGCGAGCGTCGCCCGGCGCCATGACAAACAGCAGGACGCCGCGGGCGAACTCCACCCAGTGGGCCATCACGCCTTCGCCGACGGACAGGAATTGCGCCACGATCTGGCAGAGGTCATGTTGCGGGCGCATGTTGAGGTCAGCGGTGTTCAGCACGGGGCTCGCCGCCAACGTGCCGGGGAACGGTTGTGAGGTGTTCATGGGATTCTCCTTCGGTGTGCTTCGGTCTGAAAATGAGGAACTGCGAAACTGCGGAATGAGCCGGCTTACCCGCCAAGACGTGCGGTGATGTCGACCACTCGGTCGACATCAGAATCAGTGAGGTTGCGCAACGATTCGAGCGTGAGAGCGCCTTCCGATGCCTGCACGATCACGTCGCCAAGCTTCTTTGGCCATCCGTTACGACCGCTCTCTGCAACCTTGCGGGCTGCTTGCAGCAATCGGCCGCGGGCTTCGGCAATAGTGGTACCGCTGGACGTAGGCGGTACGGGCTTTTGCTCCGCCTTTTCCAGAAGTGCCCGCAACGTGTTTCGGTCGGGGATGTCATCGAGCGAGTCGCTCGCAAGGTTCATATCGCGGCACAGCGCGGCGTACCGCTCCACGCCGATCGCATCAATTGCCTTGCGCAATCTTTCGACTCCGTTGCCGATGTCGGCGAGCCGTTCCATGACAGTCGTCAATTTGGCGAAACCGATCTTCGTCGGATCGGTGCCGCCTGCGTAGGTTCGCAGGACGAAACGTGACAGCCCAAAGCCCACGGCTTCGCACAGTTGCTGCACCTTCGCCAGGGTCTCCTGCTGAACCAAGCTCTGCCTTG
>JADLDI010000127.1 GCA_020846745.1 Bryobacterales bacterium | reverse complement strand
TCCTGCCTGCTTGACTCCGCCCACTACTTCGCCGCCATGCGCTACATCGACCTCAACCCCAAAGCCGCCCGCCTCGTCTCCGACCCCGCCGACTTCGAATTCTCCTCCGCCCACGCCCACCTCACCGCCGAACCCGACCCCGCCATCCTCCTCATGATGGCCAACTGGCGCCACCGCTTCTCCAACGACCCTCGACGTTACCGCGAATTCCTTCAGGAAACCCGCCGCGAAGAGCAGGACCGCATCGAAAAAGCCCTCCGCAACGGTTTCCCCCTCGGCGCCGACGATTGGATCGCCCAACTCGAACAGGAATCACACCGCCGCCTCCACCCGGCGCCCCCAGGCCGCCCGCGCGCCATTCGTCTTACCGCATAACCCCCGCTATCCCTCCGCCGCTGATAGAATACCTCCCTATGCGAGGGTGTTTTCTTCTGGCTGGGCTTAGTGTCTCTCTCTTCGCGGCCGACTGGCCGACCTTCCGCGGACCCAATGCCTCCGGCGTCTCCCCCGACACCAATCTGATCGAGGAATTCGGTCCCGGCAAAAACCAGATCTGGAAAACCGAACTGCCCCCAGGCCATTCCTCCCCCGTCCTCGTCGGCAATCGCATCTACCTCACCGCCTACGCGCAGGACAAGCTCTTTACCTTCGCCCTCGACCGTGCCTCCGGTAAGGTCCTCTGGCGTCGCGAGGCGCCACGCCCCCGCCAGGAAAAGCTCCACAAGTCCAACTCGCCCGCCTCACCCTCCGCCGCCTCCGACGGCCGCAACGTCTTCGTCTTCTTCACCGACTTCGGCCTGCTCTCCTACGGACCCGACGGCGAAGAGCGCTGGCGCGTCCCCCTCGGGCCCTTCAACAACCCCATGGGACAAGCCGCCACGCCCGTCCTCTCCGGCAACACCCTCCTCGTCCCTTGCGACCAGGAAAGCGGCTCCTTCTACGTTGCCCTCGACAAAGACACCGGCAAAGTGAAATGGCGCGTCGAGCGCCCCGACTTCACCCGCGGCTTCTCTACCCCCGTTCTCTGGAAAGCTCCCAACGGCCGCATGCAGGCCCTCCAGGCCGGCTCCTATCGCCTCGTCGCCTATGATGTCGAAACCGGAAAGGAGGAGTGGTTCGTCCGCGGGCTCACGTGGCAACTCAAACCGACCCCCGTCATCGACAACGAAAATATCTACGTCCTTGGCTGGGCCGGTGAAGCCGACCCCGGCCAGCAGGAACAGGTCCCCGAATTCGGCGAAGTGCTCACCAACTGGGACAAGAACAAAGACGGCAAACTCCAGCGCGACGAGATCGGCAACCCCAAGATCGTCAAGGGCTTCGACGAACTCGACCTCGACCGCGACGGAGCCATGGGCCCTCGCGACTGGCAGATGTATCAAGCCAAACGCGCCGTCGTCAACGGCGTCAATGCATTCAAATTAGGCGGCTCCGGCGACATGACCGCCGCCAACACCCTCTGGAAATACGAAAAGTCCCTCCCCAACGTCCCCTCGCCCCTCCTTTACCAGGGCGTCCTCTACCTTTGCAAAGAAGGCGGCATCCTCACCGCCCTCGACGCCAAAACCGGTAAGGTGCTCAAACAAGGCCGCATTACCGGAGCCCCCGGAGCCTACTTCGCCTCCCCCATTGCCGCCGGCAACAAAATCTATACGGTCAGCGAAGAAGGCAAAATGGCGATCATCAAACCCGGCGCCGATTGGGAAGTCGTCAAAATCGTCGACTTCACCGAACCCGTCAACGCCACCCCAGCCATCATCGGCAACCGCATCTACGTCCGAACCCACAACGCCCTCTACTGCTTCGGCAAGACGAGCTAACCCCGAGCTAGCCGAACTTCAACCGTATCGAATTCCGGCTAAGCGGACAGCCGCTTTCGCGCCGCCGCACATTTTTCAGTGGATCTTCGTTCGTATTATGAGGTAGACTACTCCGAAAAGCCGGAAAATCGAATCAGCCTATGTACGCCTTGCTTGCTGAACGTTCGCCCCAGGAGATCGCCCTCGCCGCTTTTCTGATCGTCGTTAGCGTTGCCGTGTGGGTGTTTGTTTCCGTCCTCCGCAGCTCGGGCCAATCGCAACTCCCACACCCCGCCTCCGTTCACAAGCTCCGCCTGTGGTTTGCCTTGTCCCTCGCGCTGCTGCTCGCAGCCTCCCTTGCGCTCACCCTTCCGCGAATGCCCTATCCGGCCGCCAATCAAGTCCCCGATAAGGTCATCTTCGTCGCCGCTAAGCAGTTTGCTTTCGGATTATCCGAAAAACCGGTGGTAACGGAACAGGAGTGGGAGGCCGCTTCCCAAGGTCCCGCTCTGCGTCTCCCCGCCGGCGCGCTCATCGAGTTTCGGATTTCCAGCCTCGACGTCAACCACGGCTTTGGCGTCTACTCCCCCAATGGCCGCCTTCTCGCCCAAACGCAAGCCATGCCCGGTTACGTCAACCGCCTGCGCGTCCGTCTCAACGAACCCGGCCGTTACCCCGTACTCTGTCTCGAACTTTGCGGCATGGAACATCACAGCATGCGAGGTGTCTTCGATGTCTCCAATCCCTAACCTTACGCCCACCGTACCGGAAGCCGGATCCGCGCCCCACGTTGAGGCCGCCCGCCTCCGCCAAATCACTTTGCACTGGGCATTGTTCGTCTTCGCTCTCTTCCTCGTCTCCACCGTGCTCGGCATCTTCATGCGCTTGTTTCAAAGCAAGCTGTTCCCCAACATGGAACCCGTGCATTTCTATTCGGCGCTCACCCTCCACGCCCTCGGCATGGTCGCTGCCTGGTTCGTGGGCGGAATGGCTGCCGTCAGCTACCTGCTTGCGCGCTACGTGCGCCTCAGTGTCTCCGTCTCGAAATTCGCTCTCTATGCCTCCGCCGTCGGCGTCCTCGCCATCGTCGCCTGCACCATGTTCGGTTCCTTCGGCGTCGGCTGGTACTTCCTCTTTCCCCTCCCGCTCTACCCCAACGGCGTATGGCGTCCTTGGGCAACAGCCACCTTCTTCGCCGGACTCGCCGTCCTGGGCGTCGCCTGGCTCATCTGGGCCCTCGACGTTCTCCGCGCGATCGGCCGCCGCTTCTCGCTCCCCGCTGCCCTCGGCTGGCACACCCTTGCCGGCCGTGGCAAACAGGAAGTCCCCCCGATCGTCCTCATCGTCACCGTCAGCCTCCTTGTCGTCGTCGCCGCGCTAATATCCGCCGTAATCGTACTCGTGCTGTTCCTCGTCCATTGGTCCGGAACCGCGAACGTCGACGCTCTGCTGATGAAGAATCTTACCTTCCTGTTCGGCCATAGTGTGGTCAATATCACCCTCTATCTCGGCGTCGCCGTCCTCTACGAGTTACTGCCTGGTTATGCCGGCCGCCCCTGGAAGATGAACAAACTTGTCGCCGCGGCCTGGAACCTCGTGCTCCTGCTGGTCTTATTCGCCTATTTCCACCACCTTTACATGGACTTCGCCCAGCCCCGCTGGATGCAACTTACCGGACAAATCGCCTCTTACTCCCTCTCGCTCCCCGCCGCCGCCGTCACTATCTTCGGCGTCCTCGCCCTCATCTATCACTCCGGCTTTCGCTGGACCTTAGCCTCCTCCCTCATGGTCCTCGGCGTCCTCGGCTGGGCCATTGGCGGCATTGCCGCCGTCATCGACGCTACTGTCGCCGTCAATTACGTCTTCCATAACACGCTCTGGGTTCCCGCTCACTTTCATACTTACTATCTCGTCGGCGTCGTGCTTATGATCCTAGGCTTCTTCGATCATCTCACCCGTGAGCTTTCGCCCGAACCCGAAACCCCAGCCTCGCGCCGCTCCATACTCGCCCACTTACTAATCGGTGGCTATGGGTTTCTCGCCATGTTCTATCTCGGCGGCGCCGCCTCCGTGCCCCGGCGCTTCGCCACTTATCCCGACGAAACCGCCATCGGCGTCCTGCTCGCCCGCATCAGTATTCTATTCGCGCTCACGCTGCTGGGTGGAATCCTGGCCCACGTCATCCGGACCGGCCGCCGCTGCCTGCGGTCTCTTTCCTTACCGGCATGATCGCCCTGATTCCATCGCTCGCCTTCTTCGTCGCCGCGGGCATCGCGACGCCGCCGCCCCCGCCGAATCCTGTAGAGGATTTGGTGCTCTATCGCTCCGTGCCCGATATCTCCGTCCGAACTCCCGCCGGGGAAACACTCCGCCTTTCGCAATTCGCCCAGGGACAACCCCTGCTCGTAACGCTCGTGTTTGCGCGCTGCTCCGGCATCTGCTATCCCTTCCTGCGCTCGCTCCGCGCCGCTGCCGCCGCCGTGCCGCCCACAACGCCATACCGTGTCGTCGTTCTCAGCTTCGATGAGCGCGACACGCCCAAAGACATGCGCGCCGCCGCTTCGGGCCTTGGCCTTGCCGCCGATCCAACATGGTTGTTCGCCACCGCTTCTCCCGCCGACGTGCGCACTCTTTCCGCTGCCACCGGCTTCTGGTTTACGTGGGACCCGCAGCGTCGCCAGTACGACCATCCCGCCGTGCTCCTCGCCCTCCGCGGCGGCCGCCTCATCCGCCTGTTTACCGGACCCATCGTCAGCCCCCCCATCCTTGGTGCGATCCTCTGGGAACTCTCCGGTGGCTTTGTCCGCTCTTATCCCGACCCGCGTTCTCAGCCGGCCTTCCGCTGTTTCCAGTTCGACCCCGCCACCAGGACGCTCGCCCTCGACTGGGGAGCCCTCTTTCTCATCACCCCTGCCGCCTTCGCCTTGCTCGTCGCCGTGGTGCTGTTCGGGCGCGGCCCCATCCACACCTAGACCTATCCCCCCGCCTTACTCAACGCGAACGCCGCCAGAAACCCCATCACCGTGATCAGCCCCGCATAATCGTGCGCCGACTCAAACGCCTCCGGGATCATCGTGTCCACCAGCATCGCCAGAATCGCCCCCGCCGCCACTGCCGTCGTCGCCGCCACCACCTGTGGCGATGCATCGCGGAACAGCGTGTACCCCGCCACCGCGGCCATGCCCGATATCACCATGATCCCGCCCCACAACCCCAACACATACAGCTTCGACCGGCCCGCTTTCTTCATCCCCGCCGAACTCGACAACCCTTCCGGCAAATTCGACAGGAAGATCGCTGTCACCGCCACCGTGCTCACAGCCCCGCCCGCGAGCAGCGACAACCCGATCACCATCGACTCGGGAATCCCATCCAGCAATGCCCCAATTGCAATCGCCGTCCCGCTGCTTGCGTCTTCCTCCTCCGACGGCTGCTGGTTGCCCGACCGTTTCCGATGCTTCGCCCCATACACCGACACCACCCGGTTCGCGATCGTATAAGTCAGCGCACCCGCCAGAAATCCCAACGCCACCGGCAAAATGCCCCCGTGCTTGTACGCTTCGTCCATCAGCTCAAACGAAAGCGCCGAAATCAGCACCCCGCTGCCGAACGCCATCACGCCCGCAATCAGCCGCTGCGGCAGCTTCACGAAATACCCCACCAGCGCGCCCATCAGCAGGGCCGAGCCCGCCACCAGACCCCACCACGCCGCCGCCAGTGGACCGTTCATACCATCAGTATGTCTGCGATTAGGAGATCACACAATTGTCATCCAAAGGACCACCTCGCGGTCCCAGCAAACCATCGCAAACAAGCACCATCTAACCGAGCCGCGACCGCCAGGGAGCGGTGTTCAAACGTACCCCAATCCCCTACCCACCCCCGTTCTCTTTGCGCCTTAGCGCCTTCGCGTGAGACAAAAACACGATCCGCCCCCCGGCCTCGACATCGAAGCCGTAGCGAAATACCTTCAACTCCTCAGCCTAATCCTCTTTACGCCTTCGCGTGCGATCCCCCCTCACCCCTCCCGCGGTAACGTAAACCGGAACGTCGCCCCCCGCCCTTCCTCGCTCTCCACCCAGATACTTCCTCCGTAACGTTTCACCACTCGCTGACAAATGGCCAATCCGATCCCCGTACCCGACTGCGTTCCTCGCGACCGCCAGGGAGCGGTCTTCAAACGTCCCCCCTCCCCTACCCACCCCCGTTCTCTTTGCGCCTTTGCGCCTTCGCGTGAGACAAAAACACGATCTGCCCCCCGGCCTCGACATCGAAGCCATAGCAAAATACCTTCAACTCCTCAGCCTAATCCTCTTTACGCCTTCGCGTGCGATCCCCCCTTCACCCCTCCCGCGGTAACGTAAACCGGAACGTCGCCCCCCGCCCTTCCTCGCTCTCCACCCAGATACTTCCTCCGTAACGTTCCACCACTCGCTGACAACCCGACTGCGTTCCTCAATCCCGCCAGGGAGCGGTGTTCCGAATCTTTGCACACGCC
The DNA here is from genome assembly GCA_020846745.1 of Bryobacterales bacterium. GTDB lineage: Bacteria > Acidobacteriota > Terriglobia > Bryobacterales > Bryobacteraceae > JADLDI01. The sequence goes on along the minus strand of JADLDI010000127.1, from coordinate 61 downwards.
CAGGGAGCGGTCTTCAAACGCCCCCAAAATCCCCTACCCCCCCGTTCTCTTTGCGCCTTTG
>JADLDI010000126.1 GCA_020846745.1 Bryobacterales bacterium | reverse complement strand
TCCTGCCTGCTTGACTCCGCCCACTACTTCGCCGCCATGCGCTACATCGACCTCAACCCCAAAGCCGCCCGCCTCGTCTCCGACCCCGCCGACTTCGAATTCTCCTCCGCCCACGCCCACCTCACCGGCCAACCCGACCCCGCCATCCTCCTCATGATGGCCAACTGGCGCCACCGCTTCTCCGACGACCCTCGACGTTACCGCGAATTCCTTCAGGAAACCCGCCGCGAAGAGCAGGACCGCATCGAAAAAGCGCTCCGCAACGGTTTCCCGCTCGGGTCGGACGAATGGGTAGCGCAACTCGAACAGGAATCGCACCGCCGTCTACGCCCCGCTCCCCCAGGCCGGCACCCGCTCATGCGAGTTACTGCCTAAACCAACGCGCATCTTGACAACCCGAGTCCCCGACGCCGTGTGATGTAATCACAAAATGCTGTTTCCGGGATCTCTCCGCTTCCACGCCCTTATTTCGATACTGACCGGCCTGGCCTCCGCGCAGGCCCCTCCCGCCGCCGAGACCCGCCAGACCTACCTGAAGCTCTGCAGCGGCTGCCATGGTGTCGACGCGCGCGGATCGCAGCAAGGCCCCGGCCTCAGCGGCAGCGTCCGCCTTCGCCGCCGCACGCCCCAAGCGCTCAAGAACGTGATCACGCGAGGCGTGCCTGCCGCAGGCATGCCCGGCTTCAAACTTTCCGAGCCCGAACTCGATGGCCTCGTCGCGCTGATCCAATCGCTGAACGCCTCCGCTGCCGACGCCAACGTTCCTGGCGACCGTGCCGCCGGCCGCGAGTTCTTCTTCGGCAAAGGCCAATGCGCCAACTGCCACATGGTAGCCGGCGGCGGTTCCCCCATCGGCCCCGACCTCTCCAATGTTGCACGCACTATGACTGTCGACCAGCTACGCGAATCGGTAGTCAACCCGAGCGCTCAGATCGCTCAGGGCTACCATCTCGTCACAGTCCAACTGCCCGGCGGAAAGAGCGTCCGCGGCTTTGCCCGCAACCGCACCGCCTTCGACATCGCCGTGCAGGATCTGAAAGGCGAGTTTCACGCTCTCCCGCTTGACGGCTCATCCAAAGTCGTAGATGAGAAGACCTCGCCGATGCCCGCCGCCAAGGCATCGGAAAATGAGATACAGAACCTTGTTGCTTATCTCAGTGGCCTTACGGGCATCAAGCCCGGCACTACTGTAACTCCCGGTCCATCGCTGCCCGGAGCAGTCGATTTCTCGCGTATCCTCAACCCCAAACCAGGCGACTGGATCACTTACAACGGCAACCTCAGCGGGAACCGCTACAGCCGCCTGGAGCAGATCAACACCGGTAACGTGAGTAAGTTATCGCTCAAGTGGACTTACTCCATCCCTCTGTGGACCCAGTTTCTTCCCGATACGCCTTACTTCCGCGAAAACATGCGCTATTTCGGTCTCGAAACCGTACCGGTGGTTGCCGACGGAGTTATGTATGTAACCGGTCCCAACCAGGCCATGGCGCTCGACGCCAAGACAGGGCAGCAACTCTGGTTGTACTCCCGTCCGCGCACCCCAGGACTCGTGTCGGACCCCTCACTCGGCACCAATCGCGGCGCAGCCATCCTCGGCGACAACGTCTTCATGGTTACCGACGACGCCCGCCTTATTGCCATCAACCGCATCACGGGGCGGCTCGTATGGGAACAACTCATGTGGGACGAACCGCAGCGCTACGGCGGCACCGTCGCCCCGCTCGTCGTCAAAGACATGGTAATCGCCGGAGTCGCGGGCGGCGACTGGGGCATTCGTGGATTCATCTCCGCCTACAAAGGCGCCACTGGGGAACGCGTTTGGCGACATTGGACCGTTCCCGCCGAAGGCGAACCCGGCATCGAAACCTGGAAAGGCAATGCCTTCAAGTTAGGCGGTGGCTCCACATGGCTGACCGGGTCTTACGACCCGTCCACAGACACTGTCTTCTGGGCCACCGGCAACCCGTACCCCAACTCCGACGACAGCCAGCGCGGCGGCGACAACCTATTCACTGACTCCGTACTCGCCCTCGACCCCGCCAACGGCAACATGAAGTGGTATTACCAATACACCCCGCATGACATGCACGACTGGGACGCGACCGAGCCCAATGTTGTCATCGACGCCGAGTTCCAGGGCCGGCCACGCAAGTTACTCATACACGCCAACCGCAATGGCTTCTTCTATGTCTTTGACCGCACCAACGGCCAGCGCCTGCTAAGTAAGTCGTACATGCACAAGATTACTTGGGCGAGCGGCATCGGCGAAGACGGCCGTCCCATCCCTCTTCCAGCCGGCGACTTATCCTGTCCCGACCACGCCACCAACTGGAACGGCACCGCCTATAGTCCAGTTACTAAGCTCTACTACGTCATCGCGATCGAGAAATGTAACGTGAATCTCCGACCCGACAGTTGGAAGAACGCCCGCCCGCCAGAGGACCCCGGCCAGAAGTACCTCCGCGCCATCGAGATCGAAACCGGCAACATCGCATGGGAGGTTCCGCTCGTCGGTCCCATTGACGGCAAACGGGTAGCCGGCATCCTCGGCACCGCCGGCGGCGTCCTCTTCTACGGCGACCCCAGCGGTTACTTCGTCGCCGCTGACGAGCGGAACGGGAAGACCTTGTGGCGCTTACCGCTAAACGCCACAATCAAGACTTCGCCGGTGACTTACTCCGTCGGCGGAGAGCAGTTTGTGACTCTCGCCGTCGGGTCTAACATCATGACCTTCGGACTGCCGAAATAGTTATAGCTACTGCGCCCGCACAAACTCGACCCGCCGGTTCTGCGCACGGCCCTGCGCAGTGTCGTTCGAATCCACCGGCTTAGTCGCCCCTAACCCGTCGGCGGTTAGCCGCGCACCATCTATCTTGAACTGGCTCACCAGGACCGCTTTCACCGCCTCCGCCCGTCGCCGCGAAAGGTCAAGATTATGATTCGCGTTTCCCACCGAATCGGTGTGGCCTTCAATGCGTAACTTCAGGTTCGCGTTTGTCTCGATTCCGCGAGCGATCATCTTAATCGTAGGACCGGACTCCGGCTTTAACCTGTCGCTATCCGTATCGAACAGAATCCCGTAACTCACGTACCTGCCGGACGACATAATCACCTGGCTGAAATCGGGCGTCGACTCCGCAATCCGCGCATACTGAATGCCGAGCAGCTTCGGAACTTTCGGATCCTGCGAAACACCTATAAAGGCAAACGGTGCGCCCAGTTCCGGAAACTGAATCTGGTTGGCGTCCATCAGCCGCTCGCCATTCACATATAGCCGCAAACGGCCATTCTGCAACCACAGCGCCGTCTTCACCGGCTTCGTCCAATCCATAGGAATCAACTGGCTGGTAAGTGTCTCCGTCCCCGTGCTGCAAAGCACCGCAAGCTTTGTATAGACACTGGCGAACCGCAGCCGCATCGCATCGCCACTCGGCTTTTTCGGAAATCTCCATTCCACCGCGTTGTCGTGACCCGAAAATACCAGGTCCATTTCCATCGTGAAGTTCTTCGGAAGCCCCGTGATATTCGGCGTAATGTCGCTGCGGCGCGCCGTAAAGGTCAACTGCCGGATGCCCTCGCCCTTCCGTAACTCGGCCGTTCCTCCCCTCACCTTCCAATGGGGCGGTGGCTCGTCACCCGCCATGTCGCTGAAATCGTCCACCAACAGGACCTTGTCACCCGGAATGAACTCCGACTTCACCGCCGTCAGATCGGGCTGGGCAGATCCGGCGGACGCCTGTGTAGCCGCAGGGGCAGCCGCAACAGGTTCGGCCGCTGCGGGCGCCGCTGCTGTTGCTGCCGGAGCAGGCCCTGCAGCCGGTGCGGGCGCCGCGGCAGATGCTATAGCCGCGGACGCCGCCGCGGGAGGAGCCCCGTTGCTCGGCGACAAACTGGCCAGCGATTGTCCCCCGCGCGACCGTGCGGCCAGCACCATCCGGCTTCCCGGCAGGAAAGTGATGTTCGGCGCATCCGCCGCGATGTCGACCAATATAGCGGTTGTCAGGCCCCCCGCCGCCGCGCCCACCACGGCGCCCGTGCGGCCGCCCGCCAAGCCGCCAATCAGCCCGCCAACGCCCGCACCGGCGCCCGTCTTAACTACGTTGCCGGTGCCTCGTTTCACCACACGGCCTTCGTCGTCAACATTCGCCCGGCCCTTCGAATTCGTCGCCGACCTCAACTGCGTGTTGATAGGAACCGCAGTCGACCCGTGCCGCAGCGTGTCGAAATTCATCGTCAACACCGACTGCCCGCCCATCTTCGCCCCGGATCTAACCTGAGTTACCTTGCCTTCCAGAACGTCTCCACTAAGCGCGGCAGGCGATAGCACGGCCGCCGAAACAGCATCGCCACGCCGGCTGCTCGTGGTGCTGACCTGGCAGGTCAGCTCCACCTGTAGCTCAATGTCCTGAGCGAATACTACCCCGCCTCCTAACGTAGCGGTACACAGCAGCAAAGTTCCAATACGCATATTTCCTCCCCGAAGCTGGTGAGAAACGCCTCGTGTCGAAAATAGGTATAACAGATCTGAAACGCCAAAACAACGGTCGTTCGCTCTCTCCGTACGCGGGTGTCAAGCCAACGTCGCCACCGCCGGCCTCGAACCAACAATACCGGCGCGCCTGGCCTTCGCTTACCCAATTACCGCTTCTTTCCGTCAACCCCGCTACCGGCTACCCGTCACCGGCGAGGAATCGCCCCCCACCGTACTTCGCAGCGTGACCGTCACGCCTTGAATGCTGTTGGCGTCCCCATCGGCGATGCTGAAGGGCACTCGCAGGCGGAAGGCGCTGCCGCTTTGAAGCCCGGCGGCTGATTGGAAGAACGAGTTGAAGTCGCTGCTCACCAGCACCTGGATCACCGTTGAGCTATCGACTTTTACGCCCGCGGCGACACGGAACTCGAAGTCCGCTCGATCGATCAAACGCCCCGTGGCCAGTCCGTCCAGTTCGATCACAAACCCGCTGGTCGTAGCATTGGTGAACCGGACGCTCTGTTGTCCGGAAGTCGCGACAATCGTGGGCGCCGAAACGCGCACCGCAATATTCACCGGAGCCGGTCCCGATTCGGGCAGGACGCTCAGCGTGGTGCCTTTGACGGTCAGGCGCGTCAGCGCCACGGTCACTGTCCCGCCGATGCTCGGCAGGCTGAAGCGCCCATTCATCGGCAGCGCGACAGACGTTGCGTTCGTTGGTACGTCGAACACCAATTCCTGGCCTGAGGTGGCGGCAAATGCCGGCAGTGCCTGTCGGGGCAGTGTGCCTTGCAGGTTTCGCACCTGCGGGTCGGGCGTAAAGCTGAGCGTCGCCGTTCCTTCAAGCAACCGTGTGGACGGATTCGACTGCGCCATCACGAGCGATGGCTGATCGGTCGGCGCAGAGGGTTGCAGCGGATTCGCTGTCAGTGCGATCTGCGGCGCGCGCGGCAACACCACCGCGATCGGCAACGTGCCCGATGCCGTCCCGTCCGGATTGCGAACGCTGAGATCCAGCGTGCCGAGTGACGCAAACAGGGTCTTGGCGAGGGTCGCTTCGATCGTCCCCGGCGTGCCTGCCGACACGCGCGTCGTCGTGACGCCCGCTGTACTGCCATTCACCAGCACCGCGCTTCCCGTAGCGAACCCCGTTCCCGTCAGTGTCACGGCAACATCGTCGGGGCTGGCCACCGCCACAGAGCTCACGTTGGAACTCGACAGCGTGATAGTTGGGACACTGATCGTGAATGCGCGCTCCACCGGGCAATTTCCGCCCGTTGCGGGCAGCGCACCGCCGGGGTTCGCGGCATCGGCGTTGACGACCGCCAGCCGGGCGGTCCCTGCCGTGGTGAGCAGGTTCGCTCCGATGGTCGCCGTCACCTGCGTGCCGCTCACTTGCGTGGGCAATAGAACGCTGGTCGCCCCGTTGATCCAGCGGATCCGCGTGACGTTCGGAATCGCGTTGGTGGCGCTGAACCGCACAGTAACGTCCTGCGAGCCGCGAACGGCGCCCGTGATGTCAGGAACCCCAATCGCGGGCGCGGCGCTGATTGTGAAGTCGAGCGGAGATGACGGCGTGCCAAATGCCGTGCCGCCCGATGCCGCCGGATTCGCCACGGTCACCGCCACGCGGCGCGGCGTTGTGCCCAGTTGGGCCGCCGTCACATCCGCGGAAATCGCCTGCTTCGTTGCGTCGGCTATTTGATTGCCCAACGCCGTGCCGTCCCAGCGCAACTGCCCCCCCGCCGCCAGGCCTTCGGTTACGGCGCTGAGTGAAAACCCTGGGCCGCATGCCGTGGCTGCTGTCGGATTGATGGAGCGCAACAAAAGCGGTGCGGAGCCGACGGTGATCGATAACGGCCTGACGCACGAATAGGCGGCATTCGCCGGGTTGGAATCCTCGCGATTTACCAGCGTCAGGTTCGCGACGGAACCCTGCGCCGCCACCAGTGAAGCCGGAATATCATAGATGAGCTGCGTCGCCGATCCGCCCTGCCGCGGCGCGATTACTTGTGCCGCGCGGCCCGCCGGTTCCCAGCGCAACTGGGTAACACCGGGCACAAGATTCTGTCCGCTGACCGTCAACGCGGCGGCTACCCCGGCGGCGAGAGCTCGCGGAGAATAATCCGCCAATATCGGCGTTCGCCGCAGCGTGAACGCAAACCCCGCGCTAAAAGACTCCGGTGTGAACGGAGCATTGGCCAGAAATGTCCCCGCATTCTCCACGTCCGTGAACGGCGGATTAGCCAGAATCGCTGCCGACAGATTGGCCGTGGCCGATTGTGGACTCGATGTCAGCGACGATCCAAGCAAGCCCAGTTGCGTGATCTCCTGAGTTTGCCGGCTGCCGATGCCCGCCTGAAACCCAGGAAAAAGCGATGTCGCGCTGATCTGTAAACTCACCCCCGGTCCGCACACCGTAGCGCTTCGCGGCTGAACGTCGTTGATTCGCGGCGGTACGCTTTGCACCGGAATGGTGCAACTGATAGCTGCGGAGTCCACCAGTCGCGTGATCCCGTAATTGGGCGGGCACACAGTAGACTGAACTTCGCAGTATTGGTACGTCACCGACACACGAGCCTGGAAGCTGACGGGGCCCGCTTGAAAGGTGCCGCCGAGTGCGCCGTTGGTGGCAAGCGACAGTTGAGCGTCCGACCGGCTTAATAGCGACCACGAGACCGCCTGCCGAGTCCAGCCGGTCGTAACACCCGCTTCCGTAAAGGCGAGTGTGTGGCGGTAAGGGGTATTGGCCACCGCCGCCGGCGGGTTGTTGCAACTCGCCGTTACCGTAATTTGTTGCTGAGCGCCCAGGTGCGAGACAAACAGCAGCAGCAGACACCCCGTCGCCGGCTTTATCGAACCCTTGTGGCGAACGTGCACCGCGAATCTCATTGTTGCGCTCCTTGTTGCGCTCCTTCGCCCGCGCTCTGGACGTCTTCCGGGTCACCGGGAACGAAGTAGGTGCCGGCCCCATCCGGACCCGCCAGTAACATCCAGGCGGCCCGTCCGGCAGCAGGTGACGAGATGAGAAAGTGATCGTTGCCTGTCAGCCTGTGGAAGCCGTCGACGCGGATATCCGTTGCGAATCTCTGGGTGGCGGCGGTAGCTACTTCAATGCGCGTCACGGCGTCCGCCTCGGTGTCCGCAACCCAGAGGAACTGCCCTGATCGCGACCACGCCAATGCCCCCGGCGAACCCATTTCGCCGCTCACAAGCACCTGCGTTGCCGGCTCGGAAATCAGGCGTTCGGCGATCAAAACTACTCGCTGGCCCGCGTCGGCAACTGCTGCCGCGTCGCCGCCCGGCTTGAAGACGATGGCCGTGACATCCTTCGCTGCCGCCACCGCGACGCTCTCGCCCCCGCGCCTGTACACGCTAATGCCGCCTGCACCGGCCGCCAGCAGCAAGTCGCCGGAACTGTCGACCGCAATGCGCGACACTTGGCCAACGCCAACGTTCCACAATACATCCACCCCATCGGCGGATAGGGTCACAACCCGAGCCATCGCATTGGCCGCATCGGTCACCACCGCGGTCCTGCCTTCCGGTCCAAAAGCCAGCAGTCCCGCCGGACCGTGCAATCCATCGATCGCTTTCACCGCCGCCATCGATTCGTCGCGCAACGAAATCAGCCACCAGTTGCCCGTAGCTTCCGCGTATCCCACCGCATACTGTTGTCCGGGCGGAAGGAAAACCCGGGAAATGCCTTCAGGCAGCGAGAAACGCGCCGAGACGCGGCCCGACCCGGGAACCCCAAGCAGGGCGCGCAGCTCGCGTCCATCGTCGCTTGTGGTCCAGCCGATTCGCGGCGAAGAGAGCATCTCGCCCGTTTGCGCAACTGCCGTGCCGGCCGTAGCCAGCAGAATCGCCAATGCTTGTCGCAGTTTCATGAGGCGTTCCCTCCCTTCAGCGCGGCTGGATTGTCACCGGACCGCCGATCCCGATCCGTAAACCTGGTGTCACCGCGGCCGGAGCGGGCGAACTATTTCCGCCACCGCCGCCGCCGCGAGCCGCCATCGCTCCGCCGACCGCCGCGGCCGCCACCACCGCCACGATAATGCCCACCGTCGTCCCCGAAATCCCTCCGGCCGCCGCGGCCATCGCGAGGTTGGTCTGCACGATCGACGTTGTAACCGTCTGACCCTGGACCGCGGCACTGACGTCGATGTTGTAAGAACCCACTACGCTGTTAGGCGTGAAAGTCGCCGTGGCCTGCCCCGCCTGATTGGTCGTGACAGTAGTGGTCAACCCGCCCGATGTAAACGTTCCGCCCGGACCGGTATTCGGGAGCGTGAAGGTCACGATTGCGCCCGCCACCGGCCGGTCGTTCTCATCGCGCACTTCCACCACCGCTTGCGAGGTCGCCCGCCCCTTCGTCACCCGGTTCTGCGCCCCGTCCCCGCGGATCACATTAATCTTGAACCGCGGTTGCGCTGCCGGCTGTTCCTGAGCGGCTGCCGGCGTTGGCTGTGTACATATCGCCGCCGCGCAGATCCAGCAAGCCAGCTTCTGCCACACCCGATGCCTAGAGCTCAGATGCATGTTCGATCCAGCCTCCTCGACTGAGAGCCGCTGTCAGTATAGTTGCTCTCCATTGAATGTCAATCGGGAATTGAGTGAACAATCTTTAGTGCGGCAAGCGCACTTTCCGTCTCAAAAATACTACCGCTCTAATGCTCCGCCGCTCTACCGCAATTGCGGCAAGATCTCGCGAATCTGCTTCAAATTCGACTTCGCCTCGGTCGCGAATTCTGCGTCCGGGTTCAGTTGAAGTGCCTTGCGGATATTCGTTTCCGCTTTCACCAGGTACTCTTTGCGGTTATCGCGATTGAACAAATCCAGATAAGCCGTGCCCAGCAGGTTCCAGCTGTAGGAATCATTCCGGTCCAGCGCAATCGCCTTTTCGCACCACTGGCTGCCGCGCAGCACGTTCTCGCGCTGTATCTCGCAGTAGCAAAGGCCGAAGAACGCGCTGGCGCGCTGCAGTGCGTAGTTCAGCTTGAACCCCGCATTCCGTTTGCTGAAGCCGTGCCCGATCAGCAGATACGGTATCCACTCTTTCACCGAGGCTTGGAAATTATCAAGCTCGAGGTACTTCCGGTAGTCGTCCACCGCCTCCGCGTATTTCTTCAGGTACCGGTTGGCGTCGCCCCGCACCAGGTAGCCAAAGGCGTGGCGGTCCGAAACTTCCACCGATTTGCCGGCCGCCTCCAGCGCCTGCGGATACCGGTTCAACCGCAGATACGATTCCGCCAGCAGCGAATACACAAACGGATCGGTGGTGTTCTGCTGGGCCGCGACACTCAATTGCCGGATGGCCTCCGCCGCGTCCCCCGATTCCACCAGCATCGCCCCATACTGCGTCCGTGCGTCTACATAATCCGGATCGCGTTCGATCGCCCTCTTGCACGCCTTCGTGGCTTCCGCCGTCTGGCCTAACGCCTGGTACACACGGCAGAGTTGCAGCGCCGCCTCGCTATACCGATCGTCTTCTTTGAGTGCGGCGGCAAATAGCTGTCCGGCCTCCCGCCAGTCCTGGTCGCTCTTCCGGCGCCGGTAGATCTCGAAACCTTTGTCGTACAGCTCACGGGCCGATTTCTTAATCTGCACCGCGTACTGGATGCGTAGCGTCACCGTCTGGTCCTGCCCGGGCACGACGACGATTTCTTTCACCACCGGATCGAAGCCGCGGCGCACCCCGCGCACCACGTGCGGTCCGGCGGCGAGGCCCGGCAGTGTCAGCTTCTGCCCGGCGTTCACTTTGCCCACCAGTTTGTCGTCCAGATACACCTCGACCTCGTCTTTGTCCGCTTCGATCACCAGGTTCGCCGTCGCAAGCGCCGGCGGCGTTGCCCCGGCCAATTGCGCCCGCCGCCGCGGACTGTACCCCAGCAGCATGTCCGGCGGCCAATCGCCGCGCTCGCGTGGTGTCTGGTAAACCCCTTTACGCCGCGCATGGCTCCGCACCAGCGACCGTACGTATTCCACCAGTTCATCCGCATTCACAATCCCGTCACGCGGGTCCACATCCGCGTTCCCTTGCCAGCCCTGAATCAGGTAATAGGTGAACAACCCGAACCCGGTGCCCAGGTTCGGATCTTCGTAGCTGCTTTCCTGCTCCGTAGACGAGGTCATTGTAAGGAAGTTCTTCGGCAGCCTCGCCACCTCGCTGTAAATACTCTCCTGCGTGCTTTCCGCCGTCACCTTGCCCGAGTGGCAGGCGTCCACCAGCAGCATCTTCCACTGCGCCCGCACTTTGTCCGCCATCACCTGTCCCAGGCGCGCCATCGGATAGCCCGTTTCCGGAATGCGCCCCAGTTCAATGTCGTACGGCGCAAAGTACCCTCGCCCGCCCGCCACCACGCCATGGCCGACGAAATACACGATCACACGATCCTCCGGCTGCACCGTCGCCGGAAGCCATTGTTCGATCTGCTGCGTGATTTCCGCCAGCGTCGCCTTCGCCCCGATCAGCTTCTTTAGGTTTTCCGGCTCGATATTGCCGCCTTCTTTGCTCATCAGAACGCGCGCCACCGCTTCCGCGTCGCTTTCCGCAAAGCGCAGGTTCTGCTCCGGAGCCAGGTTCTTGTATTTGCCCACGCCGATCACGATCGCGTACCCGCGCGGCACCTTCACTTCGCCCTTCAGCTCGCCCGGTTCCGCCACGCGCTTCAACTGCAGGTCGCGCTCGGCCACCGGCGCCTGTTGCTGCTGCTGTTGCTGCTGAGCCACTGCGGCCAGCGCCAGGCCGGCGATCAGCCACGCATGAGACATACGCTTTGCGCTCCTCTGATTAATGTTGGATTTCGATTTCCACCATCATCCGGTCGTTCGGCCGCGAATCCGCCGCCACCACAAACACGGAGTGTGGCGCTTCCTTGCTACCAGCCGGTTGCGAGATCTTCTGTATCTTAATGTCGCGCCCTTGTAATTCGCTCCGCAGCTTGCCTATCTGCTCGTTCAACTTTGCCATTGCCACGCTGGCCGTTCCCCCTTGTGCGGTCCCCGAATTGTCGCGAGTCCGCAGCGCCTTCTCCAACTCCGCCATGTCCTGTTTGCGTTCGCTCACCACGATAAACAACCGCTCTTTGCCCGCCGGCGGCAGTATCTCGAAACAATGCTCACGCGGTATCGTTGCCGGAGTGTACGCCTCAATCGCCGCCGGTTCCCCCGGCGCATCCGCCGACGGAATCAGCGGCTGCCACGCCCCGCTCGAACCCTGCGCCAGCACATACAAGTAACCGCCGCGGTTGGCCTCCAGCCGCACCGCCGCGCACTGCCCCGCTTTCCATATCGAATCGGCCGCCACGGCTACGGGCGCGCGTCCCGCCTTTGGATCGACATCCAAAAGGTTGTAGCGGATTCCCATGCGAACACCGCCCGCCTGACCTGCCGCTCCCGCCTTCGCCTGCGCCCGAGGTGTCCGGACGATGCCTCGCTTCCCAACTGTACTCGTTCCCTGCTGATAGTACGCACGGCTGGCGCTGTCTTCAGTCTGCGGCGCCCCCGCGGCCGCGCCGCAAGCGCAAATCATCGCCGCCACGCCTCTGAACAGCATTCCTCTCGATGCCCCTTTCTCGCCCTTCGCCGCGCACCGTCCACACGCATTCTAAAACGCCCAGGGTCCAAAGTGAAACCGGCCGGCCGCACTGCACATCTCCCGAATACAAAAATGCGTGAGGAACGAACCCAATTGCGACGGCGTTAAACGTTAATCCGCTTGAGCGGCTTCACCTTGATTAGGAATCGCTATCCTAATGAAACTTGTGCATTTCCACGAAGCCGAAATCCGGGTCCGCTATGTTGAGACCGATCAGATGGGCATTGTCTACCACGCGAACTACTTCGCCTGGATGGAGGTAGGCCGCATCGAGTACTGCCGCGCCGCTGGATTGCGGTACCGCGACCTGGAAGCTAACGAAGGGATTCTGCTTTCGGTAGTGGAAGTAGGCGCCCGATATTCCGCACCCGCCAGGTACGACGACCTTGTCATTGTAAAAACGTGGGTCCGGGAGGCCAAGCTGCGCATGGTCGTTTTTGAGTACGAGATTCGCAATGCCGAGACGAACCAAGCGCTCGTGACCGGCTTCACCAAGCACGTGTTCCTGGGGCGGGATTTCAAGCCGAGAAAGTTGCCGGAACAGTACCGGAGCATGTTCAGAACGGATTGAGGAAGCCGTTTGACTGGAATTGGAACCAGTCGGCGTGTAATCAGATGTTTGTTGATGCGGCGATATAATTAGGCAGGAGTGCTAGCGATGCGATTTGCCGTTCTGTGCGCGGCCTCTGTGCTGCTGATTCAAGCCGCCGACACCAAGGGTGTCCCTCATGGCGAGGTAAGCGGGAAATCCGTCCGGGTCGAGGCGACGGCGTACCTGGACAAGGTATCGATTAAGCAGGCGCTTGGCAGCGAACTCGACCCGGGAATTGTCATCGTAGAGGTGAAACTCACGCCCGTGGATGGAAAGAAGTTCACAATCAACCGGGACGATTTCCTGCTGCGGTCCGACCGTGACGGACAGCGTGCAACACCGTATGCACCTACGCAAATTGCGGGCAGCAGCACACTGAAGGTCAAGACCGGCTATGGTCAGGCGGGCGTGATGCAGCAGAACCGTCCGACATGGGGCGGCATCGGCGGCATGGGCTATCCGCAAAGCGGCGGCGGCTTCGGCAACTCCGCAAGCACGGAAGAAGCGGTGGCGTCGGTTGAGCAGGACTCGGGCAAGCAGAAAGAAAACCCACTGCTCAAGGTGTTAAAAGAGAAGATCCTGCCCGAAAAGGAGATCTCCGAGCCGGCCTCCGGGCAGTTGTACTTTCTGCTGGAAGGCAAGCAGAAGCCGAAAGACCTTGAACTCCTCGTGAAGACGCCGGAAGGCCGGCTGTCGATCCGGTTCAAACAGCAGCCGTAACGCCCGAGGCTTCCCTCGGCACGCCGAATGGTTTGTAATAGATGTCGATGCGTATCACCGACATCGAAACTCCCGCCATTCTGATTGACCTGGACATTATGGAGGCGAACCTCCAGCGCGTAGCGCAGTACGCGCACCGCCACGATCTACGCCTGCGTCCGCACACGAAGACTCACAAGATCACTGCACTGGGCAAGAAACAACTGGATCTTGGCGCGGCAGGCCTTACTGTCGCCAAGGTGGGCGAGGCTGAAATCATGGCCGGAACTACTCCGGACCTGCTGATCGCGTATCCGGTGGTGGGCCGAAGCAAGCTGGAGCGGTTGATGGCGGTGACAAAGCAGACCGAGGTCACGATTTCGCTCGACAGTATTGCGGTGGCGAGGCCGTTGTCGGACGCGGCACGCGCGGCAGATACGGAAATCAACGTCCTCGTGGAAGCCGATGCCGGCATGGGCCGCGTGGGCGTGCCGCCGGCCGAATTGGTGGACCTCGCGAAAGCCGTATCGAAGCTGCCGCGGTTGAAGTTGCGCGGCTTTGCGTTCTATCCGGGACACATCAAGGCCCTCGATGACGATGGCCGCGCGCAGATCGGTAAGCTCAGCTATTTGATCGACTCGCTGGTCAAGGAGTTCAAGGCTGCGGGACTGCCGGCCGATATCGTGAGCGGCGGGTCCACGCCGACGCTCTATCACTCGCACGAAGTCGCCGGGTTGAACGAAATACGGCCCGGCACCTACATTTTTAACGATCGGAACACCGTGGAGTGTGGCGCCTGTATGTGGGACGACTGCGCGGCGACGATTCTCGTGACCGTTGTTTCCACGCCGCGCCCGGGACATATGGTGATAGACGGTGGTTCGAAGACGTTTTCGTCCGACCGGTTGGCCACCGGCGGCGAGCCGACCTTTGGGCTGATCCGCGAAGTGCCGGGTGCGCTGTTCCACAAGATGAACGAGGAGCACGGGTATGTCGATCTGCGGCGCGCAGAGCGGCAGGACTTCGAAGTCGGCGAGCGGTTACGGGTGATTCCGAATCACATCTGCGTCGCGATGAACCTGCATGAGCAGGTGTACGGCATTCGCGGCGATAGCGTCGAGCAGGTGTGGAAGGTGGAAGCTCGCGGGAAACTGCAGTAATCGCAGCGCCTTTAGAGATCCTGCAGGAAGTAGTTGTGACGCTTTTCGTGCCCGATGGTGGTGTTGGGACCGTGCCCTGGAATCACCACCGCATCATCGGGCAGCGGGAACAGCTTGTCTTTGATCGACCCCAGGATCTGCCGGGAATTGCCGCCGGGCAGATCGGTGCGGCCGATCGAGCCCTGGAAAAGCGTGTCGCCGGCGACGAGTTTATTTTCGGCGGGGATCCACAGGCAGGTTGACCCTTGGGTATGGCCGGGGGTGTGTAGGATGTGGAACTCCGTGCCGGCGAGCTGCAACGTGTCGCCATCGCGCGCCGGCGTGTCGATCGAGGTCCGCTCCGGAACCGGCATGCCCAACCATTGCGCCTGCCAGTCGATTTGATCGTACAGTTCCTGATCTTTGGCGTTCATGTAGACGGGCGCTTGTGTCAGGGCCTTCAGTTTTGCCGCGCCGCCGATGTGATCGATGTGAGCGTGGGTAATCACAATGGCGCTGACCATCAATTGATAGCGGTCGAGGATGGCCACGATGTCGCTGATGTCGTCTCCGGGATCAACCACGATCGCCTGTTTGGTTGCTTCATCGCCGAAAATTGAGCAGTTGCACTGCAACATGCCCACCGGCAGAATCTCGTGAATCACAAGGAATAGTGTAAAGCCCGAAGCCGGAAGAGGCCGGCATCCCGCCAGGCGAGAGCCGGCCCCGTTTCAGCTTTTGTTCGAATGGATTAGTATTCGTTGCGATACGTATTGGTGGTGGCGCCCCGGCTTGCACTGGCGGCGCGTGCCGTGGTGCGGTCGACACCGTGCGAGCTGACCGATTTCTCGCCCGCCGACGAAACGTCCTGGGCGCCGTTGCGTTCCAGGATATCTTTCGCGCGGCCGGTCCATTCCGAGTTGTCGCAGTGCACGGAGAGCAGAATACCGCCGTCCTTCACCTGTCCCTCATAGCGTTTGGCTTCGTATTCCGGAATACCCATGCCAACGAGGGCTCCAATGATGCCGCCCGCGGCGGCGCCGGCCCCAAGTCCGGCGAGCGCGCCCATGATCGGACCGGCGGCAATGAATGGTCCAAGACCTGGTATCGCAAGCGATCCGATACCGGCCAGCAGGCCGAGCGTGCCGCCGATGGCTCCGCCGGCCGTTGCGCCTGTGGTTGCGCCTTCGGGCGCCTTGGTGTTCTTTTCAGTGGCAAGTTCGCGAGTAACCGCCTGGTCGGGCGCGAGGACCGAGATGTCATCGCTACGGAAACCCGCCGCCATCAATGCGTCGACGCAGGCCTCAGCGGCCGCGCGCGATCTGAAAATGCCGAATGCTGCTGTATTATCTCCAGCCATGTACTTAGCCCCTTCTTTTAGTTATTTCTTGTCGCCCTTAACCGCGATCTGGTTAGTGACGTTGCCGGCGCCGGCCACTTCGACAGCCTTGGCCTCGATGGCCTTACTTTCTTCCTCGGTGTGAACGGGCCCCTTCAGCGTCACCTTGCCGTTGGTGGCGATGATCTTTACGTTGTGCCCGTATGTGGACAAGGACTTGTCGGCAACAACGGCTTTGCGGATCTGCTGCATGATCTCGCGATCGGAGCGATTGTCCTTCGCCTGATCGGCCGTTTTCGCAGTCTTCGCGCGGTCCCGTTTGTTGGTTTTCGTATTGTCAGGTTCCTGGAAAGCAGCAGCGCCCGCCGCACAGCCCAAAAAAGCCGCAAGCGTTGTCACTGCCACGAAAGAAGAGAGTTTGTTCCCGGTTCTCACAATGTTTGGTTATTAACCTCTGTAAGTAGAGGGATGAGGACCTGGTGTTGTTATAGCGTCAGATTTGGAAGGGGGTAGAAAGGCACACTACATCGGCTTGTAACGTTTCGCGAGCAGGCCGGTAGCCAGATCAAGATCGAGATCCACGATCAGCAGCCCTTCTTTGCCGTAAGGCTGATAGGCGAGTACGGTTCCATCGGGGCTTACTACGGCGGATGTAGTGGGCGATCCGGGGCTGGCGTAATTGACCGTCGCGACATAGCAGGTGTTCTCGGCGGCGCGGCACAGCAGGGCCTTTTCGTGAAACGAATTGGCCGGGTCCGCGAATACCTCCGGCCGGTAACTGCCGGGTTCAGCCTCGTGAAACTGTGGATGAAAGATCACGTGTGCTCCGCGGCGCGCGGCCCAGCGCACGGTCTCTGGGTATCGCCAGCCTTCGTGACAGATCGCGATGCCGAACGTTAGCGGGCCCGCTTGAAACACCTGGCGCGAGTCGCCGGGTGCGTAAACAGGCTCTTCGGATGGGTCCAGTTGGACCTTGTCCTGGAACCCTGCCAAACCGCCGTCGGGTTGAATGACAAGGGCGGTTGCGCGCACGCGTCCATCGACAATCCGCTCGCTGCCGACGATTGCAGTGACGCGGGACTGCTTTGCGGCCTGAGCGATCGATTGCCACGCGCGTTCGAGAAACGCCTGGTCTGGCGGAAGCGGCACGCGGTCCGCCGTGCGGTAGCCGGGCACGTAGCATTCGGGAAAACAGACGAGGCGAGCGCCGCGACCGGCAGCTTCCTCTATGGCCTTTTCGGCGAGGGCGACGGAGTCTTCGCGGTTGGCGGGGTAACGAATGTTGGCGAGGGCGATGCGAAACAGGCGCACGGTGTAGTCCGAGATCTTACTGTAGACGACAATACAATAGTGGATTGCCAGTCCGGGAAATATTCCAGAACTCGGTTTTCTTGACCGTCGTTGGCTTGTTAATAGGGGCCGCGCCGGGGGCGCTCGTCGGACAACGTCCGGCGGCCGAAATCCGCGTGTCGGTAAAGGACCAGTTAGACGCGCCGATGCGCGTGACGGGCACGCTGCGTAGCCTCTCAGGGAACGTGAATCGCCAGTTCGAGACCGATGCGCAAGGGCGGGCCGTCGTATCGGACCTGCCGTACGGCCGGTACCGTCTGCAACTGACAAGCAGTGGTTTCGCGAGCCAGTCGGAACTGATCGACCTGCAATCGCCAACCCCCATTGAGCGGGCGATTGTTATGGCGCTGGGCACAACGGCAGACCGTGTCGACGTTGTCGCGCCTACTCCGCTGGGCGGTGTGGGACTGACGCGAGATGAATTTCCGGCGCCGGTTCAAACGGTAACATCTCGCGACCTCGACGAGAGCGGGGCCGTCGACCTTTCCGACTTCCTGCATCGCCGCTTAAACGGAATTTACATCAACAGCATTCAAGGCAATCCCTATCAGCCGGACGTGAACTATCGCGGGTACACCGCGTCGCCTTTATTAGGAACGCCGCAGGGCCTCTCGATCTACATGGATGGGGTGCGGATCAATCAGCCGTTCGGCGATGTTGTGGGTTGGGACCTGATTCCGCGGAACGCGATTGCGGAAGTCGCGCTGATTCCAGGGTCGAACCCACTGTTTGGACTGAACACGCTGGGCGGCGCGCTGTCGCTCGATAGCAAAGACGGCCGCAGTCACTCAGGCACGGCAGCTACACTCAAAGGCGGCAGTTTCGGGCGAAAACAAGCCGAGTTGGAGCACGGCGGATCTACGGCGTCCGGTTATAACTGGTTCCTGGCCGGCTCGTTCTTCTTTGAAGACGGCTGGCGGCAGGCTTCACCGTCGAACGTACGGCAGTTCTTCAGCCGTCTGGGGCGGCAGTTCGGCGCAACCTCGCTGAGCCTGAGCCTGGGCTATGCGAACAACTCGCTCACCGGCAATGGCCTGCAAGAGCTGCGCCTGCTGGAACGCGATTACTCAAGCTATTACACCAAGCCGGACATTACAGATCACAAAGCGCCATTTGTAACCTTGGCCGGACGCCACAGCTTGAGTAGCCGTGCATCGATATCGGGCAACGCCTATTACAGGCAGATTGGGACCAGCACGCTCAATGGCGATATGAACGAAGCGTCGCTCGATCAGGCGGTATATCAGCCGAGTGCCGCCGATATCCGGGCCTTGACGAACGCCGGTTATACAGGATTCCCCAGTTCCGGAGCGAACGCGGGGAACACTCCTTTCCCATACTGGCGATGCATTGCACAGGCGCTGCAGGGCGATGAGCCGGCGGAAAAGTGCAATGGGGTTTTAAACCGGACGCGCACGCGGCAGCATAACTACGGGTTTTCGGCGCAAATTGCCGGTTCGGGGACACTGAACTCCGCGCGCCATCAGTTCACCGCGGGTGCAGCCTTTGACGCGAGCCGCGTCAGCTTCATACAAACATCGCAGTTGGGCTATATCGCGCAAGATCGCTCCATTGTCGGGGTAAATGCATTCGGCGACGGGGTGACGGGTGGAACGGTGGACGGCGAGCCTTATGATACAAGGGCCAACCTGCGCGGGTCGCTCTACACCGGCAGCATGTTTGCGGCCGACACAATCACGGCCGGCCGCTGGAATGTAAGCGCTTCAGGCCGGTTCAACCGGACCACGATCGATAACTACGATCGGATTCAGCCGCTGGCCGGCCCCGGTTCGTTGACCGGCCGTCACGTGTTTTCCCGGTTCAACCCGGCGGCCGGACTTACTTACAACGCCGGCCGCGGGGTGAACACTTATTTCGGGTACAGCGAAGGGAGCCGGGCGCCTACGTCGATCGAACTCGGCTGCGCGGATCCGTCGCAACCATGCCGCCTGCCGAACGCGCTTGTGGGCGATCCACCGCTTCGGCAGGTAATCACGCGGACATTGGAGGCAGGCATTCGGGGCGGCTCTGAGACTCGCCTGAACTGGAGCGCGGGCTGGTTTTACGCACGTAACACCGACGACATCCTGTTTGTCGCATCCACCCAAACCGGCTTCGGTTACTTCAAGAACTTCGGCCGGACCAGGCGCGAGGGGGCGGAGGTCAGCATGCACGGCCGTGTGTGGCGCCTCAGCATGGGTGGGAACTACACGTTTCTCGAGGCCACCTACGAAAGTGCAGAAACCGTGTTCGGCGTCAGCAACAGCTTCAACGATCTTGCACTGGCCGGGCAGCGTGGGCTTGAAGGTGTGATCGGCATCCGCCCCGGCAATCGGATTCCGCTGATTCCACAGCACATGTTGAAAGCCTATTCGGCCCTGCAGGCGACGCGAAAAGTGTCCATGCACCTGGACCTTGTCGCCATGTCTTCCTCATACGCGCGCGGCAATGAGAATAACTTGAGCCAAGCCGATGGCAGTTACTATCTCGGGCCGGGCACATCGCCCGGGTACGCGGTGGTGAACCTGGGAATTCACTACGATCTCAAGCGCCGAATTCAACTGTTCGCCCAGGTGAATAACCTGCTGAATCGCCGCTACTACACGGCAGCCCAACTCGGTCCTACTGGACTTACCGAGAATGGCACGTTTATTGCGCGCCCCCTACCCTCCGTCAACGGCGAGTTCCCGCTCGTGAGTTCCACCTTCTATGCCCCCGGCGCGCCACTCGGCGCATGGGGCGGGCTGAGGGTTCGATTCTAGCCGGTAAACCAGTCCACCCGATCGCGCAGCCGCGCAATTTGAGCCGGGTACCGTAGCGGGTCGATTTCGCCGTGGCGTACGTGCTGAAGGGCGTCTGCCTTATCTCCGCCAGGCGCGAACACCACCACGTTGCCGGCTTCGAGTATCACACGCGGGCACAAAGTGACACGCCATTGTTTAAACTTCTCGACATAGGTGGCGGCGGTGCGGCGTGTGCGGTCTTCGATTAGCCGGTCGCCCGGGAAGAGGCTCGCCGTATGAGCGTCCGATCCCATGCCTAAGTGGATGACATCCAGCCTGTCGGGCAACTGCCGCGCATACGCCTCCGCCGCCTGTTCGGGCGGTAACTCAGTCTGCACCCGGTGTACATTCGATGCCGGAATATCCGCGGGTTCGATCAGATGTTCGCGGGCCATCCGGTAGTTACTCTGGTCGTCGTCGGCGGGCACACAGCGTTCGTCCACCCAATAAAGCCGCACCTCGCGCCAGTCCACCGCCGACCGAGCCAGCAAGGCGAACAACGGTTTGGGGCTGGATCCGCCGGAGATAGCGAACGACTTCGACCCCGGTACGCTGAGCAGTTCGATTAGCCGTTCGGCGCAAGATTCCACTACTGTCATGCGATCAGCCCGGCGACGACACCCAGCGTTGCCTGATAGATAGGATCACGAGCGGTCAGCGCCAGTTCCTCACGCAATAAGTCATAGTCTGTGCGCCGGGGCAGAATCGCGTGGGAATCCTGGACGAAGGAATCGACATGAGCCGCACGGTCTTGGTTTACCTGCAGCGAGACCTGCCAGCCGGGGGCGTGCAGCGAAACCATCTCGACTCGCGCGCGCGCGCAATCGTCGGGAACGGACTGGAAGTCGTAACTTACCGTGCGGCCCAGCACATGTTGCAGCCAGCCCACCATGTAATAAGCCGATAGCGGCACATACGCGCCCTGGTAGCGGACTTTGATCGCGTTGATGTTCCGCACTTGGGCTAAGTTCGCGGGGTTATCGAACATAGTGGCGACTGAAGAGCGCCAGTGGGTCAGACGCGTCCACGCCAGATCCGCAACCGTTGTGTCGGCGTCCTCGGCCGCGCGCATGTAGCGTAGTTGCTCCCTGAGGTCGGATGCGCCGGCCGTATCGACGATCAACTTATTGGCAAGCCGCAGAATGGGTTGAAAGTCTTCGACCGTGACGATGGCGGCGGTGCGGCACCAGATGACAATCGGTAGATCGGGCGCGGTAAGCGCATGGATAACCGGTTGCACGTCGGCCAGACTGGCGCGTGAAGCCGTGATCTCAATCAACTCGCAGCAGATCTGCTGGCGCGATCCGAAAGGCGTCCAGCACTGTGCCCGTACACCCGCACCGAGAGCAGGGGCTGATCCGTCCGTTTCTCGCAGCACGATCGCCCGGGCTGGGTACTCGCGCATGAGCAGTGCCAGTGTCTCGCCGACTTCATCCTGCTCGCCTTGAGTGCAGACGATCAGCGTCATGGCGCAGGCGCGCAGCACGCCGCCTTCCTGCTCGTTACCCAGGTTGCGCCATAACTCGTCTAACTCTTTGAGTAGCTTGTCCGGTTGGACGGATGCCACCGCGCTCATGGAGTCCTCCAGACGTGGCCGCGCCGGGCGAGCATGTCGTCGGAAGCTTTTGGACCCCAGGACCCGGCGGCGTAGTTCGGAAAGTCGAACTTACGGTTCTGCCAGACATTTAGGATCGGCTGGACGGCTTGCCACGACGCCTCCACCATGTCCTGGCGGGTATAGAGCGTAGCGTCGCCTGTCAGCGCATCGAGCAGCAGTGTCTCGTAGGCCGCGGGCGATCGAACGCCGAAACTGGATCCGTATTTGAAGTCCATCGACACCGGCCGCAGCTTCATGCCGCTTCCGGGCAACTTGGACAGGAACCGGAGCGAGATGCCTTCTTCGGGCTGCACACGAAGTACTAATAAGTTAGGTCCGGCAAACGGCGCCGTGTCCGCCGATTGGGACGAGAAGATGGCGTGGGGCGCGGTGTTGAACTGGATCGCGATGTCGGTAACCCGTTTGGCCAAACGCTTGCCGCTTCGGACATAGAAAGGTACGCCGGCCCAGCGCCAGTTATCGACAAAGAAAGTAATTGCCGCGTAAGTGTCGGTCTGCGCGTCGGCCGATACGCCCTCTTCCTGGCGGAAGCCCGGCAGGGTTTGGCCGCCGACACGGCCTTCACCATACTGGCCTGGAACCGTGTTGGCTTCTACCTCGTCCGGCTTCATGATATGGATGGACTGCAGCAGTTTCGCCCGCTCGTTTCGCACCGCCGTCGGTTCGAACACAGCGGGCGGCTCCATGGTTACAGTGGCCATCACCTGCAGCAGGTGGTTTTGGATCATGTCGCGCAGCGCGCCGGCTTCCTGGTAGTACGATCCGCGGCCTTCGACGCCAATCGATTCGGCCGCCGTGATTTGCACGTGGTTGACGTAGCGGCGGTTCCAGAGCGGCTCGAAGATGCCGTTAGCAAAGCGGAAGGCGAGGATGTTCTGGACTGTCTCTTTGCCCAGGTAGTGATCGATGCGGTACACATCGTCTTCGCGAAAGACCTTGTGGATCTCCTGCTCGAGTTCCCGCGCGCTGTCGAGATCGTGCCCAAAAGGCTTCTCGACGATGATCCTGCGCCACCGTCCGTCTTCGGCCTGCGCCATCCCCGCTGCGCCGATTCCCGCAATCGCGGCCGCATAATGGCTGGGTTGCGTAGACAGGTAGAAAAGCGCATTACCGCCGGTTTGGCGAGAGGTTTCCAGTTCGCCCAACTTCGCGCGGATCGCGTTGTAGCAGGCCGGATCGTTCATGTCGCCGGCGACGTAGAACAGGCCGGCGGCGAAGTCGCGCCACAGGTTCTCGTCGAATGGCGTGTCTTCGAGAAACTTCTGGGTGGATTCCCGCATCTTCTCGCGGAAATCGTCATCCGACATCGCCGTTCGCGAGTTGCCGATCACTGAAAGACCAGCCGGCAACCGGCGGTCATACGCGAGCCGGAACAGCGCGGGAACAAGCTTTCGCTTGGTTAAATCTCCGTTGGCGCCGAAGATCACCAGCGTGCACGGCGGAACACGGCGCTCAAAGCGAACGGGGTCATGGAAGGGGTTGGCCGCCGTCATCTCCCTCAAGGTAGCATGGGGTAAGTGAGCACCAACCCCCCCAAAGCAGTGGCTGTGATGACTGATCTGTTTTTTGCCGTAAAGATTAACGATGCGGCAAAAAAGGCCGGCTACACGTTCACGATGGCGAAGACCGATGAGGCTGCGCTGAGTCATGCCCAAGGTGGCGTCGGGATCATGATCTTCGACCTGAACTGCCGCGAGGTCGACCAAATCGGCTTGATCAAAAAGATCAAGCAGGACCCGGCCCTCGCCCATGTCCGAACTGTCGCCTTTCTCTCCCACGTACAGGAAGATCTGAGGCGGGCCGCCGTGGCCGCCGGGTGCGATGAGGTGATGCCCAGGTCCCGCTTTGTGACTGTCGTGAACGGCTTGTTCCAGTAAGTGGCGCTCAGTTAGAACCGGTCGCGCTGGCGGACGCTACGCGCGGGGGTGCGGCGGTCGGACTCGGAGCGGTCCTCGTCGAGCGTCACCGTCAGGGTCATCTCTTTCCGGTCTCGATAGAGCGACAGCGGAACCGCCTTGCGATTCTTAGCGCCGCGAACGGCTTCGCTGAGTTCGCGCGGAGAGTCGACATTGGCTTGGTCGACTTTGACGATCACGTCGCCCGCTTTCACCCCAGCCTTTTCCGCAGCCGAGTTCTTGATGACCGAGCGAACGAGCACGCCCTCTTTCACGCCGAAGTACTGGGCGAGTTGACCTTCCAATCCTTCCGCTTCGACGCCGAGCATTGAACTGCGCCACGCCATACTGGGCCGAGGCGTATCCGGTATCCAGACGTCTATGCGCGGGGGCCATTCGCCGCTCATCTCGACCAAGTCGCGGGCGCGAGCGCGGCTGCGGGCCGACGCGACCGTAGCAGTGATCGTCTGATTCTGACCATTGCGGGAAACCAGCAACTTAACGTTCCGCCCGGCTGGCGTCTCGCGCACAAACCGCACAAACTGTTCAACGCCTTCGACCCGCTGTCCCTGATACTCAAGAACGGCGTCGCCCTTCTGGAGCCCGGCCTTTTCGGCGGGACTGCCGTCGGCCACGTTGGTGACCTCGACGCCTCGCTCTTCGTTAAGCTTCAGCTCTTTCGCGCGATTGGCGGTTATTTCTTGAACGCCTATGCCCAGATAGCTGCCACTCACGGCCATGCGGAGCGCCACGGGCGGCGACGGGGGTACAGGCGGAGCGGGCGGAGCCTGCGGGTCGGGCTGCCATGGTTCCATCAGCAGCGGCTCGGGACCCGGTTGGGGCAGCATCGGCGCAAAACGCGCGATCGTACGATTAATGTTCTGCAAGCGTTCGTATAGCGTTTCAATCGGCGCAACGGGCGCAACGGGCGCGATAGGCGAAGCTGGCGGGGTAGGAGGAGCCGCCGGAACTATGGCCTCTTGCGCCGACAGCACGCCTGCCAGCAGTAGCGCCGGCGCCAGTTTCGAACTAAGTGTCGCTACCATGATTTATGCTCCTTTGTTGCTGACTATCGGCGCCGAAGATAGATGGTGCCTTTGGCGACGGCTAACTGCAGAGTGGGGCCACCGCCATTCAGAGACCCAAAGGCGACGGGCTCACCGGACGTATTCAATTTGATTTCCGGGAACTCCGAAACGATCTTTCCCGATCGCATGGACGCCTCTGTCAGGGCTTTCACCGTTACCGCCAGATTGGACGGTATCCAAACCGTTATGTCACCGGAACTGGTGCTCAAAAGTGAGTTGGCCAAGCCGCCGGAAACGGGCAGTTCGGCATGAATGCTGCCGACCGCGGTGACGGCTTTCAACTCGCCGGAAACCTGGCGCAGATGGATCGCGCCCGCCGCTGATTCGCACCGGACGCCCTTCGCATTGCCGATGCGGATGCCGCCGCCCGCGCTTTCGGCGCGAACTTCACCCGCCGATTGATTCACCGTAACCATACCGCCGCTGGTCCGTGCGAACACGTCGCCCTCGGCCCGTTCGATATTAATGTTGCCGCCGCCCGTGCTGGCGTGAACGACGCCCCCGGCGTTTTCGACCGAGATCTCGCCGCCCGCCGTATCCAGCCACGTTTCCGCTCCGGCTTGCTGAACGCGAATGGCGCCGCCGCCGGTGCTCGCCCGCAAAATGCCCCCCACGGCGCCGATCCGCACTTCACCGCCTCCGGTCTTCACGACGGCGGCGCCGGCGATCCGGTCGGCCGTGACCTGACCTCCTCCCGTAACGGCCTGGAACTCGGCGTTAAGGCCGCGGGCCTCGATATTTCCGTACGAAGTCTCGACAATCGCACGGCGCAACCCGCTCGGCACGCGCACCGAAATGTCGCCCGTCACGCGCGCGCCCGTGCCCGTGAACTCTACATACGCCCAGTCTCCGGAGTTGCGAGCTGAAAACTGGGTGCGTTCCAGCAGTTTGCGCGCGGCCTCCTCAGTGGCGGCACGAACGCGTTTGCGTACCGTGTACAGAAACTGGTTCCCGCCGTCGCCGGTTACTGTGACCGTGCCGCGTGAGACGACCTTCAGGTGCGACCCCGGGGCCGCCGTCAGAACGCCCTGCTGGGTTTCCACCCAGTATTCGCCCTCCCGTGTAAGGCCGGCCGTTTGCGCGGTGGCAGTGGTTACCGCCGCCAGCACCAGACCGGCTACTGTGATTCGCTGATTCATGCTTCCTTTCAACTCCCAACCACGCCGATGTTGCCGTGTGGCTGTCCGATCCCCTTGGTCTGTCGCGCTCGCTAGAACGTATCGACCGACGCGCCCAGGTCGCGAAGCACACGCTGTGTGCGCAACCGGATGTAGTCGTTTTCTTCCTTCTGCATCGCTTCCTGCAGTACACCCACCACCTCGCGCGGACGCTGCTGAGTGAGCAGTTCGACCGCTTGTGTACGAACGCCCACGTTATCGTCGCGGAGCAACACCTGAGCCAGCGTCCGCTGAACATCCGGGCTGCCCGAAAAGCTCCGCAATCCTTCCAGGGCTTTAAGACGGACGCCTGGATTGGCGTCACGTTCCAGAGCCTGAAGCAGGGCCTTGCGCACTTCCTGGTCCACCGGACTCTTCTGCAGAAGTTCCACCGATTCCACCCGCAGACCGGGATCGCCAGGGTCCTGTGCCGCGGCCAGCAACAGATCGCGAATCCGTTCGTCCTGCGGGGCGCCCATCACCGTGCGCTGGCGAGTTTCTTCGAGCACGATGCGGACGCGGCCGCTCGGGTCAGGTTCAACATTCTTCACGCGCGTCGCCAGCACTTCAGGAGCTGGCCTCAACCCCGACGTAGCGCTGGAATTCGTGAGAGTCTGCCACCGGCCGCCCGCGAAACCCACCACCAGCAGCGCAACCGCTCCGGCGGGCTTCCACCAGGCGGCGTTCAGGGTGAACAGTTCGCCCAGCCGGTCGAGCCACGACACCTGCGGCCGTCGGGCTCGCGATTGATTGCCGATCTGGTTGAATAACGCTCGGCGGCTTTGTGCCAGTAGCGCGGGCGGAGGCTCGAGTTGCAGGCGGTCCACTGCGGCGTGCAAGACGCGTTCTTTTTCGAGTTCACGTTGGCAGGTAGCGCACTGTTCGACGTGCCGTTCGACCATTTCCTCGGCATCGAAGCTCAGCTCACCGTACAAGTAAAGCGCTAGTTCGGCCCGGATCTGCTCGCAATTCATACGAATTCCCCTAAAGCTGCCCGCATCTTTTGTGTGGCGCGGAAAAGACAGTTCTTCGCCGCCTCTTCAGTCGTGCCCAGCATTTCGCCGATCGCCCGAAGACGCATGCCTTCGTGATGCCGCATCTGGAAGACGGCCCGTTCCCGGGGTGTCAATTCTTCCAAGACCTGGCCAATGCGCTGGCGTAGTTGTTCGCTCATCAGCCGCCGCTGCGGGTCGCCCTCGGCCCGCATTTCCGCTACGAGGCTAAGCCGGTCTTTCACACCTTCTTCCGTTTCCACTTGCGCGGCCTCTTCTCTACGGACCTTCTTCTTGCGCAGGTAATCAAGGCACAAGTTGGTCACAATCCGGTACAGCCAGGTGTGAAAGCTGCAATCGAAACGGAAGGTATGCAGATTCTTATGTACCCGCAGGAACGCTTCCTGGTAAATGTCGCGCGCGTCTTCCTGCGACCGAAGCAGATTGTAGGCCAGGCGGAGAACTGCCTGGTCGTATGCATACACAAGTTGTGCAAACGCTTGCTCATCGCCGCGTTGGGCCGCTCGTATTATGGACGCTTCGTCTTCCACGCGCTGGGTGTCTCTCTTCAGAACTCCCGCAACCGCAGTCACTTCCGGGTCTCCCCTCATCGTTACGTCACGCGTTTCCTTGAGGATAGACGGGCCGGCCCGGAAAAGGTCACCAAAACCTTTTGACGAGCGTAGCAGGTGAATGGCTCGTGACTGATGCGCTTAAGACAGGGTCTGCGCCCGGCGGCTTTGGCGATTAGCGCGGAAGGGTTCCGCAGGATTGGCGAACGATCATCTCACAGTCCAGCAGCACGTCGCGCGTGGGCATATTCGGCCGCTCGATGCGCTCCAACATTAAGGACATCGCCGCCGCGCCGATTTCGGCGCAGGGCTGGCGGAGGGTGGTTAGGGGGACGGGCAGGAAATTGGCGTACTTTACGTCGTTGATGCCGACCATGCGGATGTCGTCGGGGATGCGAATGCCGATCTTCAAAAGCGCGTGCTGCAGGCGGGCGGCGATGAGGTCGTTGGCACAAACGATCCCATCCGGGCGGGTGGACGCGATGAAACGTTCAACAGTCTCAACGTCCGCCGTGTCCCACTCAAATTCGAGACCTGCATAGTTCGGTAGCCCCGCAGCGCGCAAGGCTTCGCGATAGCCGGCGCGGCGGAATTCGACAGTTGCGGCCGCACCGGGGCGAGTAGCGAACGCAGTTCGGCGACACCCGGCACTCAACAGGTGCGTAGTCATCTTGTAACCGGCACGGCGATTGTCGATGCCGACCAAGTCGTGCTTGCTGCGCTCGGGAAACCTCATGTAACAGCGGTCGAGAAGGACGATAGGAATGCCGGCGCGTTCGAGATCGGCCGCAATGCTGCGGTTTACATCATCCTGATGCGGAGTCAGTTCGACGGGAGAGAAGAAAGCGCCGTCCACCTTGCGCGAGATGAGATAACGGGTTAGTTCCTCAGCCTGACGTTCCCGGTCGACCCCCACCGTGAACTGGTCGCCCCACAAGAGACGATGATGAGCGGTCTCCCCAGCGCTGGCGATGCCGCGTGATATCGGCTCGAACACCTCTCCTTCCGCCAAGTCGGGCATGAGAAGGCCAAACACATAATGGCTCGACTTGGCGGCTGATCGGACAAACGTCCCGGAGCCTGCTTTGCGCTCGACCAGGCCGTCCTGCTCCAAGTCGCGGAGTGCGCGGATGACGGTAAGGCGGGAAGTATCGAAGCGGTTTGCAAGTTCTGCATCGGGAGGCAAGCGCTGCCCCGGGGCAAACGATTTGGCTTCGATTTCCTGTTGCAACTGCTCGCGGATGGCCTGATAACGAGGCTTCCGGGGGGCTGGAGACTCGGTAGGGTCAGCCGTGCGAGAGTCCACAGGGGCATTCTACCATTCGGCTGATCCCCCTTTTATCTACATACAGGTACATTGACAGGTTCAGTAGATAGTGATATACCTATCCATGTCACACTTCCCCCGCTCATGAACTCCGCTGCCGTTAGTTCCGATAAACGCCGCCGTTTGGAAGCGATCTCGACCGACACGGGAGTAATTGCAGCCTTAGCGATGGATCAACGCAAGAGCCTGCGCAAAATGATCGCGGAAGCGCAAGCAGGCGTCTTTGAGCAGGTGACGGATGAGCGGCTGGCCGAATTCAAAACAGCCGTGACAGAAGAGTTAAGTTCGGAAGCGAGCGCGATCTTGCTCGACCCGGAGTACGGACTGGCGGCGGCATCAAAGCGTGACGCGCGGTGTGGGCTGCTGTTGACCTATGAAGCGGACGGCTTCGAAAACCCGCGTCCGCACCGGATGCTCGCCTTAATGCCTGAGTATTCGGTTCTGCGGCTGGCGGAACGGGGAGCGGATGCCATCAAAATCCTGCTGTCGTACAACCCGGATGGAGACCCGGCCGCAAACGACGAGAAGTGCGCATTAATTGAGAGGATCGGGCACGAGTGCGAAGGCGCGGGGGTGCCGTTTCTGCTCGAACCGGTGGTGTACGATCCGGCCGGGGTGGACCCGCGAAGCGTCGAGTTTGCGAAGCGGAAACCGGGCCTGGTGGTGCGGACAATGCGCGAATTCTCAAAGCCGCGCTACCGGGTGGACGTACTGAAGGTTGAGTTTCCGGTGAATGTCTCGATGGTAGAAGGAAGCACCGTCAACCGGGGCACGCTGGCGTATGCGCGAGAGGAGGCGCTCGATTGGTACCGGCAGGCCGACGCGGCCGCCGGCTGTCCATATATCTACTTGAGTGCCGGGGTGAGTGTCGACGAGTTCGCCGAATCACTACGGCTGGCGGCGGAGGCCGGCGCGAAGTATTCCGGTGTGCTATGCGGGCGCGCCAACTGGCAGGGCGGAGTAACCGCATATGTAAGTGGCGGGCTGGCCGCGCTGAAAGAATGGCTGGCTTCCGAGGGCGTCAAGAACATGCAGCGCGTGAATGAATGCCTGCGTCAGGCGACGCCATGGATGGAACGGATGTGACGACGACCCAAACCCGGATGCCGGCGATGAAGTGGGGTTTGCTGACCCTGCTGATCGCGTCGATTTTCCTGAACTACATCGATCGCGGAACGCTCTCGGTGGCGGCGCCTCGAATCGCCGATGAATTCGTTCTGGGGCCGGAGCGGATGGGTTCGTTGTTTTCAGCTTTTTTCTGGACTTACGCCCTGCTGCAACTATTCGGCATCGCCGGCTGGGCGGCAGACCGGTCTCCGGTGGGTTACGCACTCGCCGGCGGGGCATTTCTATGGTCTGTGGCTACCGTCGCTACGGGGTTTGTCTCCAGTTTTTCGGCGATGTTCGCGGCACGGCTCGTGCTTGGCGCCGGGGAATCGGTCGCCTATCCGTGTTACTCGAGGATACTGGCGTCGGACTTTCCGGCGGAACGCCGCGGACTGGCAAATTCGTTGATCGACGCAGGCTCCAAGCTAGGCCCGGCGCTAGGATCGTTCATCGGCGGCATGGTTTTGGCGAGTATCGGGTGGCGAGGCTTCTTCGTTGCCCTCGGAGTTATCAGCCTGGTGTGGCTTGTGCCCTGGTTCGTCTGGATGCCAAGAACAGGAGCTTCGGCGGTCGCCCAGTTGGTTTCGCGCCCGTCAATTTCCGACATCCTGAAGCAGCGTGCCGCGTGGGGCGCCTTTTTCGCCCATTTCTGCGGCAACTATTACTGGTTCTTCCTGCTGACCTGGCTGCCTTCCTACTTAGTAACAGAGCGTAGATTCTCGATGCAGGGGATGGCGAAGGTGTCATCGGTCGCGTTCATTTTGATCGCACTCGCGACGTTGACTGCCGGCTGGATTTCCGATCATCTTATTGCCCGCGGCTACTCGGCTACGAGAGTTCGCAAGGCCGTCGTCGTTTCCGGACTTTCGTTTGCCACCATCATCTTGCCCGCCGGTTTTACCGGCGACCTCACGACGTGCATCGTATTCCTGTATCTCGGCTGTATCGGATTCGGCACGTTCACTTCAAACCATTGGGCGATTACACAAACGCTCGCCGGGCCGCTGGCGGCCGGGCGATGGAGCAGCTTACAGAATGGCGTGGGGAACCTGGCCGGTGTGGCCGCTTCGTGGCTGACCGGTGCGATCGTTGAAAAGACACATTCGTTTCCACCTGCATTCGTTATTGCCGCGACGTTCGCACTCGTAGGAGCTTTCTGCTGGGGCGTGGTGGTGGGACCGGTGGAACCGGTGGAGTGGAAAAACAGGGAAAGGCTGGCATGACCAACGAACCCAAAGGTGTAGTTTGCGCGGGCAGCGTGGTCTACGATATTCTCGTCCGTCCTGTTGACGACGCGCCGTGGGGCGCCACGACTTATGTCGAATCGATTGACCCGCATGTGGGCGGCAACGGGGCCAATACATCGATCGCGCTGGCACGCATTGGCGTACCCGTGCGGCTGGTGGCGACCGTAGGTGATGACGACCGCGGACGGCTGGTAAGAGACGAACTGTCGCGCGCGGGTGTGGATACGGCGGCACTTGCGGTTGTGCCGGAGACGACCGCTTCCACTGTTGTAATCGTCAACTCCGAGGGCCAACGCAAGTTTCTGCACCGCTTAGGCGCCAGCGAACTGGCCTTTCAAGATGCGGTGGAGTTTACGCCTGAGTTAGTGGCGGCGGCCACTCACTTTCATCTCGCCAGTTTCTTTATCCTTCCGGGCATTCGCGCCAATGGAGCGGAGATGCTGCGGCGGGCGCGGTGCGCCCAACTAACTACTTCTCTCGACACGACATGGGATCCACTGGGGCGCTGGGGCCAGGATTTGACTCCGTGCCTGCCCTATGTCGATTTCCTTTTCCTCAATGAGGATGAGGCGTTACGGATAACCGGATCGGACTCGCCCGCGCAAGGCGCACGGTTTGCCCTGGCGCATGGCGTCTCGACCGCGGTGATGAAGTTAGGCGAGCGCGGCTGCGCCATCTACACGCACGACCGCGAGATTCGCTGCCCGGCTTATCGGGTGAATGTCAAAGATACAACCGGCGCCGGGGATTGTTTTGCCGCCGGTCTGCTTGCGGCTGTCCAACGCGGCGCCTCGCTTGAGGAAGCCGGACGCTTTGCCAACGCCGTTGCCGCATTGAGCGTCGAGGCCGTGGGCGCCGTGGCGGGGGTTCCGTCCTATATGCACGTCCAGCAATGGATGCATAACCGAATTCCGGAGCAGGTGGAAGAGGCCGCAGATTGACCGGTTCGCCACCTGGCCACGCAGTTTCGTTCTCTCCGGGGGAGCCAAAGGCCCCCCACGGAAAAGTTACCTTCAGGAGGTCACTCAATGTTAGTCCAGAGACTAATAAGGCTCAGTTGCCTGGTTACCACCCTGGCCGCATTACTCTGCGCTCAGGATTTTCGCGCCACAATCACCGGACGAGTTGTCGACTCATCCGGTTCGGTTGTGGCGAATGCGAAGGTCGCGGTTACAGACCCGCAAACCAACGAAGTCTTCACGGCCAACACGGGCGCGGAAGGAACATACACGATTCCTTTGCTGAAGCCCGGCAAATACACGATCGCCGCGGAAGCGGCCGGATTTAAGAAGGCGCTACGCGAAGGCATCGAACTGTCGGTAGGCGACAAGCGCACGGTCGACTTTACGCTCGATATCGGCCAGACGCAAGAATCTGTGACGGTAACGGCCGCCCCGCCGATGCTCGACGAAGCGACGGCGACGCGCGGCGGCGTAATCGAAAACCTGCGCATTACCGAGATGCCGCTGAACGGCCGCAATCCGTTCATGCTGGCCACGCTTTCCCCCGGCGTGCAGTTTAACGGCAATCCGCAGTTCATCCGCCCGTTCGATAACGGCGATAACGCGAACTTCTCTATCAACGGCGGTGTGCGGCAGTCGAACGCTTACCTGATTGACGGCGCACCGAACGATGCAGCGACAGACCCTGCGGCGGACCGCTCGCGCGCCAACGCCAATGTGGCGTATATCCCGACGGTGGATTCCACGCAAGAGTTCAAGATTGTTACTAATTTCTATGACGCGCAGTACGGCCGGACGGGCGGCGGCGTGATCACCGTGTCCACGAAAAGCGGTTCCAACGAATATCACGGTACCGTGTATGACTTCATGCGCCGTTACCAATGGGACGCGAATAATACGGTAGCCAACGCGCAGGGACGGCCCATTTATGCCGTGGAACCCGGCACCGGCAAAAACCTCGGCGGCCACAAGCTCGACCAGTATGGCGCGTTCCTCTCCGGCCCGGTCCTGCTCCCGAAACTCTACAACGGCAAAGACAAGACGTTCTTCTCGTTCGGCTACGAGAATTACCGCGAATCGAGCCCATCGCCTGGCCTCGCTTCGGTGCCGACTGCGCTCGAGCGGCAAGGCGACTTCTCGCAGGACGGACTGACCATTTTCGATCCGTTCTCGACGCGGCTGAACCCGGCCTTCGATTCGACCAAGGGCGCGAGCCTGTCCAACCCGCAGTTCATCCGGACGCAGTTTCCTAATAACGTAATCCCGAAGAGCCAGACGAACGCTGTGGGTTTCGCCTTGGCGAATGCCTACCCGATGCCGAACTACGGGGCAGCCAATGCCCGCACGAATAACTACCTGTCCAGCCCGAACCTCAGCCTGGATAAGTTTAAGAACGTCCTCGCCCGCGTGGACCGAAACATCGGTCAGATGGAGCGCCTGTTCTTCCGCTACGCCTACAACAAGCGCGAACAGTTTGACCAAGGCACGGTGAACTTTCCCGGCCTCGGCTTCGACGCGCAAGATCCGCTGGTACGCGAGAACCACAACGCTGTGGCCGACTCGGTTACGGTGCTGTCGCCTAACATGATCCTCGACGTAAGGCTTGGCCTCACCCGGTATATGGAAGCCGCCTACCGGCAGCATGTCTATGGCGCGGACCTTTCCTCGTTGGGCTTCCCGCAGAGCTTTCTGAACGCGCGGCCCGATCCGATTCCGCCCTATCTCAACGTCGAACAATTTCAGAGCTGGGGTACGCGCAACCAGCGCTACATGATCAGCAATACGATATCGCTGCAACCGAGCGTGTCGTGGAACAAAGGCAGGCACTCGCTGCATTTTGGAGCCGATTTGCGCGACCGCCGCATCAATCCGTCGAGCGCGTCCACGCTACGCGGCGGCGGGCAGTTCGACTTTAATCGCGACACCACTACGCAATTCCCCGGCATCCAGCAAACTGGTTCCGGCAGCGCGGTCGCCTCGTTGCTTCTGGGCGCTCCCTACCAGGGCCTGATCCAGTCGTCGCCGCGTCTCGCCTATCGCAATGGTTACTACGGACTGTTCCTGCAGGATGACATTCGAGTTACTTCGCGGCTGACCGTAAACGTCGGTCTGCGCTATGACATCGAAGGGTCGCCCACCGAGCGCTATAACCGCATGAACGCCGGCTGGTCGTTTAACGCGGCTGAGGCGACGCTAGCCAATGCGGCCAAGACGGCCAACGCTTCGGATTGTCCCGCCTGCGCGAACCTTGCCGGTGGCTTGCTCTTCGCGGGCGTGAACGGGAATTCCCGTTCGGCATTTTCCACCGATTACAACCACTGGCAACCCCGCATCGGCGCGGCCTATCGGCTGCGTCAGAACACGGTTCTGCGCGGCGGCTACGGCCTGTTCTATTTGCCGGAAGCGTTCTTTGGCGGTGTGCAGGGCTTTGCGGCCGATACCCCGTTTGTCGCTACCGCTGGTGGTGGTGCAAACGCCTATATCCCGGCCAACACACTGTCGAACCCGTTCCCGGGCGGAATCAACCAGCCCACCGGGTCTTCCCTTGGCCTTGCTACCTTCGCCGGCAACAACGTTATATTCACCAACCCGAACCTGAAGATCCCCTACATTAGCCAGTACTCGTTCGGTGTCCAGCACCAGCTTCCATTTAACGTGAAGATCGATGCATCGTATGTCGGCAGCCGTAGTTACAACCTCAACACCGGCGCCAATCAGTTGGGCA
This sequence comes from Bryobacterales bacterium, assembly GCA_020846745.1. Taxonomy (GTDB): domain Bacteria; phylum Acidobacteriota; class Terriglobia; order Bryobacterales; family Bryobacteraceae; genus JADLDI01. The sequence goes on along the minus strand of JADLDI010000126.1, from coordinate 24,573 downwards.
ACGCCCGTAACATTAACGTCAATACCGCCGCGCAGATCGCCCAGGCACGGCTAACTCCTGCTTACTTTACCGATGCGGTGAAGAACCCGTTTGCCGGCCTGCTTCCTGGCACCAGCTTTAATGGCGCGACCGTGGCCCGCTCGCAGTTGCTGAAGCCGTTCCCGCAGTTTAACCAGGTGCTGGAGTACGGCGAATCAATCGGCAAGAGCTGGTATGACGCATTCCAGTTGAGCGTTGAGAAGCGCTATACCCAAGGTCTGGTAATGGTGCTGGCCTACACCTGGTCGAAGAATCTGGAATCCGTTGACTTCCTGAATCCGCAGGACGCCGGCCCCGCCAAGACTTACACAGCAGTGGACCGTCCGCAGCGCCTTGTCCTTAGCGGCGTTTATGAACTGCCGTTCGGCCGCGGGAAGAAGTATCTGAGCGGCGTCAATCGAGGGCTTAACATGCTCGCCGCCGGCTGGGAATATACCTTCATCGGTACCATTCAATCGGGCACGCCGGTGAACCTTCCGTCGAACGTCGATTTGATCGCCAACCCGTCAGTATCTAACCAGACGTTCGCGAGCTGGTTCAACAACTGCGTCGCCAATACCAGCGGCTTCGCCTCCTGCGGTAACCCCGCGTTCCAACTCCGCGGACCGAACACGCTCCGCACCATCCCGTTCCGCATCGGCGCGATCCGCAACCCGGTCCGCCCGCAGTGGGATATGTCGCTGAACAAGAGGGTTTACATCAGCGAACGGTTCAATGTCCAGGCTCGCCTGGAAGCATTCAACGTTCTTAATACCCCCGTCCGCAGCGGACCGGGTACGGACCCGACCAACCTCTCCACATTTGGTATTGTGACGCTGAGCCAATCGAATATTCCCCGGCAGGTTCAGTTGGGGCTGAAGTTCAACTTCTGACTTCCGGAGAATTGGTAAACCAAGAGGCCGGGCTTCCTGTAACGCAGGAGCCCGGCCTTTCTCAGTTTCCACGCGACCATCCTTCACTTACTTCATTTGAACTCCCGTTCTCGCTCACCTACGCGTTCTGATCGGCAGAAGCGCACGGTCACCTGGCTTCCGGAATTCATGGTGGGCGGTATCATAGGTCGTTTGCGATGACCACCCTATCTCACCTCGAATGCAGCCGCTGTCATAAGCGTTACGACCCCGGGCAGGTGCTGAATTTATGCGAGTGTGGCGGACCCCTGCTGGTCCGTTACGACCTCGACAAGGCTCGCCAGAACTGGAGCCGCGAATGGCTGATGCGCGCTCCTTCCACCATGTGGCGCTACGCCCCGGTGCTGCCGGTCAGCAAGCCGGAAGCCATGATTTCGCTGGGCGAAGGGTTCACGCCGCTGGTTCGGACCAAACGCTTGGGCGCGCAACTGGGCTGTTCGCAGCTTTGGGTTAAAGACGAAGGGTTGAACCCGACAGGATCGTTCAAAGCGCGCGGCCTCTCGTGTGCGATCTCCATGTGCGTGGAGTTGGGTGTCAGGAAAGTCGCAGTTCCATCAGCGGGCAACGCCGCCGGCGCCATGGCTGCTTATGCCGCGGCAGCCGGGTTAGAAGCGCATATCTTCATGCCGCGCGACGTGCCGCAATCGAACTACATCGAGTGCAAGTCATTTGGCGCGAAAGTCACGCTGGTGGACGGCTTAATCAGCGATTGTGGGCGGATTGTCGGCGAACGCAAGCAGGCCGAAGGCTGGTTTGAAGTTTCGACGCTGAAAGAGCCTTACCGCATTGAAGGTAAGAAGACGATGGGATACGAGGTGGCCGAACAGTTCCGGTGGGAACTGCCGGACGTCATCTTCTATCCGACCGGCGGCGGCGTAGGGCTGATCGGAATGTGGAAGGCATTTGAGGAGATGGAAGCGCTAGGTTGGATCTCATCGAAGCGCCCGAAGATGATCGCGGTGCAGGTGGAGGGGTGCCGGCCGGTGGTCCGCGCGTACGAGCAAGGCAAGGACGTGTCTGAGTTCTGGCAGAATGCGCACACGGTCGCGAGCGGGTTGCGGGTACCCAAGCCGCTGGGCGACTTTCTCATTCTCGATGCGGTGCGTAAGAGTGCCGGATGCGCCATTGCGGTGTCCGACGACGACATGATGACGGCCGGCGTCCAACTCGCCACCGCCGAAGGCATGTTCGTCGCTCCGGAAGGAGCGGCCTGCGTCGCAGCGCTGCGGCAACTGCTGCAGAACGGGTTTCTGAAGCCCGACGAGCGCATTGTCATCTACAACACCGGCTCCGGATTGAAGTATCTGGAGGCCTATTCGACGCGGTTTCCGCGCTACGGCGGAACCGACGGCGATAAGCTCGGTGGGCTAATCACGCCGCGCTAAGTCGGCCGCCGCGGACCGCGGTCTCGATGCCCAGCGCCGCAGCCCCCGCCGCAGGCTTTCGCGGCTGACGGGCTTGCTCAGATAATCGTCCATGCCCGCGGCGAGACAACGCTCCCGGTCGCCGTCCATGGCGTTCGCTGTCAAAGCAAGAATCGGCGTGCGGGTTCTTCCCCCCTCCCGGCGCCGAATCTCCACCGTGGCCGTAAGGCCATCCATATCGGGCATCTGCACGTCCATCAGGATAATGTCGAACTGGTGTTCGGCAGTCACCTCGACAGCTACCCGGCCGCTCGATGCAATCTCCACCTTGCAGCCCTCTTTTTCGAGCAGGCGCTTGGTGAGGTGCTGATTCACCAGATTGTCTTCCACCACTAAAATGCGCAGGGCGGGGAAGCTTGTGCCCTCCGGTTCCGGCTCCGGCACTGGCTCCCGCCGTTTACTCTCGGGCACCTCAAACGGCATGGTGAACCAGAACGTCGAGCCCTTGTACAGCTGGCTGACCACGCCGATCGACCCGCCAACCGACTGGACGATTTGCCGGCTGATCGCCAAGCCCAGTCCGGTGCCGCCGTGTCGCCGTGTCGCCGAACCCTCGGCCTGGATAAAGGGCTCAAAGATGCGCTCCTGGTTTTCCACCGCGATGCCCATACCGGTGTCTTCGACTTCAAATCGCAAGGTGATCCGATCGGCGGATTGCGACTGCACGCTGACGTTCGCCACCACTTTCCCGGTATCCGTAAATTTGATGGCGTTGCTCACAAGATTCAACAACACCTGCCGGAGGCGGCGCGAGTCGCCCACGACAAAGTCCGGTATTTCCGGAGACACGAAACAACTCAAAGTCAACTTGCTCGCCAGCGCGCGCGGATACATCAAATGGATAACGGCCGACACGGTATCGCGCAGCTCGAACCGATCCCGTTCGAAGTTGGCGCTGCGGGCTTCCAGCCGCGAGAACTCGAGCAAATCATTCAGAATCGACAGCAACGACTTCGCCGAGTCGCGTAGCATGTCGGCGTATTCGCGCTGCTCCGCGCTTAACGGCGTGGTTAGCAGCAGTTCCGTCAAACCGACCACCGCATTCATGGGCGTGCGGATTTCGTGGCTGGTGTTGGCCACGAACTCGCTTTTCAGTTTGGTGGCTTCGCGTGCGGTGCGTAGAGCGTCCCCTAACGCCTCGTTCCGCTGCCGCAACTCCTGCAGCGACTGCTCCAGGCGCTCCTGCCAGGCGCGCAGTTCGGTTACGTCGCGGCCTGCCAGGTACACCCGCCGGCCGTCGCTCGACCGGGATGCCTTCCACGATATCCAACGCATGGAACAATCGCGCGCGACGCAGCGCACGACCGTTTCGTGGCAGGTCTGGCCTTGCGCTGAACGCAGGCGCAATTCGTGGAATGCCGCGGCATCGTCGGGAAAGATCAGTCCGTCGATTGACTTGCCTTCCAGCTCGGAAGGGTCGTACCCCAGCACCTTCCGCCACGCGCCTCGCAGACTCAGCCGACTGCTTGGAACGTCTAGTATGCACAGGAGATCATTCGAACACGCCAGCAGATCTTCTAACGAGTTTTCCAACTGCAATGCGCTTCTTCTTCCGTCCAAACCATAAACGTTGGGCCTGCCACGCGCCGGTAGAACTAACCTCCGTAGACCGGACGCCAGGATTTCCGCCGCGCCGCATTCCTTCCAATTCTAGCGGAATTGCGTGTTCTTTTTACGTTTGGTCTGACGCCTCAGGCCAGCAACTCAGAAATCCGATCGGCGTCGTTCGGAACCACCACCGGTGAATTCCCGAAATTCGGTTGGATCGCGGTGCCGTCAGGCGCAGCCAGTTGAGCGGTATGGTACCGGTAAATGTAGTCCGGGTCTTTCAGAACGTTCCCGGTGAGAACCGCGACGACACGCTCGCCGGCGCCTACAACCTGATGGGCGATCAGCTTCTTCAGGCCGGCGAGAGTCGCAGCCGAGGCCGGTTCGCATCCAATGCCGCACGCCCCGATCACTGCTTTTGCATCGGCGATCTCTTGCTCGGTCGCCTGCTCCACCGTTCCGCCGGATGAGCTCACTTCCAGCCACGCCTTCGGCCACGATACCGGGTCGCCGATCTTGATAGCGGTCGCCAACGTCTCCGGGTGAACTTCGGCTTCGAACCGAGACCCACCACCCTGTTGTGCATAGCGGAAAAACGGGGCGGCGCCGTGCGCCTGTACTACGGCTAGCTTCGGCACGCGATCGATGAACCCCAACTGCTTCAGTTCGCGCAACGCCTTACCGAATGCCGATACATTGCCGAGATTGCCGCCAGGAACAACAATCCAGTCGGGCGGTTGCCAGTCTAACTGGTCCATCATTTCGATAATGATGCTCTTTTGCCCCTCGATCCGGAACGGGTTGATCGAGTTCAGCAGGTAAATGCCCAGGCGTTCCGCCAGTTCGCGAACCAGTTTCAAAATCTGGTCGAAGTTCGCCTCCACCTGCAGGGTTTGGGCGCCGTACTCAAGAGCTTGCGCCAGTTTGCCGTAGCTGATGTTGCCGTGTGGAATGAAGATGATAGGCTGCAAGCCGCCGGCCGCGGCATACGCAGCCATTGACGCGGACGTGTTCCCGGTCGATACGCAGGCGACGCGCTTCATGCCCAGGCGAACGGCTTGCGCCGCTCCGCACGTCATGCCGTTGTCCTTGAACGATCCGGTCGGATTGAAACCCTGGTGCTTGAAGGTCAGCGTGTTGATGCCGGCGTATTGCGCCGCGCGCGGCGCATTTAGCAGGGGAGTATTGCCCTCGCGGAGCGTCACTGCGCAAGCTTCGACATTCAAAAGGAAGGGAAACAGTTCGCGATAACGCCACACGCCGCTCTGGTCGAGCGGTTGGTTGCTCATGCGCCGCTCCCGCCAGATGCGTTTGAGCGCAGGGGCGTCGGTCCCGGTGAAGTCGTAACCTGCTTCGAGCAATCCGCCGCACTTCGGACAGTTGTAGATCACTTCGTCGATGGGATAGCGCGTGCGGCAGGCGGGTTCAAAGCAAACTAAATACGCAGACATTCGAAACTTCGATTGTACCGTTCACCCTCCAACCGACCTTATTCTGGATGCATGCTCGCCGTCGAATTGGGCAACCGCCGGGTGAAAGTGATTCAAGCGCCGAAGCCGCGGCGCCGGGCTGGATACTCCCTGCTCCGATTGCGTTTGGCCGGTGTTTGCAATACCGACGTTGAGCTGCTGCGTGGCTACTACGGCTTCAGTGGACGCCCGGGCCACGAGTTCGTGGCGGATGTCGCCGAATCCGATTCGCCGGCACTCAAAGGCAAGCGAGTCGTAGGCGAGATAAACCTGGCCTGCCGTAAGTGCGAATGGTGCGCGAGGGGATTGAGACGTCATTGTCCGAACCGGGCCGTGTTAGGCATCGTGAACCACCCAGGCGCATTTGCGGAATACCTGACGCTGCCGGACGTGAATCTCTTTCCTGTACCCGGCAATATTCCCGATGAGCACGCTGTCTTTGTGGAACCGCTGGCGGCCGCCTGCGAGATTCTCGACCAGGTCGCAATACCAAAGGACGCGCGAGTGGCGGTGCTCGGCGACGGCAAACTCGGCTTGCTCATCGCACAGGTGCTCGTGGTGCATGGCGCGCAGGTGTTGCAGTTCGGCAAGCATGAAGACAAATTACGTATTGCCCGGAAGTCGGGCGCGACGACCGAGATCACCGGGACGCGTACGCCAGTCGCGGAGTTCGACTTCGTGGTAGAAGCGACCGGGTCGGCGAAGGGACTTGCGGCGGCCGTCCGGATGGTGAAGCCGCGCGGAACGATCGTTATGAAATCGACGGTACACGAACCGGTTCGAATCGACACGGCGCCGGTGATCGTGAATGAAGTGACGTTAGTGGGGTCGCGATGCGGCCGGTTTGAGCCGGCTCTGGCGCTACTGCAGTCCGGCCGCATTCATCTGGACGAGTTGATCTCGGAAGAGTACCCGCTCGCGAAGGCGCCGGCTGGGTTCCGCGCCGCCCGGAAACGAGGAACGCTGAAGGTGCTATTGCGCGGCTGACGTCAACGGCATGCCTGCTATGCTGGCTGGTAGCGCCAGCATTTGACATGACCCGCCGTGAGTTTGCCTACCTCCTTTCAGCGTTACCGCTAGTTGCAGACGACCTGGCGAACGACCCTGTGCTGCGCGCGTTGCGCGATGAATTGAAGCGGTCGCGCGAGCTGAAACTGCAAGGTGTTGAAGCGCCTTACTTCATTGAATACGCCCTCGACGACGTCGAGTCATTCGTCACTTCAGCGCAGATGGGCGCAACTTTGCGGACCAATGTAAGCCACAGCCGCGTACCGCGAATTCAGGTGCGTGTCGGTGATCCCTCGTTCGACAACACCAATTATGTTTTCACCGACTTTTTCGGCGCAGGCCGGTTGGGCGGCATGCGGTTGCCCCTCGATAACGATTATGCGGTGCTGCGGCACCGCTATTGGCTAGGTACCGATCGCGTATACAAAGGGTCCGTCGAAGCGATTGCACGTAAGCGGGCGGCCCTGCGAAACATAACGCAGCAGGAAAAGCTCAACGACTTTGCGAAGGCGGAGCCCACAAAGCTGTATCTGCCGTCTTCCAAGATCAGCCGCAAGCACGACGATTGGGTGAGCCTGACGCGGCGCGCCTCGGCTGCTTTCTCTGATTTTCCCAAGGTCACCTCGTCCAACGTCGATCTGGACGCGGGCTATTCCACTTCGTACTATCTGACCACCGAGGGCACGGAAGTCCGTTATCCCGACGACCTGTTTTTTGCACGGATCCGTGGCGGCGCGCAGGCACAGGATGGGATGCCGGTTCGGGATTCCGTGGTGTTTTTGGCGCGCACAGCGGAGAAACTGCCAAGCGAGAGCGTGCTAAAGACCGGCGTCTCCACCATTGGCCGCAACATCACCGAACTCCTGGCCGCGCCCATGGGCGAAGACTATTCCGGACCAGTCCTCATGGAAGGTGAGGCGGCCGCCCAGTTGTTCGCGCAATACATTGGTTCAAATATCGCGCTCACGCGGCGCCCTGTATCCGAACCGGGCCGCAACTTCCCCATCCCCGAAAGTGAACTGCAGGGCCGCTTAAATAGCCGCATTCTGCCGGAGTGGATGGATGTGGTGGACGACCCCGTCCTGACCACCTACGGCGGTCAGGACTTGCAGGGCTCCTATCCCGTGGATATGGAGGGAGTGGTTCCCAAGCCGGTAACCGTGATCGAAGGCGGAACCGTCAAGCAATTTCTCACCACCCGCCAACCGGTGCGTGGATTTGAGGGATCCAATGGCCGCGCACGCCTGCCGGGCTCGTTCGGCGCGAAGGCTGCGGTGTTCAGCAATCTGTTCGTGAAGGCCAGACAGACGGTCGCGGCGGACGACCTGAAAAAGAGGCTGCTCGAGTTGATCGGCCAGCGCGGCAAGCCCTACGGCTTGTTGATTCGCAAGCTCGATTACCCCACCAGCGCGTCGTTTGACGAGTTGCGGCGCATGTCGGCCTCGGGTGGCCAGCGCGCCGACGGACGCCTCGCCGCGCTGCCGCTGCTGGTTTATCGGGTCTATCCCGATGGTCGCGAACAACTCGTGCGCGGGCTGAAGTTCCGGTCGCTGAATGTGCGGTCGTTGCGCGACATCATGGCCGCATCCAGTAACGAAACGATCTTCCATTTCATCGGCAACGGCTCGCCGCTGCCGACCATCGAATCCCAGGGCTACGTGACCTCCCACACGGTCGTCGCGCCGTCGGTTCTGTTTGAGGATATGGAATTGGAGAAGCGCGAAGAGGACTGGCCGAAGGTGCCCGTTGTGCCGCCACCGCCGCTGGTTTCATTTCGATAATCCGTAGCGTATGCGCATCCTGTCGCGCGCCATCTTCCGCGAAATCACATCGAGTGCCATCCTCGGCACGCTGCTGTTCACGTTCGTACTTTTCATGCAGAAGCTCGGCAGCGGCAAGCTGTTTGAGGTGCTGCTCCGCGGGTCGGCTTCGCCCAAGACGGTCGGCTACTTGTTGATGCTGCTGTTGCCCGCGGCCCTGGTGTTCGCACTTCCGCTTGGGACGTTGGTGGGCGTGCTGATCGGTTTGGGCCGCATGTCGGCGGACGGTGAGATTGTGGCCATGCGTGCCGCGGGCGTGCCGTCGCGGCGAGTGGTGGCTCCGGTTCTCTTCTATGGGCTGTTAGCGGCGCTGGCCGCTTTCGCGTGTTCGCTCTACTTTACTCCTCTAGCCATTCGGGAGACGTACCGGCTGCGCAATGAGGCGCTGGCCCAGCAGTTGACGGCAGAGATCCAACCGCGCGTGTTCGAAGAGCAATTCACGAACAACAACACCATCCTCTACGTGGGAGACGTAATTCCTTCTGCCACCACCACAGCGCGCTGGAAGAACGTGTTTATCGCGGACTTGAGTCCGCCCGAACAGCGGAACAAGCCGGGGCGCGAGTTTGGCGATGCCCCACGCATCACGGTTGCGGCGGAAGCGATTGCCGTGCCGGATGCCGTTGCCAACACCATTCAGCTATCGATGACCGGCGTGAGCACGCATGAGGTGGATAAGGACCCGACGATCTACTACAACACCTCGGCGCCTGCGGGCGAACAACTGTTGCAGGCGCGGACGCGGTCGGAAGAGGGCGCCGATCCGATCAAATCGCTGGATACTCTGCCGCTGATTAAGCAGGCGCGCGGCTCGCGCGATGCGCAGATTGAGTTGCACCAGCGGTTCGCCCTGCCGCTCGGGTGTTTGCTGCTGTCTATTGTGGGTATTCCGCTGGGCGTGTCGTCGCAACGGTCCGGCAAGTCGGGCGCGTTTGTAATGACGGTGTTCCTGGCGTTTTTGTACTGGGTCAGTATGATCAGCCTGATCGGGCTGGCCAAGCAAAGCCGGTTGCCCGTAGTGCTGGCGGTGTGGGCGCCCAACGCGGTGTTCGCCGCCTTCGGGTTGCTGTTGCTGATCAACCTCGAAAGTCCGGGCGACACGGACGTGTTGTCGCGCTTGCGCGCGTTTTGGGCCAATACCATGGCTTCGGTCCGCACCTTTATCACCTCGCGCAAGGCCGCGTCGAGCCGCCTCGCGTCGCTGCCGCGCATCCCGCTACTGCCGGGCGTAGTGGATACCTACGTTCTGTCGAGCTTCCTGTTCTACTTTGCGATGCTGCTCGGCAGTTTCGTACTGCTGGCGCACATTTTCATCTTCTTCGAACTGCTGTCCGAGGTGTTCGCGCACAGGATCCCAATGGCGCGAGTGTTCACTTACCACTTCTTCCTGACGCCGAAATTGATTTACGATTCGACGCCGATGAGCGTCCTGGTGGCCGTGCTGGTGACCTTCGGCATCATGGCTAAAAACAATGAAGTGACGGCCATGAAAGCGTGCGGCGTGTCGCTCTACCGGCTCTCGGTACCGATTATATTGGCCTCTGCGGCGATCAGCGGATCGCTATTCGCGTTTGACCATTACTACATCCCCGAGGCGAACCGGATTCAGGACTCGATTCTTAACGAGATCAAAGGGCGGCCCATCCAGACTTACCTGCGGCCGGACCGGAAGTGGATTTTCGGCGCCCCAAGCCCGACTACCGCAACCCTCTACTACTACAAGTACTTCGATCCGGCGCAGAACCTCATGGTGAACGTGAACGTCTACGAACTGGACCCTGCCACGTTCGCCCTCAAACGCCACATCAATGCGGAGTCGGCGCGGTGGGAACCATCCATCGAGTCGTGGGTGTTCCAAAATGGCTGGGCGCGCGATCTGAAAGGTGTCCGGATTACCAACTTCCAGCAGTATCAGGCCACAACGTTCGCCGAGTTGAAAGAGCCGCCAAACTACTTCCTCAAAGAGGTGAAACAGGAAAAACAGCTGAACTTCGTGGAACTCGAACGCTACATCCGCGAACTGCAGCAATCGGGCTTCGACACCATTCGGCTGCAGGTGCAGTTCCACAAGAAGTTCTCGGTACCGCTGTTCGCCGTGATTATGGCCCTGCTCTCGGTGCCTTTCGCCTTCCTGACGGGCAATCGCGGCGCGATGGCAGGCGTAGGCGTGTCGTTTGGAATTGCCATCGCATATTGGGCCCTCGGGCGGATGTTCGAGGAAATCGGCAACATCAACCAGCTGCCGGCGCCACTGGCGGCATGGTCGCCAGACGTGGTGTTTGCCTTGGCCGGGATGTACCTGTTCACGCGGATGCGGAGTTAGCCGTGAGCTAGCCGTGCTCACCAACAGGAACGACGGCAGCGCCGTCTCCGGGGCAAGGCGAAACTCGCGCCTCCTAACACCCAAAGCCTGAGCTTGGGCGGCTGAACTCTTCACGGCTAATAGGAAACTTAACTTAACTTAGGCTCAAGTGGCTGCCCATCGCCGGTGTACACTGATTGAGCATCGGAGGGCGCCAACTGCCGGTGTAATTTCTCGCAAAGGAAAACGCATGCCCAACTACAAACCACTGACGATTGAGGCGGAAGTCCAGATTCTCGATCGGATGATAGAGGTGATCGGGAAAACCGACGAGCAGGTCAGGACCCGGCGCAAGGCCGACGGTCCCAAAGACAGCCTCGATCGAGCCAAGCTTGTCAGCGAGATCGGCCAAGCTATCGACAAGGTCCTGCAGGCCTGCGATGTGGCCGAAAGCAACAACCTGACATATTGCAAGTACATTACCGATGCCCATGCAGCGGCCAAGCTGGAGATGGCCAAACTTGACCCCATCATCAAGAAGCTCGAAACGGCTTGGGATGACAAGGTTGCGCATGCACTGACTTACACTATCGGGCAAATTACACAATGGCGCCAGAAACTCACCCAAGACGACGAGGAATTCGGTGCCGTGAAGATGCTCGAGTACCGTGGCAACTCCTGGGCAACTTCTGTTAGGAAGGCGCTGGCGTATGCTCCGAACCGGACAACAGCCCTCCAAACACACGAGAATAACCGGCAGGCCGGAATTCAACGTTTAAACCAGGTAAAAGGCCAGCGGACGAGGGTGACAGAATATGTCACGCGTGCGCAAGCCTTCAAAAAAACAGCGGAGATGTTGTTTCAGAAGGAGATCGGGAACAAGAAAAACTTCGCCGCCATTAGAGAGGAATGCATCGATATGGCGGAAGCGATGGAGAAGGCCTCGTCTGAGTATACTGGCCAGTTGATCACAAAAGCCGACAGTATGAAGCAGAAGATCCAAGCCTTCGAGCGCTTATTCGAGCGCTTAAAGGTAGTCACGAAAGAGCACTACATACCCGTGATGCTGATGGAGCCGACGCTCGACGATCTCACCAAGAAGGTTAAAGGCACAATCAAGACCATGCGGATTCAACTCACCGAGCAGATGAAGAAGGTCAGCGTGAAAGGCATGGAAGATCGGTATTACAAACCGCAGTTTGTCCGCGCAGAGACCGCCATCGAAAAACTCAAGGCCGCGCTCGTAACCTTTGACAAGGAGATCGCGCCCGGCAGGGAACTGATTGCTAAGGGCAAGAAGGCAAAATAGCGACCCGAACGCCGGGCGATACCGTCCTCAGCTTCGGGCGCCCCTCATGCCCGGCTATGCCCGTAGCGGAGAATGCGGGCCGGCAGGGTGACCATCGCCCAAACCAGTTCCAGCACTCCGCTCACCGCTATCCCCACAATCCGGAACGGCAGCAACAGCAGCCACACCAGCGGGTACAGCACAAGCGCGATCAGTGCCAGCGGCCAGCAGAGCACCAGCAGGATGCACCACAGCAGGAACTTGATCATATCGTTTGGAAGTACGCTCACACTCCCTTCCGAGTTCCAGCTATTCTGACTGTTTATGAGTACCCGCCTGTCACGCCGTGACCTGGCGCTGGCCGCCCTCGCCGCCAAGGCCGCCGCCGGCGCAACCATCGACCGGAAGTACACCGGGGCGTTGGATGGATTCGAAGAGAAACTGGACACCGACTCGTTCGATCCGCTGGTTTATGTCCGGAAGCGCTACGAACAGATGCCGCTGAAGCTCGCCTTCAAAGCCTCCAACAAGAAGCAAGCCGAGATCTGGCAGAAGAAACTGAAGGAAAAGCTGTTCGAACTGGTGGGTCCCTGGCCCGCACAACGCGACCTGCTCAAGCCTGTCACCCTGGAAATAAAAGACTTCGCCACCTACAAGCGCGAGAAGTTCGTCATCGAAACGCGGCCGGGTCTCGCCTTGCTTGGCTACCTGTTGACGCCGAAATTTGCCAAGGCGCCTTATTCGCCGATGATTTGCCTGCCCGGCCACGGGCGGGGGGTGGATGATATCGTCGGTATCGACGACAAGGGGCAAGACCGGACGAACAAAGCGGGGTATCAGCACGATTTCGCCCTTCAGGCTGTGGAAAAGGGTCTGGCCGCCGTGGCGGTTGAGCAATTGGCGTTCGGCTGCCGCAGAGAACCAAAGGCAAAACGCGGGAACCTTGGCAATTCGTCCTGCCAGCCCATCTCCGGGTCGGCCCTGCTGATGGGCGAATCGATGATCAGCTGGCGCGCCTTCGATGTCTCACGTGTCTGCGACTGGATCGAGACGCGGACCGAACTGAATGCCAAGCGCATCGGCTGCATGGGAATTTCCGGCGGCGGCACGGCAACGCTGTTTTCCGCTGCACTCGAACCTCGCATCAGTCTGGCGTTCGTATCCGGCTACCTGAACACGTTTAAAGAGTCGATATTCTCGCTATCTCATTGCATCGATAACTACGTACCCGGAATTCTGCAGTGGGCTGAGATGTACGATGTGGCGGGCTTGATCGCGCCGCGGCCGCTGTTCATCGAATCCGGCGACAAAGACAACATCTTCCCCATCGACGCTTCGCGCGAAAGCTACGAGAAGACAAAGCGCGTCTACCAGGTATTCGGTGTACCGGACAATTGTCAGCAGGAAGTATTCTCCGGCGAACATTCGTTTTACGGAGTGAAAGGACTCGACTTCGCCGCGCGGCATCTGCTGCGTGCGTGAAATAATGATCGCTTATGCGTTATCGCCACCGCGTGCTGGGGATGTTATTTCTCCTCTCAATTGTCACGTACGTCGACCGCGTCTGCATTTCTGTTGCCGGACCTCGCATGCAGCAGGATCTGGGAATCTCACCGGAGCGCTGGGGTTGGGTGGTCGGTGTTTTCGCCCTGGCCTATGCGGCGTTTGAAATACCCACAGGTTCGATGGGCGACCGCACGGGTCCACGCCGTGTACTCACCCGGATCGTTGTGTGGTGGTCGGCGTTTACGTCGCTCACGGGCGCTGTTTCGAACTACGTCGTTTTATTGATTGTTCGCTTCCTGTTCGGTGCCGGCGAGGCTGGCGCATACCCCAACTCGTCTGCAACCATCTCCCGATGGTTCCCAGCCGTGGAACGTGCCCGCGCTTCGGGTGTCGTCTGGATGGCTTCCCGCGTCGGCGGCGCCATTTCTCCGTTCCTCGTGATTCCAATCCAGCAGCAGTTCGGGTGGCGGGCGTCCTTCTTTGTTTTCGGAATTCTGGGTGTGATCTGGTCCATCGTCTGGTACATTTGGTTCCGCGACAATCCTTCCGAGAAGGCGGCGGTCACCCAGGCCGAGCTGGCCGAGATCGGTCCGTCCGCTTCGGCGGGTGGAGCGCATCACGGGTTGCCTTGGGGACAGGCGCTCAGATCCGCCAACCTCTGGTGGATTATGCTGATGTACCACACCTACTGTTGGGGCTCGTTCTTCTACCTGTCGTGGCTCCACACATTTCTGGTGAAGGGCCGAGGTTTCGACGACAAAGAGATCCAATCGCTCTCGTGGCTCCCGTTCGCTTTCGGCGGTACGGCCAACCTGCTGGGTGGCTTTGCCAGCGATTTCCTGTGCAAACGGTTCGGCCTGCGGTGGGGACGTCGCTCGTGCGGATTCATCGGGCTGGCGGTTTCGGCAGTGTTTATCACCGCAACGATCTTTACCACCAATAAGGTAGCTTCCGTCGTCTTTCTCGCAATCGGCTATGCCGGATCGGACTTTATGCTCCCGGTGGCTTGGGCCGTGTGTCTCGACGTCGGCCGCAAGTACGCAGGCGCCGTGACCGGTGCCATGAACACCGCCGGACAGATCGGATCGTTCCTGACCTCAGTCACGTTCGGTTACCTGGTTGCTGCATTTGGCAACAACTATAACGCTCCGCTGGTGCCGATGGCGGTGATGACCGCAATCAGCGCCCTGCTGTGGTTCAAGATCGACCCGACTATCCAACTGATTCCGGAAGAGGAAAAGCCCGGCCAGCGGCACTTGAAGGCTGCTTAAGCTTTCCGCACTTCCATCATCGCCGCTGCTTTCGCGTTCTCCATCATGAGCGACTGCGACAGCCCCGTGGCGCTGATCAGGTTCAGAAGCTGACCGACTTGCGTTTCCAGATCCGAAATCCGATTGTCCATCTGGAACTGACGGGGCGCCGGTGCGGCATGCGTGGCCGGGCTTCCCGTTTCCATCCGGTCCAGAACCGCGGAGCGGGCAAAATCCGATACGCTTCGTGCGCCTTGCAGCGCACAGGACGCTTTCAATCGTTCGAATTCATCTTCGCTGAGCCGGAAATTCACCAGCCGGTTGCGGGGTCGTAGTACGCTCATTCTGCTCGTCCTTCCTTTTTCTGCCTGATTTATTGGGCTCAGGCGAACCTACGTTTCGCTTACATAAGCTTTATCGGCATCCGCGCCCGATCACATTAGCAAAACGTCTGCGATATTTTTGTCGCGGCTTCATCTACTAGGTGTCTTTTGTCGGTTGTTTCTCTCTCGGTAACGATGCGTACCGATGTTATTCTTTGTAGGTGCAGACCCGGTCTGCCCTGGCGTGGGTCGCCTTAGTCCTATTGGCGGCTTTCTTACGGATACACTCACTGCCCGTCGAGGCAATAGATGGCGATGAGCTATTCTCCCGTCGAGCTGTCACGGCTTCTTGGGAAGAAGGCTATCAGGCCGTCCGCACCGACATCGTCCACCCACCTCTCTATTACCTGGTCCTGAAAGCTTGTGTCGGCATAGCCGGGGCCGGTGTCACTGCTTTGCGGCTCGTCTCGCTCTTAGCCGCAATCCTCGCGATATCTGCCGTATTTGCCATTGGCCTGGTCGTCCCTTACCTGCGCGGTCCGGCGCTGCTGGCCTCGCTGCTCATCGCTCTCAACGATCTGCATATCTTCTACAGTCAACAAGCGCGTTCTTATTCGCTGTATTGCGCCTTGATCGCCCTATTTGTGCTGTGGGCGTTTCTGCTCGATGAATATCAGTCCCGTCCCGCCTTTTGGATAGCGGGCGCTCTACTTATGATTGCCATCGTGCATACACACTACTTCGGGGTCTTGTTCATCGCCTGTGTTCTGATTCCGGTCTGGCGATCGAAGCTCCCGCGACCTTCCAATATGGCAGTTCTGATGGCCGCGGCAGCCACCGCGGTGGCGTCTATTCCCTGGCTCGTGGTTCTTATTGGCGCGATCCGCGAAAAAGGCACGGTGGATAACGTCAACTGGGAACCCTTGCCGGACTTCTACGCGCTGCGGGCATCCATCGGAAAAATGTTCGGTATCCCGGATATCCCTCGAGGGACATCCCTTGTCCTGCTTCTTGGACTAACCCTGGCAATTATCGGAATTCTGAGCGCTCGCAGGCATGTGCCCGGTCGGTTGCTGGCCATGTTAGGTCTGCTGGCGGCAGGTCCGTCGATGTTACTGTTTGTTTTGGGCCGGCAGCCGTTCGGGATGCACGTCTTCGCGGAGCGGCACCTGCTGCCGTCGATTATTGCGTGGACCCTCCTTGCGGGTATGGGTTTATGGGGAATTTTCACAAACCGCCGGCTGCTGATCGGCATCGGTGCGGCCATTTTATGCGGTTTCCAGTTGGCGCC
This sequence comes from Bryobacterales bacterium, assembly GCA_020846745.1. Lineage (GTDB taxonomy): Bacteria > Acidobacteriota > Terriglobia > Bryobacterales > Bryobacteraceae > JADLDI01. The sequence continues at coordinate 8,394 of JADLDI010000126.1, read as the reverse complement.
GGTCTTCCAATACTGGCGGCAGCCGCACAGGCTACCTTTCCACCAGGTTGCCGCCGCAATCAGTCAGTCGCATCTGCCGGTATATACCACCTGGCCATACGGAATAGGATCTCCCGTCAACTTCTATCTGCGAGACGGTAACCAGGTGATACCTCTCCCGGAAAATGGAGCACAACTGCCGGCGGAGTTCATCGTGCTATACCGCCCCAATGCCGCCAAGGAACGCGCGTGGTTAATCACCACGACCGGCTCGGCATTTATCCAACGGGACGACGGTTATTTCCACTCCGCGATCAATCCCGAGTGGGGCACTCGCATTTCCCGCTTCCGGCGCAAATAAACCGCATTGGGTTCGCCTCGGATAATCGAGCCGCTGGCGCCCCGACACTACCAGATACGGCACGCGTTTTCCCGGACCATCGGCTGTCCGGCCTGACAGGAGAACGCATTTCGAAACTCAGGCATGTTCGAGACCGTGCCGTTGACGCGAAACTCGCCGGGGGAATGCGGATCCGTCCGCACCCGCAAGCGTTGTTCCTCCGCCGTTGCGTTTCCGCACCATACCTGAGCCCAGCCTAGAAACAGGCGCTGCTCCGGGGTAAACCCGTCGATGCGCTCTGACCGTTTGCCGGCCAGCGTATCGATCAACGCCATATAAGCGATTCGCAGCCCACCGTTATCGGCCACGTTTTCTCCCAGCGTGAGTTTGCCGTTCAGCGTCTCTCCCGCCGTCGGCGCATACGATCCATATTGCTGAACAAAGCACTCCGCGCGGCGCTCGAATTCCTTGCCGTCCTCGTCGGTCCACCAGTCGCGCAAGTTGCCGTCGCCATCGAACTTGCGGCCGGAATCGTCGAAGCCGTGGGTTAACTCGTGGCCGATCACAGCACCGATCGCACCAAAATTCACCGCATCGTCGAGCTTCATATCAAAGAAGGGGGGTTGCAGAATGCCGGCGGGGAAGTTGATGTTGTTCTGCAACGGACTGTAGTAAGCATTGACAGTCGGCGGTGTCATGCTCCATTCCGTGGGGTCAACCCGCTTACCGATCTTGGCGATGTCGCGGTGTTCGGCAAACCGGCTGGCTTCCGCGGAATTGGCGAGCGCATCGTTGCGCGTGATTTTTACCGATGAATAGTCGATCCAACGTTCGGGGTAGCCGACCTTATTGGCAATGCGGTTCAGTTTTTCGAGTGCACGCTTCTTTGTGCCGGCTGACATCCAGTCGAGACTTCCGATGTCCCGGGCGAGCGCTTTCTCGAGAGCCGACACCAAGCCTGCCATGCGAGCTTTGGCTTCCGGCGGAAACGCTTTTTCCACGAACTTCCGGCCAAGAGCTTCGCCCAGTTCGCGGTCCACCATTTGCGCGCAGCGGCGCCAGCGGGGTTGCATCTCCTTAGTGCCTTGCAGAGCTTGGCGATAGAACCGGAAATCTTCGAGCACAAAAGCGCGCGGTAGCAGCGGCGCCGCCTCATGCAGGATGTGCCACGAAAGATACGATTTCCACTGGTCGAGCGGACGCTCGCGGAGCAGCGCGTCAACTCCTTTGATGAAGTCGGGCATGCCGACGTTCAGTTCGTTGAAGGAAGGTGCGCCGGTCCGATCGAAGTAGGTAGCCCAGTCGAATGTAGGCGCGAGCGCCCGTAGATCCGCCTTGGACATCTTGTGATATCGCTTGTTGGGGTCGCGCAGGGTGACACGATCGATAGAGGCACGGGCAATAGCGGTCTCCAGGTCAAGTATCGATTTCGCCTCGGCTTCCGACCGCGTTTTCGAGTAGCCCAACAGGTTGAACATGTCCGCCATGTGCTGCTGATATTTCGCGCGGAGGGTCGCCGTATTCGCGTCGTCTTTGAGGTAATAGTCCCGGTCCGGCAATCCTAAGCCTCCCTGGTAGATCGTGGCGATGTTTTGGCTGGAGTTCTTGTAGTCCGCCGACGATCCGAACCGGAATAGGACCCCAACACCGGTCATGTGTAGCTCCGCGATAAGCGCCGCGGCTGACTTCATATCGTTCAGTTTCGCCACGCGGCTCAACTCCTTCTGCACGGGCGCAGTGCCGCGTTTCTCGATTCCTTCTTCGTCCATGCACGCAGCGTAGTAATCGCCAATCTGCTGTTCAATGGCAGACCGCTTCCGCGACTGGCTCGCCGCTTGCTCCAGGATGTCCTGCAGCAGAATTTCATTGCGGCGGCGCAGCTCTTCAAAGCGCGTAAAGCGCGAGTACTCCGCCGGCAGCGGATTAGCCGCGATCCAGTTCCCGCAGGCGAATTGGTAGAAGTTCGTACATGGGTTCGTGTTCTTATCGAGCCACTGTGAACTGAATCCCGGCCCCGCCTGTTGAGCCAGGCTGGCGGAGGCGACGCAGAGGATCGCAACAAACTTGTGCATACTATGACAGTAGCCGACAGCCCGGTTTTCGCTCACCCGGCTTCCGATCGCAATGTGGAAAACAGACGTTCGCTCGATACCGCTTCGCTGGGGCGTGCTGCTGACCTTCGTCCAGACAATCAGTTTCGGCCTTTATTTTCTTGACCTTTCGAGTACCTGAAATCGGGGACAGGCCCCGTTTTAAAGACTCCTCGGCCGCTGCCGGCCAATTCTGTCTCACCCTGCTCGCCTGCGCCTGGTTCAGCCAATAGCGACTGCGATACCGGCTGCTATACTCGGGCAAGTAGTATGGCGAGCTATCGCTCGATCAAGGATTTGGACTGGCTGCTCCTACTTGTCGCCCTGTTCATTTGCGCGATCGGCATCCTGCAGATCTATTCCGCAACACATGCCTCGAAATGGGCGAACGCCTGGTGGAAGCAGTTGGTGTACGTGCTGGTGGGATTAGCCCTTATGTGGCTGATTTCCAACATCGACTACCACACGCTGCTCGGGCAGGTGCCGGTGTTCTACGCCATCACCATAGTGATGTTGATCACTGTAATGTTGATCGGAACCAAGGTGTTCGGTTCCAGGCGATGGATTCCCTTGTTTATGGGATTCCATTTCCAGGTATCGGAGTTCGCCAAACTGGTGATAATATTGCTGGTAGCTCGATATTTGACAAACCTCAAGAAGGAAAGTCTGGAGACCCGCGAGCTAATCAAACTCGGTGCACTCGTTGGTGTGCCGATGCTGTTGGTGATGCGCCAGCCGGACCTTGGAACCTCCTTGACGTACCTCCCCATTGTGGGGGTGGGCCTGTTCCTGGCGGGGCTTAGTATCCGCCAGATGACCGTGCTGGCTTTGCTTGGCATCGTCACGCCGGTGGTCGCGTACAGTTTTCTTCTAAAGGATTATCAGAAGGCGCGGCTGACCAGCTTTCTGGACCCGCAGCAGGATCCGCAAGGGTCCGGGTACCAGGTCATTCAGTCGCAGATCGCGATCGGTTCGGGCCGGGTTTGGGGCCGTGGCATCACGCAGGGCTCTCAAACGCAGTATCGGTTTCTGCCGGTTCCGCATACGGATTTCATCTTCTCCACGTTTGCGGAGGAGAATGGCTTCGTCGGTGTTGTCGGCGTACTCGGATTGTATTTGTTGCTTCTGTTGCAGATTGTACAGAACGCCCAGACCGCCCCCGATCGAGCGGGCATGTATATCTGCATGGGAGTCGCATCGTTGCTGCTCTTTCACCTTCTCGTGAACGTGGGAATGGTGGTTGGCCGGATGCCTGTGACTGGTATCCCTTTGCCGCTGATGAGTTCCGGCGGCTCGAGCACGTTATCGTTCTTTATGATGCTGGGGCTCGTGAATAATGTACGGCTCCGGCGTTTTGTGAATTAGCCGGGCGTTCTAAACGCTCGAAGGTGTTTTGAAGTAGCGGGTTTGGAGGTTCCGCGCGTAGTTGCGCCGGCGGCCCACTCGCGGTGGAGTTTTCGGTTCCGCCTCCCTCAGTGCGCTGGGAGATGCTGGAACCCACGGTGAATAACGGTAGGCTCAATGCGACCCAACTGGCGCCATAGCCGCACTTTCCATTGCCGTACCCCTCGACTGCCTGTCGTCTCCCCCTCCTTATCCGCCTCAGAAGCGGAGTCTACTGATGACCAAAGAGTTGGTGATTTCCTCCAACCGCCACGAAACCAAAGTGGCTATCCTCGAAGACGACCAGCTCGTCGAAGTTTATTTCCAGCGATCTAACGAATACTCGCTGGTCGGATCGATCCACAAAGGGCGCGTCACACGCGTGCTGCCAGGCATGCAATCGGCCTTTGTGAATCTGGGCCTGGAGCGCGACGCGTTCCTTTACGTATCGGATTTCCTCGAACAGACCGGTGAGGAGTACGACCGTGTCAGTAGCGATGATCGTCCTCGCCGTACCGAACGCCGCGACCGCGGCGACCGTCAGGATCGCGGTGACCGCGGCGACCGCGGCGACCGGCCAGATCGCGGAGATCGCGGCGACCGGTCCGAACCCCGTCAGGCGCCTCCCATTGCGACCGTTTCGACGGCTGCCGTGCCCCCAACCATCGACCTCCCCGGGGTAGAAGTCGACCCCAATGCCCCGGCCGCCGCTGCTCCCGGAGCCGGTCGCGAAAGCCGCGACAATCGCGATCGCGACGACCGTGGACGCCGTGGCAGAAGGTCGCGGCGCAGGCGCCGTGGGGGCGGACGCGGTTTCCCGGAATCGAAGTACGCCAGTCCTGCCGACGCGGGCGAACCCGCCGGAGCCGAGGAGGAAGGCGAACCGGAACCCGAAGAGAGCGAACCGCTTGATGCTTTGGTCCTGCCGGGTGAGTCGATCGCCAAATACTCGCATCGGGCCGGCGACGAAGACGAAGAAGCCTCCGACGATATTCAAGCCGCTGCCGGAGAACCGGAACAGGCCGGCGATCGAACTCACCTTGCGGACGCTCAGGAACCCGAATCGCCCGTTGACGTTCCCGCCATGGGAGAGCATCCGCCGCTCACCAAGGAACTGAAGGAAGAGGTGAAAGAACTCGTCGAGGAACTCGAAGAGGAAGCTGCCTTAGACGCGGCGCAGGAAGCCGCCGAGGCCGCACTGGCCGCCGAACAGGAACGCAACGTTGAGTTTCACGAGCCGCGCCTCGCCTCAGTTGAACTCGTGGCCGAAAGCGGCGAACCCGACGAACCGGAAGAAGAGTCCGATGAACCCTCCGCCTACTTCGATGAGAGCGTTTCCCAGGCCGGCGATGTAGATGAAGTAGACCGCGAAGGCGAGCCCGAAGGCGAGCCCGAAGACGGGTTCGCGCCCGGCGAGGAGTCGACCGAGGACCAGTCGGAACTTGCCGCCGGCGACGCCGAAGCGGCTGAAGCCGAAACTCCGGCCGAAGGCGAACCACAGACGCTCACGGCTGAGGTCCGCGAAGAGCAGCCCACCGCGCGCTACATTCAGCGCGGCAACCGCCGCATTCGCCGGCGCGGCGGACGCGACCGCGATGGGCGCGATAACCGCGACCGCGAGAATCGTGATAATCGCGATGCCCGCGGCGGCGGCGACCGCCAAGATCGGGGTGGCGCCGAACGCGGTGAACGTACCGAACGCAGCGAACGTACCGACCGTGGCGAACGCCAGGACCGTGGTGAACGCCAGGAACGCGGCGAACGGCCCGATCGGAGCGACTCCCGTCAGGTCGCGCGTCCCGATCGCGACAAGCCGCCCATGCCCTCCATCAGCGACCTGCTCAAAGAAGGCCAGGAGATCATTGTCCAGATCTTCAAAGAGCCGCTGGGTCAGAAAGGCGCGCGCATCACATCGCACGTCGCCATGCCCGGGCGCTATGTCGTCTACATGCCGACGCTCGATCACTTGGGCGTCTCCCGCAAGGTGGCGAGCGACGAAGAGCGTGCGCGTCTCAAGAAGATCGTCCAAACCCACGCCGCCGGAATGACCGGTGGGTTCATTGTCCGGACCGCCGGCGAAGGCAAGTCCGACGCCGAAATCGGGGCCGACATGAGCTACCTCTATGAGCAGTGGCTCGACGTCCGTAAGCGTGCCGAAAAGCGCCCCGCTCCCGTCCTGTTGCACCACGACCTCGAACTCGTAACCCGTACCCTGCGCGACCAGGTCAACGACCAGTTCAAGGCCATCTGGGTCGACAACGAAGAGTATTACGAGCGCGTCGTCGGGTTCCTCGAACGGTTCCAGCCGGCGTTGGTGAATCGCGTTCGCCTCTACACCCGCGATACCCCTATCTTCGATACCTTCAACATCACCGCGGAGCTTGAAAAGGCCCTGCGGCCCAAGGTGTGGCTCAAGTCGGGTGGCTACATCGTCGTCAACCAGACTGAGGCGCTGGTGGCCGTCGACATCAACACCGGCAAGTACGTCGGCAAGTCCAACCGGCTCGAAGACACCATCGTCAAGACCAACTTGGAAGCGGTCAAAGAAATCGTTCGCCAGATCCGCCTTCGCGACCTCGGCGGCATCATCGTCATCGACTTCATCGACATGGATGAGCGCAAGAATCGCCAAAAGGTGATGCAAGCCCTCGAAGAGGCGATGCGGACCGATCGCGCGCCCTACAAAATCCTCCAATTCAACGACTTCGGCCTCGTGGCCATTACCCGCCGCCGCGTCAAACAGTCCCTCGAACGTGCGCTCTGCCAGCCTTGCCCCAGTTGCGAAGGCGCGGGTTACGTGAAGAGCGTGCAAACGGTCGTCGGCGAAATCCTCACCGAGGCTTATAAAATCGCCCCGGCGCTCGAAGGTAAGGATGTGTTGCTGCGCGTCCATCCCGATGTGGCGCGCGAACTCAAGAAGTCCGGCGAGAACTACATCGCCGAACTCGAGGAAATCCTGGGTAACCGCACGCTGATCGTCAAAAGCGACGCGTTGCTGCACCCCGAAAAGTTCGACCTGGCCTGAGGCATCACGTGAGCTGGCGACCTCTGCTGTTGGTTGCTGTGCTGGCCGTCCCCGCTGCCATGCGGGCTCAGGAGGTTGAGGTCTATTCGGAATTCCGCCGCGTCGGGGCCGACGGCCAAATCGTCGAAGCCGACCGCGGCGGAAAGCCCCGCGAAATTCTGTCGCCGCCCGTTCCGCGCAACGGTTACGCGACATTTAACATCGCCATCAAAGGTCCCGCCGGCAAGCCGTTCCATGTGTATGTCGGCGAGAACCCCGAAGGCATCGTCAAAACGACACTGTACCGCGTGGCGGCAGGCGCTGCCGTTCCCGACGCCATCGAGAAGATCGATTCGCCGTATTCGGGCTTTCTCCCCGATGGCGGTGTTCCACTCGTGCTGGATGTGTTCGCTCCGGCGACCTTGCCCGTGCGGAGAGTGCGCATCGAGATCCAGTTGAGTGTGGACAATCATTGGATCATCTACCCCATGGAGTTGCGCATCCAGCCGGCGAGCATCCCCGCTCAACTGATTACAACAGGTGCGCTCCTCGATCCTAAATCGAGTGTCGTCGAAAACGCGCTCGCCGCCTGGCAGCCCGTCCTTTGCACCAAACCCCAGCGCGCAACAACCGCGGCAGGTACCATCCGCGAACTCGTCCGCCGCAACGCGTTGCAAGACATCGGGCTCGCGAAGAAACTCGAAACCCGCCATACGGCGGAAAAGGTCCGCAACGGCGTCACCCAGGCACTCGGAGCCTCCAATATCGCCGCCTGGTGCGGGCAACACACTTTCGAGAACCCCGAGAACTACCTCAAGCTGCGGGATTTCCTGTATAAACTAGCTACGGAAGGCCAATAACGCCGCCGGCTACGGTACACTAACAAAAGACCACCCACCTTCTCTGCGGAGAGATGGCCGAGTGGTTGAAGGCGCACGCTTGGAAAGCGTGTATAGGGGAAACTCTATCGAGGGTTCGAATCCCTCTCTCTCCGCCATCTCAATCTGTCGACGACAAACCGTTGGCGGCAATCATATATTCAGTTCGAGTCCGCCTTCGGCCGGCAACTTCCTTGCGAGTATCCGTTTTGCCGCGCACCCGCTCGTAGCCGGCTCGGCAGCGGCACGCACCCCCCCTGTTCCGCCACGACCATTCTGTCTCCTGCCTCCTGTCTTCTGTCTCCTAGCCTGTGACTCTTTCGTCGGAACAACTCCCCGCGATTTTGCGCCGCCTTCCGATTCCTGCAAACGATTGCAAACAAGCACGATCCACGTCACCGAGCCGCGATCCGTTCCCCGGGGTCCGGTACAACCATTGCAACCACCATCGCTTCCAACCGCTGCCGCCCGAAACGGAGCGGGATCGTCAGCGACCCGGCCGGCGCACGCAATCCCCCGAAACGCAATCTTGATTAACGTTTAGCCATGTCGCAATTGGGATCGTAATTGGGTTCGTTCCGCACGGATTCTTGGAGGGCGGTCTGGTAGCCGATTTTGGCGTACTGGCTGATGAGGAAGTTGACGGAGATATCGAGGTTGGCAGCGTCGTCGCGTATTTCGGCGGCTACGGACGGGGGGAAGTGGGTGAGGATGTCGTCG
>JADLDI010000125.1 GCA_020846745.1 Bryobacterales bacterium | reverse complement strand
TCAACTGCCTGTGCAAGCCTGCGGCGAAAGTTCCAGGAGAGCCGGATGCCGGGAAATCCGCTTGTCCGGTTCGATGAGGGGAGAGTGGGTCGCGCCTTGCCGTCGCCCTCTCTCCTACTCTACCGTGCGACCTCCCCCCATTCAACCCCGAAATTTCGCCGTTCACCCCCCATCCCCGACGTTTTCGGTCGGAATTTAAGATACTGAGCCTTTAGGCACTTGCGTTGTTTGTACCTCCCTGGTACATTCGAATCAGGACTGATTTGGTCTGAGATGCTTAAGCTCACCAAGAAATCCGATTACGGCCTAATCGCTCTTCGCCACCTCGCCGGCGAACCGGCTCGTCCCGTCGCCAGCGCGAAAGAGATCGCCGAGGCTTACCGCATCCCCGTTCCCTTGCTTTCTAAAGTGTTGCAGCGATTGTCCAAGGACGGATTTCTGGTCTCCGAATCCGGCGCCACCGGCGGCTACCGCCTCGCCCGCGATCCGCGCCTCATCTCGACCCTCGAAGTCATCCGGTCGATCGATGGCCCCGTGCTGCTTGCCAATTGCTTCCACGAACCCGGCGGCTGCGAGCAGGACAACACCTGCACCGTAAAGGAACCGCTCAGAAAAGTACACGAAGGAATCCTTCGGCTGTTGGCGAACATTTCAGTCTGGGACCTCGCTACCGGCGAAATTCCCGAAATCGGTCAACAGCGGCCCATCTGGCCCATCCGCGCCGCGGCCACTGCCGCACTGCAACAAGGACGAGACGTACGATGAACTTCCCCATTTACTTCGATAACCACGCGACCACACCCCTCGATCCGCGGGTTCTCGACGCCATGATGCCGTTCTTCACCAACCAGTTCGGCAATGCCGCCAGCCGCAATCACGCCTTCGGCTGGGCCGCCGAAGAGGCCGTCGAAAAGTCGCGTAAGCAGATTGCAAACCTCATCGGCGCCAACTCCAAGGAAATCGTCTTCACCTCTGGAGCCACCGAGTCCAACAACCTGGCCATCAAGGGCGTCGCCGAAATGTACGCCGAGCGCGGCAACCACATCATCACCGCCGCCACCGAACACAAGGCCACCCTCGACACCACCAAGAAGCTCGAAAAGCACGGCAGCCGCATCACCTACCTGCCCGTCCAGCAGAACGGCCTGATCGACCTCGACATGCTGCGCGAAGCGATCACCGATAAAACCATCCTCGTCAGCATCATGTACGCCAACAACGAAATCGGCGTGCTCCAGCCCATCCGCGAAATCGGCAAGATCTGCAAGGAACGCGGCGTTCTGCTCCATACCGACGCCACCCAGGCCGTCGGCAAAGTCCCCGTCAACGTCCTCGCCGATAACATCGACCTCATGTCCCTCAGCGGACACAAGATGTACGGACCCAAAGGCGTCGGAGCCCTCTACGTCCGCCGCAAGAGCCCCCGCGTGCAACTCACCGCCCAAATGGACGGCGGCGGCCACGAACGCGGCATGCGCTCCGGCACCCTCAACGTCCCCGGCATCGTCGGCCTCGGCAAGGCCTGCGAACTCTGCCATCGGGAAATGGCCGAAGAAGCCAGGCGCCTCGGCTACCTCCGCGACAAGTTAAAAGACCGTTTACTCGCCGCCCTCGACGAGACCTTCATCAACGGTTCCATGGAGCATCGTCTCCCCAACAACCTCAACATCAGCTTCGCCTATGTCGAAGGCGAATCTCTTCTCATGGGGATCAACGACGTTGCGGTGTCGAGCGGCTCTGCCTGCACCTCCGCCACTCTCGAACCCAGCTACGTTCTCAAAGCCCTCGGCGCCGGCGACGACCTCGCTCATTCCTCCATCCGCTTCGGCCTCGGCCGCTTCAACACCGAAGAGGAAGTCGACTACGTCGCCGACAAGGTAATCTCCGTCGTAAAGAAACTCCGCGAACTCTCGCCCCTTTACGAAATGGTCAAAGAAGGCATCGATCTAAGCAAAGTCCAGTGGTCGGCCCACTAAACATGGTTACCCTTTCCACTAACTCCCGTAACCGTGCGAGCCGCGACCGCAAGGGAGCGGTTGTTCGTAACGGAGCCGCGACCGTCAGGGAGCGTTTTCAACCCGACTTGCCCTGAGCAATAAAGCTTTTTATAGGAGAAACAGACATGGCATACTCCGACAAAGTTCTCGATCATTACAATAACCCCCGCAACGTGGGGTCCCTCGACAAGAACTCGCCCCAGGTCGGCACCGGCATCGTGGGCGCACCCGAATGCGGCGACGTCATGAAGCTCCAGGTCCGCGTCAACAACGACGGCGTCATTGAAGAAGCCAAGTTCAAGACGTTCGGCTGCGGCTCCGCCATCGCCTCTTCCTCCCTCGCCACCGAATGGCTGAAGGGCAAGACGGTCGATGAGGCCCTCGGCATCAAAAACACTGACATCGTCAACGAGCTGAGCCTCCCCCCGGTGAAGATCCACTGCTCCGTGCTCGCCGAAGACGCCATCAAGGCCGCCATCACCGACTACAAAACCAAACAGGGCGGCAATGGCAATGGCAGCAGCAACGGCCACGCGCCCATGGTCGAAACCGCGGGGAAAGCGTAGGGCCGCGCCATGTCTAGTTTGCCGGTCGTCAACGCCACCAAAGCCGAAATCCACGTCACCCCCAAAGCCATCGCGAAAATCAAAGCTTCGTTCGCGAAAGAAGGGGTGAGCAACGGGGGGCTTCGTCTCGGCGTGTTGGGTGGCGGATGCTCGGGCTTGAGTTACCAGTTCAGGTTCGACGCCAAGGCGCGCCCCAACGACCATGTCTTCGCATTCGACGGCGTGCAAATCTTCGTCGACCCCAAAAGCATGGTCTTCCTTTCCGGCATGACCCTGGACTATAAGGAAACACTCATGCAGTCCGGCTTCGCCTTCGACAATCCCCATGCGCAGAAGTCCTGCGGCTGCGGCACGTCGTTCAGCGCCTGAGGCTGGCTGCTGTGGAATATTACGAAATTTTCGAGGTCGAGCCTAAACTCTCCTTGGACGCCGCTGACCTTCAGCGGCGTTTTTATTCCCTCAGCCGGAAGTATCACCCGGACCGCAACCCCCAGGCTCTCGACAAAAGCGCCCTGCTCAACGACGCCTTTCGCACCCTGCGCGATCCTGTCTCCCGCGCCGAATACGTCGTCGAACACCATGGCCTCGGCCTCAATGCCAATGACATCCCGCCCGAACTCCTCGAAGAGGTCTTCGAGTTCAACATGGCCCTCGAAGAGTCCGATCGGGAGCAGCTCGCCTCCTTCCGGACCCGCTTCGAATCCATGCTGGGCGCCATCGATTCTGAGATGACCCGCGAATTCGCCGCCTGGGACGCCACCCCCTCCCGCGATACGCTCCAGCGCATTCGCAGTCTCCTCAATCGCCGTAAATACATCTCCAATCTCGTCCGCACGATCGATCAATCCACGAATGGGCACCTTTCAAATTGACTTCGGCAACAAGCCGCGCCACATCGTCGGCATCGACCTGGGCACCACCAACTCGCTGGTCGCCTATCTCCACGCCGGCACGCCAACCGTTATCTCCGGTCCCGATGGCGACCCTCTAGTACCTTCTGTCGTCTCCCTCACTCCCTCCGGCGAAATCATCGTCGGCAACGCCGCCCGCCGCGCTCTGGTTACAGACCCTAACCGCACCATCTACTCCGTCAAGCGCCTCATGGGCCGCGGCGTCGAAGACGTCGGCGACGAAATCAAACTGTTTCCCTTCCGCATCGCCTCCGAAGCCGGTGAGGTCATGCGCCTCCACTTAGGCGACCACATCTATACTCCCCCCGAAATCTCCGCCTTCATCCTCCGCCGGCTCAAACAAAACGCTGAAGCCGCTCTGGGCGAAGAAGTCACCGAAGCCGTCATCACCGTCCCCGCCTACTTCAACGATGCCCAGCGCCAGGCCACCAAAGACGCCGGCCGCATCGCCGGACTCGACGTGCTCCGCCTGGTCAACGAACCCACCGCCGCCGCGCTCGCCTACGGTCTCGACAAGCGTAAGGAAGGTGTGGTCGCCGTCTACGACTTCGGCGGCGGCACGTTCGATATCTCCATCCTCCGCCTCCACGAAGGCATCTTCGAGGTCCTCGCCACCCACGGCGACACCCACTTAGGCGGCGATGATATCGATAACTTACTCCTCAACATCGCCCTCGAAGACGTCGCCTCCGAATGGGGTCACGATGTCGCCACTTCCGGCGAAGCCGTCCAACTCCTCCGCCGCGCCGTCATCGAAGCCAAGCACCGCCTCTCTACCCTGCCCGCCACCCACATCGAATTCGAATTCCAGGGCCGCCGCTACCAACGCGAACTCACCCGCGAACTCTTCGATCGCTTAATCACCCCCATCATCGACAAAACCCTCCAGCCCTGCCGCCAGGCCATGGCCGACGCCAAGCTGACGCCCGAGCAGATCGACGAAGTAGTCCTGGTCGGTGGATCCACAAGAATCCCATTAGTCCGCGCCGCCGTCGAACGCGTCTTCCGCGCCCGCCCCCACACCGAACTCGACCCCGACAAAGTGGTTGCCCTCGGAGCCGCCGTCCAGGCCGGCATCCTCTCCGGCGCCGTAGAAGACAAACTGCTGCTCGATGTAACCCCCCTCTCGCTAGGCATCGAAACCATGGGCGGCCTGGTCTCCAGAATCATCCACCGCAATTCCACCATCCCCGCCTCCGCCACCGAACAGTTCACCACCGGTGTCGACGGCCAAACCAACGTCTTGATCCACGTAGTCCAGGGCGAGCGCGAACTGGTCAAAGACTGCCGCTCCCTGGCCCGCTTCGACCTCAAAGGCATCGACCCCATGCCCGCCGGCTTCGCCCGCATCGAAGTCAGATTCCTGATCGATGCCAACGGCATCTTGAACGTCAGTGCCAAAGACCTCCGCACCGGTAAAGAACAATCGGTAGACGTCAAACCGTCCTACGGCCTCACCGACGGCCAGGTCGAATCGATGATCCTCGAATCCATCGAACGCGCCGAAGACGATTTCCAACAACGCCAGGTCCGCGAAGCAAGAGTCGAAGCCGACACCATCATGAACGCCGTCGAAAAGGCCCGCGAAAACGACGCCTACTTCGACCTCACGCAAGAGGAGCGCAGCCGAATCGACCGCGCCATCAACGAGTTAATGGTGGTCTATCATTCTGACGACTACCTACTAATTCGCGCCAAAATCGACCAGCTCAACAACGCCACCATGAAGCTCGCCGAAAACATGATGAACACCGCCGTCAGCAACGCGCTCAAAGGGACCAAAATCTGATGCCGACGAAACTCACCTGGGAAAACACCGAAGATATCGGAATCGAACTCTACGAACAACACCCCGACACCGATCCCCTGACCGTCCGCTTCACCGACCTCCACAAGTGGATCGTAGAACTCGAAGCCTTCGCCGACGACCCTGCCAAATCCAACGAAGCCAAACTGGAAGCCATCCAGATGGCCTGGTACGAAGAATGGAAAGACAACCAATAGTGCCGCAAGCCTGAATTGTGTCCACCCTCCTGTGGACACCCGATCCAATGTGCTCCTTAGGGAGCCCCTAATCCGTTCGGGCGTGGCATCCCGGATTCTGTAAACCGTGTCAGAAGAACGGGGCGATCAGGCTGGGGATGCGGAGGGTGCGGCGAGCGTTGGAGAGGTCTAAGGCGAGGCGGCCGTCGGGGTTGGTGGCTCCCTGGCCGATGTAGATTTGGTCGCCGATGGTGGCCTGGACGCCGGTCAGTTCCAGACGCGGGGCGTGGTAGAGGAAACAGCCGGTGGCGGTACGCCAGTCCTGGTCGTTGACGGGGTCGAGGTCTTTTGCGGAGAAGGAACCTTCGAGGACGAGCGACCGGGTGAAGGACGGTCCCAGGCCTTCGGCGCGGAGTTGGGCTTGGAGGTCGAGTGTGCCGTCGCGCCATTTGGCGGCGTCGAGCGCGACGGTGCCCTGGAAGCGCGGCTCGCCCGTAACAAGCTGGGTCGTCAGGGCTCCTTGCAGCCTGCCACTGGAGTAAGTTCCGGAAATGTCGCTCAGCTGGATGGTCGGGCCGAGCCAGACGAACGCGGCGCGCAGGTTTTCGACCGTTTGCTCTCCATGCTCGAGAGTTCCGATGGCAAGAGCGCCGGCGGTGCGCCGCGAGCGGAGCCACTCGGGCGCAGGTTCGGTGCGGCGAAGCGTACGCGACAGGAGCGAGCCGGGCCGGTGCAAGGACGGTTCGAGCAGAGAGACTATGTCAGCGATCGAGGTCCTTTCGACCGAGATCCGGAGCGGTGCGCGCCGGCTGCTTTGATACGAACCGCGGAAGGCGATCTCGCCGGCACGGCCATGCATCTGCTGAAGGGCCAACGCTTCCCCATGGAGTGCGACGGCTGCCGAGGCGATCCGAACGGGCTCGCGGAGGCCGTCGACGGGGAGAGCGAAATCCTCGACATGAGCATCGATCGTCCACTCCGGGTCGGCCTCGGGGGCAATTGTGTAACCGATCTGCCCGGTCCAGCGTCCGCCCTGCAAGCCAGTGAACAGCGGCATGTCGGCAGCGACGCCGAACTTGCTCAAGTCCTTCACAGGCATCTGGGTGGCTTGCAGGTTCACGGCCCGCGCGCCGGTGGCCGCATCGAAGCGGCCTTCCACGGTCGCAGTCCGTTTGTCCCACGCAATTCTGGCGGGCTCCAAGATCAGTGAACTGCCCTCCACCAAAACGTCAGCCTGGTCCGCGGTCGCATCTCCGGAGACGGCATCCTGCACGCGTACGCGCCCGTGAACTCCGTTGCGCGACATGCTGACGACGCCGGACACTTTGCCGCCGGCGGCGAGGTTAGTGGGAAGGGCGGGCGCCAGTTCGGCGAGCAGCGCGCGCAGTGAGTCGAGGGGGAGCTCGCGAAGCGTCCAGAGCGCGACCCAGCGGGGCCGGGCGAACATTTCGACGACCCGTACGCGGCAGGCAACCGGAGCCTTGCCTGAGGGCGGCTCCACCGTACCGAGGACAAACTCCTGGTCACGGAGATTGAGGAGACCGCGGTAGGTGAGTCCCCAACCGCTGGTCGACGGCAGCAGCCAACCCCAGCGCTCGAATTCATCGAGTTGGAGTGTGCCGTCGATGGTGATGGCGGACAGGGGACCTTCGACGCGTGCGCGGGAGCTGACGAATCCGCCAAGTCCGACGGATCGGCCTTCGAGCATCGTCACGAATTCCGACACGGCGCTCCGTTCGAGCGATAGAGAGAGTTGGAGACGCGGTTCGGTTTTACGCTCGGCATCCCACTCGAGCATGCCGCGTCCGGACAGGCGGCCGAAAGCGCGCAAGGCACGGTCTGTGCGCGCGGGTTCGCCTTCAAACTGGACCCCAAAACGGGTCGGGTTCGTGGCGTCGGCTTCCACGCTAAGGTCGGCGTCAGCCAGGTAGAAGATGCTTTTGACGTCTCCGAATTTGACGTTGAGACGGCCGGTGGTGACCTTCAGTCCCGGCAATCCACGTTGCGGACGGAGCGCATCCTGAATGAACCGCTGGACGTTCCAACCGCCCTCGGGCGCCTTCATCAGATTGATGCTGGGTTCGACGAGGCGAATGCCGGCGGCTTCGATGCGGCCGACGAGCAAAGCCGGAATCGACACGCCGAGTTCGAGGGTCGGCACATAGGCGAACGGTTCGACCGAAAACTGGGGATCTTCATGGATGACGACGCGGTCGACGGAGAAGCCGGGCCGCGGGAAGAGCACGAATCGCGCTTCACCTTGGACTTCCACCTCGCGCGAGAGCGCCTGCTGCATGGCCTGCTGGATGGCGGCTGCAAAACGCTGGGCGGAAAACAATTGTGTGGCAGCGAAAGCCAACACGAGGAGGGCGAGAACCGTAAACACCAGCCGCTTCAGCCACCGGCGCATTTACTTCACCACCACCGCCGCCCGGTATTCTTCGGGGGTGTCGACGTCGATACAAACACCGGCGTCGTCGACATCCAGGTAGGTCACCGAGTCGCGGCGCCCTTCGATAAGGTCACGGGGCGTCTGGCCGGTTCCCGCTTCCATGAATTCGCTACGCAGGCGTCCATCGACCAGGACGGGGTGGCCGCGGCGGCCGGCATGACACGGGATGCAGAAGGCAGACGATCCGGCTTGGGCGGCCAGTTGTTTCACGGTTTCAATACGGAGGTTCGGCAGGTCGACCGGGGTGAACAGCCAGGCTGTCAGATCGCCCGGCAGTGCGGCCAAGCCGCACTGTAAGGAACTCAACATTCCGCGATCCGGATCGGGGTTGTCGACGAAGGTCACCTGGGTGCCTAGTTTTGAGGCGTCCCGGATTTGCGATCCATGCACACCGACTACTACCACGATGCGGGTGCAGCACGAGCTTAAGAGGCGGATCTGCCGGTCCACAAACGTCTCGCCATCCACGGTTAGCAACGCCTTCGGCGACCCCATGCGACGGGACGCTCCGGCGGCCAGGATGACTGCGCCCAGGTTCACTTCAGGACGGCCCGCAGAGCGGGATTCTGGTAAACGGACTTCGAAACCGAGCGCCAGTCGGAAGGCGCGCCGCGCCGGACGGCAATCATTTCGGCGACTACGGAGATGGCAATCTCTTCGGGACTAATGGCGCCGATGTCAAGGCCCATTGGGGCATGGAGGCGGTCGAAGGCTTGACGAGGGATTCCGTCTTTCATCAGCTCTTTCATGACGCTGAGGGTTTTGCGCTTGGAGCCGATCATGGCGACGTAGCGCGCCGGCGTGTTGATGGCCCACTTGAGGACCCGCATATCGTCACGATGACCGCGCGTGACGATGATGAGGTAGCTGGAGGAGTTGATTTCGAGGTCCGGGAAGACCTGTTCGTATTCCCCCGCGTGGACTTCTTCGGCTTCGGGAAACCGTTCGCGGTTGGCAAACGTCTCCCGGTCATCGATTACCACGGTTCCGAATCCGGCCAGTGTTGCCACTTTCGACAGGCTCTTCGAGACGTGGCCCGCGCCGAAAATATATGCGCGCGGTTGGGGGATGATTGGTTCCACAAAGACGTTCAATTGTCCACCACAAATCAAACCGTTGTCATACGCGGCGTCCTGGCCGAGGCTAAAGGTCAGGTGCTTCGGCTGTTCGGTTTCGATCACCTCGCGGGCGGCGTTCCAGACTTCGGCCTCGACACAACCACCACCGACCGTTCCGGTCATCGAGCCATCTTCGCGAACCAAGAGCTTCGCCGACTCGTATGATGGGATGGAACCGTTCACCTGGACGATGGTGGCTAACGCGCATTTCTGGCCGGACCGCCGTAGCCGGACGATCTCGTCATAGATGTCCATTCACCAAAAGTATATCGCCTTGCATACCGCTCACCCAAAACATACGTATGTTGGTTTGTTTTATAAGTGCCGTGCGACAATAGGTACTCGGAAGGGCTTGTGAAGCGTAGCTCACCCAATCCAAAGCGGACTGCTGGATCGAAGAAGCTTGCGGTCCTCGAATCTGTGCGCCGCGTCGTCGCACATCCGATCGGCAAAGCCGTCTTGGCATTCGCCGGATTGATCGTTGTTGTTTCCCTTGGAGTGTTTGCGTATTACTACAATTATTACGCGAATCTTATTGAGGAAAAGCTATATAAGGGACCTTACTCAAACACATCGAAGCTGTTTGGCGCACCCCAGGTAATCTCGGTCGGCGACGAGGCGGATCCTGATGATCTTGTCGATTCACTTCACCGCGCCGGATATTCCAGCAGCCGCAGCAACCGCATGGGCTGGTATCGCCGGAGCGGCAAGCAGTTGGAGGTCTTTCCGGGACCTGACTCCTACTTCCAACAGGAAGCTCACGTCGTGCGGTTTGAGGGCGCGAGAGTGGCGCAGATTGTCTCGCTCCGGGACAATACCGAACGCACGCAGATGTGGCTCGAGCCGGAGCTGATCACCAACCTGTTTGACCGAAACCGCGAGAAACGACGGATTGTGAAGTTTCAAGATATACCGCAGATTGTGAAGAATGCGGTACTATCTGCTGAAGATAAAAGGTTTTTCCAGCATGCAGGCTTCGATCCGATCCGTATCATCAAGTCCGCGTATGTCGACCTGAAGTCAGGAAAGAATGTCCAGGGTGCGTCGACGATGTCGATGCAGCTGGCGCGTGAACTGTGGTTGACGAAAGAACGCAACTGGCGTCGGAAGATTCCCGAAGTCCTGATCACGATCCACCTGGAACGTAAGCTATCTAAAGAGGAAATCTTCGAGCATTACGCGAACCAGATTTACTTGGGCCGGGTGGGCAGTTTCAATATACACGGGTTCGGCGAAGGCGCTCAAGCTTACTTCGGAAAAGACCTTCGCCAACTGACCTTGCCGGAAGCGGCCCTGCTGGCCGGACTGATCCAGGGACCGAGCGTGTTCAATCCCTACCGGAGTCCGGATCGTGCGCGTACCCGCCGCAACCTCATCTTGCAGATGATGCGTGACAACGGGTACATCGACGAGCAGCAGTACAAGGAAGCGTGCGCTGCGCCGCTGCGGATTACCCAAGGCTCGTCTGAGTCGGTAGATGCTCCTTATTTTGTTGATCTTATCAATGAACAATTACAGAGCAACTTTCAGGATCACGACTTTCAATCGAACTCGTATCGGGTTTACACAACGCTCGATTTGAATCTGCAGCGGGCGGCCACAGAGGCGATGCGAGTCGGGCTGAAAGAGGTCGACGCAATCATGGAGCGGCGGAAGCGCACCGCAGCCAAGGGCTGGCCACAAGTCCAAGCCGCGCTGGTTGCCATCGATCCGCGAACAGGCGAACTGAAGGCACTGGTTGGCGGTCGCGATTACGGGCAAAGCCAGTTGAACCGGGCACTCGCAAAGCGGCAACCTGGGTCGGCATTTAAACCATTCGTCTATGCGGCGGCACTGTCGACGGCGACTGATGGCGGCTCAAACGCGATCACTCCGCTCACTACCGTGGTCGACGAACCGACCACCTTTTATTACGACAATCAGGCATACGAGCCCAACAACTTTAAAGGCGAGTTCTACGGCACTGTTACTTTGCGGCAAGCTCTCGCCAAGTCGTTGAACATTCCGACTGTAAAATTCGCTGAACAAGTAGGTTATCGTCGCGTGGCCGATCTGGCAAGAAAGGCAGGCCTGCAGGTCAAAGCGACACCGGCGCTGGCTCTCGGATCGTATGAAGTTCGCCCCGTGGACATTGCAGGCGCCTACACCATCTTTGCCAATCGTGGGCAGTTCATCGAAGCGAATTGGATCAAGACGATTCGTGATCAAGACGGTGCATCCATCTTCAATAGCAAACCGAACAAGCGCGATGTACTGGACCAGCGCGTTGCGTATATGATGACGCAGTTGATGGGCGAAGTTCTGCGCAGCGGCACTGGCGCCGGGGTTCGAGCGCGAGGTTTCGGACTGCCCGCCGCGGGTAAGACAGGCACCTCGCACGATGGCTGGTTTGCCGGCTTTACTACTGAGCTAATTTGCGTCGTTTGGGTAGGTTACGATGATAACCGTCAACTGGATCTTGAAGGATCGAAATCAGCGTTGCCGATCTGGACAGAGTTCATGAAGCGAGCCCACCGGGTCCGCCCCTACCGCCGGGCGACCGAGTTCCCCGCCCCGGATGGGGTTGTCTCCGTGGAGATTGACCCTTCATCGGGTAAGCTGGCTTCGGGCGGAGGGTGCGGAGTAACACCACGATGGGAGGTATTTCTGGTCGGCACGCAGCCGCTCGATTATTGCAACGGCGCCCAGACGCAGGTCGCGTCATGGGAGGTGAACGAACCGGAGCAGAACAAGAGAGCGGATGAACAGCCGCGCAAGGTCGCGTCGCGGAGGGTTGATTCGATACCTGTGAATCCGGAACCGCCGGCCCAGTCGCAACAGCAGGAACCGCCCAAGAAGAAGGGCTTCTTCGGCCGCATCATTGATGTCTTTAAGTAGGCATCGGACACTTGCCGCTTGTTTTGGCACTCTATCGGCGCTTTAATAGGGGCAGGAGTACGTCCATGCGCCTGTTGCTCCTTTTCGCCGCTACCGGCATTGCGCCGGTACTCATTGGCCAATCGGCATTCGTCAACGAAGGCCGTGAATCCGTTCGGGTGGCGCCCGCGCCGGAACCAACCCCAGCGCCGACGCCCATCTCGCCCGAGATGCGCGGGGACATCAGTATGGCCCGGAAGGACTTTCGGCAAGCGATCGACTATTACCGGTCGATTGCGCCACCCAGCCACGTCATTTACAACAAGATCGGCATTGCCTTCCACCAGTTGACCGAACTCGAGTCGGCCAAGAAGTACTACGAGAAGTCGGTGAAGCTGAAGCCGGACTATGCCGAAGCGGTCAACAATCTGGGGACGATCTACTACGCCTCGAAGAGTTATCGCCGCGCCGTAAGGCAGTATAGCCGGGCGCTACGGCTGGCGCCCAATTCCGCCTCGATCTATTCCAATCTGGGCACCGCCTGGTTCGCCCGCAAGAATTACCAGAAAGCCACGGAGGCTTACCAGAAAGCCTTATCGCTCGATGCGGAGGTATTTGAGCATCGCTCCACCAACGGTGTACTGCTACAGGAGCGGAGCGTGGAAGAGCGAGCGAAGTTCCATTATTATCTGGCCAAGACATATGCTAAGGCAGGCATGGCCGACCGCGCTTTGCTCTACATGAGAAAGTGCCTCGAAGAAGGATTCAAGGATCGTCAGAAGTTTGTCGAAGAGCCCGATTTTGCCACCCTCCAGCAGATTCCAGAGTTTCAAGAATTGCTGCAATACCAGCCGCGTGTCCTCTAGACCCGGTGTCTCGCTGCTGATTGTGCTGGCCGTGCTAAGTGCCGCGTGCGGCGGCAACCGGTCTTCGCGTTCCGTAGAGCGGATTGCTCTACTGCATGTTGAAGACCTGAGCAGTTCGCCGCAGGCGGCCTGGATCGGCGTTGCCATTCCAGCAATCGCGGCTGCTGAACTCGTAAGCGCGGCCGACCGGTTCGCCTATCTCGCCATGTCCACGAACGATGCATGGCTGAACCGGCCCACACGTCTGGTGCGGGGATATTTGTTGAGCGGCGCGCAAGGGTCGATGCGGATGCGCGTAGTGGAGCAGGACGCGCACTCCGGCAGTGAAGTCGCACGGTATGAGGTGGCAGGCAGATCGACGGTAGAACTCGGGGATGGACTCGCGCGGCACTTGTGGAGCCACGCGCAGCCGCTCGAGAAGACCGACGCATCATTAAAGCAGGAGATCGACGCGGGTAATGCCGAGATTGTGTTACAGGCACTGTCGACGAAACTGATGCCAGCGGTCCAATTGGACCAGGCTGCGCTGGCGGCAGGACAACGTCCGGCAGACTCGAGGATGGCGGCGCTGGCGGGACGGTCCGCGATGATCCGGCGGGATTTCAAACAGGCGGGGGCATGGTTTGAGAAAGCTTTGAAGTTGGACCCGGAGAACGGTCCGCTACACAATGAGGCGGCGTATGTCGAGATCTTCACAGGCAGTCCGGACGCTGCACTGAAGAATATCGCCCTGTACGAACGAATGGACCCACAGGGCGGCAATCCGCCGGATAGCCGCGGCGAGATCCTGTTACTCGCGAATCGGTTCGGTGAGGCGGAAGAGGCTTTCCAGATGGCCTATTCGCGTGATCCGCGGTTCCTGGGCAGCGTCACGTTGCGGAAGGCGGCGATCGCGCACCGAGCCTCGGGCGACCTGCTGGGTGCGGACGATGTGTTCAAACGGTTCATGGACGCGATCGCCGGCAACCCCATGGCGGACCTGTACCAGGCGCAATGGGATTACGAATCGGGCCGCGATACAAAGGCATACGAGCGATTGCAGAAGATGGGCGGATCGATTGCGATGAGTCAGTTGGCGGTTTGGCGCCGCGACCCTGCCGATGCGGCAGCCGCGATGAAGTCGGCGGGTAACGACGTGGAGCGAAATCAGGCGCGACTGGCGATGTGGGTCGCACAGCCACAGACTCCTACGGACCTGCCGCCGGGTGAAGTGAAGGCATTGGTGCTGGCTTTGCGCGGCGATCATGCCTTGGCGATTCCAGAGGTGAAGTCGGTGATCGCGCGGACAACGCCGATCGAAGCGACCGAGTGGCAGGTGCTGCTCGCATGGGCGATGGTCCAGACGGGACAAGGGGCGCAGGCGAAGGGGCTGATGACGTATCACCCGATTCCGAATCAGGGGCTGTCGCTGACGGAGTCAGTGGTGTTGCGGCGGTATCTGGCGTTGAAGAAGATGGGAATTTAGGTAGCATTCTCGGGTGCTCGGTTTTCATCGCCTCGTCCTTTACGCATTAGGTATAAGTCGGAACCATGAAGCCGGCACGCTTCCTCGGTGATCGGTGACTCGCTCCGATGCCGCGCAAATGGGTCTTGCCCCCCGCTTGATACAATTCAAATTTGCCCCAGGAATTTGAAAACAGGCAGGTAGAGCTCAAGTACAGTATCAGCGATGTCTGCCTGTACCGGCTGCACCTGAACGGCCGGGTGGTGCGGTGGCCATTCTCGCCGGGCGCGGCTCCTGTTGTGGAGCCACCTTCGCCGGAACGGTTGTCGGAAGCTCCGTTTTACCTCTATCAGAACATCCCACTCGCTGCTCCGCTGCCGAAGCTTGAGCGGCTGCCGAATGCGTTGCGGTATGTCATTCACCAAGTCGAGACCTGGTACACGCCGCTCGAAGGGACGTTTGAGGAATACCTGCAGCAGTTTTCGTCGAAAAGCCGTTCGACTTTGCGGCGCAAGGTGCGGAAATTCGAAGAATTGAACGAAGGTCCGGTTGAGTTGAAGCTGTTCCAGGCCGTGGACGAGATGCCGGAGTATCACCGGTTGGCGCGGCAGGTGGCGACGAAGACATATCAGGAGAAGCTGTTCGATGGGGCGATTCCGGATACGGCGGAGTTTCGAACCTACACCGAGAAACTGGCGGCGCAGGATCGGATTCGCGGGTTCATCTTATACCTGAAGGGCCAGCCGGTCGCATACCTGCATCTGCCGGTTCGTGAGGACGGGGTGGTCGATTACCAGTTTCTCGGGTATGACCCGGCTCACGCGGACGCTTCGCCTGGGACCGTGCTGCTGTTCCTGGCTTTGGAGAGGCTGTTTGAGGACCCGAAGCTGACCTATTTTGATTTCGATTACGGCAAGGGGCAGACGAAAGAGCTGTTTTCGCGCGGGAGTTACCTGCGCGCGGATGTGTTCTACTTCAGCAAGAAACCGCACCTGATGGCGGCGGTGTATGCGCACGCCGCGACGGACGATTTCTCCGAATGGTCGGGCCGCGTGCTCGAGCGTTTGGGCGTGAAGGCAACGATCAAGCGCCTGCTGCGCCGGTAGTTTTTAAGATGCGCACACGCGTTTACCTTACCGTCGACACGGAAACCTCTATCGGGGGCGCGTGGAGTATTGATGCGGTTCGGCCGGTGCCGCTGGACCGGACGGTCTACTGCCGCATCGGCGGGCGGGATTACGGGATCGGCTGGATCTGCGATCAACTCAATCAACGCGGGATGCAGGCGACATTCTTCTGTGAGACGCTATGTTCGCTGGTGTTGGGCGATGCTCCGGTTCGAGAGTATCTACAGTTCTTGTTGGCAAAGGGTCAGGACGTGCAACTGCACGTGCATCCGACCTACTACTTCTACGCACAGAAGCTGGCAGGCAAAAAGGGCATGGGCAAAGAGGACCGGATTATGTGCCTGGCGCGCGAGGTGCAGCGCGAACTGCTGGCGATTGCGCGGGAGAAGTTCATGCAGTTCACCGGGCAGGCGCCAATTGCTTATCGTGCCGGCAACTTCGCGGCGGATCTGCAGACGCTCGATATTCTCAGCGAACTCGGCTTCGCGGTCGATTCGAGCCTGAACGGAGTGGAACCTTCGGGCGAGGTGTTCCGCAATGGGTCGCTGCCATTCAATACGGCACGGCAGGTTGCGGGATTATGGGA
The DNA here is from genome assembly GCA_020846745.1 of Bryobacterales bacterium. Taxonomy (GTDB): domain Bacteria; phylum Acidobacteriota; class Terriglobia; order Bryobacterales; family Bryobacteraceae; genus JADLDI01. The sequence continues at coordinate 98,315 of JADLDI010000125.1, read as the reverse complement.
ACTGCCGATCATGGTCGCGAATGAGCACCTGCCCAATCGACGGCTGAAGTACATTGACGTGATTTCGGTGTCGGCGGGCGAGATGCGGAGCATGCTGCGCCAGTGCCGCAAACTCGGCATCGAGGATGTGGTGATCGTATTCCACTCATTCAGCTTCATCAAGAAGAAAGATTTTCGGTATGACGAGACACGGCCGGACCACACGGTGATGAACCGGTTCGAGTCGCTGTTGAGCTTTCTGGCCGCCAATGCCGCCGAATTTGAAGTCGCCACCATGGCGGGCTTCGCGGCCAATCCTCCGTCCGCGCCCCCACCGGCTCCAAAGGGGCTACCAGACCTGGGACTCGCCGGCACGCTGGCACGCAAAGCGGTTCAGCTCTATAACAGACCCTACAGCTACTTCCCGCTGCAGATGTCGCAATAAGCTGTTCTAAATGCTGCCCTGCGGACCCTTCTCGCCACGGCTCCCGCACCGCTCGCTTGCGCGAACTGTTGCGGTTGGGCTGGTCCGCTGCCCGACAAACTCGCAAATCCAATTTGGACGGTAAAAGAATGGTCGGATCTATTTCAGGACGCGGAATACGCTGCGGTGCTATGCGTCGAAGCCAATATAGGACTGTTTGGTAACATTCCGGTAACATAAGATCCGTAAAGTGTTCTTCAGCCGGGCACCCCCGGCGAGAATTGAGGAAGAACATGAAAAGCACTCGAAGGTCAGTAGCGGCGGCCATTCTGGCGGGCCTGTTGCCCGGAAGTTCCCATGCTGTGGCGCAGAGCCCTTCCGACCTGCTTCAGAAGGCGATCTACACACAGGAAACCGTAGGCGACCTGGACGGCGCCATCCAACTGTATAAACGAGTGGTCACCGCAGCCAAAGACGTGCGCCCATATGGCGCGCAGGCGCAGTACCGTTTGGGCCTGTGTCTGCTTAAGAAGGGCAATCCCGTGGAAGCGGCCACCGCCTTCAAAGCGGTGATCGACCAGTATCCCGAACAGACAGACTTTGTGGCGAAGGCACGCGAGCAACTCGCGGCAGGTGTGGATTTGTCGCCCGCTCCCTGGACGGACGGCGAAATCCTGGATTACCGGCTGATCGCCCCCGGCGGCATGGTGGCGGCGACCCATGTGGTTTCGGTGGATAGCGGCGCCGCCGATAGCTGGCAAATCAAGACATGCATGTATCTGGGCGTGGGCACGATGAAGTCCCGCATCGAAGTGCGACGGGACAACATGCGTCCCATCGAGTCGTGGTATCGGAACTTCATGATGGGAGACGCGCACGCGGTTTATCAGCCGACGCAGGTCAAGATCGATCAGCCAGGAAAATCGCCGATCACGGTAGATCTCGACAAACCCGTGTACGATAACGATTCCTTCTACTCGATTGTGCGGCGGCTGCCTTTGGCGCCGGGTTACAAGACGTCGTTCCGCGTGATCTCGCCGCTGGGCGCCACGCCGGTCGACGTTTCGCTGCAAGTATTGGGAGTGGAAGACGTGCAGACACCGGCGGGAAAGTTCCAGGCGCATAAGGCCGAGATCTCGGTGATGCGACAAACGTTTTGGGTTGCAAACGATGCGCGGCATTTATTGGTGAAGTACGAGGCACCCGGGATGACGGCGGAACTGGCAGGCATCCGGCAACGCAACCGGTTGGCGCCCTTTACTTACGCCGATGCAAAGGGTTATACGGTGGAACTGCCGACGGGCTGGCTGACGCAGCCTGGACCGACGCCGGCCAAGGACACGGTCCTGTTGTTGGATCCGGAGGCTGTGGCCAGCGTAATTGTGTGGTCCGGGGACAAGGCTGCGGAGACGGCGGCGCTCGAAAGCAGCCTACGGAAAGAGGCTGACCAGACCGTGGAAGGGCGGCTGAAGTCGTTGGCGGATTTCAAAGAGCGCGCAGCGAGCCGCCAGACACGCCAGATCAACGGACGCACCGCGCTCAGCCTCGTGGCCGATTTCTCGCTGCTCGGAAAACCGATGGTCGAATACATCACCTGGGTCCGGACCGAGAACATGATGACGCAGTTCCGGGTGCTCGCCGCTCCCGGTGAATTCGAAACGGCGCGCAAACGGATCGACCCGATTATTGAAAGCACGCGGCTGAAATAACATGTGGACGCACCCGGCGGGCAGCAGAAGCGGTCGCGATACGCGTGCGTGGCCGCTTTTGCTGCTGCTCGTAATAGCGATACTGATCCCCACCGTTTGTGTGGTGTGGCTGTTGCAGGACGCTGCGCGGAGCCAGCAGGCGGTGGCGCGGCAGATGTTAAGCGAAGCCCATCGTAGCCAGATCGCGTTGTTCCGGCAGGCGCTCGATGCCTGGTGGGACAAGCGGCTGGCCGCCATCGACGAGATGACGGTGCGGAGCTTGCCCTCAGCCGTTTTCGCGAGCATTGTCAGAGACGGTCTTGCCGACAGTGCGCTGATCCATGACACCGCGAGGCGGCTGAGCTATCCCGCGCCGCAATCGCCGCCGGGTCCGGATGCGGCCGCGGACAATGCGCCTTGGAACCGTGCGCGCGCGCTCGAGGATACGGACGCGGCAGGGGCGGCGGCCGCCTATGCAAAGCTCGGCAGCGATCCGATACTGGGCGCGCGGGCGCTGCAGGGGCAGGTGCGCAGCTTGTTGCGGCTGGGACGGCGCGAGGTAGCCGTAGGAATCGTGTTGGAGCAGTTCGCGGGGAAGCGGCATGATCGTGCCGCCGATTTACAGGGAAGGCTGATCGCCGCGGATCTCGAACTGTTAGCATTGCGGCTGATCGGAAACCCCGAGGACGCGAGATTCCAGAAACTAACAGCGCGCCTGATCGGCCGGATGGACGATTACGACAATCCGGCTATGAGTGCCCCGCAACGCCGCTTTCTCGCTTCGGAATTGCGTGCGGTGGGAGTGAAGGACGCGCCGGCGTTGGATGATGCGGAGCGCGTCGCCGCGCGGTGGGTTGAACAAGGGCCGGATACCCGGTTGATCGTGCTGCGATCACCGAGCGGGCGCGTGGACCTGCTGTTACGCCGCGCGACGGTGATTCGCCAGATTGGGGAGTTTGCGAAATCGCAGCGGTTCCCGCAAGGCGTGCAGGCGGCGGCGCAACTGCGAGACAGCGCTGCGCCGGGGCCGATCCTGACAGAGACGCCGGCGGGACCGCGGTTTCCGGATCTGCGGCTGGTGCTCTGGTCGGCAGAAGCGGATCCGGCTGCGGCGCTGGCGGAGCGGCGCACACTCGCTTACTTCTGGACGGGGCTGCTAGTGATCGCGCTGACGGCGGCACTGGCGTTGCTGGTGGCCCGCGCCATCCAACGGCAAATCCGATTGGCGAGGCTGAAGACAGACCTGGTGGCGACGGTTTCGCACGAGCTAAAGACACCGGTCGCTTCGGTGTGCCTGCTGGTCGATACACTGCTCGACGACGCCAGACCCGACCCGGCGAAGACTCGAGAGTATCTCGAATTGATCGCGCGCGAAAACGCCCGGCTGAGCCGCATGATCGACAACTTCCTCACCTTTTCACGAATGGAACGGGATCGCAAGAAGTTCGACTTCCGCGAGGTGCGGCCGGAGGCGATCGTCCGTGCAGCGGTAGATGCGATCGGGGAACGTTTCGCGGCGCCGCAGGGGTGCCCGGTCGAGGTGGATATTGAACCCGCGCTACCCGTGATCTTCGCCGACGAGAGCGGACTGGTGACCACGCTGACCAACCTGTTGGATAACGCCTGGAAATACTCGGGCGACGAGAAGCGGATAACCGTACGGGCCTATCGCGAGAGGGCCTGCGTGTGCTTCGCCGTGGAGGACAACGGCATCGGAATTCCTGCGCGGGAGACGCAGAAGATCTTCCGGCGGTTCTATCAAGTGGACCAGCGGCTGGCGCGCGAACGCGGCGGCTGTGGTCTTGGCCTGTCGATCGTGGACTTCATCGTGCGTGCGCACGGCGGGTCGGTAAAAGTGGCCAGCCAGGTGGGCAGGGGTAGCACCTTCACCGTGGCGCTGCCGGTGGCCGTTCAGGGAGTGGGGGCATGAGCCGTATCCTGATTGTGGAGGACGAACCGGCCATGCTGCGCGGGTTGAAGGATAACTTCGCCGCCAATGGTCACGAGGTGATTGTCGCGATGGATGGGCAGTCCGGCATGGAGAAGGCGTTGTCGGCCGAACCCGACTTGATCGTGCTCGATTTGATGTTACCCAAGGTAAACGGATACGAAATCTGCCGCGCCGTGCGTGAGCGCGAGCTGAACATGCCTATTCTGATGCTGACGGCCAAGAGCCAGGAAGAGGACGTAGTTCTGGGGTTGAACCTGGGCGCGGACGATTACGTCACGAAGCCGTTCCGGATCCGCGAACTGTTGGCGCGAGTCCACGCGTTGCTGCGGCGGCGGCAAACGCCTGCGGAGGGAACGATACGCTTTGGCGAATGCGAGCTCGACCTTGAGGCTCACCGCTTTCAGCGGAACGGTGTCGAGGTCGAGTTGACGGCAAAGGAGTTCGGGCTATTGCGATACCTGGCGTCTCACCCGGGTCGCGCATTCACGCGGGAGCAGATCCTCAATCACGTTTGGGGTAATTCCGTAATCGTCACGGGCCGGAGCGTAGACCGGTGCGTGGCGACGCTCCGGTCGAAGATAGAAGCGGACCCGGGAAAGCCGGTGTTCATCGAAACGGTGCGCGACGTGGGGTACCGGTTCGATTTTGGGGAGTGATTACGGAGGGTCGTTCCTCACCGGTAGAACGACTCTTCCGCGGTGCGGCGCATGATCCAGTCGAGGTCCGATGCTCTGAGGTCCATCTTGTCGGCGATGAGGGAGACGCTGTCTTCGTACTTTTCGCTGACGGTTTGGAAGGGGCAGTCGGAGGCCCACATCAGGCGCTGGGGACCGTAGGCGTCGATCAGGCGTTTGATGAGCGGGATGAGGTCAGTGTGTGGCGGCCTCTTGGCGCCTAAGGCGTAGAATGCGGACACCTTTACTTTGACGTTCTTGTGCTTGGCGAGATCGGTCAGTGCTTTGACTTCTTCTTCCTTGATGGCGCCGGTGGCGCCGATGCGGCACATGTGGTCGATGACGACCGGAGTGTCAGGGAACTTTTCGCAGGCCTTCTTTACGGACACGAGCGCGTCGGGGTTGATGAGCGGGCACATCGACAAGCGCTCTTTGGCTCCGGCGGCAAACATTCTAGCGAACCCTTCGGTCTGCAGCCAGTCGGCCGGGGTCGACCCTTTGGAAGGGTAGATGCGAAAGCCACGGACGCCGAGGGGTTTCAGCTTGCGCATGTCTTCGTCGGGCGACTTACCGTTCCAGTCAACAATGGCGATGCCGCGGAAAACGTTGGGCTGCTTCTTAATCACATCAAGCATGTAGGTGTTGTCGAACTGGTAGTAACTCATCTGAATGAGCACCACGCGGTTCACACCGGAGCCTTTGGCATGGCCCAGGATGTCTTCGGGCAGGAACTGTGGAGGCTTCATCTGCGCCCGCGTGTAGCCCGGCGCGAGCTTGTACTTGTCGAGGTCGCCGGTCCAGACATGGACGTGCGCGTCGATCCAGTTACCGGGACGCTTCGTGGCGGCGGTGGTGAGGGCAACGGATGAGGTGGCGCTCAGCGCAGTCTGCAAGATCTGTCTCCTGTTGAGCATGGGTTAGTAGCCTTTGTCCTTGTCGACTTGATTGAGAAGCCGTTCGCCATTGGCGAAGCGGCGGATGTTTTCCTTGAGCAATGCCACACGGCGCGTCTGCACGTTGTCGGAAACGGCGGCGATGTGGGGCGTGATGATGATGTTGGGGAACTTCCACAGCGGATGGTCGCGCGGGAGCGGTTCGGGGTCGGTGGCATCGAGCCCGGCGCCCTTCAGTTTGCCGCTTTCCAGTGCCTGCGCGAGCGCCTGGTGATTGAAGACTTTACCGCGCGAGACGGCGATGAAATAGGACCCCTTCTTCATGAGGTCGAACTGGCGCTGGCCGAACATGCCGCGGCTGCCGGGCGAGTCGGGCGCCGAGATGAATACTACGTCCGCTTCGGGAATGACGCTATCGAGCCGTTCGGGACCCACCACTCTCGAGAGTGCCGGTATGTACGGGATGTCCTTTGGGTCGACGCCAATGATCTTCATACCGAACGCCGAGGCACGCACCGCGATCTGCGTACCGATGCCGCCTACTCCAACGACCAGGCCGGTTTTGCCGCTCAACTCGACGACGTCGCTGAACGTCTTCGGCGCCCACTGCTGGTTGGCGCGGCCAAGGACGGCATGATCCATGTGGCGGGTGAGCGATAGCAGCAGGGCCATGGCATGGTCCGCAATGTTGGGACCCTGGATGATTTTGGCATTGGTGAGGACAATGGGGCTCGATAGCAGTTCGTCGCTCCGGTAGAGTTCGACGCCGGCGGAATACGTTTGCACCCACTTCAGGTTTTTTCCGGCTTTGATCAATGCCGGCGAGATCGTACCGAGGATGGCGTCGGCATCGACGATTTCTTTCATGAGCGTTTCCTGGGTGGCGTGGACAACGCGCACCTGGTCTGACGCGGTTTGCAGTTCGCGAACAGTGGCGGGAGATTGACCGACAACCACGACCTTCTTGGTTTGCGCGGGAAGCGACAGTGCGGCGGCCAGGCCCAACAGTAGCAGCGGCTTGAGGTTGAACATTCTGCCGATTCTAACGCAATGCGCGGTCAAACCAAGCGGGCAGGCTTCTTATGCGAACCTTACAGCCGTGACGCGTCTCGTCTTCGCAAGTAGTCTGCTCACCTGCGAGCACCACGGGAACGTGGTACCCTAAAAGAGTCTTTGCCCGCCCTCTGTTTCCGACGAGTGCCTCACCTGCCGCTCTCCGAACAATCCAGAGCGCAGTCTGAGCAACTTGAAAGGAACACGAATGACGAATATTTTCGTTGGAAACCTGAGCTATCAAACTACTCAGGACGATCTCTACGCCGCATTTTCCGCTTACGGTCCGGTTGAAAAGGTGAACGTTATCACCGATCGCGATACGGGCCAGGCGCGCGGCTTTGCTTTTGTTGAGATGACGGAAGCGCGTGATGCGCAAACCGCCATTTCGTCTTTGAATGGCGCCGACCTGAATGGCCGTGCGATGAATGTGAACGAAGCCCGGCCGAAGACCGAAGGTGGCGGCGGCCGCGGCGGGTTCTCGCGCAACTCCGGCGGCGGCGGACGCGGTCCGCGTCGTTACTAATCGCCCAATCGGGTGAGTAAGGCCGGAGCACTGGCCATTCCGAACTACCACTGCGATTGCTGGGAGCATTCGCAGTGGGTGCAACAACAAGGAGAATCAACGGTATGGCTGGACGAGGTCCGCAGACATTTAAAAAACGGCAGAAAGAAGAGCAGCGGCGGCAACGCCAGGAAGAAAAGCGTCAAAAGCGGCTGCAGCGCAAGCAGGGCGATGAGACCCAGGAAACGGAAACAAATCCGGAAGAGGCTTCACTCGCCGAGGATGAGCAGAATCTTACTGCCACAGTTTCCAATTCCTTATCTACTGAATGAATCTATTTTCTGAACTGAATCTTAGCTCTCAAGTACAGAGCAATCTCGAAAAAAACAAGTTTTCCAAACCGACACCGGTCCAGGCAGAGGCGATACCGCCGGCGCTGGAGGGTAGAGACGTGATTGCCACGGCCCAAACGGGTACAGGCAAGACGCTGGCCTTCGCGTTGCCGATCGTCGAGCGGCTGCTTTCAACACCCGCTAAGCCGCGAACGGTGCGTGCGGTGATATTGAGCCCGACGCGGGAACTGGCGTTGCAGATCCGTGATGCCTTCGCGCTGTTGACGGCGCGCACGCAGATCGCGGCTACGGCCGTAGTGGGCGGAATGGACGAACAGCGGCAGTTGCGTGACATCCGCAATGGCGCGCAGATCATCGTGGCAACTCCGGGCCGGCTGTGCGACTTCCTTGATCGAAAGCTCGTGAAGTTGGGCGCAGTTGAAGTTGTGGTGCTGGACGAAGCGGACCGGATGCTCGACATGGGCTTCCTGCCGTCAATCAAGGCAATCCTCGAAAAGACACCCCCGGAGCGGCAGACTCTGCTGTTCTCGGCGACCATCGACAAGTCGATGGCGAAGTTGATCGAGGAACAGGTGAAAGATCCGGTGCGGATTGCGATCGGCGCGACGACGAAGCCGGCTGAAGGCATCAACCTGCACGTGTACGAAGTGGAGCAGGACCGCAAGCTCGCACTGCTGCATCATCTGCTGCAGAACGATCAGGGCGCGTTCCTGGTGTTCACGCGGACCAAGCATGGTACCGATCGCTTAGCCGACCGTTTGGCAAAGCAAGGTGTAGCGGCGGCACGCATTCATGGCGGACGCACGCAGGGCCAGCGCAACACAGCGCTGAAGGGTTTCAAGACCGGCACCTATCGTGTGCTGGTGGCGACCGACGTAGCGGCTCGTGGGATCCATGTGGACGATGTCGCCCACGTGGTGAACTACGACCTGCCGCAAATGCCCGAGGACTTCATCCATCGCGCAGGCAGGACGGGTCGTGCAGGTGCGGTGGGCACGGCATCGACTTTCAGCAACCGTTCCGAACGGTCCGAAGTGAGGCGGATCGAGCGGGCGATGAAGGTGCAGATGACAGAACAGCCGGTCCCCGCGGGATTGGTCAAGGAAGTGAAAGAGGCGCGGCCGGCCGGAGAGGCTCGGCCGTTCAAGCAAGACCGCCCGGCCGGCAGTTCGCACGGGTTCCGGGAACGGCGCCCGTCGCGCGGACGCTGGTAGGCAGCGAGCTTGGTTGGAGCGTGCTGACGTACGCGCATTAGGCCGATGTTGTATGCCCACAAAGGGCGATCCGCGCGGCCTCACTCGCTTTCAAAACCCGCTTTGAAGCACGCACGAACCGAAAACCAATCGGGCTCAGAAAGCCGCCCAATCAACCTTACTTCCCGCTGTAGGAGCGTCACGGGGAACAATCTGAAGAACGAGGGCTGACGGAGTCCCGCCTGTCGCCAATCACGCAATTCGCAGTCCGTGGGCGCGAGTTCACTGGGGGATTGCGTGGTAATCAGACCGACGATCACGTCAGGTCTATAGTGGTGATAGAGTTCAGTGGAGAGCACCACAGCGGGCCGGACCTTGGTCGTGTCTGCGCCAGGGAATGCGCCGACCACGACGTCACCTGGCTTCAATGCCCTTCGCGCTCCTGCTGCTCAAAGCGCTCGAGAGAGGCGAAAGTAGCGTCCCGCCGATCCTCGTCCGACCAGGAATCCGACCACTCCACACGCCTCCCTGTTCCGAGATCTGAGAGTTGCTGCGCCCAAACGAGCACCTTCGTGGCCTCGTCCGGCGGTAGCATCCGTACGACTTTGATGAGCGACTCTTCGTTGGCGCTGAGAACCATGGCCTCTCGTTTCCTAGTCTACCGCCACTCGGACACCGCTCTGAATCCGTTACCCGCGACTTTACTGCCGTCCGCCCGGTGAGTCACTTGAACCACTCGACGCACTGCTGGCGGGCTATTCGAAATTGAGGAGGATCGGTGCCGATCATCTCGGCGCATGGGCCAAAACTATCGCTGCGGACCTCAACCGTGTCTCCATGATCAATCCAACGGGCAATCTGTTTCTCGGCGCCGCCAATTCCGAATCGCTCTGCTTCGCTAACCAGGACTGCATGTGTGAGTTCCTCGTGCGTCCGTTCAACTCGGCTCTTTAGCGCCCGCATAAAGTCGTTCAGGGACGATTTGCCTTGGGACGCCTCACGAATCGCGGCATTCCAATTCAATGCGACCAGCGTGCCTCGGAAATACGCGACTTTCTGAGCTTCTGGGTCGGAATAGTAATCCTGTGCGGCGGCGTGATTGGGTAAATTTCGTGTACGCCATGTCCAGTACCGTGACATGATCTTGGTCATTCGGTCCATGTGGTCGGGAAACGACTCGAAGCCTTCAAGCATCTGAAGCACGTAGGCATAATAGTCCGTGAAACCTTCGCTGAACCAGTAAAGAGCTGGTGGTACGCCGCCGGAGTGGGTAAGCTTGTTGGGGTTCCAGGTGTGAAATAGCTCGTGGAAAAACAGATATCGGAACGAAGGATCGAGGTTTGCGCCCTTCGGCAAATCATCGTCTTTCCAAAACGCTCGTTGGGCAGCCACAATACGGTTCACAAATGTCGCAAACTCGTCGTCGGTGAAGCCCCATCGACCGCGTAACGCGACAGCCGCTGGCTTCCCTCGTATTTCGAATCGACGGAGGCGGAAGTCGCCCGCGACGTAGACGCCCTGCCGTAATTGGAATAGCGAGCCGGAGAATCTCTGTGCTCCCTCGCCCAGGCCCAAGCTGTTGATGGCAACCCATCCATCGGGCAGTCTCCAACTTAACTCTATGGAAACAGGACTAAGTTCGGGCCAATCAGGCATAACCAGGAATGCTTTGCCTAGCAGGTGCATGTACTCGGACTTAAGGATCGGCCAGTAATATACGCTATGCCCCAATGGTCCAGTGACTCCCGCGACCCTGTACCGAATCTGGCAGGGGCCGTTGCCCGACGCGTGGATCCTGCGCAAGTCAGGCCTGGGGCCAGGCTGCAATTTGACGGGCCCGCCAATCACTTCCAACCCTGAAATCGACCGCCACATCTCGTTCTGTCCCCCATACTTGCTTGGCAAAACGAGTTGTTGCGGTCCCGCTGCGTTCACGTCGAAGCGCACATCGACCACGACCCCGTGTTGAGGGTTTCCGTCGTATTGAAATGTGTAGCTGAGGTCGGCGCCTCTGAGTGCAACGGCGGCCAATATCAGAGTCACCGCCCCTGTGCTGGGAAACGGGATCACAGCGTTATTCTACCCCTCGAAAACATTCCATCAGGTGAAGGATTGAGTGCGAGTGGGCGACTGGCCCGATTGCAAAGCTGGCGGAAGGCATTAACCTACGTGTGGACGCAACTACTGCAGCTGCTTCGGCCTGGAGATTTTCATCGGTCTTAAATTTCACGTGCCCATCTCAACGGGAAGTGCCATCACACCTTCCCGGGCCAATTCGGCAGCATAGGCTATCGCCGCATCAATATCGGCGGGCTCCAAAGATGGATAGCTGGCGAGAATTGCGGCACGGTCCACGCCCGCGGCAAGGTTATCCAGGACCACCGAAACCATAATTCGCGTGCCGCGGATGCAAGCTTTGCCCTGACAAACAGCGGGATTCACGCTGATCCGTTCTCTCCAGTTCTCCATGTAGCTTGATTTTTGGCGCTTGAGTCTCTTGTTCCGTCCGCCGCAACATGGCGGTTCTAAACGTTGTTACCCAACAGTCTAGAGCCAGCCCTTCCAGCGGCCGACCGTTGTAGACTGTGGATAGAAGTATGATGGTCAGCCGGCACGTCCTCCACGAACTCGTCGACTCGCTTCCTGAGACGGAGATCGCCACGGCCGAGCGGTTATTGATGATGATCTCAAAAGAACCAATCGGCCCTGAATTTGCCGACTCAATCCGCCGCGGACTTGCCCAGGCCGAGGCAGGCGAAACGGTTGTGTGCCGCGATTACGCCGAGATGGTCGAGAAGCTGCTCGACTAGTCCCAAGCGTTGCGTTTCCCATTCACAACCGAAGCACGGATGCAATTGCGAGCAATCAATCGCACCGATGCTTTGCGCATTCTGGAAACGATTGCCCGATTCGGTGAGTCAGGCGTCGGTGACGTTTCGCCACTCCATGGCGAATGGCAGGGCTGCTTCCGCCTACGCTGCGGCGATTATCGAGCAATTTTTCGACAAATCGAGGATGGGCTTGAAGTGATCGCGGTTGGTCATCGTTCGGAGATTTACAAGTAAACCCAAGCCCGTCGGCCGCGCGGGAAACAGCAATCAGTCTCGCCGGCTGAACTGAACCGTATGGTCGCCGGATAACGTTTTACTCGTAAGCGGCTTCTTGACTTCGGGTGGCAGGGAGACTGACTCATGGTCGTGGATCTGCTGGCGCTCGTTGTTGTCTTCGGGCGATAGCAGGCGCGGTTTGAGCGTCACGGTTTGGGCGGCTTCGTCGGCTTTGAAGCGGCGGAACAGCTTTTCTTCGCGGGCGGCGGCTTCGGCGTTGCCCATGCCACGGTAGGCGAGCATCAGGTTGTAGTGTGCTTGCACGTCTTCGGGATCGACGGAGATGACTTGGGCCAGTGCTTCGACGGCCTGCTTGTATTCGCGACGCAGGAAGTGGAGGCGACCGATTTGGTTGAGCACTACACGGTCGCGCGGGTACTGCGCGGCCACCTGTTGTAAAGACTTGAGAGCGGCGTCGTAGTCGCCATCGGCTTTCTCAACCATGGCGCGGAAGAAGTGGACTCGGCCGAGCTGCGGGCCGTGCTGCTGGGCTTTCGCAAGGTAGGCTTTGGCGGCTTCGGTTTGGCCTTCCTGAATCAGAGCGCGGGCGACGTTCAGCCAGCCATCGGCATACTCGGGTTCGGCCTCGGTGACGCGCTGGAAGGCGTATTCGGCGCCTTTGAGGTCGCCTTGGAGGAGCATGCCGATGCCCCAGTCGTTCCAACGCTCGCGGTCGCGCTTTTCGACGAGGCGTTTCCATTCGGTGGGTTCGCCTTTGGCTGCGATCTGGAGGCGCGATTCAGTAGTGGCAAGGGTGATGATGGGCAGGTCGGGTATACGGCCCTTGATGTTGCCGGAGACGTTCTTGGGGATATTGGCGGCGGTGTAGGTGTAGTGGCGGGAATCGTGGTCGCTGGCCGATTCTCCCCCCTCGGCTTTACCGGCGTAGGCGAATTGCGTGTAGTAGTGGGAGAACTTGCGGTAGTTGAGTTTGGCGCGGAGTTGGATGGGTCCTTTCGCGTCGTTCGGGATCTTGAGGCGGTAGTGAACCGTGTCGGCAGCGCCGGGCGGGATGAGGCGCACATAGAGCACGCTACGCATCTGCCAGGCGTTGCGCTTGTTGATGGGGTTCCCTGCCCCGTCGAGCATGTAGGAGCGGTACATGTGCGCGCCGCGTTCTACGGGCCCGCGACCGTTGTCTTCGACAAAGCCCGAGTGGAAGATCTTGCGGCCGGTGGCGTCGGTGGCTTCGAATTCAAGCCAGACATCAAAGGAGTCGACGGTGCCGCCGGGGAAGAAGTGGCCGATCTTGCGGGTGCGGACGACGGCATCCACTCGGACAGTGGAGCCGGGTTGGAACTTCGTGGGCGTACGGTCGAGCGGGGCGGCAACGTTTGAGACTTCGCGGACGAAGACATCGCCGGTGTGTTCGGCTTCCTCACCGACGGCAAAGGTGCTCATCAGTTGCGGCTGCTGCTGCGCGGCGCGGCGGCGCATCTGCGGTTCGGCGCCGGTGTCGGGAACGGGCACGGCGGCGAAGATGTCGACGCTAATGAAGCCGGATTGCAGGAAGTCCACCGTTTCCTTGAACTGCTTGGCGTCGCCGTTAACATGCGAGACGGCGGTGTTGGCCGCGGCGAAGCGGTGGGAGTGGACTTTGCCTTGTTTGGCCGCAGGGTCTTTGCCATCGATCAGCGGCATGTGGCAATCGGAGCAGGTAGACGTCTTGGGCGGGTAGTAGAACGATCGCGCGCCTTGGCCGGAGACGCCTGAGGCTTGCCAGTTGTCGTAATCGTTGAAGCCGCGGACCCAGCGGTAGTTATTGACCGGAACGTCGAGGTGGACCTTGTGGCAGGACGAGCAATACTCGGCCGCATCGTGACGCATAAAGGGTTTGATAAAGGTCTCTTTGTGCGGCTGGGGATCGAGGAACGTGAAGAACCGGTCGATGTAGCGGATGTAGGGGTTCTTCGAAGAGGCGAGGTCGTGGAGCGGTGGGTACTCGATGAGGAAGCCACCGTTGCCCATGCTGCCGTGGACCTTGATGATCGAGTGGCACGACAGGCAGCCGAGGCCGTTCTGGGCTTCGGGGGTGTCGATCTGGTCTTTGATGGGCTTGTCGAAGCGGCCATTGAAGAAGACGGCATGGTCATGACAGCCGGCGCACCACTTGGAGCCTTTGGTGCCCGAGAGTTCCTGCATCTGTTCGATCGACTTGCGGTAGAACTGGTTGTTGAAGCTGGCGAAGTGGTGCATGGACGAGTTCCACTGTTCGTAGATGTCTTTGTGGCAGGAGCCGCAGAGCTTCGAGTCCATGAAGAAGTCGGAGGGGATGGTCCGGTTGACGCTGGTGTTGGAGGATGACGGCCAGAAGGGCGAGCTGGGCCCGGCGCCTTCTTCTTCCATCGAGACGGGGACGAGTTGCGGGTTGCGGATGCGATGGTCGGGGTTCGGGAAAGCTTTCCGATAACCGACCGATCCGGCGAAGAGGAGGACGGCGCCGGCGCAGGTGGCGGCGAGGACTTTGCTGCGGGTGAGGACAAGCAGGATCAGGATAGAGGCGGCGCCGGCGATGACATGGATCACGTACGGCCAGTAGGTATGGCGTGCGATGTCGTCGAAGGCGCGGGCCGCGGCGGCATAGGTGAGCCATGCGCCGAGCAGGCCCGACAGTATTAATAGGATAGACGGGAGGCGGTACCGGCTAAGGTAACGTATGGCGGCAACCGTTAGGACGAGGCCGACGCCGATGTGCACGAAGACGTTCGTGACGTAAAAGATGGTTGGACTGGAGAAGGCGGCGATGTACGCCGTGTTTACGACCAGCAACAGAAGGAGTGCGCCCGCTACTACGCCCAGCATTTGGTTCTAGTCTGAGATCGTACCAAGGGATGGGATGAGCTTGCGCGCCGGGCGGGTGTTGTACCGGCGGTGGAGAGGTCCTGGAGTGTGATGTTCGGTCCGTTTGTAGGGGTAGGCGGACATGCGGTGGAACGGAAGCGGGCCGACGGTTTGGGAAAAGGCGGTGTTGGGGTCCTGATCTTTGGCCCAACCGTCGACGGCGAGGACGTAGCTGCGGCGCGTCGCGGGCGGGGGCGGCGGAAAGCGGCGCGGGTCGAAGCGGAGGGTGAGTTCGTCGCCTGAGCCCATGATCACGAGTTCGTCATCGGAGCGGTCCATCAAGGGGGTGACGTCGCCGTAGCGGGTGTAGACGCCGGGGGTTGGATTCCACATGGAAATCGGGAACGGGTTGGCGTAGGCAAACAGGTCGGGCTTGGTTTGGACGAGGCGGGAGAAGCCGCGGAAGCGGAGGCCGGCTGAGGCGGGGGTTTGCTCGGAGATGCGGACGGGCTGTGCTTTGAGTTCGGCGAGGCTGATCTCGGTCCAGTGGACTTCGACGTTGGTGCGGATGCGGTAGCGGTCGGCAGGGGGGACGCGGACGGCGAAAGCTTTGGGTTTGCCGGAGGGGAGGCCGAGGTCGGCGACGGCGGTTTGCCAGGGTCCGTTGCCGTTTTGCATTTCGAGGACGGGGGGCTTCAGGGCGCGGCCGCGTTCCTGGGAGTATTGGCGGATCAGGGAGCCGTCGGCCCAATCGGTCCAGCCGCGGAGGATGAGCAGCGGAGAATTGGGTTCGTTTCGAAAGTCGAGAACCGGACCGGGGTGTATGGTAACTCGACGTTCCACGGGGAACACTTCGAGCGGCGGGTAGGGGGGTGATTGGAACCTTTCGTTCAGGAAGATCTCGGTGGATTGCGGATGGTCGACGGCGAGGAGGCGAATCTGGTCGAGGTAGGCGACCTCGGCTAGCTCCTCGGTGAGGCGGACTTCGAGGTAGCCGTCCTTGGGGGTGAGGTCGGGGAGTTGGATGTGTTCGAGGTGGTCGACCGGGAAGAACTGGCCGTCGCCTGAGGATGCGCCAAGGGGGGCGACGCCGAGCACGTCGGTGACGTATTGGTACTCGCGGCCGTTCCAGGTCCAGACTTGGGGGCAGGATCCGGAAAGGCGTTGCGCTTCCTTATAAGAGAGCGGCTTGCCGGTGGGCAAATTGGGTTCGTTTTGAATAAGACCGTTGGGCCAGGTGATGCGGATGGTGTCGATGGTCGGGTAGGCGCCCATACCGAAGTGGAGGGGGTAGCCGGCGTACAGGCGCTTCTGGTACAGATTGCCGGACTTGATTTCGACTTCCGCGCCGGAGGCGAGTTTGAGGTTTTTGGTGCCGATGATCGATAGGCGGGTCCATTTATAAGGTGTGGATGTGGTGTTGGTAAGCAGTTGGAGGGACTCGTCGGAGGCGTGAAGGGCGACGTCGAGTTTGCCGTCGAGGTTGAAGTCGGCGAGGACGTAGGACTTTGCGGGGGGCAGATCGGGGTGGCGTTCGAGGGCGCCGCGGTTGTCGAAATCGGCGAGCAGGCCGGGGAGTTCGTTTCGCAAAGTGTAGTGGCCATTGGAGTTAGCGAGCCAGCGGCGGTCAGTCTGGATATCCGCACCGATGATTCGGACGACTCTTTCGCCGGCGGGGATGAGAGGGAAGGGCTCGGGTTCGAAGCGCCCGGCGAGGCGGTCGCGATAGAGGATGGCGGGGTGATCGGCGTAGGTGACTAGTACGTCGAGACCTTTCGTATCAGGGACGACGCGGAGGACGTGGGCCGTGAGGGGATGGCCGGGTTGGAAGGGGAAGTCGGGAGTTCGTTCCGCAAAATCGAAGCTGCCCTGGTTGCGGAGGAGGGTATTCGTCCCTGCCCCGAGCAGGAGGATATCCATGTCGTAGTCACGGTCGTAGTCCAGAGGTACGCAGAGGGAGTATTGTCCTGTAACGGGTAGGGACCTGGGTACCAGTTTGCTGTTGATGTTCGTGAGTAATTGGGGGCTGTCCCCGATTACACAGAGGTCTGGCCGGCCGTCGTTGTTGAAGTCGGCGGCGGCGCCGTCATACGGGAGGAGTTCGGGCTTGCCGTCGTTGTTCAGGTCGGCGACGACCAGCCCTGGGGCTTTCTTTTGAACAATTTGCGAAACGAACCGGGGGGTAATGGGCTTGGCTTCGGAGGGTGCAGACGGCGCCGGCGGGTCGTAGATTTCGGAATAGAACGACCATTCGACATCCTCGGGGATGGCGGCATCCTTCTGGCGGTCCTTGGCCTCCTGGAACAGTTTCAGACGGGCAGCGGCTTCCTGCGGGCGGCCGTTCTGGCGGTAGAGGTTGAAGAGTTGGAAGTGGGGAGCGGCGAGGTTGGGGTCGAGCTTGGAGGCCTGCTCGAAGGCGGCGATGGCTTTGGCGGTTTCGCCGGCGAGCCGGTAGAGGGTGCCGAGGTTGTGGTGTCCGGTGGGTTCGGTGGGGACGAGTTTGACGAACTGCTCCAACTGGGTCCGGGCCTTATCGAATTCCCCTGCCTTCTTGAGCTGGATACCCAGGTTGAACCAAGTGTGGGGGATAGACGGGTCGGCCTTTTGGACCTTTTCGAGTTCGGCGATCCCTTCGGCGGTCTGGCCGTTGGCAATCAGGGACAGGCCCAGATTGAGACGGTCGCGAGTGGAGTTGGGGGCGAGCGCGAGAGCTTTTTGGAATTCAATGACGGCTTGGGCGTGGGTGGTGGGGGTTTCGAAGTACGCTTTGCCGAGATTGCGGTGGCGGGCGAGGCGCTCGTCGGGCGCGGCGAGGAGGAGAAAAGCAAAAACAGCCAGCGCCGGGCGGGTCATACGGATAGTTTAGATGCGGCCAGGATTGAGGGGCGTTAGAGAAGATCAGTTGGTCGAAATGGCGCCGATCAACACGGCGTAGCAGGATGTTTGTGTCCGCGAGAACGCGCACTAGCACTTGAAAACGCGGCGCAACACGATGTTTGTGTCCGCAAGGATCCGCACTACCGGTTCCAGTCATCTTCGCGAGTATAGATGCTTTCCCGGCTCGTGCCGTCATCGCTTAGTGGCAGGGATTAACCGGAATCGCGGAAGCGATCCAAAGTCCGAGGTTAAGCCGCTTGGTGAGGTCTGATTCGACCGAGGATCTCCGCCCCGCGCTCATCTTGGGCTAACTCCAGCTCGTAGTTGGTTTGGAGGTTCATCCAAAACTGCGCGCTCGTTCCGAAATACCTTGCCAGACGTAGAGCGGTATCGGCGGTAATGGCGCGCCTGCAACGAACAATGTCATTCACGCGAGTGACTGGCACCTGTAACTCGATGGCCAGGCGGTTCGGGGTGAGATCAAGTGGCCTCAAGAAGTCTTCGCGCAGCGTTTCACCCGGGTGAATCGGCGGCATGGTCTTATTCTTGCGCGCCATAAACCTCCTCAATGGTAATCAACGATTTCGACTGTGGTGGCGTCGTTATCAATCCAGACGAAACAGATCCGCCATTGGTCGTTGATTCGAATGCTGTACTGGCCCTTGCGGTCTCCCCCAAGCGCCTCCAAGCGATTACCAGGAATGGCGGCCAGGTCCGCCAAGCTAGTCGCCGCATTGATGTGATCGAGTTTCCGCTTCGCTACAGGAGCGATAGCCTGAAAGGCACGGCTGAAGCGACGGCGAAGACCTTTTCGGTTTCCCTATCGCCAAAGGACCGAATGACAGGCCTATCGTACTACCGTTCAAACAGTTAACGCAAAGCGATAAACCGGTCTCTCGGGGCAGGTTGACGTGAGGCTCGGCAACCGGGTAATGTGGGAACAATTTCGATCCTTTGTGAGGTCTGGGACAATATGCTTCGAACTGCTACGTTCGCGATTCTGCTTTTGGTGTCTGCTAACGCCGCTTCGGCACAGGTGCTTTATGGATCATTGACCGGAACCGTGCAGGATATGGGCGGGGCTGTTGTACCTGGTGCTAAGGTGACGGTGCGAAATACAGGCACGGCGCAGGAACTGACGGCGCAGACCAACGATATCGGAGCTTACACGTTCTCAAACCTGGTACCGGGTAATTACGATTTGATGATCACGGCGAACGGGTTCCGGTCGGTAACCAAGCGCGATTTACCGATTACGGCGAACGTGGTGCGGCGCGAGGATGCGGCGCTCGAACTGGGGCAGGTCAGCGAGACGGTTACCGTTGAGGCGGGACAGGTGGCGCTGCAAACGGATAAGTCGGACCTGCACACGGAACTCGGGGCGAAAGAAGTTATCAATATGCCGCTGCCGCGGTACCGGAACTACCAAAGCTTGATCAACCTGGTGCCGGGGGCGACGCCGGGGCGGTATCAGAACTCGATTCAGGCGGCTCCTGCACGGGCGTTGGACACGAACGTGAACGGCGTGAACCGCAATAACAATGCGACGCGGATTGACGGCGCGTTGAGTGTGTTTCTGTGGCTGCCGCATCACACGGCGTATGTGCCGCCGGCGGAAACGATTGAGACGATCAACGTCGCGACGAATAACTTCGATGCCGAGCAGGGGTTTGCGGGCGGCGCGGCCATCACGGTCATCACTAAGTCGGGTACGAATGGACTGCACGGGTCGGCTTGGGCGCTGCATGACAACGCAAGGTTACAGGCAAAGAATTTCTTCAATAGCGGCGACAAGCCGTCGAATATCAATAACGTCGATGGCCTCACGCTCGGTGGTCCGATCAAGAAGAATAAGTTATTCTTTTTCGGGGCTTGGGAGGGGGTACACGAGCGGCTGGGGGCCACGCAACTGCTGACCGTACCTACGGCGGATCAGAAGCAGGGCGATTTTTCGCGC
This sequence comes from Bryobacterales bacterium, assembly GCA_020846745.1. Lineage (GTDB taxonomy): Bacteria > Acidobacteriota > Terriglobia > Bryobacterales > Bryobacteraceae > JADLDI01. The sequence continues at coordinate 78,880 of JADLDI010000125.1, read as the reverse complement.
TATAACACGACCATTTACGACCCGGCGACCGGGGCGGCGGACGGTTCCGGACGGACACCGTTTGCGAGTAATATCGTGCCATTGAACCGGCAGAGCGGGATTGTGCGGCAGATTCAGGACTTGATTCCGCTGCCGAACCGGACGGGCACGGGGTCGAACTTTCTGGCCAACGGCACGCAGAAGATGGACCGGAATAACTTCGACACCAAGATCAACTGGAACCGGAACGTGGATCACACGATTTGGGGTAAGTACTCGATCATGAACGCGACGGTAAGTTGTGCTCCGGCGTTTGGGACGGGCGGCGGCGCGCCGCTATGCCCGTCGGGATCGAGCATTGGCGACGGATCGCTGCGCACGCAGGTGGCGACGATCGGTAGCACTTACATTTTCTCCCCGAGTTTTTTGTGGGACGGTGTGGTGGGTTGGACGCGGCAGGGGCAAGCGATTACGGGATTTGGGTACGGTAATTTCTACTATCGCGACTTGCGTATTCCGGGCGTGAACGGTAATAGCAGCGACATACGCGACAGCGGCGCGCCGATTATTTCGATCGCCGGTTATACGAACCATCTGAACGATACGGATACGCGGCCGTTCTTCGCCTATGACAGTAGCTGGACGACGCAGCAGAACTTCTCGCTGAACCGGACGCGGCACGACATACGGTTCGGGTTTGAAGGCATCCGGCACCATCTCAATCACTACAATCCGGATGGCGGCGGCAACGGCGGACCGATGGGATCGCTGTCGTTCACGCAGGGGATTACGAGCACGCGCGGGGCTTCGCTGACGCAGTTCAACTCCTATGCGGCGTATCTGCTCGGGTTGCCGGAGACGATGCGGCGGTCGGCCCAGTATGAGACGATGACGGCGTTCAACTATCAATTGGGGTGGTATTTCCGCGACCGGTGGCAGGTGAGCCAGAAGCTGACCGTGACGCTCGGCTTGCGGTATGAGTTATTTCCGCTGCAAACACGGTCGGGCCGCGGCGGGCTGGAAGGATACGACCCAGCGACGAACATTGTAAGCTTAGGCGGCGTGGGTAACATTCCACGTGATCTGGGTATCTCGACGAGTAAGAAGCTGTTTGCGCCGCGCGTCGGATTCGCCTACCGGCTGAACGAGAAGACGGTGATCCGCAGCGGTTACGGGGTGGCATATAACCCGATGCCGCTGGCGCGTCCGTTGCGCGGATTTTTCCCGCTGACGTTCGCAGCGACTTTCAATTCCCCCAATACGTTCCAACCGGTGCGCACGGTTGAACAAGGGATTCCGAGCATTGTGTTTCCGGACATGAGTTCCGGACGGGTGCAGTTGCCGACGACGGCGCTGATGCGGTATATCCCGACCGATGTGCTGCACCGGGGCTATGTACAGTCGTGGAACTTCACGATCGAGCGGCAGCTACCGGGACAGTGGGTTACTTCGGTGGCCTATGTGGGCACACAGACTACGCGCAGCTTTGCGGATTACAACATTAACGCGGCGGCGCCGGGCGCGGGGAACACGGGGCGCCCGCAGGCGGCGCAGTTCGGCAGGACAGTGGACACGTGGGCGTGGGACGGTTATTTGAGCGCCAATTACCACGGGTTGCAGGTGGCATCGAACCGCCGCGCGGCCGACGGACTGACGGTGAAACTGGCCTATACATTCTCAAAGTCGATCAACTATACGGATGAGGACGGGTGGACGGGTAACCTGATGTATAACTGGGCTCCGGCGTTTCGATTGAACCGGGCGCAGGCGGGTTATAACATACCGCATAACTTCCAGGCGGGCGTGGTGTACGAGTTACCGTTCGGCAAGGGCAAGAAATTCGCGACCGATGGCGTGCAGAAGTGGGTATTTGGCGGCTGGCAGATAAACGGGGTGTTCGCGGCATTCCAGGGCCGTCCGTTTACGGTGTCGGCAGCGCAGGGCGCGCTGAACGCGCCGGGTAATTCGCAGACGGCGGACCAAGTGAAGGCGGAAGTAGTGAAGCTGGGCGGGATTGGTCCGAATTCGCCGTTTTTCGATCCGGCGGCGTTCGCGGCGCCTGCGGGCGTACGGTTCGGGACGTCGGGCAGGAACCTGCTGCGCGGACCGGGCACGGTGAACCTGGACTTGGGCGTGTTCCGGCGATTCGCAATTACCGAGCGGGTGAACCTGGAGTTCCGCGCGGAGGCCGCAAATGCGACGAATACGCCGCACTTCAATGCCCCGAACGCGAATATTAACGCAGCAAACTTTCTGGCCGTGACGAGCGCACAGCCGGATCAACGGCAGGTGCGGCTGGGGTTGCGGATGGTTTGGTAAGACATAGCCTAACAAAATGGTGAGGCGGCAATTGAAAAAGCTATTGCGGATAATCAGGTCCGCAGTCTATACTTTTGGCGATTGTTGCAACGACTTTGTATCGCTAATCTCCTGCTATTGGCGGCGAGCGCCGCGAATAGCACGCCCGGATTTGAGCCGAACCTTGGACAGGCGGAGGGGCGTTACCGGTATCTGGCGCGGGCGGGACAGGCACGTATCTTTATTGAAGACACGAAGTTAGCCGTGGCGGCGGGCGGCGATAACGTTCGGTTCGAATGGATGAACGCAGCGGTGGAGGGCGGTTGGGCGGAGTACGAGGCGACCGGCAACCGCAGATATTACTGCAATAATCCAAACATTCGGCTGTGCCGGACTGCGATTCCGTCTTATCGGCGGGTGGTTCGCGGCAATATATACCGGGGTATCGATTGGGTATTACACGGCCGCGAGTCGAATACGGAGTACGACCTTATTCTCCATCCAGGCGCGGACATAAACCAGGCACGGTTGCGGGTGGATGCGCCAACGGTAACTCTTGAAGGCGACGGCCGGCTGCGGGCAGGCAGTGTAGTCCACTGGCGGCCGGAGGCGTATCAGTGGGTGGACGGGCGGAAAGTGGCGGTGGAAGTTTCGCTTTATGAGGCAGGCGAGCGGGAGTTTGGATTTCGGGTGGGCACGTACCGGCCGGACGTGGAACTAACGATTGACCCGGTCATTGAAGCGATGACGGTGGTGGGTGCGGAAGAAGAGGACGAAGTAAGAGGCTCGAGTAACTCGTCGTGCAGCTACCGGTACGGTGTGACGAGCGGTGGATCGTGGAACACAGCGCGCGGAAGCCGCGGACGTGACGTGTTCGTGCAACAAGTTGTGAAAGGCACCGGTTTATCGTCAACGATCTTCTGGGGCGGCGAAGGCGATGAACAGGTGAGCGCGGGCGCGTCGGACGGCACCAACTGCTTTTTGGTGCTGGTTGGCTGGACGAGTTCGCGGAACGCGCCGCTGGTGAGCAGTTACGAATTCGGCGCGGGCCGACCATATGCGGGAGGCACAACGGATGGCTTTCTGCTGAAGGTGGCGGGTGATGAAGTCAGCTATGCGAGCTATGTAGGCGGACATGGGGAGGACCGGTTGTATGACGTGCGCTATTTATCCGCTCCGGGTTCGGGATCGCGTGTGGGCGTGGTGGGGGAGACTGACGACGCGGCCTGGGAGGGCGCGCTTACGGGCCGCGTGGGCCCGGGCGGGAAGGTAGACGCCATCGCGGGGCTGATCAACGGTTCCGAGTTGAGCGTGGTCGCGATCGGAGGTACGGGCAACGATCGATTGAGGCGGCTACGCGCGAGCGGGCGCGGTGTGTATATTGCGGCGGGGGAAACGGACTCGCCGGACTTTCCGCTAGTGGCGGGATCGAAAGCAGCGGCGGGAAAGGATGTATGGATCGGACAGGCACGTTTCGATCCACTGGGAGTGGCGCCTTTGGCGTTGTTGGGAGGCGCGGGTGACGACAGCGTGGCGGGACTTGCCGTGATCGCGGACCAAGGGATTTACGTGGCCGGGACGACGGGTTCCACGGATCTGCCGGCGGCGACCGGGACGTATGGAGGCGGGCCGACGGACGGCTATGTGGCGTGGCTGGATGGAACCACGGGAGCGCCGCGCGCGGCGGTGTACTTGGGCGGAACAGGCCGGGACGAAATCGAGGCGATGGCCGAGTATGAGGGAGATCTGTACCTGGGCGGGGCGACCGATTCGCGCGACCTGGCACTACCCGGCGTGGCGGCGGGCGAAGCGTTTGGGGGCATGGACGGGCTGTTTGTGGCGTGTAGCGGGTTGCTTGACATAGAACGGGCCGTGCGGTTCGGTGGGCCGGCGGACGACCGGGTTTTGGGCATCGAAGGTTGGGCGGGCGGAGTACGGCTGGTGGGGGCGAGCCAATCGGCGGAGTGGCTGACACAGAGCGAGTGGCAGACAGCGGGCCTGGGCAAGACGGATGGGTTCGAGATGGTGCTCAAGTATGCGGCCATCCGATTCCGAGAGGCGTCGACACCGGGAGGCGCGGTTCCGAGCGTGCTCGACATGGGGCGGGACCTCGAAATGCGGGTCTCGCTGCAAGTCATTTCGGAGCCCGGGATGGACGGACTGGTGCGGGTGCGGAGCGCGGACCCGTCGCGGCTGGTGGTGGGGGCGGGGTGGAACGGTCCACCGACGGACCAGATCCTGCTGCGGGATGCAGACCGCGTAGTAGGAAGCAATCTGCCCGGCCCGGTGTTTACGTTGCGGGCGCTGGCGGATGAGGGCGAAGTGGACCTGATCGTGGAGGGGCGCGCAGCGGGGACGTCCGCGCGATTCTATCCACGCAAGCGGCTGCGGGTGCGGCTGCGGCCGGCGGGCCTGTTCTTCGACTGGCGCTCGGAACAGCGGGTGACCGTGAATTCGACTTTCCAGGTGGGGTTTCATTACGCCGCGATCCTCGAGGACGGCAGCACGGGGCGCGCCATGCAGCCTGGCGACGACATCGCATCGCCGGTGCGGCTGATAGCGGACTCTGATGCGGTGCAGATCGACGAGACGCCCAACGGCAATGTTTTCCGTGTCGTGACGACACGGGAGGGCACTTACGTTTTGACCCTCCAGTCACCCCATTTTCGGGCCGCGCCCGGAGAGGCGCTGCGCGTGGTGGCCCAACCGAACGCAAGCGCCTTGTTCGACGGCACCGAGTTCGTTCTGACCAAAGATCATTTCGTCCCCATGTGGTTGTCTGACGGTGTAGCGGGCGATCGCCTGCGCGTGACAACGGACGACGTGAGCCGGGTGGGGATCACGACCGGGATGTCGAGCATCAACGATTCTGTAACGGTGAACTTTCCTCCAGGCGCGGTGGGTGGGCTGCAGTTGGTGGGGCGAAGCGGTGAAGGGTCCGCGCGGGTACGCGTGGACGGAACCTATCGCGGGAGGCCGATTGCGCAAGAGGTGACGATCCGGCTGAGAAGCTACAGCGCTTCGCTGTACTACGGCGCCTCAGTGGTCGGGGTCGGCGTCCCCTTCCAGGTGGGCCTTTCGTTAACACCCTACCCATACTATTCCCTCAGTGCACGAGGGATGTCTGGAGAAGCCGTCTGGGCGGACGCGTTCAGCGGTTTACGGCTACGGTCAAGCGATGAGGCCGTGATCGAAGTGACGGCGCAGAACTCCGGGCAGTTAAATTTCCGGGCGGTGGGGCGGCGTTTGGGATCGGCGCGACTGGAATTCGCGCCCGGCGCTCCCGCGGAATTCGCAGGGATTCAACGGGAGGTCCGTGTAGTGACGGCGCGGGTGGATTTTGGAGAACTGCCCTTGCGCGTGCCGGCCGGAGCAACTGTGCCCTTAGAAAGGACGTCGATGGAGGCGACGGCGTCGGCGGAATCGCTCAAGCGCGTGCGGCTGCGGGTGCCGAACGGGTCGCGGCTGCGGGTGGGCCAGTGGGCGGGGGAGGCAGAATCGGATCTGACGCTCGATTGGAGCAACGGGAGGTCGATGGTGTTGAACGCGCAAGACGCGGCGCCGGGTACGTTCGCGTTGCTGGTGTCGGCGCCGGACATCCCGGAATACGAGGTTCCGGTGCGGATCACGGAACCGGTGCTCGTGCCCTCGTGGCCTGAAAGGGAGGTGACGATCGGGAGCGGGGAGTCGCCAACGGCGTCGTACCAGTTGGCCGCCTATGACGAGGGGCAGGTCTACCGGATGCGATGGGTTCAGGGGTGGAAAGGGACGCTACGGGCTCGCGTGAGCGCGACGCCGGGGGGCATCTGCACGTTTCCGGAGACGGTGGAGAGCGACAATGGCGGGCTATCGGTGCCGTTGAACTGCGGCGAACCGGGCGTGGTGACGCTGGCGCTCGAACCACTTGCCGGGCTGGCGAGCGCACAGCCACGGTATACCATGCGCATCGTCGTGCGCAGGCAACCGGTTTCGCCCCTGTTTATGACGGGGCGAGTGTTCACGGGCAACGGAGTGCAGACGCAGATGGCTCCGCCCTGGAACTCCGTTCGGTTTGAAGGAACACTGACCAGTTCGGACCCGGACAAGGTACGCCTTTCCCTGGATGCCAAAGCGCCGGGTACGGCGAGCGTTCGCGTCACCGAGCATACGGTTGGAGACGTTTTCGTCCAGGGCTACAGTTCCGAGGGAACCGTGACGATCACCGCAGTGCGAACCGATGGCCGCAAGGACGAGGTAACGGTATACCTGTTTCCGGCGACGATGGCCCTGCGCCCGGCTTCGCAGTTGGGTAGCCCAGGGGATGTGAGCGACCAGTGGTCGATCGACCAGCCGCTGTCAGCAAAAGATCTGACGCTGGATATTCGGCCATCGCTGGTGGAGCCGCAGTCCGGCAAGATCTTCTGGCCATACGGGCTGGCTGTGCGCGGCGGAACGGACCCGATGTATGTGCGGGGACAGAGCGGCAACGCAACGGTGGTGGAGCCGGGCTCCGGCGACGCGATTGTGAATGAGAACGACGTTAACGCGCGGATCAACTTTAAGGTGAAGGCGGCGGGCGAAGCGGTGCTCAGCGTGGTGCAGCCGCCGGGATTTGTGGCGGTGGCCGATTCGGCTTTGCGGGTGAGGGTAATGGAACGAGAGCTGATATTCGGCAGCAACACGCCGGTGCTGAGTCCGGACCTTCAAACAGCCATTTCGGTTTACCCGGCATCGGGCGATTCAGACACGCGCCGGGCAGTAACGCTCACGAGCCTCGATCCAAGCAAGATCGTGATTGCGGGTGACGCATCGACAGCGGGTGCGGGGAACTTCACGACGGAGTTGCGGAAAGCGGTGTACCTGCAAGCGCTGCCGGCAGCCGTGCCAGGCGACCGGATACGGATCCGCCTGGAAGCCGCGGATTTCAAGACGAGTGAGCGGGAGGTGATCATCGCCCGCGCGACGCTCGGTCCGGTTACGCAGGGGCCGATCACGATCGAACCGGAGACGACAACGAATTTGTTGTTGCCGTTCGGGCCGAGGAATACGTTTGGCCAGGTGTTGCCGTCGTTCAACGGCGGGTTGCGGCCGGGCGCCAGTCTCGCCTTACGGGTAACGTCGTCGAATCCGGCGGTGCTGGAGGCGCCGGCGGAACCGGTGCGGCTGGAGAGGGATGTTCAGGTGCAGCTACGGGCAGTGAGGCCCGGAGCGGCTCGGGTGTATCTGGAGATCGACCCATCGGTGGACAACCAGGCCGCGAGCGTCGCGGCGGTGGTGCGGCCGTATCAGTTCACGACGAACGTTCCGGGACCGGCGGCAAGCTTTCTGGTTTCGAACTTCACTGTCGCGAATCCGAGTTCTCAGGCGGTAACCATGACGGCGGCGAGCACAGGCCAGACGCCTGTCCGGTTGGGGACGACGGCCAGCGGCGCCGGACAACCTTCGGCGGGCGCACTGACCGTGACGCTACCGGCGCGGCGGCCGGGCGTGTTTTCCCCAACGACGGTGTTTGTGGAGCCGGCGGCGATCGCGAGTAACGGAATGATCCGGCTGACGGCCGACGAGTTCGAGGACCGCGACCTGTATCTGAACATAGCCGCACCTCGCTTGTTGCTGGCCCCTACTGGTCCGCTGAATCTGAGCCTGGCTGCGCGAACGACGGTCATCACCGTCGCTTTGGGCGCGTTTGGCGGGCGCGAACTGCCGCTCGGCACCTCGTTCGGCGCATTGGATGTGACGATGGAATCGTCTAATTCGCAAGTGGTGCGGGTGGGGACGGCGCGGCTAACCTTCGCGCCGGGAGAGATCCGGAAGACCGTGACAGTGGAGCTGGTGGGCCGCGGGCAGTCGACTATCACGGCGTCGGCTCCGGCGCGGTTTACGGGGCCGAACCCGGAACGGCAAGGAGTGGTGATCAATGTTCAGTAATGGGGTCCTGCGCGCGGCGGGCATTCTTTTGGCGGCAGCTTGGGTAGGGCCTGTTGTGGCGAGTGAAAAGCCGCTGCCGTTTGGCGGGGTGCGTTTCGAGGAGAATCGCGGGCAGGCGGCGAGGCAGGTGCGGTATCTGGCGCGGGCGCGCGGGCAGCAGGTGTTTTTCACCGACAGCGGTTTGCGGTTTGCGACGAACGATGGCGCGGTGGTGGAGATGACGTTCGCGGGTGCGGGACGTGCGCGATGGACGGCGGAGGGCGAGGCCGCGGGCACGATTTCCTACATGGTGGGGCGCGATGCGGCGCAGTGGGTGAAGGGCGCGCCGATGTTCGACCGTGTGGTGTGGCGCGGCGTGTATCCGGGGATTGATGTGGCGTTCTATGGACAGGGGGACCGGCTGGAGTACGACCTGATTATTGGTCCGGGAGCGGACTGGCGGCGGGTGGACGTTCGGCTTACGGGTGGCGGCACGCCGGAGTTGAAGCGTGATGGGACGGTGGAGGTGGGCAAAGCCTTGCGGCAGCGTGCGCCGGAGATCTACCAGGAATCGGCGGAGGGCGTGCGGACGCATGTGGTAGGGGGCTTTCGCCAGGAGGCGGACGGGAGTTTGCGGCTGGCGCTGGGCGAGTACGCACGGGAGCGCAAGGTGGTGGTGGACCCGGTGTTGGAAACAGCGGGCTACATCGGCGGCGAGAACGACGACGAGGTGGTGGCGCTGGCGGAGGGCCTCGTGGCGGGCAACACACGGTCGCTCGCGTTTCCGCCGGGCTCGCCGATGCTGCGTGGAGGCCGCGATGCGTTTCTGATGGGCGTGGCGCCGGTGGTGAGCATGTCGAGCCGGGGTTTTTTGGGCATTCTCGTATTTGGCGGGTCCGGGGACGATCAGGTGACCGCGCTGGCTAGCTCACGATCTGGAGGCTACGCCTATGTCGCGGGGACGACGACATCGACCGACTTGCCGTTGGCCGGGCAATCGAAATACAAAGGCGGGGCGACAGACGGATTTATCACGATCGTCTCTTACTCTGGATACCGGGCTTATGTAAGCCTCAGCGTCTATGTCGGTGGATCGGGCGAGGATCGTGTGAACGGGATCGCGATGAACGATTCACAGATGGTGGTGGTGGGATCGACCACCAGTTGGGACTTGGCGGGAATGGGTGCGCCGTATGACCAGTATCGGGGCGGAGTGGACGCGTTTTTCGCACTGGGGGGCATCTATTTCCAGAAAGCGCCGGTGGCGGGATACCTGGGCGGGGCAGGCGAGGACGTGGCGTATGCGGTGGATATTTCGCGAACGGGGACGATCTGGATCGGAGGTGAAACTCGATCGGGGGACTTTGGATTTGCGAATGGGGCGTTGAGCGGCGCGTCGGATGGTTTTCTGGCGGCCTTGACGACGGGGACGGCCAGCGGATCTGCACCGGCGCCCGCAAGGATAGCGACGTATCGTGTCGGCGGGTCGGGCGAGGATGCCGTTCGCGCGGTGGCAGCGCGGCCGGCGACGGTGAGCAACGTGACCTCAGCGCTCACGCCTTTCACGGTGGACGCCATCGCATTCGGGGGCATTACGAATTCCGCCGACCTGCCGGTGCGCAACGCGGCGCAAACGGCGTTCGGCGGGGAACGCGACGGTTTTCTGGGCGCATGGAACGCGGCCGATAACGCGCCGGCGTGGCTGACTTACGTGGGCGGAACGGCGGCGGACGAGATTACGGCAGTTACGGAGAATTGGGCAGGCGATGTAGTGGCCGGAGGCTGGACCCGCAGCACGGATCTGCGCGTGGTGGGAGCGCTGCAAGAGAAGCCGGGCGGCGGCGAAGACGGATTGTTCGCGATCTACGACTCGACGGGTCCGGTGCGGCACTTGGGGTACTACGGAGGGAGCGGGGACGACCGGATTCGCGCGGTGCGAATGACTGGAAACGACCTGGCGCGGCTGGCAGGGTCGACCACATCGACAGATCTGCCGGAAGTGGCGCCGGTGCTGAACCTGTCGCGAGGGGAGCGGAGCGATGGGTTTATCGCCGATATCGGGTGCGAATATCTGATCGGGCCGCAGGAATTGATAGTGGGCAAGGATGGCGTGGTGACCTTTAGCGTGCGGACGGGGCGCACGAGCTTTCGCGAGCAGGTGACGTACCGGACGAAAGATCCCAGTAAGGCGCGATTGGTGTATTTGGGCCGCAGTTTCGACGAGGTGACGGCGGCGGCGGAAGCGGACATGGGAGTGGAGGCGCTGGCGGGGAGCGGAGAGGCGGAGCTTGAGGTGACGGCGGCGGGGTATGCGACCAAGACGATACGGATCAAGCTGTATCCGTCGGCCTTTATGGTAAGCGCGACTTCGCCGGTGGTGTCCACGTGGTCCGCGGGCTTTTCTGTCTATGCCACCTTCACCGCGATCGATCCGGCGACGGGGCAAGCGGTCGGCCCGTACCTGACGCCCCGGCCGGGACTGGGGGTGCTGAACTACCGGTGGAGCGTGTCGGACGCGACGGTTGTGGAGGCGGTGGGGTTGGGCAGATTAGTGCAACTGCGTGCGCTGCGGCCGGGGGACGTTGTACTCAACCTGGAGGTGGCCGGGTTCACGGTACTTCCGTTGGGTGGGCGCATGACAGTGGCATCGCCATCACTGCTGATGCCAAAGGGCGACTACCGGTTGGGCCAGAACCTGATAGGCAGGCTGCCCGTGGTGTTAGGAATTAACGGTGTGGCGGAGTCGACCGGGGCGCGCGGCACGCTGACAGCGCGTAGCGGCGATCCCGCGAAGCTGCTGATATCGACATCGCAGGAGCGGCCGGGCGGGGAATCAGCGACGGTCCGGATTGGCCCGTACGCGGGGCTGTGGGCGTACGCGTTGGCCGATAGCGGGACGGTCCCGGTGATCTTCACATCGACGGAATTCGCGGGCGAGGCGAGGCTGGATGTGACGCTGGAACCGACGGTGATCCGCTGGGGAGTACGGAATACGAGCGTTGCCAACGCTCCGCTATTGAGCGAGACGTCTCTGAAAGTGAGTGAGCCGACAGACATAATCGTAGCCGCGGAATCCGAGTCCGGCGTTGGCGGAGAGTTCCGTCCCGGCGCTCCGCCGGTCACGTTAAGGCTCGCAAATTCGAACCCGCGCGCACTGGAGTTGAACCGGCTGACGGTGGATTTGTCGCCGGTAAACGGCCACTACACCGCGCGAGGACTTGCCCCGGGCCGAGCGGAGTTGAGGCTAACGTCTCCGGATGCGAGCGTGAAGATTGCCGGTTCCACGTTCTCGGTGGACGTTCAACCGCTTGACCCCTGGATAGTGCCCCTGCCGGTAGAAGTGCCTGTGGGCAAAGGGCTGCAAACGCAGGTTTCCTTCCGCTACCGGGAGGCGGCGGGGGCCGCGGAGGTAGTAAGCGACGATGCGGCGGCGATGACAGTAAGTGTGTCATCGAAAGAGCGCGGAAGCGAACGGATTCTCGTGACGCCGTCGGGCGACACGTATACGTTTACCGTACACGGGCGCCGGGCCGGTGGGACGGCAACGCTGCGCGTGCGGCTGCCCAACGGCCAACAACAGCCAATTCGGATCCTGTTGTTGGGAGGCGCCGTAGGGTTCGTGGGCGCGGATTCCGCCTATTCAGCCAACGGGACTACTCGCGCGGTGAGAGTGGGGACATGGGCGGTGGACCTGGAGTCCGGCGTGGGGGTGTTCCGGCAACCGCCGCAGCCCGGAGCGAAAATTGCGGTCCGGCTACGGGCGGAAGGGGCTTCGGTAGGGTTCGAACCCTCGACGTTCGAGCTGTCGCCCGAAACGTCGGAGAAGACCGTGGCGTTCACGGTAACGCCGGCGGGGCAGGCAGCCACGCTCATAGCAGAGGCGGACGGTGACTTCGCCAGCAGTGTCAGGGTCACACGCCTGCGGCTTGGAGGGCAACGGCCGGCGCCGGGCACATGGCCGGTGTTCACGATGATGAAGGACGCGTTAGCCAGCACTTCGATCACGGTGCCGGAAGGCGGCCGCGTGACGCTGACCAGCAGCGATCCCGACCGTTTACTGATCAGCCCGACGGAGGCGGAAGCGCCCTCGGCGACGTTCACGATGACACGTACGGGTTCCGTATTTCTGCATGCGCTGGCGGGGTCGGGCGAGGCTAAGATCGTGGTGGAGACATCGGGGCAGCCGGCGGGCGCGATCCGGGTGGCATTTCAGCCGCTGCAGGTCGAGTTCTATTCAATGCCGGCCATTCCGGTAGGCGGTACCGCGCAGTTCACCGGCACCACTGGTCTGGCGCAGTTCCGTCCTGGCGCGGGCCCGTACCGGTTGGAGGTGCGCACGGCGGACGCGAGGGTGGCGACAGTTGAAACACCGCCGGTGGAGTTGGGTGGCGCCGCCACGTCAGTCAATGTACGGGTGCGAGGAGTGGCGGCTGGTATGACGCAGTTGCTGGTGGACGGCCCACCAGACGTGTACATCACACCGGCTCCACTGCCGGTGATCGTGTCGACGGGTGCGGTGGAGAGCGTGCCCACCTACACGGTAGGCAACAATCTCGCCGGCAGCGCGCAGCTCAGTTTAGGCCAGGATGCCGTGAACCCCAACGGGGCGATCGTCACCCTGACCAGCAGCAATCCCGCGAAGCTGGTGATGTCACGCTCGGCCACGGTGGCCGGTACGGGCACGTTGAGCGTGACGGCGCCGGCCGGCAGCCGGGTTACGCAATCAGTGTACTTCCATGCACTTGAGGAAGGAGAGGTAAGCATTCGCGCGGATTGGAACGGCGCCTCGCGCACTCTGGCGACCGTTCGCATCGTGCCCGCCTGGTGGACCTGTGGAACATCGCCAGGAACGGATTTGGTTAGTATTGCGGTGAGTGGGCGGACGCCGCTAAGTTGCTCTCCGCGGTACATCGAGGATACCGGCAACCGGTTGCAGGAAGTGGCGATGCGGCCGGGCTTAGGCGGATTGACGCTCGGCGTGGCCAGTAGCGATTCCTCGATATTTGAGGTAGAAACTCGCTCGGTCGCGCTTGACCAGGGCGCCCGAGAGATCTGGTTACGCGGCGTCTCCCCGGGGCTCGCCGAGCTGCGCTTGACGCAGCCACAGGGTTTTGGACCAGACTTGGACGGCTCAGGAAATAGCGCTATACGCGTGCTGATGCCGCCGGTGCGCACCAATTTCATGACGGAGTTTCCGATGGGAATCGATACCCAGCGCTGGATCCAGGTCATCGCGCCCACAGGGGTGAGCGTGACCGCGACGTCTTCCGATGCTGCCCTTGTGCTGGTGAGCAGCGACGCCGCTGCGCCGGGCTCACCCTCCGTCAGCGTAACCGCCCCAGCGGGCGAAGGGGTGAACTTCTACCTTCAGGCGCTGGCCGCCTTCGGCACGGCCGAAGTCGTGTTCAGTGCTCCGGGTTACCAGGAGTTGCGCTTTGCACTTGTCTTGCGGCCGTCGATGTTCTATCTGACGACGACCGGTGGCGACAGCACATTGCCGGTACGGGCGGGCAGCGCGGATTCGTTATACCTGAACCTTAAAAGCGGCGATATCCGGGCCGAGGCGCGAGCCGGCGCGAATCTGAGTGTTGGATTGGCGGCAGTGACGCCGGGCATCGTCACGATCGAGCCGGCGCGGGTCGTATGGGATTCGCGGAGTAGTCAGATGCAGGTTCGGATTCAGGCGGTCGGGCTCGGAAGTACCGCCATTGCGATTACGCAGCCACAGGGGTTTTCGCAGCCGGTGACGCCTTTTGTGGTGAGTGTCAGCCCATGAGGCGAGTGGCCGCGGGTTATCAGCGAGACTGATTACTATGGCAGGGCGAATGCGACGTAGGCACCCTTGATCGGCGCTTGTGTGTCTGGCGTAAGTCCCGCCTGCGCGGCTGCACAGAAGACGATAAACTGCCGCCCGCCGGCCTCATATACTGCCGGAATGCCTTCCAGTGCGGCCTCGGTCTCCGCCTCCCACAGCACTTTTCCGTTCGCGATGTCGAACGCTCGCACCTGACGGTCGCGCGTGCCGGCGAACAGCAGCCCTCCGGCCGTGATTACCGGCCCCACCTTGGGGTAATGCGAGCCCGTGTTCTTGATGCCCTTAGCCGCCAAATCCGGCACATCGCCCAGCGGGATCTTCCAGGCGATCTCGCCACGATTCAGGTCGTACACCGTCAATGACGACCATGGCGGACCGATGGCCGCCAATCCATTCGACGCCACCATAAATCCAAACGGTGTATAGAAGCGCGTCTCGTCCGGCGGAGGCGCCTGGTTCGGCGCCGGCGGATCGGTGGTCAACTTCAGCAGGCACGGCAGATCTTTCGAGACGATCGCGATCGTGCCCGCATCGGGGTCGACGGCCGCGCCGCCCCAGTTCGCGCCGCCGTTGTTGCCCGGCATCTGGATACTGCCGCGCCGGCTCGGCGGCGTGAATAGCCCTTCGTTGCGCGCGCTTAGGATCTGGTCGCGGAACTTCGCACGGTCAGCCGCGCTGAGATACGGACTGAGATCATCCGCCGTGAAACTTTGCCGTGCAAAGGGCGGAGGCTTTAACGGGAAGGGCTGCGTGGGGGACACCTTCTCGCCAGGAACGTCGGACGCCGGGACCGGCCGTTCTGCGATGGGCCAGATCGGCTTGCCCGTATCCCGATTGAACACCCACAGGAACCCCTGCTTACCGGGCAGGGCCACGATGTCCACCTTGCGGCCCTCGTGCCGGATGGTGAGCAGTTTGGGCGCGGTGGCGCCGTCGTAATCCCAAATATCGTGGTGGACCATCTGGAAGTGCCACAGCCGTTTGCCGGTGCGGGCATCGAGCGCCAGCAGGCAGTCGGAAAACAGGTCGGACCCGATGCGGTCCGCTCCATAGAAGTTGTACTTGGCGCTCGCTGTCGGCGCGTAGACCACGCCGCGTTTCACGTCCACCGAGAACTCGCCCCAAACATTCGCGCCGCCGACCTTCTTCCACGCATCCTGGGGCCAGGTTTCGTAACCGTATTCGCCCGGCCTCGGCACGGTGTGGAAGCTCCAGACCTGCTTACCCGTGCGGACATCGAAGGCGCGAATGTCACCGGGGGCGGAACCGTAACCCTGGTTAGTGGCGGAGCCGAGAATCAGCAGGTCTTCAAACACCTGTCCGGGAGTGATCGACTGAACCAGTGCAATCGTCTTCGGATCGCGGTCGAGCCCTTGTTTCAAATCCACCGCGCCGCGAACGCCAAAGCTCTCAATGATCTTACCGGTCGTTGCATCCAAAGCGCGCAGGAAGTGGTTACTGCAGAACAGCAGCCGCCGGTCCGACCGGTCCTTACTCTCCCAATAATTGATGCCGCGGTTGGTGATGACCTTCGTATCCGCGGGCGGTGTCCATGCCCAGATTTCGCGGCCGGTGGCAGCATCGAGCGCGACAATCGAATTCTTCTTCGCCATCACGTACATCACGTTGTCCACCACCAGCGGACTGAAGAAGTACTTGTTGGTGTCACTGGTGGGATAGGTCCAGGCGACCTTGAGGCGCGAAACGTTCGTGCGGTCGAGCTGGCGGAGCGCAGAATACTGCGCGGCATCCGGAGCACCACCATAGTGACGCCAGGTGCGATGGTCCTGAGCGGAAACGAGGGATGCAAGGATGAGAATGGCGGGAACGAAACGCATTGATCTTCAGCACGATAGCACGGGCGAGTGGCTCAGCTTCGCGCCAGCGGCGGATCCGCATCAGAGATCAGGTTCAGGTGGCCGGTCAAGACTGCGCGCCGCAAACTCGATCACTTGCTGCACCTGTGCACGGTCCAGCCCGGCGAACCACTCCAGTATGTCGTCAATATTCGCCCCCGCCTCCAGGTTCTCGAATATGGCGGATACGGGCATACGGGTGCCCTTTAGCACCCAAGCACCACTCACTTTGCCCGGAACGCTTTCCACCGCCGGGCACTGCGACCAATCGATAGCGTGAACCGTTGAGAGATTTTCGGCTAACCGAAGCAGAAGCGCTTCGACCGTCAGCCCCTCCGCATTCGCGCGGGCAAACAGCGCAGCGGCTTGCTGCTCGGGAAGATCGATCGTGATCGTAGCCATGGTGCCCCTAATCCAAGATTAACCGAGAACGGTTCCCGGCCATCCGGCGACCAAACGGCTTGAACGTTCGCCGTTCCCGTGTTTGTAGCGGATCGGTACGCCGTGGGCTAGATCCGTAATCCAGAGGTGCAGGTTGGATGTCGCGCCCTCACTCCGGACTGCCACTTCGCGGCTCAGCTTGGTGTCGGTGGCGCGATACACCGCGCCCATACCGCCTTCGCCGAGCTTGCCTACGATACGGTAGCGCGCGATTTCATCCTGGACACCCATCGGTCAATATCGCGGGCTTTGAATCAACAAATACACTCCAGCTGAGTACAGCGTAGCAACCGCTCATCCGAGGTCAACAGCTTCGCCTTCAGTTCCACCGCAGTTGCCGCGATAAAGCGGTCGGCTGGGTCCCCGTGCTCCAGTAGGACCGTTCGCGACCGGATCGCAATCTCGTGCGTCAAAGCCGCTTCCCGTACTGCCAGCCGCTGTAGCGCTCTATCTATCCACCGCGCCGGAGTCTCCGCAATCGGAATGCGGCCTCGATCGAGCAGCAGGTGAGTTTCCCAAATACTCATCGGACTCAGCCACAGTTCTACTGACTCATCTTCTATGCACTGCCGCTGTTCGTCTGTTAGCCTTTCATCTCCCAGCAGATACCAGAGCCAAACATGCGTATCGAGGATCGCTTTCATTTCTCAAGCGCTTCCCATCCCGTATCTCCCACTGGACTCACCAGATCTCCCACCGGTCCTCGCAAAGTGTCGCGCAGAGCGCCAAAGCAGGCTCGCCGCCGGTCCTTCTTCGGGGGGTAAACCACGGCCAGGGGTTCTCCGTTCTTGAGAATCTCCAACGGTTCTCCAGTTTGGCGAATACGTTCTAGAGCGCGCAAACATACCGCCTTGAACTCAGAGACATTCATTTGCTGCATGACTATAGTCATTTTAGCTGACTATGCGTCGGCGATGACTGGGCGACGACTCCCTCCCCGCATGCCTCATCCGTGGTATCCTTCCCCCAACCCCTATGGCCGACTCCCCGGCTCTTCCCTTCCCCGCGTCACAAACCCTGCGCGAGACTAGCACTGCCCCGCGGCATTCGCTGACCGTCCGCCTCACTCACTGGATCGCTACGCTCTGCTTTCTGGGGCTGCTCGTCAGCGGCATCGAAACGCTCATCACCCATCCACGCTTCTATTGGGGCGAAGCCGGCAATCTATTGATGGCGCCGTTGTTCACCGTCCCCATCCCCGCCTCACGCGCCTCCGTCCCCACCGGCTACAACTTCGTTCTCAAAGACCAGAACTCCTGGGCCCGCTCGCTGCACTTCCAAGCGGCCTGGTTACTATTTTTCGCCGGAACTTACTATCTCATCGCCGGACTTATTTCCCGCCACTTCTCCCAAAACCTGTTCCCTCGAAAAGGAACAAAGCTGCTCGGCCGCGATTCGTCCCCCGATTCCTACAATCCGCTCCAGCGCCTCACCTATCTCACTGTTATTTTCGTCCTGTTCCCGCTTATGTTCTGGACCGGTCTCGCCATGTCCCCCGCCTTTGTTGCCGTTTTCCCCCTCACCGCCGCTTCTCTCGGCGGACAGCAGTCCGCCCGGACCATCCACTTCTTTGGCACCCTGGCGCTGGTCCTCTTCTTCATCGGCCACGTGGCGATGGTCTGCCGTGCCGGATTCGTCAGCCGCACACGAGCCTTGATCAACGGCCGCGCGCCATACAAGGAGTCCGCATGAACCGCCGTAATCTTCTCTCCACTGGACTTGCCGCCGCGGCCGGCGCTTCCGGCCTTGCCGTGGCCGGAAAACTAGCCGATGACTACGGACTCGTCCCGCCCGACGCGGGCGGCATCTGGGCACCCGGTCAAACGCTCACCTACGGCGCCCAACGCTTGATCGGCCGCCACGCTTTAGCACGCGAATTCACCCCCGATCAGATCTCGCGACCTGCCTACGCGAACGGAAAGCCGCCGAAAGACGAAGCCTTCCTGCGCCACCAGGGCAATAATTTCGCCGATTGGACCCTCGCGGTCGACGGCCTCGTTGCCCGGCCCACCACTTTCTCGATCCCGCAATTGCGTTCCTATCCCGCCCACAGCCAGATTACCCACCTGGCCTGCGAGGAAGGTTGGTCTTTCATCGCGCAGTGGACCGGCGTCCGCCTCTCGCACATACTCGAGTTAGTGGGCGCATTCCCGCAGGCCCGGTATATCATGTACTTCTCTATTCAACCCCGCTGGTGGGATAGCGTCGACATGGTAGATGCACTCCACCCTCAAACCATACTTACTTACTCGATGAACGGCGCCGAGCTGCCTGTCGGCAATGGGGGACCCCTCCGCGTCCGCGTCCCCCGCCAACTTGGTTATAAGAGTGTCAAGTACGTCACGCGCCTGACGGTAACCGACTCCGTCGCCGGCTACGGCGCCGGCAAAGGCTCGCAAGCCGCGGAACGCGGCTACGTCTGGTACAGCGGCATCTAGCTAGCCGCCTACCGGGGTGACTGTGCGTTGGGGCTTCTTGTTTCGAGGGGCGGCGGCCGATGGACGGGGTGTTACACGCCCCAGCCGTATTCTTCCAGAGCGCGTTCGATAGAGTGGTCTTTTTCGGTCAGGCGCATGAGTTCCAGACGGATGGCGTCGAGGAGGGCGAGCCAGGAGGCTTCGATTACGTTGTCGGAAACACCAACGGTGGCCCAACTGCGTTTGTGATCGCTCCATTCGACTAACACCCGCACTTTGGCGGCGGTGCCTTTTCTTGGTTCTAAGACTCGAACTTTATAGTCTGTGAGGCGGACCTTGGAGATGTCGGGGTAGAGGCTCGAGAGGCACTGGCGGAGGCACAGATCGAGGGCGTGGACGGGACCGTGGCCGCTGGCGGTGGCGGAGTGGACGCCGTCCTGCGCGCGGAGGTTTACTGTGCCGGTGGTGTGGGAGGGACGGTTGCCAACCATCTTGGTCGAGACTTCGAAGTTGATTACTTCGAAGAAGTTGACACCAGGGCGGAGCGCTTCGCGGACCAGTAACTCGAAAGTGCCTTCGGCGGCTTCTAACTCGTAGCCGATGTATTCTAACTGCTTGATGCGTTCGAGGAGGTCGCGGCGGGCTTTTTCGTCCAGCCGATCTTCCAGGCCATGCTGTTTGAGTTTGTAGAAGATGTTACTACGGCCGGAGAGATCGCTAATGAGCACACGCTGGCGGTTGCCGACTTTTTCTGGTTGGATGTGCTCGTAGGTGGCGGAGTCTTTGAGGACGGCACTGACGTGCACGCCGCCTTTGTGGGCGAACGCGCTGGGGCCGACGAAGGGTTGGCCGTTTTGGAGGGGCAGGTTGGCCAGTTCGGCGATGAACCTGGCCGTCGCGGTGAGGCTTTGGAGACTGTCGGGACCAATGGTGGTATGGCCCATTTTGAGTTCCAGGTTGGCGATTACGGAACACAGGTTGGCGTTTCCGGTACGTTCGCCGTAGCCATTCATGCAGCCCTGAACGTGGGTGGCTCCGGCCTCGACGGCAGCCAGGGTGTTGGCTACCGCGAGGTCGGAATCGTTATGGGTGTGAATGCCGATGACACCATCGAAGCGTTTACGAACTTCGGCGACCACCTCGGCGACACGACTGGTGAGTGTGCCGCCATTGGTGTCGCACAGGCAGAGCACGTCCGCTCCCGCCTGCTTTGCAGCCTCCAGCGTTTGCATGGCAAACGTGGGGTTAGCTGCATAACCGTCAAAGAAATGCTCGGCATCGTACACGACTTCCTTGCCATGATCCTTGAGGAACTTGACGGTTTCGGAAACGAGCTTCAGGTTCTCTTCGAGAGAGATATTCAGGGCGCGGGAGACGTGGAGGTCCCACGACTTACCGAAGATCGACACCACGGGCGTGTTGGCTTCAGCCAAAGCGAGCACACTGGGGTCGCGATCGACCGCGTATTTGGCGAATCGCGTGGCCCCGAAAGCGGTGAGCTTGGCGTGCTTCAGCTTGAGGTCGCGGGCGCGGGCGAAGAACTCACGGTCTTTCGGGTTGGAACCGGGCCAGCCGCCCTCGATGTAGTCGATACCGAGTTCATCGAGCTTTTGCGCAATGGCCAGCTTATCCTCAACCGAAAAGGAGACCGCTTCGCCCTGGGTCCCGTCACGTAACGTGGTGTCGAACGTGTAGATGCGCATGAAAAGACCTACAAAGACAACAGTTAGGCAGTAGGTACGCCGATTTCCTTCTTCTTCTTGAGGAAGGTCATCATCTCGCGGAGTTCCTTACCGACCTTCTCAATCAGGATGCCCTGGTTCTTCTCACGCATGGCGAGGAAGTTGTGGCGGCCGGTCTTGTTCTCGTTCATCCAGGTGCGGGCGAATTCGCCGGACTGGATTTCCTTGAGGATCTTGCGCATCTCTTCGCGAGTCTGCTCGTTGATGATGCGCGGACCGCGGGTGTAGTCGCCGTACTCGGCGGTGTCCGAGACGGAGTAGCGCATGTAGCCAAGGCCGCCTTCGTAGATGAGGTCGACGATCAGCTTGAGCTCGTGCAGACACTCGAAGTAGGCGATTTCGGGGGCGTAACCGGCTTCGACCAGCGTATCGAACCCGGCGCGGATGAGTTCGGAAACGCCGCCGCAGAGTACGCTCTGTTCGCCGAACAGGTCGCTTTCGGTTTCTTCGCGGAAGTTGGTGTCGATGACACCGGCCTTGAGCGAGCCGAGCGCGAGGGCATAGGCGAGCGACTTCTCACGAGCCTTACCGGAGGCGTCCTGGTGGACGGCAACGAGGGCGGGGACGCCGACGCCTTCCGTGAACAGTTCGCGGACGCGGTGGCCGGGCGCTTTGGGAGCGACCATGGTGACGTCGATGTTCGAGGGCGGCTGGATGAATCCGAAGTGGATGTTGAAGCCGTGGGCGAACATCAGCATCTTGCCCGGCGCCATGCCCGGGGCGATTTCGTTGTTATAGATCTCAGCCTGGATGTGGTCAGACACGAGGATCATGATCATCGTGGCTTCTTTCGCGGCCTGGGCGACGGTCATGACACGAAGACCGGCATCCTTGGCTTTATTCCAGCTCTTGCTGCCTTCGTAGAGGCCGACAATGACGTTGACGCCGGAATCGCGCAAATTGAGGGCGTGCGCGTGGCCCTGACTGCCGTAGCCGACGATGGCTACTGTTTCATTCTCAAGAACCTTCAGATTGCCGTCTTTTTCGTAGTAACGGTTAGGCATTCACGACTCCATTGGGGATTTGGGCCTTGGCGGCGCCAGTGGGTACAGGGGAGGAAAGGCGCAGCTTGCGCGCCTCAAGCGATACCGACACAGTGCCGGACCGCGTAACTTCAATCTCGCCATAGCTGCGCATGACGTCGATGAACTCGTCGAGCTTTTCCGAATCGCCGGTGGCTTCGAGGGCGAAGCCTTCGAGGGACGAATCGATGACGCGCGCACCGAAGATTTCGGACTCCTTGAGGATGGCGGCGCGAGCCTCGATGGGGGCGCGGACGCGCATGAGGACGAGTTCGCGATTGACGGAGGGCCCTTCGGTGAGGTCGTTTGCCTGCAGCACGTTGATGAGCTTGTTCATCTGCTTGATGACCTGCTTGCGCAGGTGGGGCTCAACGTCGACAACGATGGTCATGCGGGACAGCGTCGGATCGGTAGTGCGCGCCACGGTCAGGCTTTCGATGTTATAGCCGCGGGCGCTGAGCAGCCCGGTGACACGCATGAGCGCGCCGGGCTTGTTTTCGAGTAGTAACGAGATAACTTGCAGCATGGCGAGATCCCCTTTAGACGGTCACCGGCTTGGGCGGTGCGAGCACCATTTCGTTGATGGCGCCGCCGGCGGGCACCATGGGGAACACGTTTTCGTAGGGGCTGACCTTGACGTTCAGCAGGTAGGGGCCGGGTTCGCGAACGGCCTCTTCGAGGGCGGGCGTAAGGTCCGCCGGCGATTCGATGGTGCGGCCCTTGAACCCGTACGCTCCGGCCAGCTTTTCGGCATCGGGGAAGCAATCGAGCGTCACGGCGTTTAAACGGTTGTTGTAGAACAGTTCCTGCCACTGGCGGACCATGCCGAGGTAACCGTTGTTCATGACGATCATCTTGACGGGCAAGCCGTAGGAAGCGACCGTCGCCAATTCCGGCACAGACATCTGGAAGCCGCCATCGCCCATGATGGCGAAGACCAGTTTGTCGGGCCGGGCGAACTGTGCGCCGATGGCGGACGGGAGGCCAAAGCCCATCGAGCCGAGGCCGCCGGAGTTGAGCCAGAGGCGAGGTTCGTTGAAGCGGATGAACTGGGCGGACCACATTTGATGCTGACCGACGTCGCTGCAGACGACGGCGCGGCCGCCGGAGATGCGATCGATCTCTTTCATCAGGTGCTGCGGCTTAATTTCGGTGGTGGAGAACTCGGGCGTGAGCGGGTGCTCCTCTTTCCAGCCGCGGACCATGGTCCACCATTCCTGGCGGCCCGCGGCGTTGACGGCCTGCTGCTGCGGGGCGAGTTCGACGAGGACTTTGTTGAGTTTGGAGAGGACCTTCTTGACGTCGCCAACGATGGGCAGGTCAGCCGCGCGGTTCTTGCCGATTTCGGCCGGGTCGATGTCGACGTGAATGACTTTCGCGTGGGGTGCGAAGGCGGCGAGGCGGCCGGTAACGCGATCGTCGAAGCGGACGCCCAAGGCGATGAGCAGGTCGCACTCGGTCAAGGCCATGTTGGCGGCATAGGAGCCGTGCATGCCGGGCATGGAGATGAAATTGCGGTGGTCGGAGGGCAAGCCGCCCAATCCCATGAGGGTGCAAACGGCGGGGGCGTCGAGTGTTTCAACGAGTTCGCGAAGTTCGTCATGCGCGGCGCCGGCGATGATGCCGCCACCGGCATAGACCATGGGCCGGCGCGCTTCCCACATCATCTGCGCGGCGCGGCGGATCTGTCCGGCGTGGCCATCGGTGTGGACCTTATATCCCGGCAAATGGATGGTGTTAACGGGCGCATATTGGGCATGGCCCTGGAACACGTCCTTAGGGATATCGACGAGGACGGGGCCGGGCCGGCCGGTTGCGGCGATGTAGAAGGCCTCGTGAAGCGTCTGCGGCAGGTCCGCAAGGTTCTTCACCAGGAAATTGTGCTTGGTGCAGGACCGTGTGATGCCGAACGTATCGGCTTCCTGGAACGCATCGCTACCGATAAGCTTGGAGGTGACCTGTCCGGTGAGGGCGACGATCGGGATGGAGTCCATCATGGCGTCGACCAAACCGGTGGTCAGGTTGGTGGCGCCGGGTCCGGAGGTGGCGCAGCAGACGCCTACGCGGCCGGTGGTCCGGGCGTAGCCTTCCGCCGCGAACGCAGCATTCTCTTCGTGGCGGACAAGTACGTGCCGGATGGGATGGTCGTACATCGCGTCATATAAAGGAAGCGTGACGCCGCCGGGATAACCGAAGATGCAATCTACGTTCTCCCGGACAAGGCATTCCAGCAGAATCTTTGCGCCGCTCATCAGGTTCGACATAATCGGACAACCTCAAAATAGGTGAATAGAGTCGCTAATAAAGACGAAGGGCCACCGGGAGGGACTCAAAACCCCGCCGGTGGCCTTGCGATTCCAAAATCGCGAGGCCCTAAGCGGGGCCGCGTACGATGACGAGAATTACAGAACCGAACATCAAAGTGAGGAGGCAGGTGTAACACACTGCCTGACAGGGACTAGGGTAACCCGAAAGCGGAGCAAATGCAACAGGCGACAGGTATTAAATCGGATAATGAGGGCATTTGAGGGAAAGCCAGCCTTGACCCGCACTCATAGGGAAGCTAGTCTCGTGTTCGAATGCTCTCCGCACTGGCGATGCTGCTGGCGATGCAGAGGGCGCCGGAGTGTGTGCTGGCGGGGCAGGTGATAAGCGCCGCGACGGGACAGGGATTGAACAAGGCGCAAGTTCTTGTGGAGCCGATCGACGGCGAACGGCGCAAGGCGCAAGCCGTTACAGGAAGCAGCGGGCAATTCTGCATATCTCAGTTGGCCGCCGGGGTGTCTTGGATTCGCGCACGGCGTACGGAATATCTTGAAACGGCGTACGGGGCCCGGAGATCTGGCAGCGCGGGCATCCCGGTGCGCGTCTCAGCCGGACAACCGGTGAGTGGTCTCGAGATTCGGATGTCGCCTTATGGCGTGGTGGGTGGAACGGTCCGCGACCCGGACGGCGACCCGTTGCCGGGTGTAACCGTATCGGCGTGGCGCGTGATGTATGAAAAGGGAAAGCGCACCACGACGAGCGAAGCCCACGGCAGAACGAATGACGTTGGACCGTATCGCGAATCTCCCGCCGGGCCAGTACTACGTTCGGGCTCAGCCGCCGACCATGCAGGATGCAGATCAGCCTCCGTATGGCACATGGGGCGAAGGCAAGGCGCTGGCGTCGGTGCTATATCCCGGGACGACGATCGCGCAAGGAGCGATTGCGCTCGAAATCGGGCCTGGGACACAACTGAGCGGTATCGATTTGACGCTCCCGCTGGTGCGCGTCTATACCGTTAGCGGGAAGGTAGTGTTTCCGAGCGCGTTCACGAACATCACACTGTTTCCGGTCGGAGCGAGCACGGGTGAGGTCGAAACGGGGACCCCAAAGCTTAGCGCCGCCACCGACCGAGAAGGTAGGTTCCGAATCCAAGATGTGTTGCCGGGCAACTACCGTCTGTCGGCGATTGGGTGGACGCAACCCGGTAGCGGCCACATTCTGCAGGGCCGTCTCGATATCGCTGTCATCGACCAGGACATTACCGGCCTGCAGGTGACAGAGCAAGCCGCGGCCGAAGTCAGCGCCAGCATAGCCATGGCGGAGGGGTCGGACTTTGATTCGAAGGGTTTCGAGGTGGATTTTCAAGGTATAGACAATTCCGCAGGGTACTCAACGGGATGGCGCGGTCCTGGGGAGCCGGTCGGCTTTCGCGTGCAACCTGGGCGTTATCGTGTGCGTGTGAAAGTGCCGGCCGAGCAACGATCGATGTACGTGAAATCCATCAGGACCGATTCGGCCGATCTCATGAGCGACCCGCTGGTGATCGGGGGCGGCGAAACCGCAAACGTCAAGATTGTTGTATCGGTGGCGGCGGCGGGCATTGCCGGCGTAGCGACGGATGGAACGGGCAAGGCGGCCGGGGGAGCTACTGTTGTAGTCGTTCCGGTGAGTGCCGGCCGGGCAGACCTGATGCGCGACACAATGGCAGATCAGGAGGGAAAGTTCAGCATCGGATCGCTGGCGCCGGGTGACTACCGGGTTTACGCTTGGGAGGATGTCGAGCCGGGGATGTGGTGGAACGAGGAGTTTCGCAAGAAGTTCGAGACGCAGGCTGAGCGGGTTATATTAGAGGCGGGCTTGGTTAAGCAGGTGCGGGTAAAAGCGGAGCGGGTGGAATAACAAGTTGTAGAGACGCGGAAAGGGCGGTAGGGTTTATCGATCAGCTTGTGTTTGTGGTGACGCCATCAAATGCGCGATGGAATATGCGCGGCACATTTTGGGTGCCTAAGTCCGGTCGTTCGCAAACACAATTTCACTGCTGATTTAATAAACCCTACCGCCCTCTATCTTGTACGGCTCTATATTCTGCAACCTCCAAGAAAATAATGCACCTAGCTCGTTTTTTTGTCAATAGGCCGAACAGGTTTTTTCGGCACGAAACATCCGAATCTCACCGTGCGTTCTTAATGTCGAAATTGTACAGAGTATCCTGATCGCGAATGTACAACTTTCCATTAGCAATCACGGGATTTGCCCAAGTGGGCCGGTCGCTCTTCTGGATAGTGAACCGCGACACTTCGCGATAGGCTTGGGGGGTGGCTTCAGCCAGTCCGACCACGCCGTCCTCGCTAAGGAGGTAGAGCATCCCGTCGGCATAGACGAGCGAACCTTTGCCGACACTGCGGTCGCGCCAGGCGACTTCGCCGGTCATGAAGTTCATGGCGGTCAGGATGGCGGAGGAGAAGCCATACAGATGGTCGCCGATCAGGATCGACGAGGCGTGGTGGTTCTTCATGTCGCGATTGAAGTAGACCTCAGTAGCTTTCACGGACCCGCCGTTCGGTTGCAACTTCAGGAGCGCGCAGCCGGTGCCGTAGTCGGTGGAATAGAAGACGTGATTGTTGTGAAAAATGGGAGTGGCGACGTTGGCGGTGCGGTTGGCGACCTTGTCATATCGCCATAACAGTTCGCCATTGTCGGCGCGCATGCCCATGGCGCCCTGGCTTGAGAGCACCATCACCTGCTTGATCTTGCCGACCGTGCCGAGCGAGGCCGAAGAATAGCCGGCGGAATCGCTTTGGGACTTCCAGATCACTGCGCCGGTGTTCTTATTGAGCGCGACGACGGAGGCCCCGGAACCGCCCGGCAACACGATCAGGTTGTCGCCGTCGATCAGCGGCGATTCGCTATAGCCCCAATGGGGGACGCCGGCGCCGAACTTTTCGGTGACGTTGTAGCCCCAGATCTTCTTGCCGGTTTTGGCTTCGAGGCAACTGAGCGTGCCGTCGGCGGAGAAGGCCCAGAGGCGGTCGCCTTCGACGGTGGGGACACTGCGTGGTCCATCTCCGCGGCGTTCGCGATAGGCGCTGCCGTTGGCGACCTCCCACAGCTTCTTACCCGTGGCTTCGTCGAAAGCCATCACATACTGCGTGTCGCCGCGCTGGCCGAGGGTGTAGACACGTCCGGCGGCGACGGTGACATTGGAGTAGCCGGCACCCAGCCCTTGCGCCTTCCACACGAGCTTTGGGCCCCCTTCGGGCCACTTCTTGAGCAGCCCGGTTTCGGTGGACTTGGCATCGCGGTTGGGGCCGCGCCATTGCGGCCAGTCGGCAGCATGCGCGTAACTCGTGAGAGTAACAACCAGGAGTAAGGTGCGCATACGGGTTCGCTATTGCTTTTTCATCGAAGCGAGCATTTTGTCGAATGCGGGCTTGGTGGCGGCCACGGTTTTGGCCGGCCCGGTCAGCTTAAAGAACACGTTGCCGCCGGGGGCTTCGACGATCGCGCCATAGAGATGATAGCCGGATTTCGGACTCTTCGGTCCCATCATGGCGCCGGCCATGTAAGTACCGGAGTGTTCGATGGTGGTGACCTTCATGCCGCCCATGGTCTTGGTGACAGGTTTGGGCGGAGTGGAGGGTTTCTCCTGGAACTGGCCGATCCAACGGTCGATGTTGGCCTGGATGCCGCCGCCTTGGCCTTCGCCGAAATAGAAGACGGCGCATTCGGCGGAGTCCTTATCGCCGGCGGCGGGGGGGATGGAGTAAGTGGCGGCACGCATGGGCCGTGAGCCTTCGTTCTTCCAGCCGGAAGGGTCGGTCCAGGAGACACCAGCGACGGAACCGCCCCAGGCGAGCGCACACACAGAGAGTGCAGCAATAGCGGGAATAAAGCGCATGCCTTCAGTCTAACGAAGGCCGGGCCGGGCGACGATGCCCGATTCAGCCGATGTTTTTGGAGAGCACGCGCAGGAAGTTTTCGCCCCAAACTTTGCGGACTTCGGCTTCTGAGAGCCCATGGGCAAGCATGCTCTGGGTGAGGCGCGGGAGTTGCGAGACCTCGGGAATGACGGGGACCTGGGAGCCGAGGCCATCGAAGTCGGTCCCGAT
The DNA here is from genome assembly GCA_020846745.1 of Bryobacterales bacterium. Taxonomy (GTDB): domain Bacteria; phylum Acidobacteriota; class Terriglobia; order Bryobacterales; family Bryobacteraceae; genus JADLDI01. Next base: position 51,047 of record JADLDI010000125.1, on the reverse strand, counting down.
GCCGACGTAATCGATGCCGACCAAATCCGCCACGTGCAGGATGTGCTCGACAACGCGGTCGACGGTGGCCTGGGCCGGGTCGGGGTGGATAAAGCCGGGCGCAAAGGCAATGCCCATGACGCCGCCGGCACGGGCCAGCGCTTTGATCTGATCGTCGGTGAGACAGCGCCAGTGCGGACACTGGGCGAACACGGCGGTGTGGCTGACGATGGGCGGACGCGAGGTGAGTTCGAGGGCGTCGAAAAAGGCCTTATCGTTGATGTGGGCGAGGTCGAGGACGATGCGCAGGTCGTGACAGGCTTTGACGAAGTCCTTGCCAAAGGGGGTGAGACCGCCGGCGGTGCGGCGCTCGTTTTCGCGATCGGCTGCCGTGCAAGGGCCGTAGGGACTTTTTGAACCCTGCAGACTTCCCGGCGTTGTGCCGCCTTCGCCGTGGGTAACCGCGACGGAGCGGACGCCGAGGCGGTGGAGGATGCCGAGGATATCCATCTTGCCGTCGAGCCAGCGGCCGGCGCCTTCGATGGCCATGAGGATGCCGACTTTGCCGGTCTGGTTGGCACGGACGGCGTCTTGGGAAGTGCGCACGAGGAGGAACGTATCCGGGTGCGCTTCAATCTGTTGGAGCACCTGCTCGATGGTGACCCAGACATTAGCGGTGGGTCCGTCGCCGACGATGAAGAAGCCGACGTCGTAGCCGCCTTCCTTCATCCGGGGCACGTCGGTGTGATAGGCAGGGTCGCGCGTCATCCATTTGAAAGGCTTTTCGCCGCGATGGATGCGCTCGACGGGGATGTCGTTGTGGGAGTCGATGACGAGGGCGCGCTTGTGAACGGCCTGGGCTTGAGCGAGGGTGACGTTCACGCTGTTTCGCGGTTTTGATTGGGCGCGCGCGACCGATGGTTTGGAGGCGGCGCCGACGAGCGCACTGCCGAGCATTCCGGATACGAACTTGCGTCTGGACCTCATATGCGATTCCTTGTCTCGCTGACTTTCGAGGATCGCACAAAACGAGCGCCACCAACTCGAAACCTGCCATAATTTCGGTGGGTGGTTTCGGTTAACATCTCTCGCCGGCTCAAAGTGTTGTTTTTGAGCCAGTGTTTCCCTCCCGACCCGATGAGCGGGGCGGCGCGCTCGGGCAGGTTTCACAAGTATCTTTGCGCTTTGGGTCATGAGGTGGACGTGATCGCCGAGGCGGAGTCTCCCTGTGAGGCGACGAATGGCGTTTGGCGGGTTACGCCTTATCGGCAGCACACAACGGTACCCTTGACCTATGCTCTGGCTCGGTTCGTGCGGCGCGTGTTCCCGTATGACGACGGCCTTCCGATCGGGGCGAATGTGTTGGGGAAGGCGCTTGAAGCGATACGGGACCGGCACTACGATGTGATCCTCGCGACTGCGCCGGCTTACAGCATGCACCTGGCGGCGATCGTTTTAGGCCAATTGCGCGGCATCCCGGTGGTGTGCGATTTTCGCGACCCGATCCTAAAGAACCCGTTCCGTCCGGGCGGGCGGCAGTATGTGTTCGACCGGCTGCTGGACAATGCGATTCACCGGCTGAGCGACGCGATCGTTTATAACACCCAGCCGGCGGCCGATGCGCACCACCGGCAATACCCGAAGCTGGCGTCGAAGTTCCACGTGATCTGGAACGGGTTCGATCCGGCGGAAGCATTTACGCCACGGACGGGCGGGCGGCAGCTGCTGAAGGACATCATCCATGTCGGGACGCTGTACGGTCCGCGGAATCCGGCGCCGCTGCTCGCGTCGTTCCAGCGGCTGCGGCGGGGGGGCAAGCTGAAAGGCGACCCGCGGATCACGCTGGCCGGTCCGATTGAGCAGGCGCCGCTCGATGCGGCTGAGCAGTCGGGCGGAGAGCGGGAAGGGTGGCTGGTTGTTGAGAATAGGCCGCTGCCGCGGAAGGAAGCGGACGCTTACAACGACCGGGCCGATGCGCACTTGATCGTGGATACGCATGGGGGCAAGGATGCGGTGCAGGTGCCGGCGAAGATCTTCACGTCGATACGGTCGGGCGTGCCGATTATCGCGCTGACACCGCCGGGGTCGCCGACTTCGGGGATCTTAGAAAGGTCGGGGTTGGACCACTGCCTGCTCGATCCGCAGATGCCACCAGCGGAGATGGATGCGCGCCTGGAGACTTTCCTGAATACTCCGGCCGGACCGCGGCAGCCGAGCCAATGGTTTCTCGATACGTTTGATGGGGAACGCCAAGCGAGGTATCTGGGGGAGATCCTTCTGCAGGTTATGAAGGCTCGCCGCCGTTGAGCGATCGGGACCTATGCAGCGTCCTGAACGGTTACGACGATGCGCTTACCGAGTGCTTCGAGCGCGGCCTGCAGCTTTTCCGGCTTGGTGTCATGGTCGGGATCAAGCATGCGGCGCACGACTGTTTCGCTGACACCAATGCGCCGCGCCAGTTCGCTATTTGTCGTCCCTTTCTCGCGCATGGCGAGATAAAGCGCCAACTTACCGGCAATCCAGAACGGCACGGAGACCATGTACTGACCGCGACCCGGCTTTGAGGGAGCGGGGATTTCACGCCGGGTTGCAATTTGTTCGGCAAGCACGCTCCCCAGACAGTCGATCGCTTCTTCCATCGCATCTTGTGAGTCGCGGCCATCGGTGTGGGCGTGCGGGAAGTCAGTGAAGTCCACCACGACGCGGCCGTCTTCATCCGGTCGGAATGTTGCTGGATAGGAAAACGAGAACATCAGTGCTCCTTAGAGGTCGCCGGGCGCAATACCGAGATCGCTGCACATTGCACGAAATAGTCCAGGACCTATCTCCTTCTTCCGGTCTTTCACGACGGTCATCCGGCCAGCCAAATAGACGGTTCCGTGACTGCCGACACCGCGAGCGGCAACCCATTGAAAGCTGAGGCCGTTCTTGTTTGCGTACCGTTTAACTTTCCGGAGAAATTCGCTGCCCTTCAAACGACAGTATCGAACATATCTGTTCGAGTATCAAGAGGCGGGAAAAGTAGGTTAAGCCTTGCTGAAGATGGAACCGGTGAGGGTTCCGGTGCTATCGGCGAAAGATTCGGTTTCGATACCCATCGACCGCAAGATGCTCAGATACATGTTGGACATGCGGGAGTCGTCTTTGCGCCAGTAGCGGCCGTGTTTGAGGCCCATATTGGCGCCGCCGGCGACCAGCGTTGGGATGTTGCGCGGATTATGGGTGGTGCTGGCGCCGCTGCCGAACAGGACGATGGTGTTGTCGAGGACGCTGCCTTCGCGGTCCTTATACTCGGTGAGACGGCCCAGGAAATGAGCGACCTGCTCACTTAGGAACCTGTCGTACTTACCGAACTGCATCTGCCCCTCTTTGTCGGTGGCGTGGGACAGGTTGTGGTGGGTCTTCGAGAGGCCAAGCTTGAGCGGGAATGTGTCGCTGATGCCCATGCCGTCTTCGCGGTTGAGCATGAAGGTGACGGAGCGGGTGATGTCGGCGTCGAACGCGAGGGCGATGAGGTCGAACATCGTGCGGTAATACTCGTGGGGTTCGCCTTCGGACGTTGCGTCGAGGTTGAGGTGAGAGTAGTCCTGCTTCTTGAGCGGGATGTCGATCCACTTTTCGGAAGCGACCAGGCGGGACTCGACTTCGTTGAGCGAGGTAAGGTACTGCTCCATGCGCTCGCGGTCGGACTTGCTGAGTTCCTTGTCGAGCGACTTGGCGCTCTGGGCCACGGCGTCGACAAGTTTGATGCGGTGCTGGAGTTTGGCGCGCTCGGTTTGGGCGGACTCACGGTCGCCGCGGAACAGGCGGTTGAAGATCCGGCGCGGGTTGTTTTCGGCGGGGATCGGCCGGCCTTCGAGGTTGTAGGAGATGGTGCCCGTGCGCGAGAGGAAGCCGGTGCCGGCGTCGATGGAGAGGACGAGCGATGGCTGGCGGCAGTACTGCTTCGTGTGCAGCGCGATCACCTGGTCTAGCCCGACTGTGTTGTAAGTGCCCGGCTTCGGGTTATGCAGCGGGGCACCCGTCAGCCACATGTCCGAACAGGTGTGCGGATCGGCCTTGGGACCGCTGGGGTGGTGCAAGCCGCCCATGAAGCTGAGGTATTTGCGGAACGGGCTGAGCGGTTCCGTGGACTTGCCGAAGATGAACTCGCTGTCCTTTTCAGCGCGTGGGAACCAGCTCCACTCATCGATCGCGTGCTCGGGCTTGGGCAGCGACATTCCATTCGCCGTGTACATCGCGCAGAAGCGCTTAGGAATCTGCGATGTAACTTCCGCGCCCATTGCGTCCAGAACGGGTAAAGCCAGCGCTACACCGCCGGCGCCCTTCAAAAATGCCCGGCGGTCCATTCGACGAGTAGTCATCAATCTCTTATCTCCCAGAAGGTGATGCTTGCTTGAGGATTCTACTATTTTTCCAGAAACAGTTTACTGGTGACGACATATCGGATCATGTCGCGCATCCGATAGCCGCCGGCTTTCAACCGCAAGCCGTCTTTTTTGAGAAAGTTGACCTCATTGTACGTCAAGGTCCGGCCAGTCGCATAGGTGGCGAGGTGTTTCAGGACACTGAACGCGACCTGGTCGATGCGGTCTTCGCTTAAGTGCCGCTTGAGATCGCCGATTCCGTTGACTTCCACGTTATCGGGGAGGACGGATCGGGCATCGGCGGGTTTGGTTTTGATGCGTCCATCGGCATCGAACTCTTCGAGCGCAATGCCCCAGGGATCGATCTTGGTATGGCATTGGACACAGCCGTGCTGGCTGCGGTGCTGCTCGATGCGCCGGCGCAAGGTAAGTCCTTCACTAGACTCTTTGAGCGCGGGGACGTTTGGCGGCGGATCGTCGGGCGGTTCAGCGACGATCTTCCGTGCCAACCACGCGCCGCGCTTGACGGGGTTGGATTCACGGCCGTCGGACAGTCCGGCCATCATGGCGGCTTGTGTGAGTACGCCACCTAACTCGCGGCGGCCGTGGGCGATGGGTATGAACTGGAAGCCCTTCTCCGTTTTGTCGCCGAGGCCGTAGTAACTGGCCACCGCCTCGTTAGCGACGACTACGTCGGAGGTGATGAGGTTCTTCACCGGCAGGTTATTGCGAACGAGGTATTCGAAGAACCGGATGGGTTCTTCCCAGAGGTGGGTGCGGACGTCGCGGGTGAGTTTGGGGAAACGCTTGCGATCGGCCTCAAGCACGCTGAACTTGTCGAGGCTGAGCCACTGAGCGCCGAACTCGCGGGCGAAGCGGGCGAATTTGGGGTCGGCGACCATGCGGTCGACTTCGGCGTCTAACTGGGTGCGGAGGGCGCCGGCGGCGGCTAACTGCAGGGTCCGCGCATCAGGCGGACCGTTCCAGAGGAAGTACGACAGCTTGGAACTGAGTTCGTAGTTATCGAGCGGTTCCGGTTGGGGGGTCTGGCTCTTTTCGACCAGGAAGAGGAACTGCGGCGAAGTGAGCACCACCTGCAGGGCGTCTTTGACGGCGGCCTGGAAGTCGCCGGTGGCAGTGTGGGTCTTCTGAAACACCGCTATCAAGGTGGACTCTTCGGTTGGTGTGACCGGGCGGCGATAGGCGCGCGTGGCGAAGCGGCGGATGATCTGGCGGGCGTAAGCGGGCGGATCGTTCTTTTGGGGAGAGTCGATGAAGATGTTCTTGTGGGTGGCGGGGGGCCATTCGTCGTAGTAAGGGCCTTCGAACTCGACGGACTTGATCACCAGGCGCGGCATGTCGCGGCCGTCGGTGTACTCGCTACGGACCGCGATTTCGCGGACGCCGGCGAGATAGTTGACGTTATCCTTTTCGACGTCGGGGCTGGGATAGTTCCGGATGGCTCCTTCGAAGATGTACTTCTGGAAGGCCGTGGTACTAACATCCCTTACCGTGCCGACGCGGGCGAAGGTGCTGCCGCAATCGCGCCGCAGGCCTAAGTGGACGCCCAAGCGCGGGGAGCGTTTTTCGAATTTGGCGAAGCGCTGCCCGACGTCGGCAGTGGCGGAGACAGAGGTGAACACGATGCGGTCGAGGCGGCGAACACCCGCGTTTTCGGCTTCGATGGCGAGCGGGCCGGCTTCGAGGCGTACCACGGCGAAAGCCGGCTGCTGGAGGGCGCCTTGCAGATCGCGGCCACCTAACTTGAGGGTGATCTCCTGCGGTTTCTCAGGCGGGGGAACGGCGAACTCACGGCCAGGCTCGATGAGGGCTTGTAACTCGGCTTCGTCGAGAGCGCGGCGGTAGAGGTGAACCTCGTCTAACTGTCCCTTGAATGCCTGAGCGGTACCGACACGGCCGATTTGGAGTTTGAGCTTGGGATTGTCGAGGTCGGCCGCGCCGATCTTACCTTTAGCGACCGGGAAACCGTTGACATATAAGAAAGACTCTTTGCCGCGGCGGACGACGGCGGCGACGTGCTGCCATTCGCCTTTGCGGATGACACCAGCGGGGGCGGAGATGCTGCCGTTGGGCTGGGTGTCGGGTCCGCTGGTTTCAAGCCGCAGCGCGCCTTTGTCGCTGGGCATCTCGAAGATCCAGCCGTGTGTCCAGCTATGGCCGCCCGCACTGACGATGCCGGCGCGGCGCAGTTCGGTGGGATGAATCCAGGCGGCGAGCGTGAAATCGCCCGTGCCGACGTTGATGGCCGATTCGCGGGGGATAACTACTGAGTCGGTGTCTTTTGTTAGTGAGAGAGCTTTGCCGAAGGGGGAGTCGACCAGACGGTCGGGAGCCTGATCATCCATGGTCCACGAGCCGCCCAAGCCTTCGTTGAGGCGGGAGACATCCGGCTTTGCGCGGGCTTCGTCGCGAGGCGCCTCGTGCACGTCGACCTGATAGACGCCCGGTTTGGCGATGGTGACGGTGGGTTTGGATTTGAGGTCGCGCGCGACGATGGCGGCTTCGGCCTCAGCCGTTTCGGCGCCGGGATCGAGCAGGAGGCCGTCGTTGTACTTAGCGGCTGTAACTGTTACCCGGAAGCGTCCATTGTCGGGTAACTCACGGAGGGAGATCTTAAAGTTGGCCTTGGGGCCGTAGGTGCCGTCGTCATCGAAGATCTCGTCGTTGGGGATGGCGGGGCGGAGCAGCAAGCCCTCCGGGACGGTGCTGTAGGGTTTGCCTTTGGGATAACCGCCGCTGCCGCGCATGCAGGCGAAAACGGAGTGATAGATGCTGTCGTACTCGCGCCAGCCGCGAACGGTGTCGTTGCCCTGGTAGCCTTCGATGAAGCGGTACTTGGTCCGCATGAAGAAGGGCTCAAACGCGAAGGGCTTCCGGGGGGTTAGCTGGGTGACGGTGAAGTCTTTATTTTCGAGCAGGAGGCTGTTGGCGCCAAGGATCAACTGCTCGGGCAACGGGTTCTTGTTGATGCCGGCGCCGAGATCCATGCGGAAGTTCTGGATCCAGGGCTTGGCTTTGGTCTCAACGATGGAGCGGCTGAGCGCCTCTTCGGCGATCTCCATATAGGCTTCCATCAGGAGCGGAGACAACTGCAGGGTCTCTTTGTTATTGACGAAGCCGTCTTTGGAGATAGCGTCGGGCGGAAGAATCTCAGTAAAGTCGTCCTCAAGCAGCAGTAAATCGCGGAGCGTATTGCGGTATTGTGCGACCGTCAGGCGCCGCACTTGTCCATTCTTGGGAGTGGGCCGGGAGCGGGCGATATCGAGCGCCTTGGTGATCCACTGGTCCATCTGCCGACGTTCTTCGTCGCTCGGCTGGGGCTGGCCTTTGGGCGGCATCGTACCGGTGCGGACCTTGTGGCGGACGGATTCCCACATCTTGAGGTGGCGGTCTTCAAGCGAGGCGTCCAAGTGGTCGACACGGACACCCGAGATGGGCGTGTCGACGTTGTGGCAACGGACACAGTTCTTCGTCAAAAACGGTTTGGCGACTTGATTGAAGGATGCGGCCTGGGACGGAGGGACAGAATCGGCTGCCTCGATCCGGCGCGTCGAGGCAATCCAGGCGAAAGCGATGGCGAAAGCGAGAGCGATGGCGCTCACCCGACAGAGGTGGCGTAGCCGGTTCCGAAGGATCATGGGGGGTGCGACCGCTATCTTAACAAAACCTCAGCATGGCCCGCTTTGCTGGGGTATTCTAGTCTAGTCCTTGAAACTCCTAATTCTCTTATTAACTTGCAGTTTAGCTACGGCGTTGTGCGCGGCCGAACCGGACGGGCCGGTGATCCTGCGGATTGCTTCTGCGCAAGAGGCGCGAAAACTGAAGCCGGGCAGCATGGTGGAAGGGCGGCTGGACCGTCCGGTATTCTCGGGGGCGCGCGAGGTGCTGCCGGCCGGGACGCGTGTGCAACTGACTGTTCGCGGGACCAAAAAGGTGCGGACAGAGTCGAGAGGGTTGCTGCGGCGTGGCGTCGCGATTGCGACGGGCGAGCCGCGTCCGAAGCCCACTTATCATGTTGCCGTCGAGTCGGCCACGGTCACATTGCCGGACGGGAAGGCGATCGCAACTGAGGCGGAAGTGCTGAGTATGGTGGGGCAGCGGCGACTGTCCACGGCGCGGGGCGAGGTGGCGCGGGGCGAGGTGGCGCCGAGCGCACTGACGGCGGCCAGATCGACGGTAGTGGTTCGGATTTCGCGGGGGATCGATATGCAAGCACCAATGGCCGCACCGCTGCCGGCGGGTACGGAACTGGCGGCGGGGACGCGTGCCCGGGTGATGCTGCTGACGGGACTGAGCGCATCGGGCAGCACACAGCGGCAGCCGGTGGAAGCGCGGCTGTTGGAACCGATTACGATTCGCGAGGGCGTGGTGATCCCTGCCGGCAGCCGGTTTGAAGGCATTGTGTCCGCGCGGCAGGGTCCCCGGCGATTGTACCGGGCAGGTAAGCTGCAGCTTAGCTTCAACCGGCTGATTATGCCGGGCGGGGCGGCTACTCCGGTATCAACGGTGCTGGCTGGGGCGGAGGTCGAGAAGGGAGCGGGCGCGAGCATCGACCAGGAAGGCGCGGTGTCGGGCGGGCCGGCTAGCAAGGCCCGGCTGGCTATCAACATCGGGGTCGCCTATGCAAGCGGCAAGATCATTGACGACCTGTTGGAAGAGGGCATCAAGTGGGGTTGGGGCGCCGCGGCTTCGGGCACGGGCGCAACGGTGGCCCGCTATGTGGGCCTCGGCACGGGGCTAGTCTTCTTAGCCTTGCAACACGGGAACGACGTCCGGCTGCCGCAGTACACGGAACTGGATTTGACGTTTACGCGGCCGATGACGATTCAATAAGCCGCCTATAAGATGACGGATTCGCCGGGGATGAAAGCGGCGGGGTAGACGCCGCCGGGTCCTGGTTTGACGGGTGGCTCCATGCCGGGTTTGACTTCCTCCGGGACGGGGCCGTACGAGTAATCCGAGTTCAGGACTTGATCCCAGGTGACCATCTTGCCCGTGTAACAGGCGATCTGGCCCATAACACCGGTTTGGGTGCTGTCGGCCATGTAACTCATATTGTTGACCGGCTTGCTGTGGCGGATGGACTCGAACAGGGCGACGTGTTCAAGGTCGTAAGCGTTGTTCTTCGAAGTGGGACCGGCGGCGGTCCAGTTCACCTCGCCTTCGATCTTTAGCTTAAGTAAGTCGCACTTACCTTTGGTGCCGGTGATCACGCTCGAGTTTTCGTTATAACAGTTATCGATAGTCCGGCAGTAGGCGTAGACGCGGACACCCTGGGGGAAGTCGTATACGACGGCGTTGTGGTCGAAGACATTGCCGTAGCGTTCGGCACGGAGAGTGGAGCGGCCGCCCATGCCCTGGCATTGGATTGGGCACTGGTCGCCGAGCACCCAGCGGGAACGGTCGAGGTTATGAATCAACGTTTGCGGGACGTCGTCGCCGCTCAGCCAGTGAAAATGATACTGGTTGCTCGCCTGATGGTCTAACTCGGGTTGCCCTTTGAGGCGTTCGCGGACCACATAGGGCGGGCGCAGCCAGGTTTCCTGGATCGAGACGATTCTGCCGATGGCGCCGTCCATGACTCGTTGGACGGTCTCGCGATAGCCGGGATGATAGCGGCTTTGGAGGCCGGAGACCAGCGAGAGGCGCTTGTCGCGGGCCTTGGCGCAGGCGGCGCGCAACAGCTTTAGGCCGTAGGGGTCGATGGCATGCGGCTTTTCGACGAAAACGTGCCGGCCGGCCTCGACGGCAGCCATGGCGTGCATGGGGTGAAACTTGGCGGCGTTGGCGATGATGACCACGTCGGAGGCTTCGATGACGCGCTTGTAGGCGTCGAAACCGGTGAACATCAGGTCGTCTTTGACTTCAATCTGGTTAGGGAACTTGGTGCGCCAGAGGGTGCGGACTTCCTGCATACGGTCGAGGCGAATATCGGCCATGGCGACGATGCGAACACCGGAATCGGCTCGCATGGCGTTCTGGGCAGCCGCTTCGCCGCGGCCGCCGCAGCCGATGACACCCACTTTGATCGTGCCCGACTCGTTGGCATAAGCGCCCGGAATGAACGGCGCGGCCATCGAGGCACGGAGGAAATCACGGCGAGTATTGGACATAGCAAGTCTCCTCTAATTGGTTCGTCTGGCTGCCCACTGAACGGCGTTTCTTACTAACTGCCGGAAGCCGGGGTTATCCATGGTGCTTCCCGAATGTCCTAACTGAATGAAGACGGAGCGGGTTTTGGGGTGGGGTCCGATATAGACAAGCGGGCGGTCGTTCTCGGGGTGGTTGGTTTCCATCAGCACATCGATGCGGGGAGACAGCCACATGCCGCGGTAGACCTCGTCGTGCACGGTCAAGGGGCCAACGCCCTTCAGTACAGGGTGCCCGCGTTTTGCGGCTACCGGCATGGCGACATAGTCGACGCCTTCGCGGTAATGGCTCGCTTCATGGCCGGGAACGGGTTTGATGAAGTACTTACCGCCGATCACCTCTTCGTACCACCACGGCCAATCGGTGTAGTTGACAATGGCGTGGTGGATGGAGACGACGCCTTTGCCGGCCTCGACGAACGCCCGCAGATTTTGCTTGGTTTCGGGCGGGGTTTCGTTGAGCATGTCGTGCAGGAGAACGACGTCAAAGCGGTCTTCAATCGGCTTGCGGAAGGCCTCAGCGTGCGAGGTGGCATGGGTCCACTTGACGCCTCCGAGCGAGTTGAGCATGGCGTAGAACTCGGTGGGATAGGAGTGACCTTGCGTTACGGCCAGCATTCTTAGCGGAGGGTTTACGTCAGCGACGCAGTTGCTGCCCATGGCCCATTGCACACCGGCAACGACGGCACTGCGCAAGCCCGGCTGGTGGAAGGCCATGGCGTCGTGCCCGAGGGTGGTGAAAAAGACACGGCCTTTGCCGTAGCGGTTGGTCCAGATGATGGGTTCCTGTTGACCGCTGCCGCCTTGCGCCGGACTTAGAGCGGTGGCTTCGACAGTTGTGCCGGTGCTTATTGTAAGGCGGTGATATAACTCGTCATTCGCGAGAAAGGGTGGATACTTGCCGACATTGGAGTTCGCGTTCCAGCGGACTTCAAATGGGCCGCGGGGGGCATGGCCGATCTTGGAGGCCTCCCAAGTTGCCCCGATCATTGCGGGCCAGGCGGCCCAACCGTTATCCACAGCGCGGAACTTGCCGTTCTCGACGGTTTGCCCGAAGAAGGGGCCATAGGCGGAGAGGTGGAAGGCAAAGAGTCCACCACCACCTTCGACGAACGATTCGAGGGCCTGCTCCGCGGCGCGGGGCAGACGTGGGCCGTTGTAATTCAGGACGACGGCTTGATAGCCCTTTAGCGCCTCTGCTGTGAGGCCGCGCGGCTCCTCAGTTGTGACAATCCCGGCGATATGGACCTTGGAGAGGATGTCGCGGATGGCGGCGGTGGTTTCGCGCCAGTGATGGTGGGGCTCGTCGGACTGGCCGGTGACGATCAACACCCGCCGGTCGCAGAAATCGGCGGCGAGCGCGCGTGTAAAAGTAAGTACGATCAGTGCGCTTAGCAGGCTAACTCGCCGCATAACTTGCCTCCAGGGCCGCCTTGGTCCAGGCCAGACTTTGTTCGAGCATCGGACCACCCTGGCCTTCGCATTCCAGGCTGAAAACGCCGTCGTAACCCTCGGCTTTCAGGATGTCCAGGCAGCGCTTGATGTTTTCCGCGTTGACGCCTTCGCCGATGGCGCAGTGGCTGACGGCGATGCCGGTGAGGTCGCCACGCGCGGAGGCGGCGAGACTGGCGCTTACATCCTTGATATGGACATGGCTGACGCGGTGGCGGAAGCGGTGGAGGAAGGCGATTGGGTCCTCGCCCGCGATGAAGGTGTTGCCGGTGTCCATATTCATGCGCAGGTAGGGCGAATCCACGAAGCCGAGCATTTCGGCCATCATGTCGGGCTTGGTGGTGTAGTAGCCGTGGGGCTCGATGTTGATGGTGATACCGTACCGCTCAGCCACAGGCACGATAATGCGGTAGATGCGGCGCATGTGGTCGAGTGCTTCGCGGTCCGTAAGGCCTTCGGGCCGATAGCGGTCGTCGGTGGTGTCGACTGACGGGCATCCGGCGATGTGCGCCCAACGGACGGTGTTCAGGACGTACTCGACGCCGAGGGTCGCGCCTTCGGGACGGGATAAGGGGAAGGCAGCGTCGATCTGGGAGAAGCGGACTCCGAGCGCATCCATCTTCCGGCGGAGCGCTAGAGGGTCCTCCCAGAGGGCGACGTGGGGCTGATAGCCGAGGCCATGGATCCAACTAACGCCGTCGATAGTGCCGCATTCGATGTACTCGATATTGTGGGCATGCGCCCAGTCGAGGCACTGCCCAAAGCTCCAATAGGAGCTGTTAAACGCATCCGTATGAAAACCAATCTTTATAGACACAAAACCACCAAAACGCCGGCTAACTCAAATCTAGTGGAGTCGGATCAGGGTGTCAACAGATGTCCTGACCTGAAACTATTTCTTAACCTTGAGGGCTAACGCGCGGGTGTAGAGGATGCCGGTGGGTGAAAGGCCCCGAGGGAAATCACGCAATTGGCTTCAATTTGGGTGCGGTCAAGTGGATGAGGCCTAGTGCAATGAAGTAGGCGGAACCGGCCCAGAGGAAGACGGGGAGGTAGCTGCCGGTGCGGTCGAGCAGGAAACCCGTGGCGGTGGAGATGAGCATGCCGCCGATGCCGGCGCCGAAGCCGCAGATGCCGACAACGGAACTGACGGCGCGCTGCGGATAGAGGTCCGATACGAGAGTGAAGATATTGGCGGCCCAGCCTTGGTGGCCCGCAGTGGCGAGACTGAGGAGAATCACGGCGGTCCAGAGACTATCGGTTTGGGAAGCAAAGACTATGGGCGCGACCAGGGCGGCGCAGAAGAGCATGGCGGTTTTCCGCGCGGCGTTGACCGTCCAACCGCGCTGGATAAGAAAGCTCGAAAGCCAGCCGCCAAAAATGCTGCCTACGTCAGCCGAGAGATAGACGGCCACCAGCGGCGGGCCGATTTTATCGAGAGAAATACCGTGCCTGGAGTGGAGGAACTTGGGGACCCAATAGAGATAGAACCACCAGACAGGGTCGGTAATGAAGCGGGCGAGGACGAGTCCCCAGGTTTGGCGGAAGGCGAGGAGTTTGAGCCAAGGAACGCTGACGGAGGTTTCGTGGGATGCGGCGGCAAGTCCGGGTGGACGGTAAGTAGCAAACCAGGCGGCGACCCAGAGGAAGCCGCTGGCTCCGGTGACGAGGAAGGCGGCGCGCCACCCCCACTTCAGGGCGATCCACGGGACGAGAAGGGGCGCGACGATGGCGCCGACGTTGGAGCCGGCGTTGAAAATGCCGGTGGCGAAGGCGCGTTCCTGTTTGGGGAACCATTCGGTCACCGTTTTAACAGCGGCCGGGAAATTGCCGCCTTCGCCGATCCCCAGCGCGAACCGGGCGGCGCCGAAGCCAAAGGCGGAGCGCGCTGCGGCATGGGCCATGGCGGCGATGCTCCAGAGTGTGACCGCAAGGGGGTAGCCCACGCGAACTCCGATACCGTCCAACAGCCGTCCCGCCCCGAGCAGCCCAAACGCATAAGCAGCCTGGAATGCTGTGACGATCAGGCCATATTCGGATTCCGACCAGCCGATCTCGTTGCCCAGTCCAGGCGCGAGGATCGCCAGCACCTGACGATCCATGTAATTGACGGTGGTAGCGAAAAACAGCAGCGCACAGACACCCCAGCGGGACGTCTTCATCATCGGAGTGCCGCTGCCAGTGGTCCCGGTTTGCCTTGAAATTCGTGAACCGCGCCGATCATCGCAACAATGTTCTCCACCGGCGTTTGCGCCTGAACGTTGTGGACCGTGTTAAATACGTACCCGCCCTTGCGCGCAAAGATCTCGCAATGCCGGCGCACCTGGTCGCGAACCTCTGTGGGGCCGCCAAACGAGAGCGTCTGCTGGGTATCGACGCCGCCGCCCCAGAACACCAACCGGTCGCCGTAGGTGGATTTCAATGTTTCCGGCTGCATACCGGCGGCCGAGATCTGGACCGGATTCAGAATGTCGAATCCGCTTTCAATGAATGAATCGATGAACCGCACGACGGAACCGCACGAATGCTTAAAGGTCTTCCACCCGGTGTTCGTGTGGACCCAATTGTTGACGCGTCTGTAATAAGGCAGCCAAAGCTCGCGGAAGGTCCGGAGCGAGCAGAAAGTGGAAGTTTGAGTGCCGAAGTCCGTCCCGCACAGATAAGCGACGTCGATCAGACTGCCAACGCGTTCATGCAAGCGGCGCAGGTTTTCGAGCATGATGTCGCATTGGCGCGAGAAAACAGCGTCCACGTAATCGCGCCGGCTGCTGATCGACATGTACCATTCGGCAACGTCGCGGATGCCTCTGGGATTCGGCAGGCTGACGCCGGGAATGGTCGCGATATCGCCGAAGCCGGAACCGAACTTACCGACAACGGCGCGTCCCGTGGCCGCGGCTTGCCTGACTGAGTTTTCCAGATAATCGAGATCGTCATCCGAATACAAGCCGTACTCTTCGACATTGTCCGCGGGATCGAGTTCTTCCTCCCTGAATTCCTTCTGACGAATGATCGCATCGAAGAAATAGCCGCCCGCCGGCATACGGCCGCTCGGGGGAATGGATGTATCGCCGCCGGGGTGCAGTAACGTGTCCCCGTTCTGGTCGACAGTCACGTTGAAGTTGCCGGGGACCAGCACTTCAAGGCCTTGATAGGTGCGGTACGGCTTCCAGCTATCGAGCATCATGCCGTAGTTCGCCTTGTGCGGCGCCACCGCTTCCGTATCGATGCCAAGCACCTGTTTCAGATCGTCGTCAATCCAGCCGAGAAACTGGCTGGGTTCATAGACTTTGACGAGGCGGCGTTCGAGGCCGAGATGGTCGCGCAGGGCGGCGACACAGGTGGCGTGCATGCCGGTAACGGTGGTGGCTCCAAAATCGATCGGAACCTGGTCGGGCACGCGATGGTTGAGGGCCGTCAGCACACGTTCGCGAGAAGTCATTAACCGAGTGGCTTAGCAACTCGGTTGCCATGTTGTCTTTCTGCCGATTTTTCGATCTCCAGCGCCATACGCCCCGTACAATAACAAGAGATCTCTCAATCATGAAAACTGCCATTATCGGCTTGCCCATGACCGGCAAGTCTTCCCTGTTCACCATTCTGACGGGCGTTCACGAATCGGCCCGCGTGGGCGTGATGGAAGCGCGTGTCGGTGTCACCAAAGTGCCCGACCCGCGCTTGGACGCACTGGCCCGCGTTTTCCAGCCTCCCAAGATCACCCACGCCACTGTTGAATACCTCGACTTCCCCGCCATTTCGAAGGAAGCCCTGCAAAACCCCTCCTACCTCGCCAGTCTGCGCGTTGTCGATGCACTGGCCCATGTCCTCCGTGTTTTTGACGACCCGACCGTTCCCCACGAAAAGGGCTCTGTCGACCCGATTCGCGACCTCGAAGACGTCGACATCGAGTTGATCCTGTCGGACCTGGTCGTCGTAGAAAAACGCATCGAGCGTTTGGAAAAAGACCGCAAGAAGATCAAAAGCCCCGAGTTGGACAAGGAGTACGAGCAATTAATGGAGTGCAAGGCGGTTCTCGAAGACAACCGCCCGCTCCGCACGATGGAGCTTTCCGCTGACGACGAAAAGCGCATCCGTGGATTCCAGTTCCTGTCCCAGAAGCCGATGCTGTACGTTTTGAATCTGGGCGAAAACGAAGCGCCCGACCTGCATGCAATCGAAAAGAAGTGGCGCGAAGGGGCGCTGGCCAATCGCCCGCATACCGGCGCCACCGCCATTTGTGGAAAGATTGAGGCCGAACTGGCCGAACTATCTCCGGAAGATCAACGGGAAGTAATGTCCAGTTACGGGTTGTTGGAATCGGGGCTGGAGCGCCTGATCCAATCGACTTATCACTTACTCGGACTCATGTCGTTCCTGACGGCCGGAGAAACCGAGGTGCGCGCCTGGACCATTCCGCAGCATTCGAAAGCCGTCCACGCCGCCGGCGCCATCCATTCCGACTTCGAGAAGAAGTTCATTCGGGCGGAAGTGGTGAACTGGAAAGACCTGGTCGACCACAACGGCTACGCCGGCCTCAGGGGCACTGCGCTGCTTCGGCTCGAAGGCAAGGAGTATATCGTGAAAGATGGCGATGTGCTGGTAATCCGCCATAGTTAGCCAGTCGAGGATGCCCGAAATGACTCGCCGCAGCCTGATACTCTCGACCGTCTTCGCATCCGCCCTGCTCGCGAAGAAAAAGTACAAACATCCCAAGCTGGGCTTCACGCTCGAACTCCCGGATGGTTGGACCGCCGAAGACGCCGAGGTCGGCGTAACCTTGATGCCGCCCGGGGTCACCATCAGTCCGGACCGTGAGGATAACCCGGAAGTCTACACCGTCTGGTCTCCGCAAGACGATCAGTCCTCCGAACAGGACTACATCCAAGGCATCCGCGCCCGCTTTCGCGGCGGCAAGGTTCCGGTTGAACGCGAAGGCGACATCGAGCGCTTCGCCCAGCCCCGTAAGAAGGACGGAATCTCGGGCGTCGTCTACACTTTCGACTTCATCCATCCGGAGCGAAAGGCGCCGTACCGGCTGCGTGCATTCGCGATGACCACGCGAGGCCGGCAGCTTATCTTGATCGCCCAAGGGTTACGGGACAAAGTCACGGCGCGCGATACAGTGCTCCGCCAAATCGCAAGCAGCCTGTACTGGTAGCCCCGGACCGTCTCGGATAGAACAATTCAACATATCCCTATCTGCCGGTTGGTCGTACAAAAAAAGACACTACAGGATCATCGCAACCCAGCCGATAAAAAACACATGGCCGGAACGGTAGCATCTCCACTCGTACGATGGTCCGATATGTATAGCGTCGGCATCACCGCAATCGACCAACAACATAAGAAACTGGTCGACCTCTTGAACCAGCTCTGGGCCGAGATGATGGACGGTAGGGGTCCTCAACAACTGGCCGCCACCATCGATGCCCTCGTCGACTACACGGTTTGTCACTTCAGTTCCGAAGAAACGCTAATGCGGTTTCACAGGTATCCGGACGTCGCCGCTCACTGCGCCGAGCACAACCGCCTGAAAGTCCAGGTGTTGGCGATGAGAGATGATTACCGGGCGGGCAGGAGCCGCGATCCAAACGACATGGTCAATTTTCTGCGGCAGTGGATTCTCGACCACATCATGCATACCGATAAGGAGTACACCCTCCACTTACGCGCTGCCGGCTTGCGCTAGCCGCATCACCGGTTTATCCAGCGTTGGGCGCCTTCGGAATAACGCGCTCCGGTGACATGGATGTGCGATGCCGCGGCGTCGATTTCCTGCAGATCCGCCGAACTCAGTTCGAGGTCAGCCGCCTGTAGATTCTCGTCAAGCCGGTGCAACTTCGTCGTCCCGGGAATCGGCACCATCCAGGGCTTTTGCGCCAGCACCCAAGCCAATGCAATCTGGGCCGGCGTGGCTTTCTTCCGCTGAGCCATCGATTCGAGTAAAACAACGACCGCCCGATTCGCTTTGCGAGCGTCCGGCGCGAAACGTGGAACCGTGTTTCGAAAATCAGTCGCGTCAAAACTCGTGCTTTCGTCGATCTTCCCTGTGAGATAGCCCTTGCCGAGCGGGCTGAACGGAACGAACCCAATTCCGAGTTCGCCGAGAACAGGCAATATTTCGCCCTCCGGTTCGCGCCACCAAATGGAGTACTCGCTCTGTAGAGCGGTGACCGGTTGTACGGCGTGCGCCCGCCGGATCACGTTGACGCCCGCTTCCGACAACCCAAAGTGCTTCACCTTACCTTGCACGATCAGGTCCTTGACGGCTCCGGCCACATCTTCGATCGGGACCGCCGGATCGACACGATGCTGGTAGAACAAATCGATCACATCGGTGTTCAGCCGTCTCAGCGACGCTTCCGCCACCTGCCTAATGTGATCCGGACGGCTATTCAGTCCAATCTGCCTGCGCGTCTGCGGATCGATATCAAATCCAAACTTGGTTGCGATGACTACTTGCCTGCGGAAGGGGGCTAGCGCTTCACCCACAAGTTCTTCATTGATGAAAGGTCCGTACACTTCCGCTGTGTCGAAGAAGGTGACGCCACGGTCAACCGCGGCCCGGATCACGCCGATCATCTCCTGTTTGTCCTTCGGCGGACCGTACCCGAAACTCATTCCCATGCAGCCTAGGCCAATGGCCGACACTTCCAGGGAGCTTTTGCCTAATTCCCGCGTGTGCAAGATATCTCTCCTCCGATGAGCCGTTGCGCTCATCTATAGAGTAGAGGTTCGAACCGGCCCGTGGGTATCCCGATTGTTCACGGGAGGCCGAGATCGATACCAGGGCCGGGATTTGCCCCTGTGCATGGTTTCACGGGACAATAGGGGTTTCCCAAACGGAAGCATGCTCGACCGTATTACCGTGCATGGCGCGCGGCAGCACAACCTGAAAAATATCGACGTTGAGATTCCGCGCAACACGCTCACGGTGGTGACGGGGTTGAGCGGGTCCGGCAAGTCGTCGCTCGCCTTTGACACAATCTACGCGGAAGGCCAGCGGCGGTATGTCGAAACGCTGTCGCCCTATGCGCGGCAGTTTCTGGACCAGATGGAGCGGCCGGAGGTCGATTCGATCGACGGGTTGTCGCCGGCCATCTCCATTGAGCAGAAGACGACTTCGCGGTCGCCACGGTCGACGGTGGGGACGATCACGGAAATTTACGACTACCTGCGCGTGCTCTACGCGTCGATCGGGGTGCCGCATTGCCCGAGTTGCGGGTTGCAGATCACGCCACAGTCGACACAGCAGATTGTGGAGCAAATTGCGGCACTGCGGCAGGATGAACGGATCATGATTCTGGCGCCGATTGTACGGGGGCGCAAGGGCGAATACAAGAAAGAATTGGAGAAGCTGGGGCGGCAAGGATTCGTTCGGGCGCGGGTGGATGGCGTGCTGCGGTCGCTCGATGAAGAGATTGTGCTGGACAAGCGGCGGAACCACACCATTGAGGTGGTGGTGGACCGTTTGGTGGTGAAGCCGGGGCTGGCGGACCGGTTGGAAGCGTCGATCGAGACGGCGACGAAGCTGGCGGCGGGGCTGGTGACGATTGCGGTGGTGAACGGCCCGGAGCAGTTGTATTCGCAGAAGTACGCGTGCCCGGAATGCGGGGCGAGTGTGCCGCAACTGGAGCCGCGGTTGTTTTCGTTCAATAGTCCGTATGGGGCGTGCGAGGCATGCCATGGTTTAGGGAACAAGTGGAGTTTCGATCCGGCGAAGGTGATCACGGACCCCGGAAAGCCGCTACTCGATGGCGGGTTGGGTCCGGGATCGGCGTCGACGTTTGTGTGCCAGCGGCTGGAGGACTTCGCGAAGAAGGCGAAAATCCCGATCACAAAGCCGTTCGATCAATTGCCGGCGAAGGCGCAGCGCAGCTTGATTGAAGGCGAGGGCAACTTCCCCGGCATTCTGGGACTACTCGAAGACGCATACGAGAACGCGACGGACACCTACCGGGACTACCTGTGGAATTACATGTCGCCGGCGCATTGTCAATCGTGCAATGGCGCGCGGTTGAAGCCATCGTCACTGGCGGTGCGGGTAAAGGGGGTGTCGATCGGCGAGTTCACTGCCCTGCCCTTGAACCGCGCCCGCGAACTGGCGGCGTCATGGGAACTGGATCCGCGTGAGAAGGCGATTGCGGAGCGGGTGGTGGAAGAGGTGGTATCGCGGCTGGATTTTCTGACGGCGGTCGGACTGGATTACCTGAATCTGCAGCGGTCCGCGGCGACATTATCGGGCGGAGAGGCGCAGCGGATCCGGCTGGCGACGCAGATCGGGTCGCGGTTGCGCGGGGTCCTTTATGTACTGGATGAGCCGTCGATCGGGCTGCATCCACGGGATAACGAGCGGCTGATCGATACGCTGGGCCAGTTGCGCGACCTGGGAAACACGGTGCTGGTCGTGGAGCATGACGAAGAGACGATTGCGAAGTCGGACTATGTGATCGATTTGGGTCCGGGAGCGGGTCGGCTGGGGGGCGGGCTGGTAGCGTGCGGGACGCCGGAAGCGATCAGTAACAATGCCGAGTCGCTGACCGGGCAGTATCTATCGGGCCGGAAACAGATTCCGACACCCGCGGCGCGGCGGCCGGGCAACGGGAACAAGATCATAGTACGCGGGGCGAAGGAGCACAACCTCAAGGACGTCGATGCCGAGTTTCCACTGGGCAATCTGATTGTTGTGACGGGTGTCTCGGGTTCGGGCAAGTCGACGCTGGTGCACGACATTCTGTTTCGGGCGCTGTCGCAGAACGTGTACGGGTCGCGGACGGCGCCGGGCAGCCACACGGGCATCGACGGGTTAGAGCACATCGACAAGGTGATCGAGATCGACCAGTCGCCGATCGGCCGCACGCCGCGATCGAACCCGGCGACTTACACGGGCGCCTTCACGCCGATCCGGGATTTATACGCGATGCTGCCGGAGTCGCGCGAGCGGGGGTACAAGCCGGGACGTTTTTCCTTCAACGTGAAGGGTGGGCGCTGCGAAGCCTGTCAGGGCGACGGGCTGAAGCGGATTGAGATGAACTTCCTGCCCGATGTATATGTCACCTGCGATATCTGCCGCGGGCGGCGGTATAACTACGAAACGCTGCAAGTGAAGTTCAAAGGTAAGTCGATTGCGGACTTACTGGAGACGACGGTGGAAGAGGCGGCGCCATTGCTCGAGTCGATTCCGCAGATATATCCTAAGTTGAAGACTCTGAATGAAGTGGGGCTGGGGTATATCCACTTAGGGCAGTCGTCAACGACGTTATCGGGCGGCGAGGCGCAGCGGATCAAGCTGGCGCGCGAGTTATCGCGGCGGCAGACGGGGCGCACGTTTTATATCCTGGACGAACCGACTACGGGGCTGCACTTCGACGATGTGCAGAAGCTGCTGGATGTGCTGCAGAAGCTGGTGGATCTGGGCAATACGGTGCTGGTGATTGAGCATCATCTGGATGTGATCAAGTCGGCCGATTGGATTATCGATCTGGGCCCGGAGGGCGGCGACCGCGGGGGGCAGATTGTGTGCGCGGGAACACCGGAGCAGGTAGTGCGAAACAAGAAAAGCTACACTGGGCGAGCGCTCGCAAAAGTGATGCAGAAAGCAAACTTACAGTGACCCGTTATCCTTATCAGCCGTTGGATCTGACGAACTTACGGACCGTGTCTTTGAAGGGACGCGGGGGCAAGGTGCGGGTGGAGCACTTTGCGTCGGTCGCGGCGATGGGCTCGTCGGCGGGCCAGTTGCTCGACTCGATGCCGAAACTGCTGGCGGCGGACTCGCTGCGGCACGTGGCCGATGCCATCGAGCGCGCGCGGAATTCGAAGCGGGCGATCATCTGGGGGCTGGGCGGCCATGTGATCAAGTGCGGACTGGCGCCGATTCTGCTGGACTTGGCCCACCTTGGCTTTGCGACTTCGTTTGCGCTGAACGGCGCGGCCGCTATTCATGATCTGGAATTCGCCATGGCCGGCCATTCGTCGGAAGATGTCGAGGCCGTGCTGCCGGACGGGAGTTTCGGGAGCGCGGAAGAGACGGGCCGCGAATACAACGCGGCGTTAACGGAAGCGGCGCGCGACAATGTCGGGGCCGGGGAAGCGCTCAGCCGGCTGGCGGCGTCGGTGGCCGATCCGCTCTTTGCTTCCAGTTCACTGCTGGTGGAGTCGCACCGGCGGAACATCCCGGTAACGGTTCATATCGCGGTTGGTACCGACACCCCGCATGCGCATCCTGGTGTGGATGCGGCGGCGCTGGGCCATGCCACGCACTATGACTTCCGGCTGCTGTGTTCGCTGATCCGGGAGTTACATAGCGGCGGCGTGTATGTGAACTTAGGTTCGGCCGTGGTGCTGCCGGAGGTGTTCCTGAAGGCTGTGTCGTCAGTGCGGAATCTCGGATTGCCGCTGCGCGACTTCACTACCGTTAACTTCGATTTCCTCCAGCATTACCGGCCCAAGGTGAACGTGGTCGAGCGGCCGCATGCGCAGGCGGGCGGCAAGGGGTACTCGATCACGGGCCACCACGAAATTATGGTGCCGCTGTTGGCGGCCATCTTACGCGAGCGATCCTGATGATGGAAACCGAAGACGCCCAACCGCAACCGTCGCAGTATCCCTTTTGGAATTACGTCGATTTTCTGCTGTTTCTGGCGGCGCTGGCTCCGGCCGGACTGCTGGCATTCGGCGTCGTGATGGGCGCGAACTGGGCGGCTGGGCCGCTGTCACGCACGTTCACCGCATTGCTGCTGCAGTTCACGCTATACGGCTTTTGGTTTCTGGCGCTCTACGCCATCTTTCATCTGCGGTATCAACAGCCGTTCTGGAGGTCGCTGCGGTGGGACGCTGCGCCGCGGGTTTTGTGGCGGAGCCTGCTGCTCGGTCCGGTGCTGGCGGTTACTGTCGGGGTGTTAGGTAAGTTGCTAAATACTCCGGATACGCAGGTGCCGCTAATGGAGTTACTGGATTCGCCGACATCAATCGCCTTGGTGGGGTTCTTCGCGGTGACGCTCGGGCCGCTGTGCGAGGAACTGGCGTTTCGGGGATTTCTGCTGCCATTGCTGACGCGCACGGTAGGCGCCGTGGCCGCGATTATCCTGGCGGCGGTGCCGTTTGCGGTGCTGCATGGTCCGCAATACGCATGGTCGTGGCGGCACATTCTGCTGATCGGGCTGGCGGGCGCGGCGTTCGGCGCGGTGCGGCATGTGACTGGTTCGACAGGCGCGGCGACGGCGATGCACGCCACTTACAACCTCGCTTTCTTTGCCGGATTTCTGGCTACTCAAGGAGACAAACTGCCGAAATGGTAGAGACCATTCAATGGACCCCCAATGGGGTCGTCATGATCGACCAGACGAAGCTGCCGCGCGAGACGGTGTACGTCACCTGCCGCACTTATCAAGAGGTCGCGCACGCGATTGTCACGATGATCATTCGCGGGGCTCCGGCGATCGGCGTGGCGGCGGCGATGGGCGTGGCGTTGGGCGTTCGCGCGGGCAACGACATCGATACGGTGTGCAAGACGCTGGCCGCGACGCGGCCGACGGCCGTGAACCTGTTCTGGGCGATCGACCGGATGAAGAAGCTGTACCATTCGCTCAAAGGCGCAACGGCGGGGGCGGTAGCGGACCGGCTGGAAGCCGAGGCGAAGCTGATCAAAGAGGAAGACATCGAGATCAACCGTGCGATGGGCCGGCATGGGGCGCCGCTGGTGCCGGATGGCAAGACGGTGCTGACGCACTGCAACGCGGGCGCGCTGGCGACGGCGGGTTACGGCACCGCACTGGGTGTAATTCGTGCGGCGATCGAAGCGGGGAAGAAGATTGACGTGTTCGCGGACGAGACGCGGCCGTTCCTGCAGGGCGCACGGCTGACAGCGTGGGAACTGCAACAGGACGGGATCGCGACGACGCTGATCACCGATAACATGGCCGGGTACTTTCTGCGGTCGGGCCGGATCGGCTGTGTGATCGTGGGTGCGGACCGGATTGCGGCGAACGGCGATGTCGCCAATAAGGTTGGTACCTACTCGGTGGCCGTGCTCGCCAAGGAGAACGGCGTTCCGTTCTATGTGGCCGCGCCGATTTCGACGCTCGACCTGACGCTGACTTCCGGCGACCAGATTCCAATTGAGCAGCGCGCGGCAACAGAGGTAACGGAGGTGTTCGGGGTGCCGGTGGCGCCCGAGAACATCGCGGTGCAGAATCCGGCGTTCGACGTGACGCCGAACCGGTACGTGACGGCGATCATCACCGAGCGCGGGGTGGCGAAAGCGCCGTTCGAGCACTCTTTACGAACCCTCGCCGGCAAAGATTGAGAAGCGATGGATTCTGAGCGATCGTTAGTGGTGCTGCGGCACGGCCAAAGCATCTGGAACGTGCAGCAGCGGTTCACGGGGTCGACCAACGTTCCGCTGACGGAGTTAGGCCGGCAAGAGGCACGGCGGGCGGGCCGCTTGCTGCGCGATCACAGCTACGGGTTCGACGTGGTGTATACGTCCGCGCTCGAGCGTGCGCAGCATACGGCCGAGTTGGCGCTCCAGGAACTGGGGACGCCTGATGTGGAGACGATCATCCGGCCGGTGCTGAACGAGCGCTGCTTCGGCATCATGGAAGGCATGAAGTTCACCGAGGCGGCCCAGCAGTATGGTCCGGAATGGGGGCAGCCGTGGTTGTGGGGATTGCGGCCGGAAGGCGGCGAGTCGCTGGAAGATCTGGTGGAGCGGGTGCGATCGTTCTGCGAGGACGAGGTGATAGAGGCGCTCGGAGAGGGACAGCGCGTGCTGGTTGTGGCGCATGGCAACACGATCCGGGCGATCGATTACGTGCTGGGCGGCGGGTCCGCGCAGGCGCTGGAGCGGGTGCCGACGGCAACGCCGCTCATTTACACTTGGAACGGGTCGCGAAGGCCGGTGCGGACGGCGCTGGCGCCCTAGATGTATCCTCCTGGTTTCGTGGTGCGTCTACAATGTCGATAGACCATGAATCGACGCACCGCGCTCGTACTGTTCCTTTCCGCCCTCGCGCTATCGGGTCAAACAAAGAAGTATAAAGGTCCGCGGCCCCCGAAAGCGGACGTAGTTTACCTGGTCCACGCATCGAACCTCGTGCCGACGGAAGTGAGTGAAGCGACGGAAGAGAAGCGCAAAGACGACACGGCCAACATCGTAAAAGGCGCGTCCTCACCGGCAAAGACACCGCTGGCCGAACCGATTTTTATTCTGGAATCGGAGAAGCTGAACCCGGACAAGCTGGAACTGTACGCGATGACGGTGAAGAACGGGAATCGCGAAGTGGCTGTTCCGAACAATCCGAAGAAGGCGAAGAACATGAAGCCGCTACGGTTGTCGATGACGAAACTGGAACAGAATCTCTACCGGATTGAGGCGAACCAGTGGCTGGACAACGGGGAGTACTGCTTGAGTCCATCGGGGTCGCAGCAGGTGTTCTGCTTCCAGGTCTATTGAAGGTATTTCTCTGTACGTTTCTTAGAGTAAGATCACTTACTTATCGGACCTTTTGCGAATGGGAATCTCGAGACGCTTGATCTTCTGGTTGAGGGTCGACAGCGGAATCCGGAGTTTTTCGGCAGCCTCGGTTTGCGAATAGTTGGTTGACTCCAACGATTCAAGGATCTTGCGGCGCTCGAAGTCGTTCACCATTTCAAACAGGCTCGCGTCGGGTGGAAGGTTGCCGCGTTCATCGAGGCGAATCTTTACACCGCCGGCCTGCAGCAGGGCATCGGGAAGCACGCTGGCGGGAACGATGGGTTCGTTTGCCAGAACGACGGCGCGCTCGACGGCGTTTTCCAACTCGCGAACATTGCCGGGCCAATTGTGATCGAGAAGGATCTGCAGAGCGTCGGGCTCGAAGCGGAGAACGCTGCGGCCGCTCGGATCGAGGAATTTCTCGTTTTCGCGGCAATACTTGGTGAAGAAGTGTTCGACGAGCAGGGGGATGTCTTCCTTACGCTCGCGCAGCGGGGGAAGCACCAGGTTAATGACGTTGAGACGGTAATACAGGTCTTCGCGGAACTTGCCTTCGTCGACCAGCTTCTTCAGGTCGACGTTACAGGCGGCAATGATACGGACATCCACTTTGATGACGTCGGCGGAACCCAGTGGCATGAACTCGCGTTCCTGGATGACACGGAGGAGTTTCGCTTGAGTATCGAGCGAAATGGTGGAGATTTCGTCGAAGAAGATGGTGCCCCGGTTGGCGACTTCGAAGTAGCCCTTGCGGGTGGCGACCGCGGAGGTGAACGCGCCCTTTACGTGGCCGAACAGGGTCGATTCGAGGAGTTCGGGGGGGAGTGAGCCGGAGTTGACAGCGACGAACACCTGGTCGGCGCGAGGAGAGTTGGCGTGAACGGCCTTGGCGATCAGTTCCTTACCGGTACCGGTTTCGCCGGTGATGAGGATAGTCGCTCGCGACTGCGCTACCTGGGCTACAAGGTCAAGAATGCGGAGCATGCGCTCGCTCTTGCCGATGATGTTCGGGAACGAGTACCGTTGCTTAAGGGCTCGCTTGAGCTGGGTATTTTCGCGGACGAGCCGGTGGGCTGAAATCATCTGCTCGACTTCGAGCAGAAGCTTCTCGTTGTCCCAAGGCTTGGGAAAGTAGTTGGTAGCGCCGTTCCGCAGCGCCTGTACGGCGACCTCAATCGAGCCATAGGCAGTGACCATGGCAATGGGGGTCTCGCGGTCGCGCTCGCGGATGTCTTTGAGAACGTCCATGCCCGAGCGGTCGGGCATCATAAGGTCGAGCAGAACCAGGTCGTACGCAGTCGACTCGAAACGCGCCAAACCTTCGGTGGCATTCGGAGCCAGGTCGATCTGGTAGTTCTCCATGGAGAGGAGAACTTCGAGGCTTTCGCGAATATCGGCTTCATCGTCGACGACGAGGATGCGTCCGCGGTGTTTAGCTGTGGTGTCTTGGGTGACGGGGTCAGGCATTGACGGTTTTGCGAACAAGCGGCAGTTCCACGGTGAAGGTTGTCCCTTCTCCCACTGTGCTCTTCACATCAATAGTACCGCCG
Source organism: Bryobacterales bacterium (assembly GCA_020846745.1). Taxonomy (GTDB): domain Bacteria; phylum Acidobacteriota; class Terriglobia; order Bryobacterales; family Bryobacteraceae; genus JADLDI01. The sequence goes on along the minus strand of JADLDI010000125.1, from coordinate 24,052 downwards.
TGTTCACGCACGATGCCGTAGGTTACCGCCAAACCTAAGCCAGTTCCCTTCTTCGCCCCCTTGGTGGTGAAGAAGGGATCGTAGATGCGGGTGAGGTCTTCCGGGTTGATGCCGCGCCCGGAGTCGGTGACCTCGACGCGCGCTAAACTGTCGAGTTCCTTCGTACAGACACGCAACGCTCCGCCCACGTCCATGGCGTCACGCGCGTTAAGAAACAGATTCAGAAAGACTTGTTGCAGTTTGCCGAAGTTGCCGCGGACACATCCCAGTGCATCGGCGCCTTCGAACTCGACGCGCACGCCGGATTTTTCCAGTTGATGTTCGATGAGCGACAGCGTCTCGCGGACGACTCGGTTGAGGTCGACCTCTTCAAACTCAGTCTTCGACGTGCGGGAAAAGTTCAACAACGAGTTTACGATTTCGCTCGCGCGGAAGGTCTGTTTGGCGATCTTTTCGAGCAGTTTGGATTTCGGATCGTCGCCGGAAATCTGCTTGGTCAACATCTGGGCGTAGGTAGAGATGACGGCCAGAGGGGTGTTGACCTCGTGAGCAACGCCTGCGGCAAGCAGACCTATAGAGGAAAGCTTGTCGGTCTGGACCAGGCGTTGCTCGAGTTCCGCGCGTTCCGTTACGTCATCGAAAATGATCAGGCGGCCGATCTGGTCGCCATCTTTTGTGACGAGGGGCGCTATTGCGACGTTGAGAAGACGCTCCGATGGTTGCACCATCACGGCGGTGGCGCCGTTTCCGTTGTGGCCGTTCGATCCATTGTTGCCGTTCAGAGAAGCGGACCAGGCTCGCGCGCGCAACGGAACTTTATATAACTGGTGGACGCCGGCCTCGCTACGGACCGCGTCGAGTTCGGCAATCAGGTCGTGAGGGAACAGTGTACGCAGTTCGCAGCGCGTGGCGCGTTCGCGCGTGATGCCGGTGAGTGCCTCCATCTGGCTGTTCCAGCTTTCGACGCGATCGTCGAGGTCCGCTGCGACGATACCGACGTTGAGCGATTCGACAATGTTCTCGCTGAATTCCTTCAGCCGCTCATACTGGACAACTTTGAGTTGCAGGGAGCGATAGAGGCGAGCGTTCTCGATGGCGATGCCGACGTAGCCGGAGAGGGTTTCGAGGAGTTCGAGATCCTGGGAAGCGAGGAACTCGCCTTGGGTGGTGCGGGAGGCGCCAAGGTAGGCAATCGTCTTGCCACGCACCTGGCAGGGTATGTAATAGGTCAGGTCAAGCTTGGCGACCGTGCTGCGGACCGTTTGCGGTAAATGGCGTGTAACAACATCGAGGGCCATACGGGTGCGCTCGAAGAAGATGGTGCCCGAAGGCTGCGATGTCAGAAAGGACAAATCCAGGTCATCGGGCGCACGCGAATCATCGCCGATATACTTTGTCAGACCGTAGACATCGCTCCCCTCGTCGGCCAGGAAGAACGCAACATTCTTGATATAGAGCGTTCGGCGTAACCGGTCCGCCACTGCCATCAGCATCGTATCCAGATCCGTTTCGGACGACAGTTCGCGGGCGAATTCGACAAGGGTACGCCGATAGTCGTAACGGTCTTTATAAAAGACGTAGCGGTCAAGAATTTCTTGAATCCAGTTGCGGAGCGGCTGGAAGATGAAGGTCGCTACCATGAGCAGCAGGGCCACGGTGGAGGGGTTCATCTCCTCGATCGGCCCCTTCGCCAGCACCAGCATGTAGAACAAGCCCATGACGCCGAACGTGGCGAGCGTGTAGGTAAAACCCTGCTGGAAGATGACGTCGACGTCCATCAGGCGGTAGCGAAGGATGGCGTAGGCCCAGGAGGCTGGGATCAGGAGCAGAGTGAGCACGGCCAGGTTCATGTAGAACCCGGCTGGCGAACCCATTAAGTACGGAATGGTATTGAACAGTGTGAATGGCAGAACGCCAAACAACGCTCCGTTCCGCAGCCACTTGAGTTGCTGGCGGACAATGGGGTCTTCCGCGCGGCGATAAGCATTCCAGGCTACGAACGCGCCCGCCAGGTAGAGACCGCTCAGGATCGTCATCGAAACGCGATCAAGAAGCCAGCGCAATTCGCCGAGCGGGACGGCTGTCCGCATGATCCCTGAGGCCATGCCGAAGTACAGTGCGGACATCACCAAGGCGGGGAGATAGAGCAGGGTGGTCCGCCAGCGGGCCCGCAGCCACCAGCGGCGTTCGGGAAAGCCTAGAGCAAAGTGAAGGAAAATCGTCGGGGCCAGGAGCCCGGCAACGACATTGCCCCAATAAATCACCTTGTCGAAGTTGTTGAGCTTGCCCGTGTAATGGAACGTGAAAAGGACGAAGCTCGCCAGGCAGAGGAGATAGAAGTGAAGTGCGTGCCGCGCGCGGGACCGCCGGAAGTAGACAAATAAGCCGATGATCAGGTGCGCCAGGCCGACTACATAGAGGTAGTAAAGAGACGCCTCGGTGACGCGCTCACGGACAATTACTTTCGCCTTTAATTCAATCTCGCCGCGAAGCACCATGTACTCCGCCTCGCGCCAGGGTCCTACGCGGGCCAGCACACGGGAAGCGTCCAGCGAGTTGTGAATTGTAAAGTTATTGATTTTAGTGAGAATATCGCCCTGTTTAACGCCCGCGCGATCGGCCGCCGAATCGGGCACGATGTAGAGCGCCAGGACGAGAGGTTGGCCTTTCGCGTCGGTTCGGTCCACCCAGGTGACACCGTCATCGGGCAGATGATAGAGCTTCTGTTGTTGGAAATTGATGGCGGCAGAGATCACCGCCGCGGCGGTTAACACCACCAGCAGCGCGTTAATCAGCTGCCGTTTCAATTCCTTCAACTTGAATTCCCTCGCTAGCGGTCGTAGGCTAACACGTTCCTGCCACCCGGAACCAGGTAGAGCAATCCCTAGCTTCGCTGAGCAAATTGATTGCCACCTTGCACGGGTGTCATTTAGACTGGGAAACCCAGCTTTTCAGCACGAATTCCTAGTTCTCCTGCTTGATTTTCCCATTTTCTGGATTCCACCCGGCTAAGCACTTCACAGATGTGAATTCCGCAGTCGAGTCAGACGGGGAAATTGTATACACTTTGAACGCTAGAGCGTGAACACAAACGTCCCGAACGTAAGCAATCCAGCGATCAAAGCGAGCCACCCCCAGCGCCGGGTTGACGGCAACTTCCACCACATAAACAAACCGGTGGCCACCCAAACCAGCATGCCAAGGCAGACGAGATCGACCACCACACCCCAAAGGTCGTGCAGCCCGCCCTGCTCGAACCCGCCCTTAGCGTGGGCCCCGGTGAGGAAGTGGTCCCACCGGAAACGCCTGTCTTCGGCGACGAGTTTCTTTTCGGCAATCAAGTACTTGAGCTGCGTCGATTTCCAAAACGTGTAGATATATACGTTAACTTGCCCGGGGCCTTGCCGGTAAGCGCCAAACGCACCCTGGAGGCCGGCATCCGCCATGATTTTGGCTCCGATTGGGCGAAGGTCGCCTTCGGCCGGGACCTCCAGGTCGTAGGCCCGTTCGAACCGCTTCGTCCAATCCGGTTGCCCCCCGGCTTTGTCGCGCTGATCGAAAAACGGAGCGTGGCTGAACGGGATAGAACTCACGCCGTACAGAAAGAACCAGGGCAACAACGTAAGCGCAAGGTAGAGATGAAGGCGGCGGTTGAGATGGTTGAATGTCATTAAAGCACCGCCAGGAAGAACGCGAATAGCGCGCAACCGGTCGCGAGGAGGGCGGCGCCCATGCCGCGAGTCAGCTTCATTTCCCACCAAAGCCAGAGTCCGGAGGCGGCCCAGAACAGAACTGCAACGATAAAGATATCGACCGACACGGCCCACAAATTGTCGGCTACGAACCCGTGCTGATAACCGCGTCGCCGATGCATGCGTTCGAGGAATGCCGCGCCCTCGAAGACCTGCCGTTCGACAGTTAACTGGCCGGTGCCCGGTTCAAAGGTCAGCCGCGCCGGGCGGATTGCATCGAGGCGGTTGACCACAATGGTGGAATCTTTCGGGCGCTCCGTCGCGAGAAAATCGCCTTCCATGTTGAGCGATTGCAGCAACTGTCGCCCGATCTGCCGCGGCGTTGCATTCGCTGGAAAGGTTCCGTCGTAATGCAGTTGCCGCTCCTTCACGAAAGACGGCGGTGGGGCGTTGTGACCGCGAAACCAGGCGCGGTGATTCATTACAAAGGTCGAGATGGTGTACATCAGAACCCAGGGCGCAAGAAACAGCGCCAAATACAAGTGGATTCGCCTGAGGATCTTTGAAAACATGCTGAATCGGCTACTCTACCACCGAACAAAGGCACGTATCACCCAAGGGGTTCCGCGCGTTGAACGGGTTGCCGACGACGGCGTCCAAAGTCGGAGTACAATCGCAAAACAATGTCTGGATGTCTCAGGTTTGCTCTCGTATCGGCCCTCACTGCCTTATGGATAGGCGCCGCGGAACGGCACGGTCCCGACTGGGTGAAAGAAACAGGCGAGGCGGCCTGGCAAGCACGCGATTCCCAAGGCGAACTGGTGCTGAACAACCGCATGTGGATACTGGGCGGCTGGTTCGATTCGTATCACGCGCCGCCGCGCGACGTTTGGAGTTCCGCCAATGGTAAAGACTGGACGCTGGTGACGCAGAACGCTCCGTGGCTGCACAGCGATTTGCCGATGAGCATCTCATTCCGGAACAAGATGTGGATGATGGGCGGCTGGTACAACGGACGGCTGCCAGGTCATTCCGCGAGCAACGCCGTCTGGTCATCTAAGGACGGCCGGGACTGGGTGAAGGAGACGGATAACGCCGGTTGGTCCCCCCGGATTGCCGCTCCGATTGTAGAGTTTAAAGGCAAGATGTGGATTCTGGGGGGAACGGAAGACTATTACTTCGGTGATAAGAAGAGCGTCAAAAACGACGTCTGGCATTCGAGCGATGGCAAGCACTGGACGCAGGCTACGCCTAACGCCGGCTGGGCGCCGCGAGCTTATCACCAGGCGGTTGTCCACAAGGGCCGGATGTGGGTGTTCGGGGGCGGGAACTACGTGCCTGAATATGAACATTACAACGATGTGTGGTCCTCTGAAGACGGGGTGCATTGGACACAGGTGACCTCCGCAGCCCCGTGGCATGCACGATTGTGGTTTTCTGCAACCACCTATCGCGGACGAATGTGGGTACTAGGCGGATGGTCGAAGGTTCCGGATCAAAACTGGGGAGACGTTTGGTTTTCCGACGACGGTAAGGCGTGGACTCAGTTGAAAAGTCATGTGTCGTGGAAGGAGCGCCACGAACATTCAGTATTTGTTTTTCAAGATAAGCTTTGGATCGCGGGCGGGCACGCACGGCCCCTCAGCCGTGAAGTCTGGTCGCTGTTCCTGCCGAAGGACTTTTTCCAATCGAAGTAGGCGCTGCGCTTCAGGCACAACGGTTGGGCGCGAGGGGCGCGCGCGAATCATAGGAGGGAGCTAGCCCTCGTTGTGACCTTAGTCCGTGCGACGTCACATGACGATTGCGCCCCGCACGCTTGGCGGCATACATGGCCGCATCCGCTTCGCATAACCAGTCTGCCGGTGTCGTATGACGGCTGCGGTCCAGCAGCGCGCTACCCAAAGAAACCGTAATCTTGATGGGACCGCTGTACCGGTTGCGGTGAAGCTTCTCCGCAATGGCACGTCGAATCGATTCGGCCACAAACTCGATGTCACTCGGGGTGCGAGCGCGCACGAGAATCACGAATTCTTCCCCGCCATACCGGCCGACAAGACTTTCCGTACGAACGCTTTCGGTGATTCGACGGGCAACGGACTCGAGGATTGCGTCTCCCGCGGCATGCCCGTATTTATCGTTGACGCCCTTAAAGTGGTCGATATCGGCAAAGATCACGCCGATAATTGCGTCGGTTCGCGTGCCTTCCTGAAACGCCTCGTTTAGAAGCATGTCCATGTAGCCGCGGTTTGCGATGCCGGTGAGGGGATCGCGCTGTGCCTCAACCAGCAGCGCCGCCGTGCGCGTTTCCAACCGCTGCAGAGCGTCGTGAATATCCTGTACCTCCTGCGAGGCACGCACGCTTAGCGCCACAAGGGCTTCCTGGGCCGCGTCCAGCAATTCGCCCATCTCGTCCCCATCCAGCGAGATTTCGAAGAGGGCGGCGAGTTCCGGCGCTTCCTCCACCAGTCGCGCATTGATCTCGTCGATCTTGACCTGGTTGCCGGGCCAGCGCTCGCGCAGAGCAGCGTCCAATCGCGCCGCGGAGGTGTTCGAATCGCTGCACCAGATGTCCGCGATTCTACCCGCAAGGTACACCACTTCTGTTAACTTGTGTGTTTGCTCGTCCACCTGCTCGGTCGATTTTTGCGGTGAGTGACTCAAGCCCACCACCTTCGCCAACAGCACGGGCGCACGCCATCGGCTGAGCAGCCACTCGCCAATTTCGGCATGATCGCCGCCGTAGGCCACTCTCTCAAGCTCTGCCAAGCGGTCGTGATCGTTGTTTGCCTGCTGGAGCAGTTGCGTGTATTGGCCCCCGATGCTCCTGGACAACGCGAGCACTCCGATGTCTTGCAGCAGCGCCGCGAGGAATGCCTGCTCGCCAGGCTCACCGATCGATTCCGCCAACTGGCGGGCAGCCAAGGCGGCCAACAGCGATCTTCGCCAGAAGTTCTGAAGGTGAACGCAGTCGCTTTTCTTCTTGTTATTGACCAGAGAAAATGAAAGGACCAGCGTCCTTACCGCGTTCTTCCCCAATAAGCACACGGCGTGGTTAATGGTGGACACTTCTCGCCGGAACGAAAACATCGGCGAATTCGCGGTTTTGATAAGCTTCGCGGCCAACGCCGGGTCCCGCCCGATCGCTGTCGCGATTTGTTTCATATCATCGCGCTGGCATAAATCAAGTATTTGAACCGCGACAGCGGGCAGGCTGGGCAGACTGGAACACCGTTCCAACTTCTCACGGATAACCGGACCCATGGCGTCACTCCTCTTTTCGGCTGTGCGCCGTGAGGACTTGAGCAAAAAGCTGAACCGTCTGACCTAAAATGCCCCTCTCCCGCACCCTTGCTTCACCTTAGTCCTATGGCGCACGTCCATCTTCTCAACGTTTTCTGAATATTAAATCGTGTTACGCAAATCGGTGCTCGCGATCCTGTTTATCTTCAACCTTGTCTCGAACCTGTCGCGAACCTGTCGCGATCGCGACATGCACCCAATCGCGACATGCACCCTTGACTTCAAATTTTCCTCCTGATAGAGTCGGCGGCGTGAATTTTGGAAAATCCTGTCGCGCGTTTGTAGTCATCATGGTGATCTCGTCGGTCGCCGCACACCGTGATTGAATAAGATTGCATAACCGGTTGACGTTGTGGATTCGTTTTTGGCTTGCCCTCTTCGCCGGCGCGGCGGCGGCGCGGGACGGGTGTGTTTTATCGGGCCTTGTAGTTGCTGAGAACGGACGCCCGGTTCCCGGAGCGGTCGTCCGCGCGTGGCGGAGTGACGGCTTGATCAGATCTCCTGCTATCGGAACGGTTACTGACAATCAGGGGCACTTCTGTTTTGCAGCGGCGCCGGCAGGTCGTTATTCGATCGCTGCTTCGGCGAGAACTCAAACACCTTCGTCCTCGCCACGGTGCGAAGAATGTTGTCGCCCGGCCAAGGAATTTGCCCCTACGATGTATCCTGCGAAGGTACTAGCAAACTCTGGCACAGGGATCAAAATCGTTCTTGCCATGGTCCCGGCATTCTGCGTGCGTGGCGAAGTGAGGTCTCGAACAGGCGTTCTACCACCGCATTTCTCCATCAGCGTCTCGGGGCCGGGCGGGGAAGGTCTTTATTCTATCCTGCACGAGAACGGTAGATTCCTGCTAACAGCTTTTCCATCCGGCGACTATGTAATCGAGATTTGGCGATTCGGTAAGCCTGGATTTCAGGAAGTCCCCCTCACTCGACAGAGAATTGCCATCAAGGGAAACATGGATCGCCTCACAGTGTCGATTCCGTAGCGCAAGTTAGTCCGAGACAACCGTCAGGTAGAGCGCCACGGTCTGCGCCAAGGCGGGACAGGCGAGGAGGCCGCGCGCCTGGCACCAGCCGGTAAAATCCCGCCAGTCGGACTGGTAGGCCCGGCGAGTGTTTTCGGCGCGAGCGTCGCGCGCGAAGTCTTGGGCGCGGAGGAGGAGTTCGGAGAGCTCTTCTGCGGAGGGAGGAGCGGGCGCGGGCAGAGAAAGGACGGGACCAGCGGTGGCCGCCGGGGCGTGGGGGTTGGCGTCGGGCATCGTTAGTCCTGCGGGCCGGCGGGAGGAAGCGTAAGGAGAGTAAGAGCCTCGCTCCCGTCAGTGGCGCCGAAAACAAAGATCTCCTCCTGGTAGTGATCGGCCGCCTGGAAGGCGAGGTAAATGGTCCGGGTGCGCGTGAAGTATTCAAAGCCCGTGCCGTTCTCGCACCACAGGGAAACCCGCTCGCCGCCCAGATCGAGCCCGTTTTCCCCGGCCGCCCGGCGGATGGCGGTTTTTGTCTCAGAATCGGCGCCCTGTCGCGAACCTTGACACCGGGTTCTGGACATGTTACCGTTTCGCGAGATCTGTCGACAGTCTTCAGTTCGTCGACGGTAGCGTTCAATCATTCTTGTGGGAGTGTTTATGTCACGCTTTCGCGTCTCTTTAGTTTTCACTCTTTCTTGTGTGGTGCTGCTGACCGTGCTTTCATATAAGGCCGCAGCGCAGATCACTGCATCCATCCGTGGCACAGTCACTGACGCAACCGGCGCCGGCGTGGTCGGCGCCCGCATTTCCGCCACCAACGCCGGCACGGGATTTACGGCGACGGCCACTTCCACCGCCGATGGCACGTATACGCTCACCCAACTTCCAATCGGAACCTACAACATCGTTGCTGAAGCCGCCGGTTTCAAAAAAGCGGAGTTTTCGAACGTCAAACTGGCCACCAACCAGGTTGCGGGTATCGACATTCCGCTTCAGATTGGCGCCGTGAATGAATCGATCGAGGTCAGTTCCGGCACACCGCTGATCAACACGCAGACCACTGAGGTGGGACAGTTGATTGAATCGCGCCAGATCGTCGATTTGCCGCTGAACGGCCGCAACCCGATCCAACTGGCGACGCTGGTGAACGGCGTTACCACCTCACAGGTGCCGACGGCGATGCTCGGGGCCGACGAGCGCTCCGCTCCCTACCTTTCGGTTAACGGGAACCGCATCTACATGACGCAATACAACCTGGATGGCGGCGAGTACTCCGGAAAAAAGATGAACACCGGTATGAACTACCCGAATCCGGATGCCATTGCGGAGTTCCGGTTCATCACCAACAACTACAGCGCCGAGTTTGGCAAAAACCCGGGCGGCGTGATGAACGTCGTAACGAAATCGGGCACAAACGAATATCACGGCAGCCTGTGGGAGTTCAACCGGAACGCCAACTTCGCGGCCCGGAGTTTCTTCCTGCCGAAGGTCGCACCGTTGAACCAGAATCAGTTTGGCGGTTCGCTGGGCGCACCGATCATCAGGAACAAGCTCTTTATCTTCGGTACGGCACAGTGGACACGCATCCGCCAGGGGGAAACGACGACAACGATCACACCGCCCACCGCGGCCGAGCGGCGTGGAGATTTCTCGTCGGCCACGGTGAACATTATCGACCCGCTTACGAACCAGCCGTTCCCGAACAAACAGATTCCGGCCAGCCGGCTGGACCCTGTCGCGCAGAAGCTCTATAACACCTACCCGTTGGGCAACACTCCGAGCGGTTTGTTTGTCGGTGCCTTTCCGCAGCCAGTGAATAACTCGCAGTACATGATCAAAAGCGATTACATCCGTTCCGAACGGGACCGATTCACTTTCTCGTGGTTTAACGACTCGACCATCGCCACTTCCCTGCTCGATTTCGGGCGCCTGCGCGTTCCTTATGTAAACTACACCGGCGAACCGTATAAGACGAGTTACAACGAAGCGCGGAGCGCCATTGCCACGCATACACATATGTTCAGCCCGGTGGTGATCAATCAAGTCCGGTTAGGGTGGGTGATGTCGGATTGGAACAGCGCGCTCAAAGGCCGCGGACCGACACTCGATGAAATGGGCAGCAGCTTCCCCCGGCAGCAGTTCACCGACATTGGGGGCGTAAGTGTCGCGGGCCGCATCTCGATGCTGGGCGGCAATGAAGCTATCTATCGCGGGAAAGACTTACAGTTCAGCGACAACGTGACGCTGCTACGCGGGCGTCACAACATCAAGACGGGCGTGGAAATCACACGATCCGCGATGACCACTCTCGGCAGCGGAAACTCTTACGGGGCATTACTCCCAAGCGGCGCCGCGACGGGTCTGGCGCTGGCCGATTTCACGCTGGGAAACGCCCAGATGTTCGTGTCGAACCCGATCGGCGGCAAGATGTACCAGACTATGCTCGGCCTGTACGTCCAGGATGACTTCAAGGTAACTCGCAACCTGGTAGTGAACCTGGGTCTGCGATATCAGGTTTCGAAGCCCTGGACCGCGCTGCAGACCGTAAACACGGTCGATGGCAACAAGATGGCTCCGTTCGCGACGTTCATTCCGGGCCGCAAGTCCGTCATTTTTCCCACGGCTCCGGTCGGCCTGCTGTATCCGGGCGACGACGGTATTCCGGATAGCATCATCAAGACGGATAAGACGAACTTTGGTCCGCGCGCCGGCTTCGCCTGGGATGTTTTTGGAAACGGCAAAACTAGCATCCGCGCGGGTTACGGGCTGTTCTTCGCCACAATTCAAGGCGATACAGTCAGCACATCGGACTACAGCGCACCGTTCTTCATCAACTTCGGCGTTCCGCAAACGCCGAGCTTCGTAAAGCCGATTCCCGATGCGCTGGTTACCGCGTTCCCTGTACCAGTTGGCAAAAACCTGAACTTTTCACCGTACCAGCCGCTTACGATTCAGGGCATGTCGCCCAACTTACGGAACACACAGGTACAGCAGTGGAACCTGGCGGTGCAGCAACAGTTACCTGGCAAGATAGCACTGCAGATCGCCTGGGTTGGTAACTCGACCGCCCACTTACTGAATTACTTCCCGGTCAATCCGGCCGTCTATATTCCCGGCAATGACGCCAACGGCAATGCGCTCTCCACCGTCGCCAACACCAATAATCGTCGAGTGCTGAATATCGCCAATCCGCCTGCCGCCGGCCGCCCGTTCAACTACGGCGCGATCGAGTTAGGCGAGTCTGGTGAGACCAGCCACTATCACTCAATGCAGATCGAAGTCCGGAAGACTTTCTCGCATGGTCTCACGCTGCTGTCGTCGTTTACGTGGGGCAAAGCGATCGACGGTGCTTCCGTGCTGCTCGCGAACGGTCTCGCGACGCCTGTCGCACAGAACCCGTATGACCGGAAGGGCAATCGCGGACTCGCTGATTTCGACCAGCGCCGCCGCATGATCACGAATTTCCTGTACACCACGCCATCGCTAACCCGGCCGCTTGGCCTGCAATCGAACCCGGTGTTGAACCGTATTCTCGATAACTGGAACCTCGGCTCCATCTTCAAACTGGCTGATGGTTTTCCGTTTAACGTCGTGTCTGGTGTTGATTACTCGCGCACGGGTACCGGAGCCGATCGTCCTAACCTCGTCGGCAACCCATTCCTCGACACCGGCCGCCCCACCAAAGACAAACTGGCCGGTTACTTCAACGTGTCGGCATTCGCGGCAAATGCAGTCGGCACGTTTGGTAACTTCGGCCGGAACGTCCTGATCGGTCCGGGTAGCTTTAACGTCGACTTCACCGCCCACAAAGATTTCCCCATCACCGAAAAACTCGGCAAAGTCCAACTCCGCTTCGAGTTCTTCAACTTCCTGAATCGCGCGAATTTCTCGAACCCCGGCGCGAATCTATCAGCGCCGACGGCCATCGGGAGGATTACCGCCGCCGCTGACGGCCGCATCATCCAGTTCGGCGCCAAGTACATCTTCTAGTTCAACCACGGGCGCCTGCGCCTGCTGAAGGCGCCGTCCGGGGGTTGGCATCCAGCCATTTCCACCGGAACCGTAAATGAGCCTCGATCACAGCTTCGGCCCGCTCGTCGGACTCGCCGCGAACGTAGTTGTAGAGCGGCCGGTGCGAATCGAGCACCATTCGCGCCTTTTCGGCTCGCGTCTTCGTCAACAGTGCGTGCGCAAACAGCGGAGCCGTCAGACTGGTCAAGATTCGGACGAGATACTCGTTGCCGCTCATGTTCCAGATGGCTTTGTGAAACTCCAGGTCCATTTGCGACTGTTCGGTTGCGGGACCGAGCGGTTTGCGGTCCATCCGGCTCATGATCGCGCGCAGCGTTTTCAAGGCGAGTTCATCGCCGCTCTCGCGGGCGAGTCGCAGCGCCTCCGATTCCAGCAGCACGCGCAGATTATTGATTTTCTGAACATCCTCGTCATTCAAGCTCACCACAAACATGCCGCGCCGCGGATGGTTCACCACCAACCCGCGTTCGCACAACTGTTGCAGCGCCTCGCGTATCGGCGCGCGGCTGACGTTCAGCTCGCGGCCAAGCTGGCTTTCGTTCAACCGCTCGCCAGGCCTGATCTTACTGGTCAGGATCGCTTCGGTCAGCAGGTGCGCGATATCGTTTTTCAGCGTAATCGCGCGCAAGGGCGTGAACCTGTGAGCGTTATCGCGGGCGCCACGTTTCATCTGCTCGCCTCACGTCTGAATGGCCGGTCGCAATGCACAACGATCCAAACATACCCCGTCTGTCGACAGTTGTCAAAATGCAGTTTCCTATGACTATTACTCGCCGTTCCTGCCTTGCTGCGTTCGCCGGTGGACTTCGAGCCGGTTCGAGCAATTCTCCATATCTCGCGCCTTGCGGCGGTCGAATTCTGGGTTCGCTGGCCGATGGCCGCGCGTCGAAACCTGGCGACACCATCTTGATTCGTGACCTTGCCACGGTGGCGCCTGAGCATGCGTATTCAGACACGGCGGAACGTGGGAAATGGCGCTTGCGGCCATACCGGCTGAGGGATGGACAATCCGGGCGGCTATTGATGGTTAACACTGTCGTGATGGGCGAGCCCTCGACGGCTGTTCCGCCCACGTTTGACGTCCCACTGAACTTACCCGGCTGGTATGCCATCTGGTTCGGTGTACCGCGAACAGACCTGCGTCCCCGGCTGAACTCGTCGCTTGATGGTGTCGATGTGGCGCTCGATACGGATGAGGGGTTTGTCCAGATAGGCGCGGATCGCGGCACGCGACGCGGGCGCGTAATGGGTCCGATGGACGTCGAGATTCTGTGTTTCTGGAAATGCGCGAAGCTCGACGGCCGCACGCTTCGCATTCGCGTTCCATTCGGCACTTATCTATCTCACCCCTGGGGACTCACTCGCGGCGGGCTGTCGGCTATCGCACTGGTTCGCCTTAGCGGTGCGCAGGTGGATGAGTACCGCCGCGACATCGCCGATCGAGCTACCAGGCGCGTGATAGTTACTCACGACGGCTTTAGCCATTACTTTCACGCTGCCTCGCCCGGCACCGGCATCGACGCCCGTACCGTGGCCAACTATCGCGACTCGGACGTGAAAGCGATCATCTATCAAACGCCTTGCACCGGTATCGCCGGTTGGCCCAGCCGTGTGATCGGGCCGTTGGGTGACGGGATGACAGAACAACTCTGGAAGCAGCGCCGCCGGGGCGACAGGCGAGCCTACGACTATGTGCAATGGGCGATCCGTAACCGTCGGGAATCGATTCGTGTAGTTTCGGAATTGAGCCGAAAGGCCGGCCTCGAATGCCACGCCGGTCTTCGGATGAACCTCTTCTTTGAAGCCGGAAGCATGGGCGGTTGCCTGCTCCAGTTGCTGAATGGAGCGTTCTGGCGCGATCATCCGGAATTCCGCAATCCAGGGCGCGCCCAGCTCGATTATGCACGCCCCGAAGTCCGCCGCTATATTCTCGGAATCCTGAAGGAACTCGCATCCACTTACGACGTGGACGGGGTAAGTCTGGATTTCACTCGTTGGCCGCCGGTTGCGGATCCGGAACGGCACAGTCTGGACGTGCTCACCAGTTTCCTGAAAGAGACGCGCCGCGAACTCGACCTGATTAGTAAGTCAAAGGGACAGCGCCTGAAACTAAGCGCGGCCGTGGTGGATGGCTATCACGCCAAAATGTCGTTGATTAGACAGCGGATTGACCTCAAGGCGTGGATCGAGAGCGGCTGCCTGGACTTTGTTTGTGTTCAGGCGTGGGAGCATGCGGAACCAATAGCCTGGGCCAGAAAGATGGGCGTTGGGTATTACGCAGTGCAGGACCAGAATCGTTTCGAGCTTCCCGTGGCCAGCAATGCCGACCCGGAATGGCAACAGCAGGACCGAAAGGACGAAGACCCGTTACCGGGTGAAGAGGTGGAAGCGCAGCCTCACGTCAATTCGTCACTCGACCCGGCAGAGTACGATCGCGGCTTCCTGAAGCACTACAAACTCGGCGTGGATGGGGTGTGCCTCCACAACAACTTCCTGGGCGGACGCTTCACGGGCCGGCTCGGCCATGTCGACGAGATGGCGGAGCGTGCGCGCACCGGCGAGATATGGGGTCAAATCACCGGACCCACGATCGAATTACTCTAAACAGGAGCCCCATGTTACTTAAAGCTAACCTCCTTTTCGTTACCGCCGCCACCATGTTCGCGGCGGGCCGGCCGCCTCAGCCAATCCACTTCGAAGGACGGCTGAGCATGCCCGCACGATTGGCGGACGGCACGCTCATCTCGCTCTACGCCGAGATGCGGCCCTTCTCAGAGATGGCGAACGACAATCCCACAACGCCGGTATATCGCCGCCTTTCACGCGACCATGGGGCCACATGGTCTGCGCCGCAGAAGGTCTTCTCTTACGCCGCCGGCAAGGGAGTGTTTGCGTTTCAGGTGTTCCCGGTCGTTGACAACAAAGGCGCGGTTCACGCCTTCGCGGTCCGCTATTTCTCGCTGCCGAACAAAGAGCGAGCCATGGGCCACAGCGAGTTATTCCACGCCGTGTCGAACGACATGGGAGCAACGTGGTCCACGCCCAAACGCGCGGACTTCGGACACGGCTACACAGGAGCGATCAACTCGATCATTCAGTTGCGGTCCGGCCGGATTTTGGGAGCGCTGTCTTATACCAGCGATAACTTTATCGAGTCAGTAGGCCAGCGGGAATTCCGTGTCGTCAGTTTCTATTCGGACGATAACGGCGAAAGCTGGAAGGTTGGGGCGGATAACATGCAGGCGCCGTTCGGGCCGCAGGTGGTCCACCCTGGCGCGATCGAACCGGTGATGGTTGAACTCGAGCCGAACAAGGTTCGAATGCTGATCCGCACGCAGACGCTACGCTTTTACGAATCGCTTTCGACCGACGGCGGAGCTACGTTCGCGAAACCCGTTGCGAGCCGCTTCATGGCGCCTGATTCCCCCGGAGCAATTATTCGAGTGAAGAGCGGCGACTTACTGCTGGTTTGGAACGACATCCAATCCTATCCAAACGGCGTTACGGGCAACTACAGGCAGTATCTGTATGGTTCTGTCTCCCGGGACAACGGTAAGACCTGGAGCCCTTCGAAACGCGTGGGTCCGCTGGACCAGCCCGATTTGCCTAAAAGCCGGGGAGACTATCCGATGCTGTGCGAAGCCGCGGACGGCTCGGTCTTGCTGTACTACACGCGCTTTGGACTGCGGCCCGCGGCGAGCTATGTGGACCAGCACAATGAACTGGTCAGGCTCCACCCGGCCTGGTTCCGCTAAAACCGGTCGGCGCGCCCAGCACTGCCATACCGCGCGTAGACCGCTACGCCCAGCAGCGCGATGCCTGCGGTCAACGCAAAGGGTGAAGCCCAGCCGAACGCCTTCACCAGATACCCGGCCGCGACGGGCGCAACGATACCGGCAATGTTGGCGAATGCGCTTTGGATACTCGCCAGCGGTCCGGCCATATCGGGCGCCAGGTCCATGGACGCGCTGGAGAACACAGGAGTGGCCGAAGTCATCAAAGCCATCACCAGGCATAATATTGCGACTGCTCCGGCCGGCGTTGCCGCGTGTGGAACGAGCAGCAAAGCCACAGCCGCGGCCGCATAAGGGATCATGAAGAGCTTTCGCGTTGGCGTGCGCCCCCAGTGAAGGGACAATCGATCGATTGCCCAGCCGAACAAGTTGGTTCCAAGCCAGGCGAAGACGAAGGGGAGAGATGCGCCGGCGGCCGTGCCTGAAAGCGACATCTTCCGTTCGAAAGAGAGATAAGCCGGCAGCCAGGTAATCATGAAATAGAGCACCCAGTTCGAGGAGAAGTGAAGGAGCATGATCGCAACCACTGGCGGACTGATCAGCAGTCTTACGGGCGGGGCGATGCGGCTCGCAGAGCCGGTGGACAGCGGCTTCTCCGCATTGCGCCACCACATGGGCAGCCAAGTCAGCCCCAGTGCCCCGAAGGTATAAAAGATGGCCGGCCAGCCAAACTGGTGCAACAGGAGCGATGCGAGCGGGACCGCCAGCACAGGCCCCGCATAGCCGCCGCTCCAGCAAAGGCCGGCGGCCCTGGAATATTCGGTGACTGGGAACCAGCGGACGAGCGTGGAGTTGATACAAGCGGCCGTGCCGCTTTCAAACGCCCCGAGTAGGACACGAATCGCGGTCAGCGACTGCGCAGAGCGGGCCAGTGGCGTGGCAATGCTGCACACGCTCCAAAGGGCGACGCACGCGGCGAACACCTTGCGCGGGCCGAAACGCTGCACCAACAAACCCACGGGGATCATCAGCGCGACATAGCCTACAAAGAAGCCGGACAGCACCCAGCCGGACCTGGCAGTATCCCAGCCGTATTGCCGCATCATCACCGGCAGCGCTACCGACAAGGCGACACGATCGGAATGCGCCAGTATGTTGGCGGCAAAGCAGAGGAGTGCGACATTGACGCGCGGCGGCCAAGGCGCCGGCATTTACGCCCGGCCGCGCAGGATACGGGGCGTGAATCCCGGAATGTCCTGGTCCGCGGGGAAATAGGGCCGGGCCAAGCGTTGGAACTTCACGTGACGCAGAGAGGCGACCGTTGGGCCTGGTGTGTCCAGGGGGAATGCCGCGCGGAACTTGCCATCGTAACCGATGCGGTAGTTCATCGGGTTCTTCACAACGATGAACTTCGCGCCTTCAGAATTCATTCCGGCGGAACGGTATTGCTCGTCGGCCCAGTCGTAAGTGGGTTTTGACATTACCAAAACCTCAATGTTCCCGATACGCAACTTAGCCGACGCTCCCATGTCGCCGGTGATGCCTTCCCAAATGCCGCCGGAGTAGACGAACTTGCCATCGGTCAGTTGTTCGATCTGAGCCGTAACTTCCAGCGGTTCACCCCAGCGCGGGTCGAGCTTATGGCCGAGGCGGAGAGCGATGTCTTCGCCTTCGGCGCGCTGATGGCAGGCGGCCGCGGACTCGGGGTCTACTACCATCGCCAGCGACCTGTCTTCGACGCCGGCTTCTAATAGAGCGCGGATGATGGCAGCGCTATCGCCTGTCGCGCCGCCCCCGACACAGTCGGACGTTTCGAGCAACAGCACCGTACCGTCGATTTGAAGGCCTTCCGCAATGGCGCCGGCTGGAACGCGAACGGGAGTTTCCAAACGCGATCGCAGGTTCCAGTAATAGTGGCCGAGGGCGGCCGCCAGTTCGACAGCCCGGTCGATGTCGTTATCGGTGATAACCAACGCGCCGCCGCCCATGTCCGGCAGGTCGAGCTGAGGTTGGACGAGGAACGCGCTGGTGGAAAGGACTCGGTCGAGTTGTTCGAGCGACTTGGCCTTTCGCATGAATTCGGCGAAGGGACCATCGTCCGTGCTGCCCATGTATCCGCCCACGATAACCGGCGCCTTCGCCATCGCCATCGTAGGACGCACACGCTTTTCCACGATGTCCATCAGCATGTTGGCTCCGCGCGCGCCTGTACTGTAGGAATCGCGGTGCGGGTAGGTTTCCCACGCGAGCAGAGCGTCGGCATTACCAACCATCTGCTCTGTGACGTGGGCGTGACAATCGAGAGTGACGACAACGGGAACGGCGTTTCCGACCAGTTCGCGGACACGAGCGATGAGGTCGCCGTCAAGATCGCCGATCTCATCGACGGCGGCCGCGCCATGCTGCGGCATCAGCACACCTTCAACGGGAAGAGCAGCCTGCAATCTGCCCAGAAGGTCGGCCTTCAAAGCGGCATAGCACTCGATAGTAAGGGGACCGCCGGGCACGGCGCTCGCATAGATCAGCGGAACCGGCTCCGCGCCGCGGCCGCGCAAAGCAGCAATAGAGCCGCCGAGCACGCCATCGGTGGCTGCCAGTACCTCCTCGCCGCGGCGAAACTCGGTCCGCTCGAAGTTCTCCATATCGGTCATGCGGCCGACCAGATGGTTCGACTCGGTAAAAATCGCTCCAACAGCAATGCGCGGTTTCATGCCTGGTTGAGTTCCTGCCCGACGGGCCGAATGCTGCGCTAGCCACACTCGGCCCGTTCGGATGCGAGAGCCGGCTAATTACCAGCGAAGCAGTAGAATCGGCCCGATCCGCCGGTGGCCACCAGGTTGTCCTGGCTGCAACCTTTCGAGGGATGGGCCGAGTTCCAGGAGTTCGGGTTTTGGCCGCCGCCCTGGCGATCGTGATGGCCGACTTGCGCGCTGCCGTCGGCGCCGCTGGTCCAGTTCTTGCAGGTGTGGTCCTGGCCGTCGGTGAACGCGGTGCCGTCCAACTGCGAACCGGTCAGGATATCGTGCTGGTTCGGCTTATCGCCGCGCCCGTTCACGACCTGTCCCTTCTCGGTCAACGAGCCCTGCTTACCGAGCTTGTTGTTTTCCGAGTGCAGGTCGGCAATGTCCTTGGCCACCATTTCGCCCTTGAAGTTGTACCACGGGCCTTTACCGATACGGTCCTTTGCGTTAACCGCCTTCTTGCCCTCGTTCGAGCTCAGGTAGGCACGCCATTTCTTCTTGCTGCCCGCGGCTTTCGCAAGCTTCTGGCAATGGGCATCGGCTCCCTTCAACCCGCCCAGGTTCGCGCCTTGGCCCGAACCTTCGCTGGTGATGAAGAAGCTCATCTTGTCTGAAGCCTGTTGCGCCAACATCGCCGGAACGGCGACACACACCGCCGTCAAAATCGCCCTTGCGATCATATGGGAAATCTCCTGGTTCTGAATTTCGCTTACGCGCTGATCCAGAACATCATACGTCGCGCGCTAGGCTTTGCGGAAGTGGACAATCGCGCCGCGCTCAACTTTCGGCATGTACACTTCGGTCAGTTCGCCGCGCCGGTAGGTTTTAAGCGTTTTCGGGTCGTTGCCGGGAGCGAGGTAGGTGGCGTTACCGAAGTGGCCCAACACACGCGCTTGCACTTCGTCGCGGGTGGGCTGGCCGTAGTTGATGGCCTGCAGAACCACTTCGCCAGGTCCGGGACCGTCGGTGGCGAGCGGAATCGTCGCCAGCGCATTCCATAATCGCGAGGGCCGTTTCCGGTAGGTGATCAAATCGATCACGTCGAGCGAAAACTCAGAAGCGTCGATAACCGTTTCGTTGTACACGACAAGCTGCCCTTTACCCATCTGGTAGAAGGTGCGGTCTTCCTGCTTCTTGATTTCTTTACCCAAGTGGTCCGGCTTCCAGTCGGTGACGACGATTGAACCGGCATCGGCATGAGCCAGCAGTTTCCGCTGGAATGCCGCGTCGTGCTTTTCGAGGTTCGCCGCGACGATCACCAATATCTGGCCGGGGTTCGGAGCGGGCACGGCCGTGGCCGCCACCAGCCTCGGGTTGGCACCGCGCCGGTAGGCGAGCAATGCCAGTTCGGCGCTGGCGTCGCTGCGGTCCACCAGTACGGTCACCTGCGGACGAACCGGCAGCCCCAGGTACTTGCGGTTCTCGTTCAGCCATTTGGCGGTCTTGCCCAGGGATGTCCACGCCGTGGTCGCCTTCGCATCGTCTTTCAACAGGGCTTCGCGGTAGCGCGGCTCTAACGCAAGCACGAAGTTCCCACCCGACATTCGCGCTTCGATCAGGCCGATTTCAAGTGTTTCGAAGGCGACGTAGCGATCCTTCTCAAGCCCTGCCTCTTTGTCGGGCTGATAGGACAGAACCGGCGCTTTCCCGCCGTTCAACGCTTTCTCGTAGGCCACCAGCCATGCGTTGGCGTCCAGCCACGGTTCCGAAGAGGCCGAGGCTGTCTCGTCGTCGCCCCGCTTTGCCGGAGTGCGCACACCCGGCCAAAGCGCGCCCTTGCTGACGGTGCTTTTCAGCACGTCGATGGTGGCAGTCTCGATGCCTGCCTGATGCGCGGCCTGTTCGAAGGCCGCATCGGGCTTTTCCAGCACCACTCCTTCGATTCCGGCTTTCTTGAGAATGTCGATATGCGCCGGCTGAGGGTCAGTCCAGCGCGTGACCAGTTGGCGGGTAAGATCTAGCGGCATAGTAACGTCCGAAACTACGAGTATAATTGGCTCCATGCGTCGCAGAGATTTCCTCGTGCAAACTCCAGCAGCCGCGAAGGTCGCCGCAGCCGGTATGACCGCCGCTTCCTACTCGCGAGTGATGGGCGCAAATGACAAAGTGAACCTCGGTTTGATCGGCTGTGGAGGCCGCGGCACGGGCGTGATGGGCACGTTTCTCAAGACAGAACGCGTGAACGTTACCGCCGTTTGCGACGTGTACGCCGAGCGCATCGACAAAGCTCTGCAACGTGCCGCCGGCGGCAAGGGATTTGGCGACCACCGCAAGTTGCTGGAACAGAAAGATGTCGACGCGGTCCTGATCGCCACGCCCGACCACTGGCATGCCGGCTGCGCGATCGATGCCTTGAATGCCGGCAAAGATGTCTACGTCGAGAAGCCACTCACGCTCAAAATCGAAGAAGGTCCGCGGATCGTCAAGGCTGCCCGCGTTAACAATCGCATTTGCCAGGTGGGCATGCAGCAGCGCTCGGGGTCGCACTATCTGCAGGCGAAACAGGAATACATCAAGTCCGGCAAATTGGGAAAGATCACGCTCGCGCGAACCTGGTGGCACGGCAACGGGGCGCATTTGCAGAAAGCTCCGGCCTCGCTCGCGCAGAAGCCTTCTAATCTCGATTGGGCGCGGTTTCTGGGACCCGTAAAGTGGCGCGACTGGGATCCGCAGCAGTTTTGGAATTTTCGCGCGTACCTTGACTTTGGCGGTGGGCAGGTGACGGACTTGTTCACCCATTGGATCGACGTGGTCCACATGTTCATGGATGAGGACAATCCGATCTCGGCGGTCGCGGCAGGCGGTGTTTATCAATATAAGGACGGCCGCACCGCACCGGATACGATCAATGTGCTGCTCGAGTATCCAACGAATTGGACCGCGACTTTTGAGGCGACACTCGCCCCTGGGCTGACCGGAGCGGCAGTCGAGATGGTCGGCACCGAAGGCCGCTTGTACATTACCCGCGGGGAATTCCAGTACTACTCGAAGGAACGCGGAGCCCCGCCGGTGGTGGTGAAGGCGCCGAGGGAACAGACCATCGAGCACGTCGAGAACTTCCTCGATTCGGTCAAGTCCAGGCAACTGCCGAATGGCGACGTTTATATCGGACACCGGTCCGCCGCCGCATCGCACTTGGGCAACATCGCTTATCTGCAGAAGCGACGCTTGCGTTACGATCCGGACAGGGAAGAGATTCTGCCGCTCTAGGCCGGAGTTCGTACCGCAAAATGTTCGTTTTGCGGGACGACAGACGTGGTGCGAGACACCGGCAAGCGTTAGTTACGGAACTGAGAAGAGTCGCCCGAACACCGCTCTATAATCGCCTGTATGCGTTTTCTCGTTGGCCTGCTTGCGGCGTGCCTTCTATTCGGCGTCGAAAACGTCGAGATTCCCTCGTCTGTCGACGGCAAACCGCAAGGAGCCTGGATTTACGTTCCACCCGCCGCCAAGCCTGTCCCGCTGCTTGTATTGCTGCATTCCTGGTCGCAACGCCATCTTGACTCACCCAAGAACGACGTCGCCCTGGGCGAAGCCGAGAAGCGCGGTTGGGCCGTCATCGCACCGGACTTCCGCGGAGCCAACGATCACCCCGAGGCCTGCGCCTCGGACCTGGCCGTACAAGATGTCCTCGATGCCGTAGATTACATGAAGAAGCGCACCAACGTGGACCCTCGCCGGATCTACGTAATGGGCGGATCCGGGGGCGGCTTCATGACCTTGGTAATGGCCGGACGCGCGCCTCAGTTGTGGGCCGCGGCTTCCGCATGGGTGCCGATTACCGATCTGGCCGCTTGGCACGCGTTCTCAAAAAAACAGAACAGCCGGTACTGGAAGATGATGGAGGCTTGTTTCAACGGCACTCCGGCCGATGGCTTGGCCCAACAGGAATACCGCCGCCGCTCGCCATTGTACTTCCTGTCGTTAGCCCGCGAGTTACCGGTCGATATTCAAACGGGCATTCAGGATGGGCATACCGGTTCGGTCCCGGTCAGCCATTCCCTATGGGCCTTCAATGAACTGGCGCCCCCCGCGCGGCGCCTGAGCGATGCTGATATCAAAGCCATCGCTGACAGCGCGACGATCCCCGCGCATCTCGCCCGCGAGACCGAAACGGAAGCGCGTGCCAAAAAGGTGCTGTTCCGCCGCTCCGGCGGTCGCGCGCGCGTAACCATCTTCGACGGCGGCCATGAAACCGATTTCGCCACCGGTATCCGCTGGCTCGAAAACCACACGCGCCCGCCCGTGACGATCTCCGTTGCCCTCAAAGATAACCAGGTTCTCGCGCGGCGTGGAAATGAGGCGAAAGTAACTGGTCCCCCCATAGAGGGCCTGCAGTCTTCAGTAAATGATGCGCCCTTTACCGCCGGCTACCCAATCTTGAAAACCGGCGGCCCTTACACGATCGGCTTCCGGGTCGCTGATAAGTCTGGTAAGATCCTCGGATCCACACGCCGGACCGGCATCTTAGTGGGTGACTTATACATACTGTCCGGCCAAAGTAACATGGTCGGCCGCGCTCCCCTGCCCGACAAGCAAACGGAAGATCCACGGATACATATGATGGCGCCGGAAGACGTGTGGGCCGTTGCGCGCGAGCCGTTGCATGAGGTGCGTGTCCGTCCCGATGGAACCCGCGTCGGCGCCGGGCTCGGCCTTGCATTTGCCCGCGAACTCGTAAAGCGCACCGGCGTGCCCGTCGGCCTCATTCCCTGTGCGAAAGGCGGAACGTCGCTCGAGCAGTGGAATCCCGCGCACAAAGTCCAGCGCCGGGCCTCGCTTTACGGCAACATGATCGCCAGAGGCAAGGAAGCGCAGGGCCCGTTCCGGGCGATGCTCTGGTATCAGGGCGAGGCGGATGCCGGCGCCGCAAACACCGCGAGCACTTACCTGGAACGCTTTGTAAAATTCGTCAATGCGGTGCGCTCAGACTTGCATCAACCGGACCTCCCCGTTCTCACTGCTCAGTTATCCCGCTACGCTGTCGAGCCCAAAGAGAACTTCCTCGTCGGCTGGAACCTCGTCCGCGAGGCGCAACGCCAGGCGGCCAAAAAGATTCCACATACTGCCTTGGTTTCGACTCTGGACCTGACCTTGACCGACCCTATTCACCTCGACGCCGCGTCGCTCCAAACCGTCGGGCGCCGCATGGCGGCTCTCGTCCTCGGCGATGCGCCGCCCGAATTCCAAAGCGCCGGTTGGGAAAAGCCGGCCCGGCTCCGGCTGAGATTCACCAGGCCCATAGCCGGTCCCGTGAACTCCCAGGCCTTCCGGTTCTTCAATACGCAAGGGCAGCCGATCTACGGCGCGTTCCATGCCTACTTGGATAAGGGCGACGTCGTGCTCGAAACCCAAGGCATCCAGCAGGACTCGCTCCTCTACCACGGCTGGGGCCTCGACCCGATCGCGCTGCCCGGCATCCCAGCCTTTGGGCCGATCAAAATCGTAGCTGCCGGACCCTAGTACTACTGTGTTATAAAGAAAACAATTTGATGTAGAATTGTTTCCGTGGGATCCCGCCTCTCTTCGCCAGGCCCACAGCAGAGGCGCTTCGCGGCATACATCGAGGGCTTGGCTAATGCCGC
>JADLDI010000124.1 GCA_020846745.1 Bryobacterales bacterium | reverse complement strand
CTCCCGCGGCGGACTCCCGCCGCCGCGCTTTGCTTGGTCGCGCGCCGGTCGCAGGCTCCCTCGTCCGCGCGCTCCATTCCACCCTCCGCCTTCCCGGCTCCGGGTTAACGTGGCTCGCTTTCGCTCGCGTCTTTGATCGCCCCCTCCGCCCCCTCACGGGGGAACCGCCCCGCAGCGCCGTCCCCCCGCCGCAGGTTCCCCCCTTTGGAATCCCCCCTCCTTGGCACCCCCCTTCACAAGGAATCCCCAAAGGGGGGAACCAGCTCTCCTCCGGCCGCATGCGCCTTCGGCGCCTTGAGGCGGCCTCCGGGTAGGGGGGACAGCGCCTCACCACGGACCCCGGTTCGCCCTTCGGGTGCGGGGCGTTCCGCGCCTCCCGGCGCGGTCGCTAGCGGCTCGCTCTCGCTCGCGTCGTTTGTCTCCCCCGCCCGCCCTTCGCTGTGTGGCCTTCCGGCGGCCCTGCGGCCCGCCTCCTGGCCACACGCTCCCGTCTGCCCCCTCGCGGGGGCTCCCCCCCGAGAACCGAACAACCGAAGGACTCTTAAGCCGCCGGCCTCAAACGTTCATCGCGTCCATTCAGCATCCCCAGCACCGCCGCATGAGCATCCGGGTATTGCTCGAGCACCTTCACCAAGTCCTGCCACAGCTCCCACCAGGCCCGCCGCACTTCGTCCGCTTCCTCCGCCTGTTCCTGCCGCCCCACCAGTTTCCACTCCATCGCGACCTGCTTTTCCTTCCGCGCGATCGACCGGAGCGCCAGCCCCCAATTCCTTTTCCGCATCGCTTCCCGCGTTATCTCGCGTGTTTCCCGCGACAGTTCCGCCAGCCGCTCCACCAGGTCAACCGCTTCCTTGTCGGCCTGCAACTCCTTGCCCCGCTGGGCCTTTTCACTCAGATCCCGCAGCTTATGCCGATGCACACTAGACGTGGTGAATCCCCACCGTTCCGCAATTTCCCGCAGCGTTTTCCCCTCGATCAACGCCCGATCGATCGCCTCAACCTCCGCATGCCCACACACCTTACACCGCATCCCCATAAATCTCCCCATTCCTAAACCGTTACAAGCAAAAGAAAAAGCCGGGCTCGTGGCCCGGCTTTCGAAAATTGTTGCAGTTGAGCAGAACTCAACCGCTTTAATTATTATCTCACAAATCAACACAATATCGTTCCGCTATTTTTCTCCGGGGGGGAGAAGGGCTTTTTAGCGGCTGTCAGCCGTAACGTTGATCATCACACCGGTAACGTTCACCTGGACGGTTTGTTTCATCTTCACGCCTACAAGCAGAGAAACGAGTACAACCACAGCAGCCGCGGGTCTCCGTTTTCGATTCATCGTCTACACCTCCTTTCACTGAGCAAAGTCTCTCCGTCACTCCATGTATTGCCAGTTCGCTAACGGCTCTACAGTCGTTCGGGACGATTGCGTCGGCCCGCTGCTTTAGATCGGCCCCCTTGATCCACGATCCCCTGCCGCAAAAATAAATTTATGGGCTTGAGGGACTCCTGCCAATTGGCCCGTTTGCGTCGAACCTTATCTGAGGTACTGTGCTGAGGTGACCCCGACCGACTCCGCGATCGTCCAAGCTTATGCTGCAGTTGCCCAGACTTTGGTGGCGATAGTAATTGGCATATGCACGGTCAAGTACGCCTCACTAGCCAACAAAATTTACAAGCTCCAGGCTGAAACCCAAATTGGTGAACCCGCGGTGTCACTCGACCTCTATCCTCGGCCATATCGGTCTATCGGCTCCGTCTTGTGGGATGGCTGCCTGGATCAAGAAAAGCGGCCACCACAGCAGCACTAAGCACAAACCGACATCGCGATAACTTTTCCTCTTGACAAATCCGCATTTGTACCACATTGTTAAGAATATATGGTCTACAATGTTAAGCAAATACTTGGCGCTCCTGATCGCCTGAAGATTGCACTAGTCAAATGGGCTGAGCTTTTGCTGCTTTCATTACTACTTCTCACAGGGGTACTGGAGAGCGTTCGTTCGGTCATGCAAGCCGCGAATATGCTTAATTCAGACCATGTATACACCATGAACAAGGTGCGCTAAAAAAGAGGTCCGGCCAGGGATCGATCCAGCGGGGCGACGAGCCGGGGGGTAGGGGCAGAGTCTGTGCAACGCTAATACCAGTTGACAAACCTTTATTTGTACTACATAGTTGAGATGATATGAACCACAATGTTAAGGTGCCAACTCTTGGTGAGTTCGAAGTGCTTGTACTCACGGGTGTGATCGCCGGCAAGCGGGCTGGCGATGCCTATGGCGTTACTATCCATGAGGAAGTTGAAAAATTGGTAACGCCCACTCGCGATGTGTCAATCGGCAGTGTTTACACCACCCTTGATCGATTGCAGCAGAAAGGGCTTGTTCAGTCCTGGTACGCCGGCAAAACGGATGAGCGTGGCGGCCGTGCCAAAAGATGCTTTGAGGTTACTGGAATTGGCAACAGGGCTCTACGGGCCGCACTACTACCTATGCAAAAAGCTCTCGACATCGTTCAAGTTGAATAGGGTCTTAAATTAAGGAGAAGGTGCGTTCAAATGAGTGCAACTATAGAAAGCCACACTCAATCCCTTAGTGGTAGAGTGAAGTGGAACCCCAAAGCGAGACAGTCAGTTAACCAACTCGTTGCCGTTCGATGGAATTTCCTCGACCGGCCCCAACCATTCATAGCAGACTGAAGGCACCCGGCGAAGCGGAGGTAGGCCCTGCTGGAGAGCAACCTGCCAAGGAATAGCCGGTGCGACTCATCGAAGACGATGCAGTCCGGCCGCGGTCCTTCCGTCGCGGCCAAGAGCTGGGCCGGGCCCGACCAACGGGAGGCGGTACCCCGGCCCCAGCGGTCGTGCGCCATCGGATCGAAAGATCGCCGATGCCTCGGAAAACTCATGCGGCCTCCGTGCCCTTGTTGGCCGAGGCCCACTCACGTTCGAACTCCGCCGGCGAGACATATTGCAGCGCCGAGTGCAGGCGCTGCTCGTTGTAGATGTCCTCCAGAAACTCACCGATGGCCCGGCGCGCGTGCGCCAGATTGCGATACTCCGTGCGATGAACTTCCTCGGACTTCAGCGTCTTCATGAAAGACTCGCACGCCGCGTTATCCCAGGGGTTCGCCCGCCTGCTCATGCTGACGGTGATGCCGTTGTCCCGGAGCAACTGGGTATAGCGGCCGCTGGCGTACTGCACGCCGCGGTCAGAGTGGTGGACCAAGCCGGTAGCGACGGTGCGCTGCGCCAACGCCATCTGCAGGGCGGTGATCGTCAGTGAGTCCTCCAGCGTGTCATCGAGATGCCAGCCGATCACCCGCCGGGAATGGGCGTCGAGGATCACCGCCAAGTAGATGAACTCCTCTTGCAGCCGGATGTAGGTGATGTCGGCCACCCAGAGTTGATTGAGCCCGGCCACCTCCAACGAGGCCGCCACGTTGGGGTACGTCCGCAGGCCGTGGGCCGAGTCGGTGGTCACCACGAACTTGCGCCTGGTGAGCACCAGCAGGTTGTCCTCGCGCATCAGCCGCTGCACACGCTTTCGACTCACGCTATGCCCCAGTTTCGTCAGCCTGGCATGAATCCGGCGGCTGCCGTAGCTCGGCCATTGCGTCGCCAATTTCTGGATCGCATCGCGCAGTTCCAGATCCGCCTTTCGGCGGCCCGATGAGCGGGGCTGGCGCTGCCGATAGTAGGTGGCGCGGCTCACGCCCACCAATTGGCACATCCGGCTCGCGCTCATCTGTGTGGCCGTCTTCACTTCTTCCTGGACTTGCTGGCAGAGGGTGCGCCGCCGGTGAGCCCGTGCAGCAGGCGCTGTTCCTCCACACGCTGCAAGGCTCTTTTTAAAAAATCGATCTCCATCGCCTGGCGCCCAATCTTGCTCTCGAGTTCCTTGACCCGATCCTCCTCGGCCCGCCTGCGGCCCTGCCCACTGAACGCCTGGGTTCCGTGTTCCGTCAACTCGCGGCGCCAGCGCGACAGGTCGCTTGGATGCACCTCCAGCGCCCGCGCCACCTCGGCCATGGTCTGCCCGCTCTGCAGCCGGCGGACGGCCTCCATCTTGAACTCTTTTGAAAATTTCCGACGAGACTTCATTCTTCCAGTTTCCTTTCACTGATTTTGAAAGGTTAACTGGCTGTCTCAAAAATCGGTGCCACTCCAGAGAGAAAGCCATGTTTGGCTACTGGGCCGTAAATCACGTCTTAGTCCTTATAGCATTTGCTACCGGCCACACTTCCGTTGCACTCTACTGTGCCCTTTCAAGCACCTCAATGATGGTGTTGATTGTTGTTGTACCTGTACCAACGTGCTTATCTCAGTCGGTTCAGGTCCTGAGAAATCTTTTGTTATGGTTGCAACGGCAAGACCCAGCGTGCTTGCTGAACGCTCTCTCCGCTCTCATGCCGCCAAATGATTTTGAATGCTTGCGTGACGATCTCGAGGAAATGAAATGTAGCCAAAAGGGCGATCAAAGGAGAATTGACGAATGGTATACCTGGCAACTTAAGACTTCGCTTTGGTACGTGCTCCGCTCGAAGTTGCATCAATGAGGTTGTAAGATTCCCACCCGCTCCATCTCCGCCCTCGGCACCCGCTCTTCCCGCCGGTCGTAAAGCCCGGTAGTCCGCGCCGATTCGTGATTGGCGATCAACTGCGCCGTTTCCAGGCGCCCGCCTTTCCGCAGGTATTCCGTGATTCCGGTCGCCCGGAACGTGTGACAGTTGATCTTCCCGCGGATCCCGGCCGCCTTTGCCCGCCGGCGGATCATCAGGAACACGTCCGGTTGCCCCATCGGATTTCGCGTTAGCGCCGTCCCCGTCCGGTTTGCGGACGTCCGGAACAACGGCCCCTTCGGATCGTCGCCAATGCCGGCCGCCTCCACATACGCACGCAGGAACTCTTCCGCCTTACACGCCAGGCTCACCTTGTGGAACTTCCCGCCCTTTTCGTGCAGGCGCGCTACCGGCTGATCGCCCTCCACCGCGAAATCCTGGACCTTCATCTTCGTTACCGCCCCCACCCTGGCGAACGTGTAGAGCATCAACGTGATTAGCGCTCGATCTCGCAACCCGATCAGGCTGTTGGTATCGATCGATTGAATCAGCGTCCGCGCCTGCTCCTCTGACAGTACCGGTGTCTTCCCTCGCTTCACCGAGTGTTTCGGTCCTCGCACCGCATGCGCTGGATTGAACGGAATCACCTGGCCCACCACCAACCAGTCGAACAGCATCCGCAGCGCCGCCAGGTGCTGCTTGACCGTAGGCGCCGAAACCAGGCTGGTTAGCTGTTCCACATAGCCGGACACATGAATTGGCTGAACCTGCTCGAGGCTCAGCCCGCGGCCCGAACACCAGGCCGAGAATCGGCCGGCGGCCGCCAGGTATGCCGTTCGGGTGTACTTGTTGCGGATGTTCGCGGTGAAGAACTCCCAGAACCGCTTCGCTGCGGCCGGCGTGCCCAGAAACAGAGATGGCGCGTCCTTGGGGATTCTGACGTTACCGGAACCTGTAACGCTAACAGCACGGGCGGCGGAAGCGGTGGTGGGCATGTCCGTTATCAATGATAAAGGACATTATCATAACCATCTATTTGCACCCAAGCTTCAACCCACACACCCTTACTTCCTATGATTCTTGTACCTCTCCTCGAGAACCTCTACCATCTTCTTACCCCAAAGCGCATGGCCTGGATATCTCGCTCCGTACAGCACCTCAATTTCGGCAGGTGATCGCTCCGTATAATCTGATGGGATTTGGAACAGTTCAGGCGGCGGCTCTTGCTCCATTAATGCAAGCACTCTCTCTTCATTACGCGCTCCCTGTGGAAATGTAATACTCGCTCGTAACGCAAAACACCCTAAATCCGGTGCCACCCAACGTTCCGTTGTCTCCGCGTCTGTTCGCCTTACCATGCCTCTAACGTCGTGCCCTAGCATCACGGCCTTCGAACCCTTCATATCCCCCGCCGGCTCCTCACACTCATTTTGTTCAGCGCGTCGTTTGTCGATGGCGGAATCGGTTAGGTGGTACGTTGCGACGGATTTCGTAAAGGGTTCCAAAAATGAAAATTGTCTCCGGCGTAGGTCCGAAATCTCTACAGCCCTTCCACTCTCTCCATTCGGTGCCGTCGTCGAAAAGCTTCGCATGTACGATCCATCGCTCCTGCGCGCGTACACGATATCTGTGGCCTGTGGTGGGGTAGTTGATGTGCTCGGAAAGAAATCAATATGTTTGCGGGCAACGAACGGCTTGATTGGGGCAGTGCTTCCCGATTGCGGTTGTGCAGTGTAACCCGCGAAGAAAGCCAGACTTATGATAGTCAGCCCAATAAGCACGCGCATACTGATGTTCATTTAAATCTGCTCCCTAAACAAAAATGATCCATCTAACACTGCCCTAAACATAGGCTATGTAAACCGTCGTTCAGCAGGCAGGCTGTCTGGCTCTGGCACTGAAACCCCATGGATCTACCACTTTGCCATTTACACTTCCGGCATGTGTCTTTACGGCACCATCCTGCCACTGGCGTCGTGCCATCGGAACCACAGCTGCACTTACTGTCATATTGACAATTATGATTCGTCTGTGTTCCCAAAGGAACGCCATCGATCGTATTACAAGCACCACAGGAACCGCCAGCGGCAATTGGGCAATTGTATGTCTGCGCCATCAATCCCAGATATCCGGATAGCGATCCTATGAGTGCCATTGTGATCGCGACGCATATTGTAAAAAATGTTCTAGTTGCCATATAAAATCACACCCATCGCTGTATTTTTGACTCACGGTTTAACGAACGACGATGTTTCTCCGCTCGTTTTAAGAATCACATCCCACGCCCATCGCCCAATGTCCGAGTGTTTAGAGCCATACACTTTGGCCCGAAAAGCAAACCGATTGCCGAATTCATCAACCCGCTGGGACAACTTGTACTCAAGTGATAAGCGCGCTACGCCAAGTTCCTCCAGCCGA
This sequence comes from Bryobacterales bacterium, assembly GCA_020846745.1. GTDB lineage: Bacteria > Acidobacteriota > Terriglobia > Bryobacterales > Bryobacteraceae > JADLDI01. Next base: position 5,361 of record JADLDI010000124.1, on the reverse strand, counting down.
AATAACTCCGTTCCTGTCGAAACCCCATCATGGTTCTTGTCTTGCCACAGTCTAAGTGATGCAAAGACGGCATCATCCTTGTCGATCTGGCCATCGCTGTTGCCTCCGTTATCCGGTCGATCAAACTCAGCCAGCGCCCTGAACCCGTTATTCCCCTGACCAGGTATGCGCGTTTGCGGTGTGAAGTTCCCAAACATTTCTGTCCCGTCGTCAATTGCGCCGTTTCCATTTCTGTCTAGAACCAGCCACGCATCGTCCGATTGCTCTTTCGTCCATGCCACTCGATACAATCTCGATGTTCTGCCAATCGCAAACGTCACGCCTCTCTCTAAATCAGTTAGTTGAAGTCCGTCACCATCTATATCAATCAGTATCGGCGACGTATAACAACAACAAGTTGAATAATACCCACCATATACGACGGCTCCGTCAACACAGCCGCCAACGCCAGGATAGGAGCACATATCTGTAGCTCCGGCTGATTGACCAGTTCCACAGGGACTATCTGGGCAAGAATCCGGGCATGGGCTACAGTAGAACTTGCCCAAAGCCCGAGCGCATTATAAGCATAGAGCAACACACGAAGACTACTGCTATAAGCCCGATCAAACCAGTCCGCTTCATAAAGTCTCATCATCTCTCAGTGATTGGGATTATATACGGCTCAGTTATTCTCTTGCACTCGTTGAAACAGAGCCTCCCTTTTTAAACCAACCCGCTCATTGGATCCATTGCAAACACGTTTGTCAGCCGCACGTACCTCTTGAGTGTCTGGACGCTTCGATGCCCGGTCCGTTGCATGATCGCCACATCCGACACTCCTGCGGCAACAGCAGCCGTCACGCAGCCAGCCCGAAGTGAATGACCGCCATAACCGTTGGCATCCAGCCCAATCAACTTCACCGCGCGCTGCACGATTTCTCCTATGGCCGCGCCACTCAACCGCGTCTCCGTTACCCGGTCTCCCATCGTCACCCTCGTCAACAACGGACCCTCATGACTGCCCCGCACTTCAATCCATGCTTTCAGCGTGGCCACCGGGCAGGTCTCCTTCTTGCTGCCGGGAAAGATTCCAAGCCACCGCCCTTCTCCGCTCTGATCCGTCTTGGACCGCCGCAGGTGCACCTTCACCCCCTGGCTCGCGATCTCCACATCACCAAAATTCAAAGCCGCCAGTTCGCTCCGCCGCATGCCTGCCGCAAATCCGAACACCACTACCGCCCGGTCCCGAATTGCCCGTACACGCTTTTTCTCCTGCCCCAGGACCTCGGACATCCTCCGAAGTTCCTCCGGCGTAATAGCGGCCTTCTGGCGCGGCGCAGCCCCCTTCTCCCGCGCCGTCGCCCGCAACACCAGTCGGCACCGCCGCCCGGCTGGGCTCTCGTACCCCGCCGCGTGGTGATAATGGCTGATCGCTGCCACGCGCCGCGCCAGGCTCGAAACTTTCAACCGGCTCGCCTGGTCCGCCAAATACAACTCCACCGTTTCCTCCTCCGCGGGCAGGAACGGCCGCGCCACCGAAACGCACCAGGCACAGAAGTGCCGCCAGTCGCTTTCGTAGGCTTTCCTTGTTCGCGGCGCCCGCGCCGAGGCGGCCAACCGCTTCAATTCTTCGCGCAGGCGCACCACGTCCGGCCCGCTGCGCGAAAACAGCTCCAATTGCTCCAAATCTCTACCCCTAAGCAGGGTTACCCCCGCTAATAGATAGTTATCAGGGGTCTCTCCGAAACCGGCCTCACCGTTTCCGCAACCCCTTGCAAACAGGGCAAAAATAAAATCCGTTTAGTTGTGAATGGAAAAAAGTCATTTCGCCCGCTGGTACTGCCGGGCGTAAAGGACTATGCCAACAGCGCCGGGATATTCCGGCCGCCATGCAGCACGCGAACAATCGTCACCGGCTTCGTGTCCGGGCGGTACACCACCTCATACGACCCGACCGGGAGGAAACAGACAGGGCTGCTCGTCAGAACATCCTCGCGCGGGTGCCCCAGGAGCGGGAACCTGCCGAGGCGTGCGAACGCCTGTCTGAATTTCGTCAATTGCCGCTTCGCGGCGGCTGGATCGTCCTCCGCGATGAAGTCCCGGATCTCCTTCAAGTCTGCTTTCGCTTCCGGGGTGACGACGAACCGGCTCATCGTTTCGCTCTGGTTGTGCGCCGCACGCTCAATTCGCCGATCAGCTCGTCGATCGCAGCGTCCCCATCCTCCACCCGGCCTTCCCTGGCGGATTTCAGGCCAGCCTCAATCTTCAACTCCAGTTCCCGCCGCACCAGGTCACGCTCCTTCTTCTCGCGGAGCGCTTCGCGGAAAAATTCACTCACGCTCGTGTAGCGCTTGCTCTTCTCCACGCTTTTGACATAGCGGTACAGATCCGGCGTCAGATTCACGTTGATGGTCGTTTCGCTGGCCATAGTTGTCAACCTACTGCTAACCACCATATTCCCATGGCAGCGCCGCCCCATCGAGGGGCATCACTGCCACCGGAAGGGGTTTCCAGCGCCAACCCCTTCCCGCCCATCCCCGCCGCCCTCCGCTCACGCGCCAGATCAAGGCCGCTTCGCGCCGCCTCCGGCGGTGCCTTCGGCAGCCTTGACAAGCGCTTCGCTGCGGGCCGTGTCCTTCTATCACGGAAAGGGCAGGTGTGCCCTTTCCGTGGTTTCTTAAACGTCCCCTAACGAACACGTAAACGCGTTTAAGTGTATACACGTATATGTGTATACGTGTGTGTTGATTCGATAAACTTGTTTACAGCCCTTTGGGATCACGAATGAAAACCATCGCAATCATTTCTCAGAAGGGGGGCACCGGCAAAACGACGATCGCGGTTCACCTGGCGGTAGCAGCCGAACAGCAAGGTAAAAGTACCGTCATTGTCGATCTCGACCCGCAGGCAAGCGCCACCAGCTGGAAGGACCTCCGCAGAGCCGATACCCCGGCTGTTGTATCGGCTCAAGCGGCGCGATTGCCCCAAGTTCTTAAGACAGCCGAAGCGCACGGTGCCGACCTGGCGATACTCGACACGGCGCCGCACTCAGAAACGACAGCGTTAGCCGCCGCACGGCAAGCCGACCTCATTCTGATTCCCTGTCGGCCGGCCATTCTGGATTTAAAGGCAATCAGCCTCACGGTCGATTTGGTCAAGTTGGCCGGCAAACAAGCGTACGTCGTGTTCAACGCTGTCCCTCCCCGCGGCTCGCTAGTGGAAGAGGCAATTGCAGCCATCCAGACATATGGAGTGCCCGTTTTGCCGGCCACCCTCGCTCATCGTTCTGTGTTCATGCATGCTCTCACCGGCGGACTTGTGGCACAAGAGTTTGAGCCTAAAGGGAAAGCAGCCGTGGAAATCCTACAAGTTTACAGATATACGTGTAAACACGTTAGATTGTAGACATGGCAAAGAAGAAGTCGCTATCGGCTGCTTTAAAGGAGTCCGCCCGGCCGACAACACCAGAGCAGAATGAGCCGTCGCGCACAGGCACCGGCGGAGGGGGGCGCACCGGGAAAAAAGCGATTGCAGGATTTTTCGACCCTGGGGTCTCTCGTCAATTGCGGTCTATCGGTGTACAGCACGACCGCACAGTACAGCAGCTGTTAGCTGAAGCTCTTAACGACTTGTTTCAGAAGTACGGGGTCTCTCGCATAGCCTGACATTGGCGTCCTTCAGTGAAACACGTGACGTGGTGTTTGCATGGCGATTCAATGCGCCTTCCCTCTCAGAGCCGTAGTTTGTGTTGGCTGTGAGGGGTTTCTGTGATTTCCACTGTTTCCACAGGCCCAACTACAGGTTCTTCTATAAAGGATCTAACTATAGGAAGGTGGGAGTGTTTCACCCAGGGGGGGTGGGAGTGTTTCACCCAGGTTTCGGGGGGGGGGGGTGGGAGTGTTTCACCCATCCCTCCCCCATCCAATCCTCAGAGTTTTCCACAGGCTTTCGCGGGAATGGCGGGCTTACTGGTTGGCAGTATGACTATCCCGCCCTCCTCCGGTTTCAACTTCAAGCCTCTGTACTGCTCTTGAATCTTCTTGAAGGCAATGTTGGCCTGCTTCTTGAAGTCATGGACGTTTGTGTAGTCGGCTCCAAATTGTTGTGCAAGCGCCCGCCACGGGATGAAGTGGGGTTTCCCTTTCCGCGCTGCAGACAGCGCCTTATAGGTGCTCCACGCGTAAAGATCCAGGGCTAAAGGGGAACGCTTCAATGCTCGGAGAGCCCGAACGTCAACAGGCACCGGCGATGCGGTGATCGCGTTGAAGAACTTTTCCCCCAACTCCACCCAACTCGGGAACAGCGCAGTCTGTGTAGGCAATTTCGGCGACCACCAAAGCTCCGATTCGTCTGCAATCACCATGTTTCGCCGTCTCTCGCCTTGCAGGCCGGCAATCTCAGCTGTTTGGATGAACGACACGTTAGCCGCGAACAGCCGACGTGTTTGCTCCATCACGCGTTTGGCATCGCCACGTTTACCCCGCCCCGTTTCTGGCGAAAATCCGATTTCGCGGAGAAATGAACTGTAGCTGTAGCCTAACTCTAGTCGCTTGCTCCCTGTCCGTAGTGCCTCAGTGGTGACCCAGAACAGTATCAATCGTGGAATGCTGCCGTATGGATACCCAAGCAAATCAAGAGTTTGTGGGTCGACACCAGGTTGAATCGTAAGGGTGAGATTGCCGTTGCTTCGGCTCCACACCCTGGCGGTGCCAGGATCGCGATGAGGCAGCGTGCATTGGACCAACTCACGCGTCATAAACGCAAGATCCTCCGCCGTTGGCGCTTCTTCTTGAATCTGGACAGCAGCGTCGATCAGCTTTTGCTGAGCGCGTGTTGGAGGACGGAAATCAGAGGACTGCCGGAGCAATTCACCGATCGGCGTTAGCTCACGCTTTGCCTCTGCTCCTTCGTCCTTTCTGCTTCTCATCTTTTCCCAAGGGTAAGGTACCACCGGCTTGAGCCGCACCCGAAAAACGAAATCTCATCTGCACCTCAAAGTCACACTGCCGTAATAGTCCAGCGGCGGCTGTGCGCAGAAGTCCCAGAAACAAATACACGATCATGGACGGCTCGTCGATGGCCGTAAGTAAAGCGAGGAGATGAATTGATCGCACAGGAACTGTATTGCCCAATGCAGGTATTTTGTGTGGGCCAGGTGGCTGGTCCTGTCGAATGACAGGACCAGCCGGGTGCAATCGTGCGACCTCCACAGGACCAAATCGGTGCGCTCCTCGCTCCCGCTCGTCGCGTGCCTCCCGCGGCGGACTCCCGCCGCCGCGCTTTGCTTGGTCGCGCGCCGGTCGCAGGCTCCCTCGTCCGCGCGCTCCATTCCACCCTCCGCCTTCCCGGCTCCGGGTTAACGTGGCTCGCTTTCGCTCG
>JADLDI010000123.1 GCA_020846745.1 Bryobacterales bacterium | reverse complement strand
TGGCTCCCCATGATGGATGCATTTCGAACTGTTTCGTTGCAAATACAGGGGTTAGCGGCGCAGTGATCGAAGATCTCGAAGTTGCCTGAAGCTGTGTCGGTCAATTGCCACTCGCGTGCGGGAGCCGAACGCTTGCCGCCGAACGCCTAGAACCTGAGATCAGAAAAACCTAGTTTTCGCGAGTTTGGCGGCGATGCTTGAGGATCTCTAAGTTGCAGATCTAGCGTGGGATGTCCGCTTGTTTACTCCTCCTGCGCTGTGGTCAGTTTCGGGCAGGTCTGCGCGTTTGTCACACTTTTGTCCCACAAAAAACAAAAGAAAAACCATGCTCGCTGCACGAATCGCCGCCGGGTCTCAGTGTTGATGGTGCTCGCCCTTTGCCGCTGTCCCCTTCGATGCCGCCGTTCCAAGCTTTACCGAGTCGGCGACCAACTTCTTGTCCACCGGCTTCGCATCGATCATCACCCGATCCCCGGCCTTCATGTCGGACACGGTAGCCGCCTTATCTTCGCGACTAAACTTGGTCTTTGCGTCGATGACCACCTCGACCATCTTCTTGTCGGTGGTTTCGACAGTGACCGTCGTGGGACCGATCTTGCTGACGGTTCCCATCACGTGCTCGAATCCGCCATGGGCCATCAGGGTTGAGCCAAGCAGTGCGAGCGCGAAGGTCATCGTTCTGGTGACGCTCTTAATGAGCGTGGTGCGACTGTGTTGCATGCGAATCTTCTCCTTTTAAGAACTTCTCGATTTCCTGTTCCTCCAGGAACTCAGCAGGTGTCCTGGGGTTCATCCTTTGCATCTGCAGCACCTCATCCTGGGTCACCTTAGGCAGGCGTCGGATGAAGTGAACCAACTTCCACGAGGCGGACTCTGACTTGGCGGTCCCGTCGCCCCATGCTGGCATTCCTGTCATCCGAATGCCATTCTCAATGAAATAGAACAACTGGCCGTCGGTCAAGTTCTGAGTCGCTGTCTGGCGCATATCAGGAGCCGGCGGGTAGAGATTCTTGCCCATCTCGGTATCACCACTGCCATTATTGGCATGGCATCCGGCACAGTGGTCTGCCCAATGCTCGCGCGCTTCTGCTAGCACCGCCTCGGTTTGAACGACCGGGTTCGTGATGCTCTTTGACTCCGCCGGCACCGCCCAGTCGCGAACGCTCCGTGCCACAATGCGTTCGATTGCCGTCGGTGGGTTCTTCGTGCTGAACCCACGGAACTGATTCTTGATGAGCCAAAGGCCTACGATCAGCGCAATCGCGATCAGCCCGGCGAGAAGTGTTCGTCTCATGGGAGCACCGGCCCACTTCCAAATTGGAGAGCGCCGCATTCGGCGGCGCTCTCGTGAGGAATCGCAAATCGTAGGCCGTGGTGGATCATCTTTGGTTCAGACCGTCACTTTGCTTCTTTGGCCATTGCCTCGTGGGCCGCAGCCATATCTCTCATTTCTTTAGCCGCGCGCCTGCAGTGTTCGGCGAAGAATTTGCAGTGTTCAGCCGTGTTGCCGGCCATGGGCATTTTCGGGTTCGAGGGCCGCTTGGCGTATTCTACCGCCAAGGCTTCATGCTCTACGGCTTCCGCCTCATGCTTGTCCGCCATCGCGGCGTAGTGCCGTGCAAGTTTCGTATGATCGGCGGCCGTCTTGGCGTTGGCGACTAGCGCCTTAACCTGCTTCGAAGAAAGCATGTCCTTCTCAGCTGCGCTGATGGACGTGGTAGTAAGAGCGAGCACAGACGCCAACGTCAAGGCTGTCAAAATGCTTCTGATGGATTTCATGTCGGGTCTCCTTGTGTCCGGTTCATCTACTTGGTGAGCCTGACACCCAAGAAGGTGCACTTAGACTTCCAAGTGGCCCCTCCCGGCTATCTTATTGATGTCACGCTGGTTCTGTTTTCCGCCCACTTCTCCGGGCCGCGCCGGTTGTCCAAGGCAGAACAACGATTGGACAACTTCAGGCAGTGAGCGTCCGCCCCGTCTCCCGATGGCTTGCCTAGCAGCGATCTGGGGTGTAGCATTTGGTCAGGAGTGTCCATGAACCGCCGATCGTTCGCCGCGACTTTGATGGCTGGCCCGGCAATAGGAGCGGCTGCCTGGGCAGGATGGCGCTTTGTCCAGGCTCGATCCGCCGCTTCGTGCTGGGCATGTACACGTCCCGTGCACGACCATATGCGCACCGTGGCTGAAGTGAACGGGCATTCGGCCGAGTATTGCTGCCCCGCATGCGCCCTCTCGGAGCACCGGCAATCAGGCTCTCCCGTTAAAGTGACAGTGCTGACCGACTACCTGACGATCACTGCCATCCAGCCCGCTCGAGCTTTCATCGTGCAAGCAAGCGACGTGAACCCGTGCAAGAGCCACGCCGCCCCCGCCGTCGCGAGCGACAAGCAGCCCTTGCGATCAGGCTTCGATCGCTGTTCGCCGAGCATGCTCGCGTTTCGGGACGAAGCATCGGCCCGCAGCTTCGCGTCTGCGCACGGCGGAACAGTGGTGGCATTCAACTCCGTAGCCGCCGAGTACGCGGCCTAAAGCCGCTATCGCGTCGCCTCGATCTTGTCGGCCTTCAAAATCCCGGTCTTGGCGAAGAGCGTGCCCGTGACGCGTACCTTCTGCGCAGCGAACTTCTCGGGCGTCTCTTGATCGCTGAGCACGTACACTTTGTCTCCCACCAGGAGACCGTACTTCCACTTCTTGGGATCGAGGCGTACGCACTCCTTCACACATTTCGAGTCTGGGCTGATCTTCATCGTGTGCTTGGCGCCGCACATCGTGTCGGTGATCGTCCCGGTAAAGGTTCAGCCTTCACCGCGCCGGCCGTGATGAGCCCGGCGGCGATGCTCATCAGAAATACTGCTGTGTGTCGTTTCATAAGTTGTCTCTAGTTCGCGCCCCCTTCCAGTGCTTTGATGAATGAAAGCCCTTGTTGCTGATTCAGCCTTTTCCACAGAGCGTCAAACTTTGTAGGGTCCAATCGTCCTTTCAATTGAAAGTTGAACGTCTTGCGATTGGCGTAACGACCGGGCGCCCTTTCAAAGGTCACAATCGACAGTTGAAACGGGTTAGACGTGCTGACGTTCTCGATGTCTTCAAGGCGCCAGAATCTCGACTGTCCCTTCGCCTCGGTTTCATACGAAACAAAATTGCGATCGAACCGAAGGATGCCTTGCGAACCAATCCGAATGCCGAGCAGCTTCGCCTTGATCTCCCAGTCCGAAGCGGGCCGCTTCCCATTCACGGCAGCGACGAAGCGTTGGTCCATTTTCCGTTGGAGAAGTTCAACGGTTTCACCAAGAGGTGGATCTTTGGCATTCAGGTAGAATTCAAACTCACGGTCGACTCCGAGGAACCACCTCCGGTCTTCGTACGTCAGGATGACGATCTTCTCCGGCGATAGCCAAAGCTGTTGAATCTCTCCAAACTCCAAGCGGACGCTCTCCAGCTTTGGCGCCTTCTTACCGCTCGCGACTTTCTTCTCTTGCTTCGCCGTGAAAACCTGCTGGAACTGGACACCGGTCTCATCAATGGTCAATCGCCCCGGTCGATCCTTGAGCAGCCGCTGGTGGCGCGCCTCGAACTCCGCGGCGCTGACCTGCGGCACAACCATCAAGGCACAACCGGCGCAGAGAGCTAGGACTGCGCGGCGAGCTTTTTGACTTCGGTATTCCATTTCCAAACCTCGTAAATAGCCGGGTAGACAACCAGTTCGAGCAAGAACGACGTGAAGATGCCGCCGATCATCGGCGCGGCGATCCGTTTCATCACGTCTGCGCCCGCACCTGTTGACCACATGATGGGGACGAGCCCCATGAACATGCAAGCGACGGTCATAAACTTGGGTCGAATCCGTTTGACAGCACCTTCATGGATCGCATCCTGAAGATCTTGCAGAGATTTCATTTTGTTCGCTCTTTTCGCCTTCTCGTAGGCCAAATTCAAATAGAGGAGCATAAAGACGGCAGTTTCGGCATCAACGCCGAGCAACGCAATCAGCCCCACCCATACGCCGATGCTCATGTTGTAGCCCAACGCGTATAGCAACCAAACCGCGCCCACCGCCGAGAACGGAACCGCCAGGACGATGATCATGGTTTCGGTTGCCGACCTCGTATTCAGGTAAAGCAGCATCACGATCAGAAACAGGGTGAGCGGCAGGATAACGGTCAGCCGTTCGCGCACGCGCTGCATGGCCTCGTACTGCCCACTCCAGACTAGCGTGTAGCCGGCGGGCAGTTTCACCTTCTCGCGAACTACGCGTTTGGCGTCGTCCACAAAACTGCCCACGTCCCGGCCTGCCACGTCCACATAGACATAGCCGTTCAGCATTCCATTTTCGTCCCTCAACATCGCAGGCCCGCTCGCTATGCGGATGTTCGCAAGCTGCGTGACGGGAATCTGGGTCTTGCCATCCATCAACGGCACCAGAACTCGGGAAAGGGCGCTCAAGTCGCTTCGAAAATCGCGCATGTAGCGTACGTTCACCGGATAGCGTTCGCGGCCTTCCACCGTGGTCGTGACATTCTCACCGCCGACCGCGCTCATCAGGACACCCTGAACATCTCCGATGCTCAATCCGTACCGGGCCAGTTCTTCGCGCTTCCAATCGAAGTCCAGAAAGTAGCCCCCGCCAGTGCGCTCGGCAAAGACGTTTCGGGTCCCCCGGACCTGCGGAAGGAGCCCTTCGATTTCGGTCCCGATTCTTTCGATCTCTTTCAGATCAGATCCATACACTTTGATGCCGACCGGAGTGCGAACCCCGGTCGTGAGCATGTCAATGCGCGCTTTGATCGGCATGGTCCAGGCGTTGGACACGCCCGGTAGCGTGAGGGCCTCGTTCATCTCGTCCACGAGTTGCTCGGTCGAAATGTGGTCCGGCGTAAGGTGTCGAAACACGGGCGTCAGCCACCTCGGCGCCCACGTCCAATTCGAATACCACGTTGGCACTTTCCGCCATTGCTCATGCGGCTTCAGGACAACGATCGTCTCCATCATGGAGAAGGGGGCGGGGTCGGTTGAGGTTTCCGCGCGTCCGCTCTTTCCCATCACGGTTGCCACCTCGGGGAAGCGCTTGATGATCTGGTTTTGAACCTGCATCAGCCGCTGCGCTTCGGCCACCGAAATTCCTGGGAGGGTGGATGGCATGTACAGCAGCGTTCCCTCATCCAGCGGAGGCATGAACTCCGATCCGATCTTCTCGTAAATCGGCACGGTAATGGCAACGATGCCGATGGCGGTGACGATTACAAGGTACTTCCACCGCAGAGTCCACCGGCAGATGGGGTCGTAGATCCGGATCAGGATTCTGCTGATGGGGTGATGTTCTTCCGAGTGAATCTTGCCTACCAGGACGGAGTTGGCAATCGCCGCAATCCACTTTGGCCGGAACGTGAAGCGATCCATTCTTGTGAACAGCAATCGCATAGCGGGATCCAGTGTGATTGCCAGCACTGCGGCAATGATCATCGAAAGATTTTTCGTGTAGGCCAGAGGCTTGAATAGGCGCCCTTCCTGGGCTTCGAGCGTGAGGACGGGAAGGAAGGACACCGCGATCACGAGAAGCGCAAAGAAGCTGGGGCCTCCAACTTCCTTCACGGCATCAATGACAACGCGATGATAGTCGCGCGTCCGGCCCGTGCGATCCCACTCCTCAAGATGCTTGTGGGTCTGCTCTACCACCACAATGGCTGCGTCGACCATTGCGCCGATCGCGATCGCGATCCCGCCCAACGACATGATGTTCGAGCTGACACCCATGAGGCGCATGGGGACAAATGCGATGACGATGGCGATCGGGATCGTGAACACGGGAATGATGGCGCTCGGGACATGCCAAAGGAAAATGAAAATGACGAGAGCAACGATTGCCATCTCCTCAATAAGCGTGGACCGCAGGTTATCTATCGAACGAAGAATAAGGTCGGAGCGGTCGTAGGCGGTGACGATCTTCACGCCAGCAGGAAGGCCAGGCTCGACGTCCTTGAGCTTCGCTTTGACGCGATCAATGACTTGCAAGGCATTCTCACCCTGACGCATGACTACGATGCCAGAGACGATGTCGCCTTCACCATTCCAATCGGCGATACCGCGGCGGATGTCCGGACCGAGAACCACCTCGCCGACGTCCTTGACTCGCACGGGAACGCCGCCTTCGGAAGCTCGCAAGACGATATTGCCGATGTCATCGACGCTTTTGGCATAGCCGCGTCCCCGCACCATGTACTCCGCGCCGCTGAACTCCAGCAACCTTCCGCCCACATCATTGTTGCCCGCACGGACGGCTTCGGCCACCTTCATGACGGGTATGTTGAGCGACTGCAGCTTCTGCGGATCGACATTCACCTGGTATTGGCGAACGAAGCCGCCGAGCGGAGCAACTTCGGCCACGCCGGGGACCGACTTCAATTGGTAGCGCAGGAACCAATCCTGGAGGGATCTCAGCTCGGCCAGCGAATGCGATCCACTTTGGTCGACGAGCGCATATTGAAAGACCCAACCAACGCCGGTCGCATCGGGGCCAAGTTCGGTACTCACACCTTGCGGTAACTTCGGTAGAACCGAGGAAAGGTACTCCAGAGTTCGTGACCGCGCCCAATAGATGTCAGTGCCTTCCTCGAAAATGATGTACACAAAGGAGTACCCAAAATCCGAGAACCCGCGAACGTCCTTCACCTTCGGCGCGCCCAGCATGCTGGTCACGATCGGGTACGTAACCTGATCCTCCATGATGTCGGGGCTACGGTCCCACCGCGAATAGACGATGACCTGGGTGTCGCTGAGATCCGGGATCGCGTCGAGCGGAATGCTCCTCATCGACCAGTAGCCCGCAACGACCGCGAATGCGACGAGGATGAAGACAACGAACTTGTTGCGCCCGGAGAACTCGATGATCGCGTCAATCATGTTTGTGCTCTCCCGGCGGGGCGGGCCGCTGAGCCGGAGGGGGAGGCGCAGAAGGGGAGGGCGGCGCGGACCCGTGTTGATGGCCCGCCATTCCGGCAGCGGCGGATTTGAGTTGGCTTTCGGAATCGATCAGGAAGTTTCCCGAGGTGACCACTCTTTCCCCTTCGCGCAAGCCGCTGGTGATCTCCACACGGCTGCCCAGACGCTCGCCAACCGTCACCTGACGAGGCTCCAAATAGCCTTGGCCCAAGTCCACAAATACAGTTGTCCGCAGGCCCGAGTTCAGAACAGCTTCCGAGGGGACAGTCACGCGAGAGGCGGTAGCCACCTGAAAATCTACGTTCACGAACATGTCCGGCCGAAGCGATAGTTGCGGATTGTTCACGTCGATGCGAACTTTCAACGTACGGGTCGTCATGTCCACTTGCGGCTGGATATAGTCCACCCGGCCGGTGAGTTTGCGCCCGTTCTCATATGGAAGCGACACAACTACAGGCATGCCGACACGGACAGATGGGGCATCGCTCTCGAAAACATCCGCCATGATCCACACGCGACTGAGATCCGCAACGGTGTACAGCTCGGTCTCAGGCGTGATCCGTTGCTTGGGGAAGGCATTGCGCATCATCACGTACCCGCCAATCGGCGAGTACAAGGTGATGTTCTTGATCGGCTTGCCGGTGCGAGTGATCTCATCGATTTGAGCATCGCTGAGGTCCCATAGCTGCAGCCGCTTGCGGGTCGCTTCGAGCAAGGAATCGCTCTGCTCCCTGGAACTGGCCAATGGGCTTGAACGCATCAGTTCGCGGCTGCGAATGGCGAGCAGGTACTCCTGTTGGGTAGCCAGCATCTCAGGGCTGTACAACGTCAATAGAGGCTGCCCCTTCTCAACCAGCTTGCCGGTGAAGTCAACGTGGACCTGATCGATCCAGCCTTCGATCTTCGTCTGGACTTTGGCCACTCGGGTTTCGTCCGTCGTCACTTTGCCCACGGCGCGGAATCCGCGGCTACCGCCGCCCGCAGTAGCGGCTTCGAACTTCACACCGATCAGTTGCTGCTTCTCTTGCGGTACATGAATCGTACCCATAGGCATCGCCGCCGCATCGTCGGTGTAGACGGGTTCAAGGTCACCGCCGGTGGCAGGATTCACGCCGGGCTTGTCCGATCTATACTCCGGCTGCTTGGGGTCCCGGTAGTACAGAGGCTTCCGCTCTCCGGTCATGCCACCGGCTTCGTGCTGATGCGGAGCAGCATTCTGGCCGTCTTGAACGAGTCTCATGCCGCAAATACCGCATTGGCCGGGTTTGTCGGAGTGGTAAGCAGGGTGCATCGGGCAGTGATAGCCGACGACGACTTGCTCCGTCGCCGAAGTGCCCGTCGCGTACCACCGCCCATACCCGAAACCGAGCAGGACGCCGGCCCCTACCAGAGCGATCGAAAGTGCGATTCGAGAAGGCTGCATATGGGCTTCGTTACTGCACCAACTGCTGTGCAGTCATCTCCTCCAGCCGAACCAGTGCGAGGTACATGTTTTGCAGCTCCTCGTAGTAGTTCATTTCATATTCGACGATGGTGATGTAGTTCATGTACACCGACAAAAAGTCCACCGCGCCGGTCTCATAAGAGGACAAGGAGCTTTCGAGCGCCAGTCCCGCCTGAGGAATCACCGTCTTGCTATAGAGCTCAACGAGCTGGCTTGCTGTCTGGGCCATCAGGAAGTCATCTTGGATTCTAAAGAGCAAAGACTGATTGGTGGATTCGAAGCTTCGCCTGGTTTGCGCGAGCGTTTGCGATTGCTCCGTCACAGCAGCCCTTTGCTTGCGAAAGAAGTAGAGCGGCACCTTGAGGTCGGCGCGAAGCATGTACATGTCCGGCATGCGCCCCATGTTGTAGTAACCGCCGTTGATCGTGACGTCGGGGTAGTACTCGCGGCGCGCCGCGTTTACGGCCACTTCCGCGCGCTGGATCATCTTCTCGTCGCGGCGAAGCATCGGGTTGTTCTTCTGGGCCGCCGCCGTCAATTCCGCGAGGGTCGCGGGCAGCGCGATCGGCTTCAGCGGGCTCGGCGGGGCCAGTTTCGATCCCGGTGACCGATTGACGAGGCTGTTCAGTTCAGCCTCACGCGCCCCTTTCTCGCGTTCGATCTGGACACGCTTCGTCTCCAAGATCGATATCTGCGTTTGCGCTTTGAAAATGTCCTGCTGTTGCGCGCGCCCGACAGAATATCGCGCCTCCGTGATGGCCAGGAATTTCCGCAGTAGCTCCAAATTCCGTGCGAGGACGTCTGCGGCGGCAAACGCATACGCCCGCCGAAAGTACGCCTGCTTGACCCGTGACACGATATTGAGTTGCACCTGCTGATACTGCTGCCATTCAGCTTCAGATTCTTTCACGGCCATATCCCCGGCCAACTTGCGTTTTCCCGGAAAGGGCACCTCCTGAGAAACCATGAACCCGATGTTGCTCGTAGGTTCCGTACCCAAGCCGGCGCCCGGCCATGGTCTGCCATTCGAATTGAAGCCGGGCGAAAACATCGGGTCCGGAAGACTGCTGGCTTGGGTCGGCCTTTGCTTAGATGCCTCAAAACGCTTTTGGGCGGCGGCGATCTCCGGGCTCGATCGCAGAGCTTCTTGCAGCAATTCCGCCAAGGACGCATCCGGAGATTGCGCACGGAGCGCCGCGGAGGAAATCAGCACGACCGCGAGGCCGGTTTTCAATCGTGAGGGCGACACTGTCTCAATTATTGGCACGTCACCTGCCAATGGCCGCTTCTTTTGAAGTGATTGAAAAGTTGGCACTTGACTGCGCTTGCGAACTCTTAGCACGGCTGAAGATGCCGACTATGAGGCAGCGGTTGTCCAAGATGCGGCAATCTCAATCCGAACCCCACGGCGGGGCCAAGACCGAAATTCCCTAACTAGTTCATTTCACTCGCGTTTGAAGGGCGCTTGTGATTGGTCTCTCACATGCTTTTGCCGATACTAATGAAGATCCTCCTAGCCTTGCTC
Organism: Bryobacterales bacterium; assembly: GCA_020846745.1. Taxonomy (GTDB): domain Bacteria; phylum Acidobacteriota; class Terriglobia; order Bryobacterales; family Bryobacteraceae; genus JADLDI01. Next base: position 65,207 of record JADLDI010000123.1, on the reverse strand, counting down.
CTCGCAGGAGCTTCCATGAATGCTCAACCGCTGGGCGCGCGGCCCTGGGAACGAGCGATCGACGAGGTGCTTGCCCGGGCCGAAGCAAGGCGAGCAGCGCCCCCGCTATCGGCGACCACAGCGTCATTGCCAACACTGCTGCCGAGCGTCGGGGAGGCCTCAGCTAGCGTGGTTCATTCGTCCGTATTAGACTTCGTTCGCTACTTTTCAACGACGGGTTCCGCGCGTTTTCAGGCTCAACAGCGTGAGATGGCTCGATTCTCTCCGATGATCGATCGAGTGCTTGCAGAGGAAGGTCTTCCTCGCAACCTTCGCTGGATCGGCCTTGTGGAAAGTGGATTTAATCCTCGCGCGGTTTCGCCGAAAAATGCTGCTGGCATTTGGCAACTGATTCCGGAGACCGCACGAACTTTTGGTCTTCGGGTGGACACGGTCGACGAGCGGTTTGATCCCGAAAAATCGACGCGCGCCGCTGCGAAGTATCTAAAAGCTCTTCACGCCAGCCTAGGTGACTGGCTACTGGTGCTCGCCGCCTACAACGCGGGCGAGCTACGCATACGCGACGCCATGCGGCGCACTGGGACAGCCGATTTTTGGAACCTGGCTCAGTCTGGCTGGTTGCCCCGCGAAACCCAGGGATACGTTCCGGCCGTACTGGCCGCTCAACATCTTGGAGAACCCAACATTGGCACCCTCTCAAACCCTCTACCCAAGCGAAGCACAAGCCGGAATCGGCGAGTCGTGTACGCCTCGTCTTCCCCGGAGTACTGAGCCTGCGCTAAATTTGTCTTGGAACGGCACAGTGGAATCTCGCACCAACGTCAAAACGTTTGCAGTCGTCGCAGTTGCATTGGCGTTGATTACGGCGGGCCACTACCTCACTCCGCCTGAATACGCGTTGTGGCACGGGATTTTCCAGCGGCTCTATTACCTCCCAGTGGTGCTGGCGGCGATCGCTTCAGGATGGAGAGGGGGGCTCGCCACTGCGGTCGTGGCGGGATTACTGTACATTCCACACATCTTCCAGACTTGGTCCCACGAACCGCACTACGCGCTTGAACAGTATGCCGAGATCTTCATGTTTGTTGCCGTGGGGTGCTTGACAGGCATTCTTGCAGACCGCGAAAAACGGCAGCGAGTGGAGCTACAGGATACGGCTCAGAAGTTGTCGAAAGTGTATACGGAACTCCAAAATACCTTCGAGCAGGTGAAGAGGGCTGACCGCATGTCTGCGATTGGCCAGTTGGCGGCCGGCTTGGCCCACGAGATTCGCAATCCTCTCTCCAGCATCGATGGCGCCGCGGAGGTGATGGAAGCGGCGGAGCAACCGGAAGTGGTGCGCGCTGAAACAATGAGCATTATCCGAAAGGAGTGTGCCCGGCTCAACCGCTTGCTCACGAACCTTCTCGATTTCGCCAGACCCAGAGCTCCGGAGCAAAGCCGCGTCGATCTGCTGAGTATCTTCAATTCGGTGATTGAACTCGTGCGGCACTCGGCCGCAAAGGGTATCCAGTTCCGCACGGAAGTGCCCGAGAACCTACCGCCCCTGGTTGGCGATCGAGAACAGATCGCTCAAGTGATGCTGAATCTGGCCATCAACGCCGCGCAGGCAAGCGGAGGCGAAGGCGAGATCGTTCTGCGGGCATTCGAAGCGGATAACGCCCTGGTTGTTGAGGTGCAGGATAACGGAATGGGCATTCCCAAGGAGAACCGCGAGAAGATCTTCGATCCCTTCTTCACGACGAAGGAGTCCGGTACCGGGTTGGGGCTTTCCGTAGTTCAGCAGATTGTGACCCAACACGGAGGAACGGTGAGCGTGGCCCCGCAACAAGGCAAAGGCACGACGTTTTCCTTGCGCTTCCCTCGCCCTCAGCAGGTGTCTGCGTGACCGGCAAGCGCATTCTCGTCGTTGATGATGAGGAGAACCTGCGCCGGGTGACACAAATGAAGTTGCAGCAAGCAGGCTTCGATGCGTGTACCGCGGCCGATGGCCCTTCCGCCCTCGCGTTCATGGAGAAGAATCCGCAGGACCTGGTGATCACCGACCTGAAGATGCCAGGCATGTCGGGCATTGACCTCCTGAAAAGAATCAAAGAGGAGTATCCCGAGGTAGTGGTGATTATGGTGACCGCCTTCGGCACCATCGAATCCGCTGTGGAAGCGATGCGGCTGGGGGCTTACGACTACATCATCAAACCCGTAAACACGGATGCTCTGAAGCTGGTCATCACGCGAGCGCTCGATCACCATCGGCTGAAGGAAGAGGTGAACGCCCTCCGAAGCGCCGTGGATCGCAAGTATGGATTCGAAGGAATTATCGGTAAGAGTAAGCTGCTGCTGTGCACTCTAGACAACGCCGCCCGGGCTGCACAGAGCGACGCAACCGTACTCATTCGTGGCGAAACCGGCACCGGCAAGGAGTTGCTTGCCAAAGCAATCCACTTCAACAGCGCGCGCCGCGATCGGCCGTTTGTGGTCATCAACTGCGGGGCCATTCCGAAGGATCTGCTTGAATCGGAGTTGTTCGGGCATGCCAAAGGCGCCTTCACTGGGGCGGTGACACAGAAGAAGGGCAAAATTGAACTGGCCGACCGCGGCACGCTCTTCCTGGATGAGATCGGTGAAATGCCGCTCGATCTGCAGGTGAAGCTACTGCGCCTGATCCAAGCGCGGGAGATCGAGAGTATCGGTTCGCTGAACCCGATCAAAGTGGATGTTCGAATCATCGCGGCCACTCACCGAAACCTGGAGGCAATGGTCGAAGACGGCAGCTTCCGTGAGGACCTCTACTACCGGCTTGCGGTCATTCCTCTGGTGTTGCCGCCATTGCGCGAACGCGCTGACGACATTCCGGAACTGGCCACGATCTTCTTCAAGAAGTTTCAGGAGCGAGAGAACCGCCCGGACCTGCGGCTGCCTGCCGGACTGTTGCGTTATTTTCCGATCCATCGATGGCCGGGAAACGTGCGCGAACTGGAGAACGTGATCGAGCGGCTTGTGGTGCTGGCGCCCGGAAACGAAATCACCGTCGACGACTTGCCCGAGTTTTTGCGGCGCGAGCGCCCACCATTGGAAGCGATTCAGTTGGAACTGCCACCGGAGGGGATCAGTCTGGAAGCCGTTGAGCGGGAGTTGGTCGTCAGAGCACTTGAAAAGTGCAATTGGAATCAGACGAAGTCGGCCGAGTACCTGGACATCAGCCGCAAGGTGCTGATCTACAGAATGGAGAAGTTCGGCCTGAAGCGCGAAGGCGATGACTGATTTAGGACGAGCCCTTCTCGGCTGCAGCGCGAGATGCCAGTATCACTCGGATGGATTAGCGTAGAGCGTGCCCATCATGCCCAGGTCCTCGTGGTCAAGGATGTGGCAGTGGAACATCCGCAGTCCGCTGTAGTCACGCAACGCCATGCGAACCCTGGTCCGCGAGCCGGCCTTCACCAATAGCGTGTCTTTCCAAACCGGAATGGGTGCCCCGGTTGAGGGATCGATCACCTGAAATGGGTCGGTATGGATATGCATGGGATGGTCCATTGCTGTTGAGTTGATGAACTCCCATTCCTCGACCGCGCCCAACGTTCCTCGAGCGTCAACGCGGTTTTCGTTGAAAGTGCGTCCGTTGATGGTAAAAGCCATACCGCCGCCCATCGCCATCCCGCCGCCCATCGACCCCATTCCGCCGCCCAATTGCATGGTCCGGCGAACACTAGGCGCGCCAAGGATTTGGGGGTCGCGCAGCCTCTCTGGCAGATCCCAGGAATCGACGCTAGGTTCAATGTACCGGATTCGCGCCACTTCTACCTTTTGATAGTCGAGTCCGTTCACAGTGCCCATAGCTCCGCGAGAATACGGCAGGTTGAGAAGCCTGTAATCCCCGGCTTCCCTGTCACCCCTGATCATCACCTCTGCACGCTCGCCGGGGGAAATCAATAGTTCCTCGCGTGGCTCGATAACGGGAACTAAGCCGCCGTCGGTCGCAATCTGAAGCATGCTGTGATCTTCAACCTGCAGGCGATAGAACCGCGAAGCCGATGCGTTGATAAAACGGAGACGTAGCCACCCGCCTTTGTTCATTTGCAGCGTCGGACGGTCCATGCCAGAAAGGGTGATGAGCGAGCCCTCGCGCCCGGCCATTTTCTCCATCTGAGTTGGTTCAATGACTCGTCCACTGGCATCGATCGCGAAGTCCTGCAAAACGAGAATTGCTTGCGGGGCCGCCTCAATCTCCGGCACCGAATCTGCTTCATTGCGGATCAGAAACGCCCCAGCCAGGCCACGCGAGACTTGCCGGGCCGCGGAGCCGTGTATGTGGGGGTGATACCAGAACGTCCCCGAGGGGTGGTCGACCGGGATCGTAAATCGGTATTCAATTGTGCCGCCCGGTTCAGCCTCCAACATGATGTTGTCCGCGCTGCCCGTACTAGGCACGTGGAGGCCATGGAAATGGAGATTGGAGGGTTCCGACAAGCTGTTCCGGAAAACGATCCGGACCTCGTCGCCGGCACGGGCTTCAATCACTGGGCCCGGGACTTGCCGATTGAATGTATAGACCAGCGCGGCACGGTCGCCGACCGAGGTCCAAACCTCGGTGGCTTCCAGCGACACGCTTACGACGCCACTCTCCCCGGACGCCCGCAGGGCCGGAACGGCAAAAGGAGCGACAGATGCGAGGCGGAGAAATTCCCTTCGCGTGCGGGGCATAGGACACCTCCACCACCACGGATGCAAATGGAAGACCAAAGGTGACGCCTTGATCCCATTTATTTGCAACACCCGTGTTTGGCTTGCTTGGGGGATTTCACTCTGTACGGACGCGCTCGGCCAGATGCGGGGACGAGTCGCCCTTGCGAGCGCGGAGTCTGGAGCGGCGCAACCTACCGCCCCATAGGATTTGGGTGTAAGGTTTTCTGTAGCGGACCGTCAGCACCGGTGAAGAGGACGATATGCTCGAGGAAACATATTCAGATCAAGCGGTTGCGTCGGTGAAAGATCCAGTTTGCGGGATGACGGTTGACCCGGCTCGGACGGCCCACCGCGCCGAACACGACCACTCTACGTACTACTTCTGCAGCAAAGGATGCCTGGCTAAGTTTCAGGCCGACCCCACCAAATATGCTGCAGTCGCTGAGGCACCGGCAATCGAAGCGCAGGGCCTCGAATACACCTGCCCGATGCACCCCGAAATTCGGCAAGCTGGGCCTGGCACATGTCCCAAATGCGGCATGGCGCTCGAACCGGTGGCCCCGCTTCCGCAGTCGCGGGTTGAATACACCTGTCCCATGCACCCGGAGATCGTAAGGGATGCACCAGGAAGTTGCCCTAATTGTGGAATGGCCTTGGAGCCCAAGATGGTCCAAGCCGAAGAAGATCACACGGAACTTCGAGACATGCAAAGGCGCTTCTGGGTCTCCGCAGCCTTAAGCACTCCTGTGCTGATTTCGGCGATGGGCGACATGCTTCCGTTTGTTCAACGGCTGGGATCTGCCCAAGGCCGCACGCTTTTCGAAGCCGTCCTGGCGACGCCGGTCGTACTTTGGGGCGGCTGGCCCTTCTTCCAGCGCGCCTGGCAATCGGTAGTCAATCGCAGCTTGAACATGTTCACGCTGATTGGCCTCGGGACCGGCGCCGCTTTCGTCTATAGCGTGACGGCTGCTGCTATTCCTCAAGCCTTCCCGCACTCGTTCGCCGATCACTCCGGTCGGATTGCCGTCTACTTTGAGGCTGCTGCGGTGATCGTCACGCTAGTTCTCCTGGGTCAGGTGATGGAGTTACGGGCGCGCAGCCAGACTGGTGCGGCCATCAAAGCTTTGCTCGGCCTAGCGCCGAAGACCGCGCGTCTGATCAAGGACGATGGAAGCGAAGTGGACGTGCCGCTGGAACGGGTCGTGGTGGGAAATCGCTTGCGCGTTCGACCCGGCGAGAAGATTCCTGTCGATGGCGTGGTTCTGGAAGGTATCAGCGCCGTTGACGAGTCGATGGTAACCGGCGAGCCGATTCCTGTGGAGAAGAAGCCGAACGACCGGGTTACAGGCGCCACCTTGAACGGCACAGGCGCGTTGGTTATGCGCGCGGAGCGCGTCGGAGCGGATACGCTTCTTTCGCAGATAGTGCACATGGTTTCGCAGGCGCAACGAAGCCGCGCGCCGATTCAAAAGCTGGCTGACCAAGTGGCGGGGTATTTCGTCCCCATCGTCGTGCTCGTCGCCCTCGTCACGTTTGGGATTTGGGCCATCTGGGGGCCAGAGCCACGTCTGGCTCACGCACTGATTAACGCCGTCGCCGTCCTCATCATCGCCTGCCCTTGCGCCCTCGGGCTGGCAACTCCGATGTCCATTATGGTGGCTATGGGCAAAGGCGCCACGGCGGGAGTTCTTTTCAAGAACGCGGAAGCCATCGAATCGCTTCGCAAGGTGGATACCCTGATTGTGGACAAGACTGGCACTCTCACCGAGGGCAAACCCAAGCTTGTGAGTGTGAAACCGATGAATGGTTTCGACGCGGACCAGATTCTCCGCTGGGCGGCCACACTTGAACGAGCCAGTGAACACCCTCTTGCCGAAGCGATCGTCGCCGGGGCGCTGGAACGCGGTGTGAACCTGGGAAAGGCCGCCAGCTTTGAGTCCACTACAGGCCAAGGGGTGCAGGCCGTGGTGGACGGTGAAAAGATTGCCATTGGGAACCAGAAACTGATGGCGGCACAAAACGTAGTAACGACCCAGGGCGCCACCGAAGCGGAAACCATGAGGGCTGAGGGACAGACCGTGATGTATCTCAGCGTACAAGGCCGATTCGCAGGGATGATCGGTGTTGCGGATCCCATCAAGGGCGCCGCGCCTGAGGCGATCGAAGAGCTCCACAAGGCAGGAATCAAAGTCATCATGCTGACCGGCGATAGCAAGACCACGGCGAAGGCAGTTGCTGCCCGCTTGAAGATCGATGATGTCATCGCCGAGGTCTTGCCTCAAGACAAACGCGCAAAGGTACAGGAGCTGCAGAATGCCGGCTGTTTTGTGGCGATGGCCGGGGACGGCATCAACGACGCTCCGGCGCTGGCTCAGGCTCAGGTCGGAATTGCCATGGGAACTGGCACGGACATCGCCATGCAGAGCGCCGGGGTAACGTTGGTGAAGGGCGACTTGCGTGGGATCGCGAGAGCGAGGCTGCTCAGTCAGGCGACCATGAGCAACATCCGGCAAAACCTTTTCTTCGCATTCGTCTATAACGCACTGGGCGTGCCCATTGCGGCCGGCGTGCTCTACCCGTTTTTCGGCCTGTTGCTCAGCCCGATGATCGCCGCAGCGGCCATGAGCTTCAGTTCGGTATCGGTGGTTGCCAACGCGCTCAGGCTTCGGACGGTGGCGCTTGACCAGGCCAGATGACTCGGCGGCGGTGGTAGGGTGAGGTTATGGCGCGAAGCGGAACCACCGACGGGCTGTCCCCTGAAGCTTTGCAGCAACTGCTGGCAAGCAGGCAGCAATTCCTCGGCTTCCTAAAGAAACGGGTCGGGTCTGAGGAGACAGCGGAGGATATCCTCCAGGCCGCTTTCGTGAAGGGGCTCGAACGAGGTGGTTCCATTCGCGAGGACGAATCCGCCGTAGCCTGGTTTTACCGGTTGCTTCGGAATGCCGTGATTGACCATTACCGTCAACGTGGTTCCTCGATCGTGGCGCTGGAACGGTTCGCAGCCGAGATGGAATCTCATGAGGAACCCGACATCGGCTTCAGAGGTGAAATCTGTGAGTGCATCACCGGCGTGATGGCGACGCTGAAGCCCGAATATCAGCAGGCGCTCGATATGGTGGAATTGCAGGAGCGGAGCCTCTCCGACTTGGCGGCAATCGCGGATATCACCGGGAACAACGCCGCCGTTCGAGTCCATCGCGCGAGAGAAGCACTCCGTTCCAGGGTCGAGGCCGCTTGCGGACTCTGCGCAAAGCACGGCTGCATCGACTGTAGTTGCGGTTCGCATTCACTGATGCGCTGACCCGAGGGAGTCTCGGGTATAGGCACCTAGACAAGCCTTCTGGTGTGTTCGCGTCAAGAACGTCCGGAAACGCGAGGTTTCAAGCCAACCGTGGGGCCGGAGTGAGACAGCCGATGATCCGCCCCCCGGGGATGAACCTCGAACCCGCGACGTCCAGCTTGGGAAAATGGGCCGCGATGTGTTTTCAACGACATAACCGCGCAAGGCGTTGATCCGGGGTATGGAAAACGCAAGGAAAACGACGGCCGATTTCGCAAGCTGGTCGAATGGAGGGTTAATGGAGGGTGTGCACATTGCGATGCACGTTCGGGCTTGCTTCTCTCCAACTTGTTTCAGATTAGGGAGGGTTGCGAGAACCTGAACTAGAAAAACCTACTTTTCGCGAGTTTGGCGGTGATGTTTGGTGATCTCTAAGTTGTTGATCTAGGGTGGGATGTCCGCGTGTTCACTCTTCCTTCCCCGAAAATCCTATCGAGACCGCTTCCACCACAGGCGCCGTGAACCAGATTCCTCACAATCGTCCGGCGAAGCTCGCGGGACATCTTCGCGGGTTCGCTCCGTGCGTCGACCGTCAATCCCGCAAACAGGCCAGAGCCCACGCGGCCTTTTTCCGACCAGATTGGCAGATCGCAGCCGCTCGCTAGCAGCAGGCATTGCGAGCCAGACGAACTTCGTTCGCCGATTGCCCGTTCCGATCGACACCCTAACTAATGCTGACGAGTGGTTCATTTGGATTGTGCTCTCTGCCTGTTAACATTGGCTCTTGCGGCAACATGAACCGAATGTCAGTTTTCAGTAAACACCTAGCCCGCAAGGATCGATGTGACTCTTGAATCATATGCCTGACCTTTCCGATGGCGCGCTGGTCCGGCTTGAGTTCCCCGGCTGGGGGACCGCCGAACGAATTGACGATCTCGGCGATTCAGGCGTGGGCTTGAATCCGATCGATTCCGCGCCAGCTCATCGCCTCGGCTTGTGGAAGGCTACCGCAATATGTGGCAACGACATCACGTCCAGCACGCTTTATGTTGCTGCACTGTGCACCTTGCAAGCAGGCGCACTGGCGCCGGTGGCGTTGGCGCTGGTAGCGACCGTTCTCTACCTGTTTCGAAGCGTTTATGCCGAGGTCGGCTCAGCGCTGCCACTCAATGGCGGCGCCTACAATGTCCTGCTCAACACCACTACCAAGGCAAAGGCGTCGGTAGCGGCGTGTCTTACGGTGCTTTCCTATATCGCGACCGCAGTGCTCAGTTCCAATGAAGCTGCGCACTACGCTCATAATCTGTTCCCCGGCCTTGATGTGATGGCAGCCACCGTAGCCCTACTAGCCGTCTTTGCCATCCTGAACCTGCTCGGGATCTCCGAGTCGGCGAGCGTCGCATTGGCGATCTTTGTCATTCACATGGTCACGCTTTCCATTCTCGTTGTAACCTGTGGATGGGCAATCCTACAGAACCCAGCTCGACTGGCCGATAACGTGGCGGCGCCGCTGCCTGGCGGCTGGACTCGGGCTTTATTCTTCGGCTTTTCCGCCGCCATGCTAGGCATCAGCGGCTTCGAAAGCTCCGCAAACTTTATAGAAGAGCAGCAACCAGGCGTGTTTCCCTTGACCCTGCGGAACATGTGGTCTGCCGTCGCGTTCTTCAACCCGGTGATCAGTCTGATCGCGCTGGGAATGGTCTCCCTGTCCGACGTAAGCGCCCATCAAACCGACCTGCTTGCACACATGGGCTGGCTTTCGGCGGGCGAGTGGTTACGTCAACTTGTCAGCCTTGACGCGACCCTAGTGCTGGCTGGAGCGGTTCTCACCAGCTATGTCGGCGTGAACGGGCTCGTTCGTCGCATGAGCCTGGATCAGTGCCTGCCCCAGTTCCTCCTGGCCGAAAACCGTTGGCGGAAGACAAACCACTGGATCATCCTGCTGTTCTTCGCCCTCTGCTGTTCGATTCTCTCCCTGTCTGCCGGAAAAATCGAAACGCTGGCTGGTGTCTACACGCTGTCGTTCCTGGGAGTGATGATTCTGTTTGCGGTGGGCAACATTCTCTTGAAGATGAAACGCGAGCGGCTTCGGCGCGACACTCGCGCCAGTTGGCCGGTCGTGATTGCGGCGCTCGTGGCTGTCGTGGCTGGTTTGCTGGGTACTCTGATGCTCAACCCCGCCTACGTAAGGGTTTTTGGGATCTATTTCGCCGCCTCCGTCTCTATCGTAACGGTCATGCTGCTTCGCATCGAAATTCTGAAAGCAAGCCTGATCCTAACGCGAGGCGTGATTCGGACCGTGAGCGGCGCAAGCGAATCAGCGCACCGCGCCATTCTCGAACGAATTACCCGAATCCATGCGAGCCAAGTTGTCTACTTTACGCGCGGCGATGATCTACCAGCTCTAAACCGCGCCGCGCTGTATGTCCTGCAAAATGAGCTCACGAACAACATGAAAGTTGTACACTGCTTCGAGCAAGATGGAGAAATTTCGCCGAAGCTGGCCGACAATCTGCGAGTGATCGATCAAATCTATCCTAAGCTCAAGATTGATCTGGTCTTGGTCAAAGGTAAGTTTGGGCCTCAATTGATCGAAAAACTATCACGGCGGCTCCGCGTGCCGAAGAACTACATGTTCATTAGCACTCCCGGGGATCAGTTTCCTCACAACATAGCCGAGTTGGGGGGCGTACGGTTGATCCTATAGGCGGACTTTGGCTAGACAATATCGAATGTGGCGAAAGGCCCACCAAGCGTCGAACTAGGTTTTCGTGCTGGTTTGACCATCGGCGAAGGTGCCGGTCCTGTGACCGACCGCAACAGCCGCTTGATCAGCACCTTTCCCTAGCGTTGGCGATCTGCTGATCGCGATCTGGCGCACTGCAGGACTGCATTACTGCGGATAACTCGCATGTGGGACAAGGCGAACCCTGGTCGGAGTCGAAGACGCAGGCCACCTCAGGCAGCAACCATCGTGTCGATCGGCCGACGGAGAAGCCTCTGTCGACAACTCCCACCCAGCACCTAGCTAGTGGCTCAATCATACTGAGATAGCCCTCGCAAGGGGTGACCGGGTCCACCCTGCAATCCCGGCGGAAGGGTGAAGAACCGGAAGCCAAAATCTGCTTACCGAGCGGGCCAGGGCTTCCTTCTCGCTTGATAGATCCGCTTTTTCGGGCGGCGCCCCGATGTTTTCGTTACCGCCCCTTCTTCAGTGGCGGCAGCCTTCACAGGCACCCGCTTCTTGACGCCAGGATCCGAGATCTTTGCTGATGTTAGCTTGGTCTCATCCTGCTTCTTTCTGGTCGTCTTCTTGGGCGCTTTCGCAGCCTTATCCTGAGAAGCCGCTACCCGGCCTCGGCGACCAAAGGCGGTTGTGAGGGACCGTTTCATCTTGCCTAGCGCGGACGCGACCGCGGCTTCCAGCGTGCCGCTGGTGGCACTCGTTGTGATCGGAGGCTCACCGGCAGGCCGAACTTCGACTAAACAACGCTTGTCAGACTGTCCTGTCTTTAGGTTGTCGACATCAGCTAAATGTATCTCGACTCTTGTCAGTCGGTCGGCGAAGCGCGCCAGAATCCTCGCCACCTCGCTCTTCACGAAGCGGCTGAACGCCGCAGTGACCCTTATCGTCTTATCACTATTTATCTGAATTGTCATTGTAGATCCTAACAACGTCTCGCAATTCGATCGCCGCATGCGGAGATGGCCATGCCTTGCTACGGGATCGAATACGCCACTTGGCCCGCCTTGAAATCACGCCGCGCCGAGATCAGACATGCCTACTCCTGAGTTGGGCAATTGGGTCGAAGAACCTTGAGACCAACGCTGCAATAAGCCTAATCGTACCAGTTCTCGGCTGGCACGCGCAGTGATGTCACTCTGGATTCTGGGCTCGAATCTGTGATCGTAAACGTAACACTTGATGCGAAGCCGAAGAAAAGCTCGGCGCTCAAAGCCCTGCGTAGTGAGCACGACAATCGGCTTCCGGGCGAGGAGAAATGGCGAGCATACTGCAGCCTCGCGCCCTATTCGCTGCGCCACTTCCGGGCGCGTGTCTGGCGGAAGAAAAATATCCGTCACCACTTGGCAATCAGGAACGCCCGAGTTCGCGTTGAACACCCGCTCCGTCAGAATCTGGGCGTTGGGAATCGTTACGCGAGTGTCGTCGGGTGTGGTCAGCTTGGTGCTGCGTAAGCCGATATGATCAATCTCACCGTACGCATCGCCGATTTTGACTCTGTCGCCGAGTTGGAAGGGATGGTCGGCCAGGACGACCAATCCTCCGACTACGTTTTTCACAAGATCCTGTGCACCTAGGCCCAGTGCGATGCCGAATGAGGCGACGCTGGCGAGAAACGTTTCGCGTGATGGAGCTAGCAAGTTGAAGCAAAGCATGATAGCGCCAAACCAAATCGTAATTCGCAATACAGGCTGCAGCCATTTCACCAGGAATCGCGAGCGAGCACTTCTTTGGCTAACCGATTCCAAGGATTGAGTCAGCCATCGAATCAGAAGGCCAGCGACAGCGACCACGGCAACGGCCTTCAGGACCATCATCAGAGTGAACTGCTGTAGCGCAGACGGCGCCACTTGAAGGAAGGCTAACATCATTACGCGATCTCCCTAAATTAGGTTGCGCCGGGCCAGCGCGATGCGGACGAGTCGACCCGCTTCTGGTCGGATCCGGAGACCAGGTCCGGCAGGATCAGGCTCCAGGCACTCCAAATTTTCGAGTCGTTCCAATTGAACACGGCTTTCCCGGTGTGAGCACTCAAACAACTCCGCATGCTCCTCCACTGTGACACTGCCGTGCTGCAAGATCGCCTGTAGTGCGAATAGATCAGGCTCGCGCAGTTGAGCGATGAGTGGATCAAGATCCGGCAGGTTCGGCTGCCGCATGTACAGTACACCAGCTTCCACTCGATCCATGTAGTGTTGCCACAGTTCAAAGGCGCTGCGAAACACTCCACCGGACTGGCGGTACAACGAGTCAAAGAACTGCTCTTCGGGAGCCGGCTGAAGCCCGAGAAAACGTCGCAGGCGCTCGACCCGGCCGTTGCTTTCCTCCGTGTCTGGAAAATGAAGCCGTAGGCCGGATAAGTTATGCCGAAGCATCACGGCATTTTTCAATTGGCCGGGGCCAATCGACATCGCATTGATCCGATGTGAGAAGAATCCGCCGAGCCCGATAGCTGCTTCTAGATACTGGTAGGAGGTTTGGTTTAGACACAGCACCCATAACGTTGATCGGCAAGTTCGCGAGACGATCGACAGCAGTTCCAGCAAGCCCTCGAACCCATTCATCTTCCTCAGGAACGTTCGCTCCAGTTCTTCAATTAGAATGATTCGCTTCTTCGCCAGGAGCGCGTGTTCAAGGTCCTCTCCCTGCGGAAGGTCTAGAAGTTTATGCAGGAAGTGGCGGACGTCCTCCGCCCTAGTGAGACGGTTGGAGAACTGGCTCCGAACCACGTCCAAATCGGAAAGCTCACGTGCAACCAGGCAATTGAGCATACTCGTCTTACCGCTACCCCTCTCACCTACTAGAACCACTGCAACGCTGCGATTGGACTGCCACAAGTCGCGAGCGATCGCCAATTCGGCCATCTCTGCTTCTCGCCCTACAAGGAACCTGGGATCTTCAACAGGGGCCAATCTAAAGAGGCGCCGATAGATCATCGGCAGATCCCGCGCGCCAAGCTGTAGACCTAATGTGTCGCCCAAGTATCCCCGAGACACGACCGGTGCAGAGATGGCAGGCGGAGGAGCCTCCCACCCGATCTTCTGGAGGGTCCAATGGTAGCGGTCATGGCCGAAACGCTTCGCCCAACGGCCACCTGCAGTTGCAAACTGGCTTGTCTTGCTCCAGATCTCACGCCGCGCCCGGGAGCCACTCTGACGCAATAGTTGTGTCAGAAAGCCCAGCCGGTGCTGCTCGAGCCGAAGGTGGACAAGCAAGAAGGAACTCGCCAGACCTTCGACGAGAGACTTCTCAACCTTGGCGTGTGGGTCTGACAGTGATTCCCGCTGAAAGGTGACCAGCGAAAGCGCGTTAGCAAAACCTTCCTGGGCAATCTGTGGGCCCGCCGTCAAATCTGCGGCAGCCGTCTCGGCGCTGAAGCGGACAACCTGCCGGGCCTGTTCGATCGCGCGAATGACGGCCCGATGCTCGCCTTCGGCTTCACGGAACCCTCCGACAACCAGCGGCGCTCCGACACGTCGAAATGTCGACGTGAACTCTTTGGCAGGCTGCAAGCGTCTCCACGGTTCCCGCCAACCGGGAATTGCCCGCTTCGGCTCTACCGTCTCGATGACAGGGGAAAGACGACGCTCGGCCGCGCTTTCAACAGCCCGCAACCACGCGCTTACTCTGTCTTCGGCAGAAACAAGCTGGGCGACCGCTGGAGGCATTTCTCCGATGTCAGAGCTCGGGCCTGCTTTCCTCAACCAATCTTGGACCGATTCGAGTTCGCTCAGTAGGTCGGACTGTTCGTTGTCGGCTGAGTGCAACGCCCTATTAGATTCAAGACAAACGTCCACCATCAGCGTCGTGGATTCCCACTCCAAGTCGATCGTGCCGCTGACCGCACGTTGCTGACGGGACCAAAAGTGAAAGTTCTCTTGCCACGCTGATTGACGTACTTCGGCCCGCGCGTCACTGCTCGGCCGATAGTTCTTGGCGAGAGCACAAGCAACCCGATCAATCGACGCGCCAGCCCAGGTCCTAAGCGCCAATCTCTGACGTTCGCCTCGCTCCCGCAATTTCCGCACACCAAGAGACCATCGCTTTCGCAGGTTGAGTAGTTCGTTGGCTTCGACTGTATGTTCACCATGTTGCAGTAGCGAATATCGACGATAGTCTTGCCACGGCTCAACAAGCGCCGCCATCGATTGAGTCAAGATGAGCAGACATTCCGCGTCAAATTTAGCCCGTCGGCTCAATTCCCGGGAAAAATGGAGTGCGGCTACTTCCCGCAGACGTACTTCGACGCGGGGGCGCCTCTTTATGACGAAACGACGCAGCCCAAGGCGAGTCCACGGAGTCAGCAATTGATGAAGCTCTTCACCACTCAATGCAAGGGATTCCGGCATTCGCCGAACCAAATCCTCAAGACCCTCTGCAAAATTGTCCAGCGCTTCCAGAGCTCGCTCGGCGGGCCGTTCGCGTCGGAGGACTCGGACCGGCTCATAGAGGAGGTCCTGTCCCGGCCCCTCTACCAGCTTCTTCATCGCTTCAAGTGTTCCGAGCCTATCGGCACCAAGCTCCCGATGGCTGGCAGCCTCCACTGAGTCCAAGAGCCGCTGAATACTCGCAAGGCTAGCCTCATACTGCGTGGCGAGACGCTCCTCCAGACGCACAACGTCTGCCCGCAAGGCCGACCAGACTTGTGAAGGAGTATCTTCAAGCATTCAGCAGCAGGTGCTCACTTTCAGCGGGTCACGATCGTAGCCCGCGTTCTTAATGCGAATGATCGTTGCCTGACAATCGGACGTCAATCGTCGAGCCCGGAACCATCTCGAAGGTGGCGGAGGCAAGTCGGATCTGGTCGCCCGACTTATCAACCTCCTCAAGGATTCGCGTGAAAAGATAGTCCTTAGTAGTGCGCCGTTTTCGATAGTCGACGATATAGCGTACCGTAAACTCGATCCAGTTGTCGGTAGCGCGAAGGGTAATCATGGGTTCCACATTCGCCTCTTCAAGCCTGTACTGCTTCACCATAGCCACCCAGGAAGACTTCACCTCGGCAGCGTAGCCGACCAGCACCTCGTCCACAATGCCCCTCAACATTGTCTTGGCCAGCTTCCAATCGGACCCATACTTGACAGGCAAAGTGATCTCGTCCCACAAGAACGGGAAATCGCCGGAGTAGTTGAACACCGGTTCCTTAAACACAAAGCTGTTCGCAATCCGCACAATACGACCGGTGTAAAGATCTCCAGCAACCCATTCCCCAACTTCCATAACCGTCGTCCGCAGGATCGATATGTCGATGACATCGCCCTTGATTCCGCCCAGTTGTACCCGATCCCCGGGGGAATAAAAGCTACCTAAGGAAACGGCAACCCATCCAGCCACGCTAGCAATGACCTCCTGCAAGGCAAATGCGATTCCTGCGCCGGCGACGCCAAACGCCACGGTAAAACCACCGAGGCGATCGCTATACACCGTAGCGATTGCAATTGCGGCCGAAGCATAGCCCAAGAAGCTAATGAATTTGCGCACGCGGTAACGGGTATCGACATCGTCGATGTACTTCCCGACCGACCGTTGTGCCAGGCGAACAATCGCGAAAACTATCGTCAGTGCAACGGATGCGGCGACAAGTTTACCAACGGTCGGATTGAAGAGCCATTCATTAAAGAATCTATCCATGCGGTTTTCCTACGATGTACAGGGGCGAGATCACGACTTCTGTCAACCGTACAGTCATCGAAGCGACCGGGCTGCCGTCACACGATCCACAAGAGTTCGATAGGTGTCGCTGTCCATCCCTTGTCCTTGAAGTTCAAACTTGTAAGTATTGCCGCTGAAAGGCTCAATCTTCAGAGCATAGGGGTTGTCTCGCTTCATTTCTTTAACATCACGCAGAGCCCACTGTCGTGAGTGGCTGATATCGGTGATGGATTCGAAAGCGATCCGGTCCTGCGTTATGATGAGGCGGCCCTTACATCCCCCAAATCGATGGTCATGCTGCACCTGATAGGTTAGAGTCTCGCTCGGTTGCTTGCTGCTGGTTGCTTTGGGCGTTGAGACAGAGGCTGCACTCTGCCAGGTTTTGATGGCGTCGGGCCCGGCGGGATCTGCCACCTTAAATGTGAGGCGGGTTCGAGCCCCGCTGCGATCCCGAACGGGTGAAGCGACCTCAATTGCTACCGCCTCGCCTTCAACGGTGATTGCGCGGATTTCATCGCGGCGGGCCGCAAAGGAAGCCTCAGGTTTCTCCTGATCAACAAATGTAAGGTAGTCCTCAAGAAGGACTAGGCTACCCGGTGCACTACCGAAGGGTATAGCGAGTTCCGCCTTCAGTACCCGTACCGTCGTCTCGGATCGTAGCGGCCCACCCAAAAGCAAAACCCCGATGCAGAGGGCTAGAATCGGTCGCGTCATTGCGTTAAACTCCTTTTTTGGCCTATGCCATAGCGAAATCGAACATCGCATCGGCACTTGGCCCTTTGCGCGTATGACAGGCACCTCCGTCGTGAAGTAACGGCTGCGTCAAAAAAAATGGACAGGCTGCCGGCCCTGGAAAAATTTCTTGAGATCCCGTTACTTCCTGTCCTTCGCACCGGTCCAATGCCTTAAGATGGCTACATCCGGCCATCGGAGCGCGAGTAGTAATGCTACTGCATACACACGTACCCGGATTTGCTATGCTGTCGGGAACGCCTTCAAGTGAGGCGTTCCATGCGCTCCGCGCCACTTTCAGACGACGATTCCGAACTCATAGCTCAGGTAAAAGCAGATCCACTGCGCAGCGATGCTGCCTTCGAGAAGTTGGTGGATCGGCATCACTCAATGGTCTATACCCTTTGCCTGCGGCTGTCGGGCAGTCGTGCTGATGCCGAGGACCTGATGCAAGAGGTGTTTATCAGAGCGTACGTAAACATCAACGGCTTCGAAGGCCGCTCAGCCTTCTCCAGTTGGCTTTACCGTATCGCCTACAACCACTGTCTAAATTTTCTCGAAAAACGGCGCACGGCCCAAGCTTCAGAAAACGCGTTTGCGATTGACCAGGTCGGCGACCATCCCAGTACCGAAAGGAATGATGCCGTTCTGCAGACTCTCGCCCGGCTTCCCCCGGATCAGCGCTCGATCTTGATCTTCAAATACGTAATGGGGCTCGAGTTGGAGGAGATCGCGGACGCCATGTCGACCTCAGTGGGCGCAGTAAAGATGCGGCTACTGCGAGCCCGTGAGTCGTTTCGCAGACACCACCAGGCTCCCGGCGCTCCAACCAAGAAAGCGGCTCCATGATGGATTCTCGTGAAACTTTTGAGACTTGGAACAGCTTGAAGGCCGAGCCTCGTCAGGTAGTGGTCGAACGGCTTAAAAGCCGAATGCGCTTGATTCGATTCGGCAAGGACATGCTGGCCACCAATGCTTGGGCGTTCTGGATCGTAATCAACGCGTTGCTAAAACTTCTGTTTTCTAGGGCTCCAAACCGTGGCTGATAGCAAAACAACGACTTAGATATGTGGAGATAAACGAGCGTATGTCGGAATCTACTTGGCAGGTTCTTCGAGATGCCTATCAGGCCTCACTCAAGAGCTTCCTGGAATTCATACCAAGCTTCGCGGCAGCGCTGCTGCTCCTAGTGATCGGTCTGGTTGTCGCGAAGCTGGCTGAAGTTTCGGTTCGGCGGATTGTGAAGACGTTTGGGGTTGATACGTTTTGCGAACGCCGGGCCGTGCTTCAGCCCCTTCGCTCAATTGGATTCACGGGGCCGGCGTCACTGCTCTTGAGCCGCCTCGTATTCTGGGTAGTAGTATCGCTCACGCTAATAGCGACGGTTGGAGCCCTTCGACTCCCTTATCTATCTGGGTTGCTGAGCCAATTCGTCTCGTTTCTTCCGCGGCTGATAAGTAGCATTGTTATCTTCCTCGCGGGAATGGTAATATCTCGATTGTTTTCAAGATCGATCGAATCTACGACTCGTGCAGCGGGTCTGGAATACGCGTCTGGGTTGGCTACCTCTTTTCGCTATTTCCTGAATCTGCTGGTCACTATCTTGTCCTTGGCCCAGGCCGGTGTCAATACAGAAATCCTGACAATGGTGTTTACGGTTCTGGTCGTTTCTCTCGGCCTTGCCATCGCTCTTGCCCTCGGGCTGGGGAGCCGTAGTGTCGTGAACAACCTCCTGGCCGGCGCGTTCGCTAGAGAGCTCTTTTCGCCCGGCAACCAGTTGGAAATCCAGGGAAAATCAGGCCGCCTGATCGCCATTCGGGCGGTTGGCGCAACCTTTGAATCGGACGGCCGACAGTTCACCGTACCAAATACCATGCTAATTGAGAACATCGTTGAATAGCTTGGCGTGGTGTCTCGGGCTGTTGGCCGCTTCTCAGATTCATGGAGAGGAGCCAGCTCAGAACACTCAGGTCCCATTCAATCCTACGATTGTGGTTACGGGGTCACTCAGGGTGCGTCCGGAATTTCGTGGCGGAGCCGGCTTTCAGCCTCGCAATAATGATGCCTATGCGCTAAGTCGAATTCGCTTTGGCGTCGATCTACGGCCGACGGAGTGGATGAAGATGATGGTAGAGGTGCAAGACGCGCGGGCTCCTGGCAAGGGCAGTGCGGCCCCACCATTTCGGGATCCGTTTGATCTCTACCAAGCCTACGTTGAGTTGGGGCGGGAAAACTCCAAGGTGCGCGCCCGCGTTGGGCGACAGGAGTTGGCGTATGGCGACGAACGCCTCATCAGCCCGGCGCCTTGGCGAAATGTTGGAAGGTCATTTGATGGAGTTAGGGTGATGGTAGGGACCAAAGATGTCGGCGTTGATTTGATCGGCGCCAGCGAAGTTAAGGTGGACCCCGCGAGTTTCAATTTATCTCATGGGCTATATTTGAATTCTCTGTTCGGTGCCTATGGGCGTTTTCAAAATAAAGCTGGCTTCAGCCGACTGGAACCGTATGTATTGCGAACCACGCGCCCGCATCTCCAGTCCACTTTTGAGGAGCCCAAACGCGAGGATCGCTACACATTCGGAGTCGGCCTGGGCCGTTCCCTGGCCGGTGGTATTGATCTTTCGGTAGAGTTGGCCAGGCAACTCGGTTCATTGCCAACGGGACGCATTCGCGCGTCGATGGCCGCAATCGTTCTTCACTGTAGGCCAGCCAGCGCGCCATGGTCCTCGGGGATTTCGGCGGAGTACAGTTTCGTCAGTGGCGGACTGGGAACTGCCGGGCATACCACTGCGACATTTGATTCGTTGTTTCTCACGGCACATCGGTATTTCGGTTTTGCTGACATTGTGGGACCCCGGAATGTGCAGGATGCCCGGATTGGCGTCGACTTGCATCCTGGGAAGACGGCTCTAGTCCAACTGGATGTGCACAACCTATGGCTCGTTAGCGGCCGCGACTATCTCTACAGTCCTTCGCAGGCCATCGCAGTGGCCGTCCCACCACAGGCGGGACCGGTACCGCGCCGCATTGGGACCGAGATCGATGCGACGCTATTGCTTCCCATCGGACGCGGGCAGCGCGTCGGCGCCGGAGTCGGACGCCTGATTGCGGGGAGATTCCTCCGCGATTTCACGGCTGGTACTGGAGGTTCTTATGCGTACGTTTTATGGGAAGTCGCGGTTTCCCGCGGCTTCAAGCTCAATCGGTAGAGGCTTACATGCGAGGAGCGACTACGTTTTGACAACTAGCTATCGATATCGACGTTTTGGACAATCGACGTTTTGGACCACGGTCTACGTTTGAGCGTTTGAGCAAGCTTTGGAAAGTGAAACCAAGTAACCTGGACGGTTCGCCGAGCGTCTCCACACTGGGTTGTGCTTAGGCAGGTGCCGATACTGCTCTTTTAAGGGCATTGGCTTGGTCAAAGGTTCACCGGAAGGAGAAAACATGATGTCTACAGTAGGGACCCCAGCAGAGCCTCCCACGGAGATGGAGCCCGATACCTCTTACGAACAGATCGCCATTTTGGCGTACTACCTTTGGCAGAAAAGGGGCTGTCCTGAGGGCTCGCCAGAGGAAGACTGGTTTCGAGCTGAGCACGAATTACTCGGCCAATCGCACACTTGAAAAGTAATGGCGCCCCTTCCATCGCGTGCCCAGAGTCTTCTCCGCGATGATCGGAATCTCTCTTCCTCTAAGGTCCTGCAGCAGCGTCCTGTTCGTCTTCTGGTTCTTCCTCTGCATCGAGAAATACCAGGTGGCGCTCCTCGAAGTACCTCGACAATAGGAAGCGGATAGGAACCAGCAAGGCGATGAGCAAAGGGAACAGGATTCCCAGTGGCGATGCCTTCAGCACCCACAACAGCCCGAGGAGACCAGATTGGATGAGAGTGAATCGGGTGATCACCCGGTCCGGCACTTCCCGCACGTAATAGTGATCTGGATAAAGATTTCGGTCTGTGAGCCACAGACGCATTCGCTCAAACAACTGGTTACCACGCATGGACGAAATCCCCATGTAGAGGAACAGCCCGAACAACACCGGCATGGGCACTTGGCGGAGTTGGTCAAGCAGCAAAATCGATCCGGCCACCAGGAGATGAATTACCAAGCCCGTGAGCCGATTCTCGAGAACTCCCTGCACCTGAACCCGGTCGCCGTCGCGCTTTATGTTAGCCAGGCTCTGAACGTGGTTCAGCGAGCGGACGGTAGCAGCCACCATCCAGGGCAGACCGAACAAAGAACAGACACCGACCAAAAGACCAACGACGAGTAGATCCAGATGATAACCGAAGCCTTTGCGTAGGCGGTTCCGCCGGTTGTTTACCAACCGTACCGTTATGTTCTGGTCAAGAAACAACAAGATAGAAACAAGCAGCGCCGGCACGATTGCCGCCAAACGAACCCACACCGGTACGGCCCACAAGTCGACCAGCCATGGCCGGCCCGAAGTGGTGCCGAATTGCGGCGGAAGAGATAGTGTGGCCACCTGGACGGGCCTCATGAAGTACGCGGCGGCGGCCATCAAAACAATGGCCAGAGCCGGACCAAAATCGGCTAGAGCGTTCCGAACCGATGTCTTCAAGTACGGACTGCGGCGCATCTGCGCAAACTGGCTAGCCAAGGTATATGTACCCAGTGCCAGCACGAGCGAGAGCAGAGCTGTGTCCCGAGCCACCGATTTGTCGAGCAGCGCCCCAATGGAATCCTTTACGGCTTCATACACGAAGATCAGAGAGATAAGGCCGGCAAAGATCTCATCCGTGAAACGAGTGAACCATCTCACCAAACTGCTGGCTTCGGTAGCGGCAAGCGACACGAGGATGACGGCGGTCCACAATCCGACCCACGCCAGCGTGGGGAGAAATGGTTGTGTGAGGCGGGCGCATAAATCGTACAGCAGCGCAATGAAAACAATCACCGGCCCAGTGCTGCCGAGAATCACCAAGGGCTGACCAGCCGTGAGCGCATAAACAACTCCGCAGATGGCTGTGCTCACCAGCATCTCCATCGCACCCAGTTCGCCACGTGTAAACTCGGACAGCAGCCCGCCAAATGCTACCGCGGGAGCGAGGCAGGCAAAGTACATGAAAAGAATTGAGGCGAGGGCCTTAGCGCTCAAAGCGTCGCCAAAATCGCTGCCATAGACGCGGGCTTTCCGCCGAATGTTAGCTGCCACGCCACCAAACAAGAAGCCGGTTCGTCCGACTACCTCCTCGCGCGTGTGGTCCGAATAGGTGAGCGCCCGGACTCCACGTGCGCGAAGCTCTGCTTGCGAGGCTGGAGGATCTTGACCGAATTCGGCGTCCCACCAGGAAGCGATTTCTTCGGCCGCCACTTGATCACCAGGGTCAATCCGCCACAAAAAGCTCAGGTCACTCCCGAGACGGAATACCTCAAGCGAAGGCTCTCCTCGGTAGAGCGGCGACATCCAATGCCGGTCACCCAGTCGGGTGGCTCCTTCGGGCGCTTGAGCCCTCTGACGTTCATCGCGATCAAACTGAAGCAGTTCGAGCAACTGAAGCGCCGTACGAGTTCGCGTCATCTTGAAGCCTTGAGATGAACGCGTTCGTAGTCTGATCTCGAAGCTGCAGTTGCCTGTGTTAGGGGCTCAAATTGTCGAGTCCCATTGTCAAAACATGTAATCGCTCCGCTTGGGATGTCATAGTACCAGGCATGAAGGCGCAGAACTCCCTCGGCCAGGCGCTTCGCGACCACTGGGTACGTAGCCAGATTTTGCAATTGGCAGACGGCATTCTGTTTGGCAAGCAGTTCGATCTTTTGCGCGGGTGAAGTCGATCGCCGGAACGGCAACTGAATTGAAAGCGCCGGCAAGGCGAACTGTAGCCAGTGAGCGACTCCCGGCATTGCCTTCACAGCATCCGGATTGAGAACGCCCTTCATCGCGCCGCAGTTCGAATGACCACAAACGATAACGTCAGAAACCTCTAACGCTGTCAGTGCGTACTCGAGTGATGCGGATGCCCCGCCCAAGAGCGCGCCCAGAGGTGGCACCAAGTTGCCAGGATTGCGGGCGACGAACAACTCCCCCGGGTCGGTTTGAAAGATAACCGAAGGTTCAATACGAGAGTCAGCACACGTCACAAATAGCACCTTGGGGCTCTGACCTTCGCTCAGTTCCCGATATTTCTTGCTGGCTTGGGAGTGCCGCTCCGCCTGGTAGCGCTGCCACCCAGCGCTGAGTTCTTTTATGACACCGCCGGTGTTCTTGCTCGCCATGATTACGCTCCGTGACAAATTCCACCGCGTCGCGTATGCTCGAACGTTGCGGTGGGTTAAGCTCAACCGTGACCTACCCTTTCGACCTTCGTTTGCCGTGTAATTATAGCAAGCGTTCGGAAGACAGATGTGGATGGTTCGACCCGATCCTGTCCATGCCTCGCGAACGGAGAACGGTGGGAATCTCTTGCGCTTCATGGGTATCCGGAACCGGTCTCGTGTGCGGAGGGTGCTCTAAAGAAAGCGTTGCCGATGTACCTCGCTTGTTGATGGTCCGAGCCATGGCCTAGTCCATAGGGCTGGTCTTGTGAGCGGTCCTTTGCAATGCTACGCTCATGATGTGATACGACTATTCCTTCTCACAATTCTCGGCCTCCATGCCCTTCCTGTTGGCGCCGAGACGTCGGAACATCGACAGCGTCTTCGCGAGGCCGCCGACATTCTCAAGGCAGTCATGTCGTCGCCCGACCAAGCGATTCCTCAAGATCTTCTGGACCGCGCTCAGTGTGCAGTGATCGTACCAGGTGTCAAAAAAGCGGCGTTCATAGTCGGTGCCCGCTACGGCAAGGGCTATTTGACTTGCAGGAAGAAGTCGAACGTCGGCTGGACCGCTCCCGGAACTGTACGGATCGAGGGCGGTAGCTTCGGCTTTCAAATTGGCGCCTCCGAGACCGACGTGATTCTCTTGGTGATGAACCAACAGGGTGTGGACCGCCTTCTTTCGAGCCAGTTCACCCTAGGTGGTGCCGCGGAGGTGGCCGCAGGCCCGGTTGGAAGGTCGGCCAAGGCTCAGACCGACGCACTTCTTACTGCCCAGATCCTTTCGTGGTCGCGATCGCGGGGCGTTTTCGCTGGTGTTTCTTTGCAGGGCGCCACGTTGAGGCAAGATGTGTCGGACAACCGCGAACTTTATGGCAGAACTTTAGAGAACCGGGAAATCATTGAGCAAGATCCGCCACCGCCGAAGAGCGCGCGTAAACTGATCGAAACATTAAACCGTTACTCAAGCCGAAAATGATCGATTCGAAAACAAAGTTCCGTCGACGCTGTGCGTTTTCCTTGGTGGGCTCTCGTTGGCGCCAACAGGGACAGCGATCTGTTGCTCAGGACCCGGGACGGCGCGCCTGTTGCACCTCGGACTAGAAAGTGAAGGATAACCACTAGAAATGAAATTCAAGTTAGTCGGCGTGTTAGCTCTAGTCATTGCAGCGTTTCTGGCCGGGTTTGTGCCTCAATACCAAAAGGTGAACTCAGTGGAGAAGGAGGCCGCCTCTCTCCGCGAAGATCTTCGAATATCCCGGCACGAAGCACAAATGGGGGACTTCCGCAATCGCCTTGCCCTTCTTCAAGGCGAAGCCAACAAAAGTAACTATGCATCAGCTGGTGAACTGGCAACTGGGTTATTCACTGAGATGCGATCTTACGCGAACGGGCTCCCTGACGGCGATGATCGGAAGCAGATCGAAAGTGTTCTTGCCGCGCGCGACAGCATTATCGCTGGACTTGCGAAGGCGGATCCGACAACGTCACCGCAGATTTACGACTTATTCATCAAGCTACAGGCACAGCGCAATCTACGCGGGAGGTAAGCGTCGAGCGATTCCAGAGCAATAACTGGATTGAGCTGACCAGTTTTGGAGCCATGTGGTCGGTTTTGGTGAGTGTCACACAAGGAGGCAACCTCCGGACCCGCGCTGAGGGTGACGGTCGATAAGACCGCTATCGCCATTGCTTCTGCCCAGCGTTACTCGACGACGACGGTTTGTGCTCTGACCCTCCATTTTTGCAGAGGTAGTGAAAGCATACCGTTGATGGTACCGCCTTGAATCTCCATTCGGTTCTTACTTTCCCATTACGTGCACTGGCGGTTGATTGAGGTTGCGTTCCGCAGCTCAAGAGCGCCAAGTTCTCTGGCTGTACTGGGTGGTATCCTAGCCGGTGCGAGTGAAACGGTCAGTCGACGAACCATGGTTTCATTCTTCGAATCGCATCGGGCATCACTCGCGTTTCTCAACCTCGTAGTGCCGAACAAGGAGAGGACCAAATGGCAACAAAGAGACCGAACGGGCAAACGCGCAAGCGAGCCGCTACCGCCGCATCACTGGTGCTAAGAAACCCTGACGCCACCAAAGCAGCCAAAACCGCCGCCGGCAGTGCTCTGTCGCAGACCGGACGACGCGCCTCCACCAGGCCCAAGGCCGCCAGTGCCGCCGGACGAGCGCTTGCGTCCGCAAAGACCAGTCCACGGGGCCGCAAGGCGGCCGGTAGCGCATTGGCCCAAACACCACGCAAGAAAAAGCGATCCGCGCCAAAAAAGTAGCTAATCCAAATGAACGCGTAGCGAGCATCCGACGCACACCAATTGCGATAATTAAGACATCTTCCACGACAAAAAATGCACACGCTTGCCACGACAACTCTCTTTGGGGAGCGCTTGGCGCGGCCGCAACTTTTCGCCTCACGGAGTGAGACCTTCGGCACCTTCACGGGCGCTTGCTTTTCAGAACGCCGCGCAGCCGCCCGCAGTTCTACGCCATCCTGGCAAAGGTCTTCCGGCAGTCGGTGGCCGACCGCGCGCGGGACGTTGAGAATGGAGCCCAAATTCACGAGCTCTTGACACTCGGGCGGAATTTGGCGTGCCCCTGCGGCAGTGGCCTCAACTACAAGAAGTGCTGCTTGGGCCTGGCTGGCGCAAGGTACTTAGACGCGCAAACTTGCCATTGGAGTGTGCCATCGGCGCTATTATCACTCTCAACATTTGCGGCTAATTGGTTTCGTGCTTAGAGATTCGCCGCAATGAACCGTGGCACTGCGCCGAGTGGATGCGTGCGCCTACTGCCGCCTAAGCTCAAGAAAAGGGGGGACGTGGCACTGGACTCCTTTGGGCTACCGTATCGGATGATCGAACGGACTGATGGAACTATCACACGACCTGGACCTGGATCCGAACGAATGGGCGGGGACCTCCGAGAAGTCCTGGACGTGAAGATCCCGCTGCCGAACTCCTTCGGGCAGGGGGAAGTCCAGGTACATACCTCCGCAGAACCTGCGGCAGCGTGAAGCAGCATTTTCCGCCGTCACGACACCGGCAGGGAGAGTTGGCCGGCGGACGACGTTGGTGCTCGGATAGGGAGTTTCCCCACGATGGACGTCAAGGTAGCCGGTCATTCGCGCATTGATGTGCATCGCTGTTGCTTTGAGATACCCTGTAGCTCAAGCGCGCGCTCGGTCAAGGCAACACTTTTTGTACTTGAGACCGCTGCCGCAGGGGCACGCCGAATTCCGCCCGAGTCGAGGATGACCGAGCTTGCGCTCCTTTTGAAAGTCACGGGCTCGGTCAGCCAGAGACTGCCGAAAGACCTTTGCCAGCATGGCGTAGAGCTTAGGGTGCTTGCGCTGCATCACACCTGGCCGCTCGAAGAAATACTCGGTGGCGACGGCGAAGAACTCCGCTTCGTTCGTAAGGCCGTACGGGTGGATGTCTGAGTTGCCAGCCGCCATCTCCGCCATCTTGCGCCGGACGAGTTCGATCCACGGACCAATGGCGTCTTTGGACAGGCCCACGCCAGGCAGACCGTCTATTGAACCGTCGGACTTGTCGACCAAATGAGCGAACTCGTGGAGAGCCACATTTCGCTTGTCGCCAGCGTTTTGAAATCCCTGCACCAAGTCGGGTTTGGACAGGATCATCATGCCGTTGTAGGCACCGGTGCCCACCATGCCGAGCGTGTATCGGCCGGCGGCTTCGGCGAAGGCGTGGTTCTCATCGAAGCGATCGGGGTAGACCAGGACTTCGCGAATCTGGTCCCATTCCCACTCCGGGAAGCCAAAGATTGGAATCACGGCGGCTGCCGCCACCAGGACGCGGGTCTTCACGTCGAGCTGGATCCCTATGCCCGTGATGCGCTTCTCTCCGATAAAAACCTGTACCTCCCGCCGGAATCGGCCCTTCTCGTCTTCAGGCAGCACGCGGAAGAAGAGAACCTCCTGTTGAAGGACGGTTTCCCATTCCGCTAGGAACGGCTCCGCGAGGATTTGCCGGCGGCGGCGAAGCTTGCGCGTCATCGCCCAGTTGAGGAGGGCGGTGGTGGCCAGCCAGATGCCGACGGTCCAGACAATGGAACCGCCAGCTTGGTAAACGAGGCAAGCGGCTAGGAGCGCCGCGGTTGCATAGATGCCTACAAATACGTGGGCCTGGCGGAGGGTGCGCTTTTCCCAGTCGGTAGATAGGCCGAGGCGTTCCATCTCTTCATTATGATCGACGCCGGATTCTCGGCGACTCGGGCCATAACGACGATCCCAGGCATGCATCAGCATGAGAGAGCCGTTTGTCAGCAGCGAGGGGGGTGACCGTGAGGCCGTAGAAGCGCGGTAGGGTAGCAACGAACGCTGTCGGAACCCAGAAGTGTGTCCGAGAAGCTAGCCGCTCGACGCATCGAGATCCTCTCTCGTGCCGCTACCGCAAGCAGTGCGTCATCCGTTCAACCTTGGCTTGACATCGAATGAGCCTTGGTTTCAGCGATCGCCGACTGCGCTGGAGGAGGTGCGGGACGCCCTTCGCTCGAGCTTTCCATCGTTGTGGGTCAGCATTGATGGCTCGACGGTCACACTACGGGCACCCTGCCGTTAGTTGATCCCTTAACGGGAAGTGAGTTTGACCGGTACTAGATCGTTGTTGAGCTTCCACGAGACTACCCAAGGTCACTCCCAACGGTTCGTGAAACCGGTGGCCGGATCCCGTGGGTTCCTGAGCGTCACCACACGGCTGGGGCAGCGTGTCTTTGTGCCCGAAGAGAGGGGCGATGCTGGCGGAACGCGCCGATATCTCGGCTTTTTTGCGGGGTCCGGTGATGCAGTTCTTTTTCGGACAGTCTTACTACGAGCAACACGGCCGGTGGCTCTTTGGCGAAGGTCACACGGAACAGTGGGACGGTATGAATTCTACGCCGAGGCCTGCGGATCAGAAGGCCCTGAAATTGTCGTTGGCTTCATGCGGATGGTCGCCGCGAAAGATCCCAAAGGGCACTGGCAATGCTACCGCGGAAGCGGCCTCCGCAACGCCGCCGGAGTTTTCACCGGGTCGTCGCTCAAAAAACTGCTCACCACGCGCTTGATCAACTGGCGCAGGATGTTCGGCGACACCGGGCAGCCGGCGCCCAAGAAGAGATCAAAGCTGCTTCTTCTGCCTGAGAGCCTTTCGCCAGGCACCGCGCCGACGCACCTTTTTCCATTGGGCCCGATCTACATCAAGAGGTTGAACTCGCGGAGCGTTGATGCTCACGAATGCCCCATGGGCTGTTAGTTGGCGAGACCGAGAGAGACGCGCCAGAAGTGCAAGCGCATGGCTAGCCAACGTTTGGTTTAGGAAAGGCTCTTGGCGCTCAAGGGCCTCCAGGGCACTACAGCTGGGTGTATCATCGTCGCCACGCGTCGAATCGACGATCTCTGGAAACAACTCAGCGGCTGTTCGTATCCGCGCCGCCCGTCGTGCGTTGCGCCGGTTCTGCGGTTGCCCCAAAACGAACTGACCACCATCGGATCCGTTTCCCAAGTCAAGCCAGTAGCTGACTCGAGCGTCGCCGCCAACCAAGTTCTGGATCTCGGCTCGCGCCGACCGCGTATCGACGCAACTGATCACCAGATCCGCCTCGCCAACTCGGTGGGAATTGGAGACGTTCTCCGGGATCGCCTTCCATTGAAGGCCCCAGAATAAATTGATCCGCGAAGCAAGAACCGCGGCCTTGCTAAGGCCGATCTCAGCCTGACAGAACGGTTGCCGGACGCAGTTTGACGGCGAAACGAGATCGCCATCGATCAAGGTCACCTCCAGACCTCCGGCGTGGCCGGAGAGAAGCAGCGCTTGATGGATGTATGGCAACCCCATCGCAATAATGCTACCGTTGCCGCCGCAGCCAATCACGACGACTCGGATGGTGCGCTGGCGGAGGAGGTAATCCGGAATAGCGTGAGTCATCGTGGCTCCTATCTCACTCGTGCTACGAACTGCGCCAACGATTCTCCGGCGGGGCTCAATTGGCAGGAAGGAAACTTCTTCTTTCCGGCCAAGGAGATCCAGAGTCCGGCGATGCCGCCGGGATGGCGCGTGAAATGGCCGCTGCCGTAGATGTGGGTGAATTCGGATTCGAAGAATGACCGCTCCCACCGTTCCATGGCCGCAACGCTCGCTTCGTCGGGGGAGCGCATCGTTCCCTGGCAGACGGCGCCTTCGGTATTCACGTTGTAGTAGGGAGCCACCATAAGCGCGGTCGACGCCGTGGGCCGGACGTTCTTGTCCAGCGCGCGAATCCATAGTTCGCGCTGACTCACGCGGAACACAAGCGTCGGTTGCGGAAAGTTCTGGCCGCTCACGGAGCCGAGTTCGTCCTCCTGGCGGAAGAACATCTTTCTGGTCTGGGCCGGTTGCCACCAAACAAGTGACTCCGGCGTTCGGACCAGGACGTTCTCCGGAAGGAGTTCTGGCCGCGTCATCGCACCCAAACCCCGCGATAGCTCTCGAAGAAATGCAGTGGTCAACGGAACGGCTGGCCCCAAGCGCGGCGCGCCTGTCGCGTTGCCCTCGATATCGTGCCAGGAGGCGAAGGCACGATTACTTGTGTTGCCGCCGTCGTAAACAAGAATGGCGCCCCGCAGTTCGAACTGACTGGGACCGCCGAGATAAACGCCGCACTCCATCTCAGGCCTCCTGGTTGAATGTGCTGTCGGGAAGCATCGCGATCAGGTTGCTCGCCGCCGCCAAAGTCTTGCAGACTGTACGCAGCGTGGCGAACGCCCTGCGAAAACTCGCGGGGTCCAAGGCGTTTGCCGGAATAGTCAGGTTCGGTTCCGGCGGAACCTCCATCATCGATTCGGCTTCTATATCGAAGCACGCCTCAATGTTGTCCCGACGAGAAAAGACCACCAGCAGACAGGGGAGCGGAGCATTGCAGTCGCTCAGTTCTTCTTGCGCCTGGTCCTGCAACTGCGGGCGCGGGCAGCGTCCGGAAAGGCGTTCCAGGGTCATCGCGCGTTTCATCCAATCTTGAACCTCCGCAGAACAACCGGGCAGAATGCGCCGGAGAGCGGCTCTCGAAAGCGGCCTTCTCAACGCTGCGGCCGGAACGCTGGCGTCGACGTCTGGAACTTCGTATTTACCGACGTCGGGGTCCGAACTGTACCAATCCTTCAAGCGCTCGACATGTTCCAACGCGTCGCGGTAGTCGTAGACTCGTACCCAGCGGTTCAGGGCTCCGCAGAGCAGATGAAAGAAGGTTGCAGGCAAGCGCGGATGCTGTCGTTCCAGCACCTGAAGCGTTGAGCCGAGCACCAAATATCCCGCTTCCCTTGGATCAATGGTCAAAAAGAGATCCGTGGGATCGACCTCTTTGTCGGGCGCGGCGTATTCGTTCAAAGTGCCAGTCAAAGCTAGGCTGACCGGGAAGGTATTGGTCCCGATCTGACCGCCGTGCCGTTCGACGAACTGTGCCAGGGATTTCCGGACAAATTCAAACGGATCGCCATTTGAGGCAGCCCATGTATGGGCGTTGGCAACTCCGATCCTCAACATCGCGCTGCCAATTGCTGCCGCCACGCGACCGCCGCGCCACATACGATGGGCGACCGGCACTCCGGCGATGAGCGGCATCTTCCAGCCCCAACGCCCAGGGGCGAGTGTCAGAGCATCGGCGGGAACCACATTACGGGTGACACGAGCGTCGTCTGCCTTCCGTATCGCCTTCCGTGGTCGAGAGCCCGCGCTAGAATCGAAGCCGCTAGTTGCCAGTCCGGGCATTTCTGAAACTCCTCAATGATTGGGGATTGCTGGGGATTCGATCCCTGAGCGATCGCGTCGAGTTGCCGGAGGGCCGAGCCAACGGTTCCGCGTCGAGTCATCCCTTCGTCCCGATCGCGCGCTCGAACCGGTAAACGCATTTGTCGCCTACTGTCTCCGGACCCGTCAGGGACGCCGTGGCGATCTCCGGATATTGCGTCGCGAAGATGCCCCGAACTTGTTCAACGGACATCGATGGGTTCGGATCGGGCAATCGGATTCCCTGAAATTCGAAACTTCTCCTCATGGGGGTGATGGTCATTGGGCCTCCTCTTTTTCTTTTCTCTTCTTCTCACTTCTCTTGGTCAGTCGGGGTAGTCGTCGGATTGCGAGTTCTCGGCTTGCAGCTGTTGCGCCGCCGAACTCGGAACTGGATCGTCGGCAGTCTGATCGAACAAACCTAAAGTGCCTTGTGGGGCCGGCGCAGGCGCGGCAGGTGGGACCACCTTGCCCTTAGCCTTCTTCGCTCGTTTCTCATCGGCCGCTTCGCGTTCTGCCTTCTCGGCGGCAGCGAGATCTGCTTTGACTCTTTCTATGTTCGACGCCGCCTGCGCGTGTGCCGTCGTATACTCGCGGAGTTGGGCGGGCAGGTCGCGGTCCAGTTCCTCCGCGGCCGCCGTGATGTAAAGCGCGGTCGTCAAGGCGTCGCTTTCGTCATCCGATACCTTTTTCGGAATCACGTTGAGCGTAACGAGCCCGCCCTGGGTCTTAGCCAGCGTGAGGATGATGGTGCGGTTGTCCAAAAGTGGTGCGAGGCCCTGAAAGAGGCCGGTGGATGGGCAAGACATGTGAAAACTCTCCATTAATGCGATCATTTTCGGGAGCCGCCAAACTCGTTTGGTGAAATGGTGGTCCCGCTTTAAGCTTTGACCGTGGGTTGTGGTGTGTCTGAATTTCGGACCGTGACCGGCGTCCTGACAGGGGACGACGGTGTGCGGTGCCGATGCGAGGACGGTTCGTCGTTCGAGCTTCCGAAAGTCCTCGCGGCGTTTCTGAGAGCCGGCGACCGAATCCGCTCTTTCGGTTCTAACGCCGAACTTCTTATCGAACGCGGGCGCCAGCAATTGGTTCACGCGACGATTGGCTACGTTGGCCTCCCGAAGGCAGCAAAGAACGGCGAGGCCTTCGTCCGGGCAGAACTTCCCGACAGCCAGGAACCACTTCGGGCGCTCGTTCTCTCAACGGGCGCCCTCCGAAGGTACTTCTACCTTCTCGACCTTGATCCAGCGCAGTCTCTCTACACGTTGCTCGGTACGGTGGAATCGGCGAGCCCGTCGCAGTTGCGCTTTGCCTGGCGCATGCGGGCAATGGAGTTGCGCCTGAGTCCGTGCGGACGCGGTCTGCCGCCGGCTGAACGGGCCTTCAACATCCTCGCGCACCCGGATTTGCGCAACTGCTACGACGCACTACGCAAGGATGAAGACGCTCTGCCGCTCTTTCCATACGGCGGGTTCGGCGCAATCCTGGTCACTGGCAATCTCTCAACCGACGGAACCGCATTCTTCGGCGAACGCATCTTGGCCTACAAGCCTGAGATGTCCCTGCGCAAGGTCTTCCTTCCGCTGCGACGCTGCGAATTTCTCTCGGACTCCGTGATCTGCCGAGATCCCCGCCGCAAGCTAGAGGCGCGTTTCGACGCCAGCCAGCTTCCAGCGATGCATTGGGATCTGAAGTGGAACGCGTGGAAGCACTGGTTGAAGACCCGAATCGAAGTGGAGGCGACGTTCGTCAGCGCTGGCAAATACCGACTGTCGGCCGGTGAGTGGATTCTCAGGCGATGGCAGACCGCTCTGCCATCGCGTCTGAACGTGAGGCTCCCTGAAACCATCGCCGCGGATATCGAGCAGGCCCGAGCCATCCATGCCCTCTTGGGCCAACACGCCGACCTCATCGCACACATTCGCCGTCTCTGCGACACGTCGCCAATCGGGCATCGACAGGTCGAGACGTGGTTCAACGAAGCAGGCGCCGCTTCGCAGTTGCGGCCCCAACACGTCACCTGGCAGCCAGACTATGAGCCTTACTACTTCGAACAACTTCGGAAGCCGAGCGCTGCGTGGTTCCTGTTCCGTGCCGAGTATCTGTTCGTCTGGCGCGACGTGCTGATTTCAGAGATCCCGCAAACCGGCCACGCGACGTATGTTTTCGCGAGGCCCGACGACTTGGAGGACTTCTTCGTACGTTACGCCAAATGCACACGCGAAGACATCCGGCACAATCGCGACAATGTTGCGTCGGCGTTGGGTTTCGTTGGCCGTGTCGTGAGGGGCAAGCGCAAGAAGCGCTGGCTGACGGCCATCCTCAGGGAAGCTGGCGAGAAGGCGGACTACGTCGAGTCGTTCGACTAGCCCTTGTCGACAGCGTGCTCTTCATCTTCCGCAAGCCGCAGCTTCCGTCCACCCGCACGCACCAGCATTCCATCGAGGTCGGACGCGAGCGCATTCATTCCCTGTTGCACTCGCCGCCGCAGTTCACCACTGCTGCGGAGGTCATCGGCGGCGACCCCCTGGAGGAGATCGCGTGCGCGGCTAACAAGGCTTTGAAGTTCCCGGTCGTCGGTGACGTTGCGGAAGGAGAAGTTCGACAGAAACTCGACCAGGTTCGAGACCGTCGATTGCTTGAACTTCAGTGCCTTGCCATCCGGGCCGTCTTTAAGACGCTCGGCCATGTGGTTCACCAGATCCGCCATCGACTGACGCAGCACCTGTTGAATCTCCGACGACGCCTCAGCCATGCGCTGGGCCGCCTTGTCGCGTTCCTGTTCCCAGACTTCTTGTGAGATGCCCTTGAGTTGATCCGGCACTCCGAAGCTGACGTACTGCCAAGAGAGGCCGAACTCGCGAGAAACATCTTCCGGAGGCGGATAGTCGGCTGCATTATACAGGCCACGGAGCCGTTTCGCTGCGTCCTGGCAGAGGCTGGGATAGACGACTAGGAAGGCCGTGACCAGCGCTTTCCGATCTTCGGCGAACTTCCGCAGGCGTTCTTCGACGGTCTCCAGCGCTGCGACCGGCAACAGATGAATACCGATCTCGAAGGGCAAGCAGATGTTGTAAAGAAACCGCCGAATCTCGCCGTCAAA
The DNA here is from genome assembly GCA_020846745.1 of Bryobacterales bacterium. Classification (GTDB taxonomy): domain Bacteria; phylum Acidobacteriota; class Terriglobia; order Bryobacterales; family Bryobacteraceae; genus JADLDI01. Next base: position 30,970 of record JADLDI010000123.1, on the reverse strand, counting down.
GCGGCCGATGGCTTTCAATTCCGCAGAATCGAGCAAGTGCTTCGAGACGCGCAATAAGTCCTTATCGGCGTCGGCTTCAATCTGCGAAGTGGGCACCTTGCGGGTGTTGCCCATGGTGGACAGGCGCAGTTTGATGCAGACGGTCTTCTTCGCAAGATCCACACCAGGGTCCTGAACCAAGACTGGCTGTGGCGGTTGGCCGTTGCTGCTGGAGTCGGCAAATGCGGAGTCCGCGAACACATGCATCGGTTCGGTTGCGGCCACGCCGCCGAATGAGAATAGAGTGGGTTGGGTTGCCATGGGATGGCACCTCCTGATGAATTTGGATTTAGAGAGGCGAGCGTTAGGCGGGTGAGCCCGCCAGTGGGAATCCGGTGATCTGCACTAATCCTTCGGGAGCGATCTGCACTTCACATTCTTGTGAATCGAAGTCGGACTCACTATAGCGGGCACCGAAGAGTCGCAGCGTCTGATTGGCGCTGGTCCGGAGGGGTAGCCGACTGGGCCTTGCCGTTACGAAGCGGCCGAGCACCGCGAAGTCGATTTGACTGCGAAGATCAGCCCAAACCTCGCTGCGGGTTTGTTGGTCAATGCTGTCGCGGGTCGAGTAGGCTCCGCTTTCCAGTTCGCGCTCAGTGTACCCGGAATAGAGGCCGACGCTAAAATCCGGACAGGTTCTTTTCAAGCAATGAACCAGAGCGAGAAGTTCCGACGCCTGCTGCATCGGTTCACCGCCCGAAAACGTCACGCCGTCAAGTTCGCGGTTGAGCAGAACCTCTGCGGCAACAGATTCTGTAGAGCGGTTCGGACCAGCAAACGGATGAGTCGAAGGATTCCAGCAACCTGGGCATCCAAGGTTGCAGCCTTGAAAGTAGACAACAGCCCGCGCGCCAGGTCCGTTCACGCGGCTGCGCGCGATGATGGCATGAATCAGCATTGGCGCTCCTCGCTGGTGTCGTCTACCGGCCCGGCCGGTAAGCCGAACTTGCCAGCGACAGCGTTTGAGGCAACCAAGTAGTCGGCGGCCGCGCGCAACTGCTCGGCATCGATGGTGCCGTCGACGTGGACCTCGATACACGGCAGGTCGCTGTGATTGAGGCGGGGCACTTCGTGGTGACGTCCGTCGATGGCCGCAAAGCAGGCGCCATCATATCCCGCGCCGGAATCGTGCCATCCTCGGAACACCAGCCCGTCTGTCGCAAACTCCCTCAACGCGTCAGTGTTTCCTTCGGGGCCTTCCTCGTCAACCATGACAACGAGTCCTGCAGGCAATCCCGGTCGGAAACCTTCGACGAACCCGGCCTTTTCGAATCGAGGTGCGTCCGCTACCCCGCAAACGGCTTCTACGTAAGCTCGATCGCCCATGGCACACCTCTATGCTTGGCGCTGTACCTGTTTCGATTGCGCGGCGACAGCGTAGAATTCACGTTTCTTCGTGGACGTGGTCACGGAGTCATCGCCCCGAAAGTCCTTGGAGACATCTCCACAACCCTGGCCGTGGAAGCCTTCGAGATCGATCGTGCTGTTTCCCGCCTCGTCAATCTCAACGGTGATGAGTTTTTCTTGCATGTTCGCTCTCCTCCGGTCTTTCAGCGCACCGCGAAACGCAGTTGGACCTTGGGACCCTGCGGCGTTTGCACGACCTCGCGGCCACGGAACACGTAGCCCTTTGACCGCGCCACTGCCATCGTCTGCTTCTCTTTGTAGGCCTGGGCCAAGCGCCCGAGCCAACTCTGATCGAGCCCCGTGTACTGGCGATCCATGTCGTCGATAACAGCCTGGAAGACGCCCGCCGAATCACGGCCAAAGCCCACCGGCGCAAGTGCTCCGCGCAACTGGTCCTTCGGAATGACGACTTGTACAGGCCGGTTCCATGTGACTCCACCATACCCACGCAGCGGCCCGCCCTGCGATAGTACCTCCGGCCGATAACCCATCTGCTCCAACGCCTCAACCAGAAACTGCTGATCGCTCATCGTCGTAGTCAGTTCTTCGTACTGGCTCATGTTCTGCTCCTTTACTCTGCCCCTCGAAATGTCCGGCGGCCGACCGTAGCAGTACCTTCGGTTTCCGTCGAATAGACTCCCGCCCGAGACGCGCTCAGGAACCGGCCGGCCGCCTGACGTCGCAATGCATCGATCTGGTCCGCCGCTGATCTTGAAACCGGAACTATGTACTCAGCCGATTCCTTCAGTGACAGGTTCAATCGCCAGGCCTTGCGGCAGCACTCCCGAATCTCGGCGCCGGTCCAACCTTCATCGTCTGGACGCTCGCCTGTGAGATTCCACTTCTTCAAGTAGATTCGCCAGATCGCCTCGCGCTCTTCTGCACATGGCAGATCGAAAAAGAAGGTCCCGAGCGTGAACCTTCTGCGCAGTTCCGGCGGCAGGCTCGTGATGGAATTGCATGTCGCAATCCACAGGCTCTTGCCCTGGGAAATGGCGTCAACAACCTGAAGCGCCGCGCGCAACCGCTCGCCTGAGCCGCCCACCAGCGAACTCTGCATAGCCGACAGATCGAACGCAACAGTCGGAATGCCCGCCGAGTTTCCCGCAGCCTTGGCGATCATCGACTTGGCTGCCCCCGGAGGACCGATGGCAATGATGCCGTCGGCGCCGCGATCCTGCATCCAAGCGAGAATTGTCCCGGTCATCTCCGTTTTGACGCCCGACGTGTCGGTGCCCGCGCCGGCGAACGCCTTCTCGATTTCGTCCACAAAGACGACCACGCGCGGCGCTTCTTGCCCGTTCAGGACCGCGCCGAGAAACCGCTTGATGTTCTCACACCCGCCGATTTCGGCGAACGTTTCCCCACCACGCCAAATAGTCAACCCTGGCGTTTGTTCGACAGCTTGGCACTTGCGGTCCCACAAACGCTCCAGGTCGAGCCCCTTCTTGGAAAGTGACATGGCCAGGGCTTGCTCCGCCGGAAACGCGGCCAGACCGACCAGGGCATCCGTCGCTTGGTTCAGTACGTCGGTGCCGGGCGCAGGCAACTCGGCGGACTCGAACATCGCTGGAATCATCTCTCGGAGATCGTCCACGCTGGGCATCGGCTCGTCGATCACCATCACGTCGTTTTGCAGCTCAATCGGAAGGACGGCTCCCGGTGGTGTCACCATCACGAGCATCTGCCCGCCGACCTTAAAGGCATCACGCAGGTTCCAGATCCCTTGTGCGATGTCGACTTGCTCCCACATTCGCTGCGGGTTGTGCAGGAAAACAACGGCATCGGCGAACGCCTTTGCTGCGGACCCTTTCTGGAGGGCGAGTAGAATGTCTGCGGGCCCCGCAGCGATGCCTTTCTCGCCGAAGACGCCCGAACAGGCATCCTGGCCGGCCTTGTTGCGAGCCTGGACGCCATTCATGATGTCCCAAGCCAGGATCGGTACATCTGATTTGCCGTTGAAGCTGGATGACACTTGGGACATTGCGCTCGCCGGATCGGCAGTTCTTACAGCCAGCAGTGGCGTGCCGGCCCGTCGAGCGGCCTTGAGCAAGCTACGGAATTCTTCCGTGGATCGGATCATAAATTGTTCTCCTGAACAACGGAGTATGGTGAGGAGGTGTGCTTAGAAGGTCTGCTGCTGACGCAAGACTGCTGAAAGAAGGGGGGGACAACGCGTCTGCTCCCGCGTCAAGCGGGAACCAATTTCCGAATTGCTGGCGTGATCCACTCCGGGTGGTGAAGCTCCAAGCGTGGGTGGCACTGCTGAGGGGTGGCACGCAGGGCCATTCAAAGCTTTTAGAAAGTCGATCCGGCTAAGCGTCCGCGATTCCTAGCGGGACTTCCCCGTTCTGGAGTCTCGAGCCATTTTGCATCAGACGGCAGCATCTGATACGATATGGCAGGAGTATGCAGCAAGATGCCTGATGAAGAGTGGATGACGATCGAGGAGACAGCGCGGTACCTCCAGCTCGGGAAGACCGCCTTATACGACCTCGCGCGGGAGGGAACCGTGCCGTCCAGCAAGGTCGGCAGCAAGTGGCTGTTCAGCAAGCGCGACCTCGACGCTTGGGTACGCTCGAACATTCCCCTAGAGCAGTTCTTCATGAAGACCCCTGCGCACATCGAAGAGAACCTGCAGCTCCGGGAGCCCCAGGTGGAGGCGTACAAGGCTCTGTACGACTACTTCAAGAGCGGAGGAAAGACAGCCGTCATTCAGATCCCGGTGGGGTGCGGGAAGTCCGGTATCGCCGCGATCGCGCCGTTCGGTATCGCGAAAGGTCGGGTGTTGGTAATCTCGCCGAACCTAACGATCAAGGACGGGATGTTCGAGTCCTTGGATGTGACGAACAAGCAGAAGTGCTTCTGGCGCAAGCGGAACATCCTGACAGATGAGGCGATGATTGGTGGGCCGTTCGCGACCACACTCGACACCGGTAATCTGTCCGTGTGCGAGAAGAGTCACTTCGTCGTGTCGAACGTGCACCAGCTCAGCACGAACCCGGAAAAGTGGCTCAAGCAGTTCCCGAGGGACTTCTTCGACATGATCATCGTTGACGAGGCCCACCACTCCCCCGCCGAGAGCTGGCAGAAGGTCCACGAGCACTTCAAGGACGCGAAGGTCATCAACATGACGGCTACCCCGTTCCGTGGTGACGCCCAGGAGATCGAGGGCGACCGGGTCTACCGTTACCCGTTCAAGAAGGCCACGTTCAAAGGGTACATCAAGCGCATTACCGCGTCCTATGCTGCGCCGAGCGAGTTGGAGTTCACCGCGAAAGGCGAGACCAAAATCTACACGCTGGATGAGGTCCTCAAGATGAAGGAGAAGGACTGGTTCAGCCGCGGCATCGCGCTCAGTGACGCGTGTAACCAGACGATCGTTGACAACAGTCTCCAACGCCTGGAGCAACTGCGCGAGACCGGCACGAACCACCAGCTCATCGCGGTCGCGTGCACCGTGAACCACGCCAAGAAGATCGTGGGACTCTACGAGGCGCGCGGGTTCAAAGCAGACCTGATCTACAGCGAGATGGACGAAGACAAGAAAGTCGATGTCAAGCGACGCCTCACCAGCGGTGAACTCGACTGCATCGTCCAGGTACAGATGCTCGGGGAAGGCTTCGACCATCCCAAGCTGAGCGTCGCCGCTATCTTCAGGCCCTTCCGGACGCTCGCGCCGTACATCCAGTTCGTCGGCCGCATCCTCCGGGTGATCGTCCAGAACAGCCCCGGCCACCCGGATAATTACGGCCACATCGTCACGCACGCCGGCATGAACCTCGACGAACGCCTTAGAGAATTCAAGATGTTCGAAAGCGACGACCAGAAGTTCTGGGAGGAAGTCATCGGCGGCAAAGAACCCGACCCACCAAGCGAGGTCGCGAGCGGGAAGACCCGCATGCGTCTGAACGAGCAGGCCGTGGTGAACTACGAGATCGTGGACACCATGATCGAGGAGGACTTCACGTCCGCCGAACAGGAAGACATCATCAAAGAGCTCCGGGACAAGCTCGACTCCCTCGGCCTCGACCCAGAACAAGCAGAGCAGATCGTCCTCGCCAAGGCTAGCACCCGCACCACAAAAGCAGCAGCAACCTACCAGGTACTCCCGCAACGCGAATGGGAAACCAGGAAGAAGGGCTTAAACGACCAGGTGAACCGTGCCGCGAACCTCCTCATGAACCGGCTCGGGATCAACCGCGCGGGTCGCGAGCTCATCAACGCCGGGGTCGCGGCATCGAACAACTTCATCGCCGGGGTAACGCTCATCAACAAAGAGCTCAAGAACAAGTACCCCCAGCCACGACAGCAGTGGAGCACCGAACAATTCGAGACCGCTACCAACGAGCTCGAAAGCACCCTGAACACGCTCACGCGGCGGTACAAGGGGGTGCTGAGTGGGAAAAAAGGGTAAGACGCCGTCGCTCCTCGCGATGAACACGGGCACGCCCGAGCCGCACACGTGCGGACGATCGACGCCTTGCGATCGATGCGAGGGGCCTGTCGGGACGAACCATCGGTGCTTCCGCATCCCTAAGTTCAGTAGCGGGTACACGCATCGCCCAATCTTTTGCGTTGAATGCACGATCGCCATCATCGAGCAGACCAAGCTCGAACTCACAGCAGTAGAACTGGAAGTCAGAGGGAAGGGACCACGACTCTAGAGGAGAGGAAGGGATTTGGAATGGATGATGAGCTACGCGGACTACTGGTCGGTCGCATCCAGGACGTCTGCACCGCGCGAGCTAAAGCAGGAGGGTTCGCGATCAACGAAGCAGCACAACAAGTCATCGACGAGTTCAAAGCCGATGACAACAAGCGCTGGAAAGCACTCCGCGACTACTACGCCCAACAAGGCGTGATCCACATGGTGAACCGTGTCATCACGCAAGCCAAAACCGCGGACCCGGCGCAGCGCAACCTGCCCGGCCTCGAATCCATGCCACTCCTCATCACCGCCGAGGGCGCGGCGATCCTGACCGAACAACTCAAGTACGACCGCTTCCAATCAGAGGTCAAACGCCTGGAGAAGCGCATTAAGTCCTACTCGAACCGACGACGCAAGCCAGAAAACCTCGCGATGGACCAACGGCGGCTGGAAGAAATGAAGAAGTTCGACCCCCGGTTCGCGAAGTACGCGGAAACGAACCCCGACCTCACGCTCGCTGAAGCGAAGCAGATCGAGGCCAAGCAAGAACCCGGACCAGCGCAGGAAACATCCAAGACCAAACGGAAGCGTGGCAAGAAAGTGAGCGCACATGCCTGATCACCAACCCATCCCAATGCGTGCAGTCACCGGCCCAACGCCACCCGCCGAGGCTCAGGATCTCTGTCGTACTCGGATCAAGGCGTTCGAGAGGAAGGCGGCTCACAACAAACGAGAGTCGCAATTTTGCTTCATGGCGGTCGTTCTCTGTACGGGCATCGTTCCGCTCTTCATCACACTGGGAGAAGGGCCGGTGTGGGGGAAAGCCGTGCCTGCCGTCCTGTCCACGCTAGCCGCAATCGCGACAGCATGGCTCCAACTGCGCAAGCCCCAACAGCTCTGGAGCCTCTACCGCAGCGCGCAACGCGAATTGGAGGATCACGACACCAAGCGCAACTTCCTGATCGACGAGTACGAAAGTGCGCCGGACCCAGACAAACTCCTCGCGAAGAACGTCGCGGCTATCTCGCTGAACGTGCACCACCAGTGGGTACCAATGGTGCCCAATCCGGACCATCTTAAGGTCGCTCCTGAGACCGCGATCATGCCGAAACACCCGCAGTAATCACCACACATGGAACAACACTATAAGCTCAGCCAGACGACGCTGGAGACCATCTATGGCTCCTTCGAGTTCTCCTGCTTCAGTTGGGGAACCCACGAGGAAGACAACATCCTTTGCGCGCGGAACGCCTCCCATGCTGGTAGTCCACTCGTGCGCGTCCAAAGCGCCTGCTACACAGCGGAGATATTCAGAAGCACTGATTGCGATTGCCACGAGCAGTTGGACGAGAGCCTGAGGCGCATCGCGCTGGAGGGCGGACTCCTCGTGTACATGTTGTGCGACGGGCGCGGGGCAGGCCTGTACCAGAAAGTGCTGGGCCTCGAACTTGGGCGCACGAAGGGGCTCGATACGTCAGACGCTTACCGGGCACTTGGCCTCGAACAAGATCCGAGGACTTACGACAGAGTCGGCCAGGTCCTCAATCATTTCGGCATCACTGCCGTCCGGCTCCTCACGAACAACCCGCGGAAGATCAGCGGATTAGAAAAGTTTGGGATTGCCGTCACCCGCGAGCCGTTGGAGATACCCGCAACCTCAACGTCTCAGTCGTACTTGCAAACCAAGAAGCAAAAGATGGGCCATCTCCTTTCCCTTTCCTAAAATGAATTCGCTATTGCAAAATTGGACTTAAGCGCCGACAATGGCGGCTGCCGCGAATATGACGGCGTTGTAGGCAGAGTGCGCCAGCACTGGCGAGGTCGTGGACTTGGATTTGATCCTCAACCACGCGTAGACCAACCCCATCAAGAAGATCGCGCCGACTTGCAGCGGTGTGATGCCCTGCTTCGAAAGATGCGAGGTTGCGAATGCTGCGGCAATGACCAATCCTGCCAGCACGTTTGCGTAGGGCACGCGCCGTCCCAGGCCCCAAGTCAGGAGCCCGAACAGATACCCGCGAAAGACGGCCTCCTCGAGCAGAGGTCCCAGCGTGATGCCTATCCACGCGTCCTGCCAATGAAACGCCGCGTGAGAGTACCGCCCGTGGAATGCGAGCGAAATGGTCAGGCCGCAGCACGCACCAACGGCGACGGCCTTAACGCTTTCCCGCGTGCTGGTCTTACGCCATGCCAGGAACTCCAGGCCGAAGGCGTGCAGCCGATCTCGCCATACCCACGCCAATGCCATCAACGCAACGGTGAACCCGATGCCGGCGAGTTCAAGGGGATGAATCGGCACACCATTCATAGTCCGCCCTACTCACATCGGAATCATACCCGCCGATGCCCAGAACTCCAACCGAGTTGGGAGTTAACGGATTCGTAGATGGCTGCCGGTCACAAGCCTGGCTCCGGGCACCGGTTCGTTGTTCACAAGCGACGCCCGTACCGTCTCGTTGTTAACCTCCCAGCCTTCTTTCAGAAGGGCCTCAAGGCGCTGGCGGGCCTCGCCTTCCGGAAGCTGGTAGACGATTTCCAGGAACTCCGTCTTGGTAAACCGCACGGCCCGCTCGAAATAGCGCTCGGCGATTTGTAGCGGATCATCGACCACAAGCGATGCGGTGCTGTTGCGCTGCATCCCGATATCGCATTTTCGGCCCTGCAGCTTCTTGATGCCCCGTGCCGCCATGAAAGCGAACAGGAAACCCTTCAGCCGCGTCACACGGCTATCGGCCGCCCTTTTCCGCGCCGTCAGCCGCTCCGCTTCTTTCGCGCTGATGTCGGCAATCGATTGTTGCCACCGCCAGAATCCGGCGATCTGATCCACCTTCAAACGATATGCGTCGAGATAGGTATCGATCTCCTGGGCGAGTTCCGGCGAAATCTCGCTCCCTAACTCCGCTGTCTCCTCAACCGTCTCCATCAACTCGATCAAGCGATCATCGAGGTCGAACAGCGAGCGATGCTCCGGCTCGGCCCTCCGCTGCATTCGTTGCCGAAGGGCCTCCACCAAGACAAGCGCGCTGTCCCGCATTGAATCCCCAAGCAGAGGACCATCAGAATCGCCGCGCTCCAACAACTCCGCCAATCGCCTGGCAAGATGCGACGTTGACTCAGCCGGCATGATCGATAGTGTTGACATGGCTTAACCTCCGCTCAAAACAACGAGAGCTGCACCATAGGGCCGACTGGTTCGATCCACGGCGTTGGCTCACGCACCCCCGAAACCGGTTCGACAATTTCTGGAACGATTGTGTTTGTCAGCTTCTTGGACGAACTGACCACGAGGTTCTTCCAAACCTCCGCGGCAGCCTCTCCGACTCCTTGCCGCGTGACAAGGTCGCGCGCCATAGCGGTGAGCAGGTCATCGTCCGAGTCCATGGACTGAAGGCCATCGGCGTGCAGCTTGCCTTCCATCGGCAGGGACGCCATGAGCTTCTTCCCCATTAGCCGAAGGCACGACTCCTGCGCCGTGTCGGCGTAAGTCAGGAACCCGACGCGGATCGGATGCCGTTGCCCGATTCGCCAACTCCGTCGGCTGGCTTGGCGGAGTGTGTACGTCGAGTAGCCAGTTTCGTAGAACAGCAGCACCGGGAACTCCAGCAAATCGAGCCCTACGCTGCAGAGCTTCGGGTGGGCGATGCACACCTGCATGCCGTTCCGAAGTTGCCGTTCGTACCAAGCCTCGCGCTCGGCGGGCGGGACTTCCGCCGTCAGAATCTCCGTCCGGATCCCTTCTTTGCGGAGCAGATCACAAAGCCGTCGCGTCACGTCGCGTTTCCGCGTGTAGACCGCGAAGACATGGACCTTCCGCCCTACCGCGAGTTCGGATTTGATCTCATCGACCAGGCGGCGCTCCTTGGCATAAACGACGGCTTCGTCCAAATCCGCGGGCTCTGAGATGACGAACCGTTCCCGTTCCCCCGTCTCGGGATTCCGATCGAATCCGTAAAGAGTTCCAAGTCCAAAGGGCCGGTCGGGATAGAGCAAAAGCGCATTCATCGCTGTGCTTACGACGGACGCATTGCCGTGGTGTTCCCGTAGCGCGTCGCGAACATCGTTCTCAAGATTGGCGTAGGCCTGCTTGAGCGCCGGGTCCATCTCAACCGAAATCACCTGCTCTTCATAGGGAGGCAGTGCATCGGAGATATCTTCTAACGACACAAAGGCCGCCAAATTCATGAGGAATCCGCCGAACAACAGAGGCGATGCTCCCGGCCGGCGTTTCACCGTGGTCGTGACCTTGGCTTTGGAGCACGCATTGTCCGCTGCCTCAGTGGTCGTTACCTTCTCAAGCACCCCATATATGCTCGCGAACTGGCGCACGCCGGCCTCACCATGATCGAACCCTTCTTCGCGCATTCGCTTTGGGTCAACGCGGTAAAGGATGTTGAACACATCGTCGGCGTAGCCGCCTAGCAGCGTGCCGGTCAGAATCACGGTCCGCCGGCAGGCAGATGCGAGCGTTCCCAGCGCGTTTCCTTGCGCCGTTTCGCCCTTCAGTTCGTGGACCTCATCCGCGATGCCGTAATCGAAGAACTTGTTCAGGTACCGCCCTATGAACTCCATGGGTGCCATGCGCGGAATCTTCGTGTTGTCGGCTTGCCACAGCGGACTGTGGAACGGGGCTCGTGACTTGGGCGATTCGGGCAAGATCGACTCCGCGTGTTTCAGCTTGCGGAAATCGGCCCGACGCAACTGGTCCTCGGAGGTCATGATCGGGCGCCCGGTGTCCGGATTGACTACGCTGCCGAGATAGGGTCCAGATTGGGCTGCGGCGTACGCGTGCCGCCAGAAGTAGCCGAGCTTTGCCCGCTCCCGCGAAATGATGAAGATCGACGGAGCGCCCACGTTGGCGTTCCACCGCGCTCGTGCGGACCGGTGCCGTTTTGCAAGTCGAAGTTCACTCAGCGTGGTCTTCAGGCCATCTCGAACGATGCGGCCATTGCGAAACTTGACCTCGTTAACTCCGGTGAAGCCGTTAGAAGACGCGCCATTGCGCACCCCGTCGATGAAGAAGACTCGGACGCCTGGTAGCGTCAGAAAGCACTCACGCGCCCACTTCTCGACAAGCTGGGGCGGGACCATAACCAACGCCGTAAACTTCCGGCCTCGGGCGTGCGCGAATACGCTGCCGAGAGAAATCAGGGTCTTGCCGGTCCCACATTCCGCCACCGCTGCAGCATTGGCCGCCTCGTCCCACCGCTTGACGATCCCCATGATCGCCAATTGCTGTGCGGGAAAGGGCTGGCGCTTCAAGGTACGAAGCTCCGCGGAGGGAGTATCGGACGGCAAGTGAAGCGCGGGAAACTGCTCTACCACACGTCTACCTAATTCCGAGCCGTATACATTTAAGTACTCGTTGATACATGAGATTGACGACATTTGGCAGTTCCTCTCCTCCCCAAACACGCGGTGAACGTAGCCGGACGTTGGCGCGCCAACTAGTGGCGCAGAGCCGGCAGCAAATTGCCATAGGCAGGTTCGGGCGGTAACGTTGGAGGAGATGCCCGCAACCGGCAAGATCCCATTCGACCCGAACGAGTCAACCCTCGAAACCGTCCGGCAAATCGTCTTTTCGAGGCTTCGGACTGACCGCGAGTGGCACCAGCTTGGCAATGCCCACGAGTTTGATCCGTTTATCGAGTACATCACTTCCGCTGGTTGGGTCGACGGCCGTCCCAGATTCGCGGTCTTGTTCCAGGAAATGTTCTGGCAGTTGGTGTGCGAGGGCATTCTCTCGCCGGGCTACAATGCCTCAAACGACCGACTGCCGTTCTTCCATATCACCGACTATGGCCGGCAAGTGCTTACATCGACCAGACCACTACCATACGATCCCGCAGGCTATTTACAACACCTTCAGCGGAGCGGCACGACTCCTGATCGGACGGTGACGGCCTACTTGGCGGAAAGTCTGGAAACGTTTCGCAAAGGTAACTTGGTCGCCTCCACCGTCATGTTGGGAATTGCGGCCGAGAGAGTTTTTCTGTTGCTTTGTGAGGACCTCGAACCAGCCCTCGCGGATCCACGCGAAAAGGCGGAACTTTCTAAGCGGCTAAAGGCGTTCCCCATGAAGCCTAAACTCGATTGGGTCCACGAGAAGATTCAGCGCGTTCAGAACCAACGCCCGGCAGGATTCCCCGAGAACGCTACCATCATGACCGTCGCGATCTACGACCTGCTCCGCTGTCAGCGCAATGAACTCGGCCATCCGCGCGAAGTACCTCCCAATGTTACCCGAGAGGACGCCTTCGTCAACCTCCAGATCTTCCCTCGATATTTCACGTTGGCCGAGGAGGTTCGGAACTACCTCAAGTCACATTCGGTCTGAATTGATGGATCTGAAACGGCGTGGCGACACGTGCGGTTGAGCGGCCCTCACTCTAGTGACTTGATCGCGATAAGTCGGCGGCGGATGCCAGCGCTCGCAATCCGCAGGAGACGCAACTTGGTCGCCTTGACGGCGATTGGATCGCAGTTGAGGCCCAACAAGTTCTCAACCACTCCTCGGCAGTAAAGTTCGGCCCGAAACCATTCGGACCATTCGGGGAGGGTCGGCAGGCCGAAGCGAACCGATAAGCGGTGCAAAACGAAGTTCGGCGCGCTATCGTAAAGAACCGTTCGTCGAGCACTGCCGTTGGCGGCGAGAGTGGTGTCGAAGAGTGGCTCGGAGACGGCAACCAGATGACGCACCGGCCGCTTCCGGCCCGGAATCTGCAGTGAAGCCCTGTAGATAACTGCCTTCTCGCCGAGGAATCCGAAGAACTCGCGGCCGTCCGGCAAACTCACCTGGAATCGCTGCTCGTCCGCGATTGCCGCTGCGATCGAGCCGACCTCCTGGTCGCCGCCGAACACGGAGACCAGGTGCATCTGAACAGCGGCCCGTGGATTCTCGGGCCTCTCGGCCACCAGCCGATCCATGTGCAGGGAGACCTCCGTGATGGTGTCACGCGTCTGCCGCACGAACTTCAGCTTCCCCATTCGCAGGTGCGCATTCTCCACTGGCTGCCTCCTCGGTTGGTTCTTCACGCGGCTTCTCAGAGAGCAGCTTGATGCGGCCGTCCGCGAAGAGCAGGGTCAACCGTTGACTGAACCGTTCCTTCTCGCGAATGACCGTCTCGCCGCCCTCGCCTTCTTCCTCGGTTCGATCGACAACCTTGGTCGCCTCCCAATAGGCGACGTGCCGGTCAGGCCCGCTGCCGAACACTCCGTTCAGCAGTCCGCTTACGGCACAAAGGCCAACGTGCCCGGCATGGAGTGGAGTCAGCGGACGCCCGAAGAATTGTTTCCGTTGCGCATGTGTCACCCTCTGCGCCTGGAGCCACGCCGGGGACTTTGCCAGGAGGTCTTCAACGACATCCAGGGGCAGCCCGCGGTAGTCCATGCGAACTGGACCGCTTGGTGGGACAGCGTAGCCCCGATCCCGTTCATCGGGCAGTGCAGGGATCTCTTCATACCTGCGCGTGAGCTCCTGGAGCTTCCAGTTCGCCTGGTTCACGGCGTGATCGCCCAACCGATTCCGTTCGGCAGCGGATCGGCGAACACCGAACACCACCGCCTGCCTGTAGCGGACCGCATCCGGCTCAGTCAGCCGGTAGATCGCCTTGTCCTTAAAGTGCGGACTCAAAATATTGCGGCAGTTGTAGATTCGATCAAACGGGATGACCAGCATCAAAACGCCGCATGGCTTCAGCCATCGGAAGAACTCATCGAGAAAGAGCTTCTCCATGCGCTCATTCCTGCCCTCGCCGACCTCGAAATCGTAAGGCGGGTTCAGATACAGCAGCGAGCAGGACTCGACGGGTGCCTTCACGTCGAAGGCATTGCCCTGGATCACTTCATCCAACGCGCTCTTCGCCTCGCTCGCCCGGTGTGAATCAAGCTCAATGCCGTAGCGCCTGGCAGCACTTTCGGCGGTCAGGCTCAGGAGCGCGGCGCCCGTTCCGGCGCAAGGATCAACGGCACTTGTTTGCTCCGCAGGGAATGCCAGAAACCGGCGCATCCGTGTGGCCTCCGCCGGATCGAGCGGATAGTAGCCCAGCCGCATCCGGCCTTCGAGTCTCATACGATCACCGCCGCCGGTCCAAGACGATTCTCGAAGAACCGAGAGTGCAGGGTTCCGAGTTCCAAGGCCAGTTCATCCTCGATCTCAGCCAACTCCGGCTGAATGATAAGGAACGTCGCGACGGACCGGGCCGTCAACAGAGTCCGGTCGCCAGATTCAATCAGCCGATGGCATTCGCCGCAAGCCGCCCAGTCTCCGACGCTCTCGCCGGCGATCCCGCAGGCGATATAGCCGATGAAGCTCCGCGCCGGATAGCGCCAAGTCGGGTTCGGCGCGGAGCAGAAATCGCATTTGTTGCCCATGATCGTCGCCGTCGCTTAGAAAGGAACTTCCTGATCCACGCCGTCGGCGCCTTCGTGTGACGCGTCCGATTGGTGAACAGGGCCAGTGGTGAGCCGAGCGCCGCAATCACCGCGCCCGGAGCCCAAGAAGCGTACGGTGCTCGGAATGATCTCGACCGAAACTTCCTTGCCGGTCTGTTTCGAGTCGTACTGGCGAACCTGCAAGCGACCCTCGACGAATACACCGTCGCCCTTCTGCAGATGCTTGGCACAGGCTTCACCCACACCGTTGAATGCGCAAACGCGGTACCAGTCGGTGGCTTCCTTCTGGTTACCGTCGCGGTCCTTGTACCGGCGGTTCACCGCCACCGAAAAATTGACGACGGGATCGCCGCTAGGTAGGAACTTCATCTCGGGCATGCCGCCCAAGTTGCCCATGATCTGAATCTTCGTGTATCCCAACATTTCTTGTGTCTCCTTGTTTTTCGAATTGACATGCAAACGCACCTCGGGCGGCCAGCGTCCGAGGTGCATCGAATTGTGTTTGGATCGGCAGCTAAGCAGAGGCTTGGGCTGCGGCCGCCAAACGGGCCGCGCGCTTTCTCGCCAACACCTTCTGCTGATAGTCACGGCTTTGCTGATTGAGCCTCAGCTTGGCGCAGGCTCGGCATCTCTCCGCATTGGGAGAGGTGCTCTTGCAAGGCACTCCGCAATCAGCGCAGTCGTAGCGCCTGATTCTCATTTCCACGTACATGGCCGACTCCTGATTCAGGCTGAAATGCCACCCATTGGTCCCGATTGCGGTCGACCCACCGCAGCGTGTAGCTCTGCAGCCCGCGCAACCACTCGCGTGGGGCAGCCGATCGAATCGAGCGCAGTTCCTGTTCGGTGAATCCGTTGTCGCCAGCTTGGCGCTCGCGCGATCGCGCCATGTATTCGGCTAGTTCCCCGGTCGTACGCGCCATCGGCAAGTAGAGCCAGGCAGGCGCAAGCGCGAAGGCCAGTTTGTCCGCGAGGCACAGACGGCTAATCGGCCGCCCGATTCGGCGGCTCCAGTATCGGGAGTGCCGCAAGCATTCGTCCTCCCATTCCGGTCCAAACAACACACCCATGATGCGCGCGCCCAGAACGACATGCTGTTCGCCGTCCGGGCCGTCCATGTCCGTGCGCCCCAAGTAACCGACATCATGGAGTGCGAAGGCAAACCAAAGCCGCGGGTCCCACGGGAAGCCATAGAGCCGTGTCCAGCCCCACGCGACGAGCAGCGGATGCAGCAGAAAGCAGTGTGCCCCATAGAGAACGCTCTTGGTTCCGACGGTCATGCACACCTCCCAGGCGCTCTACTTCACGCCGCGGTCAACGGGTTCTAGCTCGGGCTCCTCATCCACGACGACAACCCTTCGGCGTTTCGGCGCGGGAACGAACTTGCGGTACAGGGGCCAAAGCAAAATGGTTCCGGTGAGCGCTCCCACCACGACGCCCAGTTCGTTGGTCCGGCCAGAAAAGGCCGCAGACAGAAACAGGAACATGCAGAGTTTGGTCAAGTACTCTTTCACCGTGCCCTCCTTGCCTAAAGCAGGTTCGCGATCCGTTCACCGGCTGTGATCATGATTGTGCTGAGCCAGAACGCCACGGCCGCGCACGCATTCCAGTTCCGTTCGAAGCGGAAGTTGAGCCACGCGCCAAGGACGAAAGTCCAAAGAACCGCCAGGAGCCATAGCGGGGCCGGGCTCGGAGCCATATCGATCCAGAGCAATGTCGCCATCGCCGCCAGAGTCACCAAGTAGGCAAATGCCACTGGGAAATCGAGGATACCCTCACTCCTTGTGATCCTCATGACCTTCCTCCCGAAGCAATCGAGACCACTTCGGCGCCTGACTCCACTGCGGGAGGCACGCCGCCAATAAGGCCGTGGACATGTTTGCAGTTGGCGCACGCCGCGCCCGCAGCCACCAGTTTCACGGCCTCCAGATATGCGTTTGGCACCGCCTTCACTTCGCCGCTTCGGGTCAGGAACGCCGGTGCGAGCCCCTGCTTGCGCAGCTTTTCTGGAAGTTGGCCGTCCATCCCACGAAACAGGACTGAAGATTCCACAGGCGGCCTCTTTCCACCCTCCTTCGCCTTTCCGAGTTCGTACTTCGCGATCACCAGTTGGTACGTCTCTTCCACCCGAGCGACTTCCACGCCAATCAGCACCTCAGCGATGACCACCGCGTGTACGCCATTCGCGCCGATTCGATCGGCCTTCTGCAGCCATTCCAAACGCGAGCCCGTTGAATCGAAAAACGAGATGTACCGTCCAAACTCCCGAGCACTGCCGCCGCTTTCCACGCCGCGCAGGACCCATCGCTTCGCGCGTTCCTGCCTTTCCGCAGTGACCCACGTCTGGCAGTAGATGCCGAGCGAGTTCAGCTTCACGAGCAACGGTTTTGGAAGCACCAGTCTGGATTCGTTTGCCATCAGCGTGTCCTAACGAGCAAGCGCTGGAGCGGGCGCACCGAGCGCGGCTCTGATCTGCGAACTTGTGCAGCCCGCCCAGCAGAGGTACTTCATCGGTTCCTCCACGGAGACGGCCAGGTTGTCCTTTCCCCGGTCGCGGCCCGTCGCCGCACAACTTGGACATCGCGTGACCCAGTTTCGACCGACTCGCCGCAATTGGCCCGGCTCCAAGAAGTCCAGGATCTGAAAGCCCGATGGTGGGTAGCGCCGCGGAGTCGTCGAGACCTCATCTGGAATCTCCAACTCAGCAACCAGCTCGGCCAACCGGGATTCCGACACGCGCCGCAGTTCGCGAAGGTACGCCAGCTGCGCTTCGAGATCATGTGCTGCACCGTAAAACCAATAGCGCCGGTTGACGGCCCTATGAACTCCCAGCGGCCCACGAATCGCGTTGCCAAACTGGCCGGCTTCAATTCGATCTTGCTTCGGAAATAGCTCGATCCCGTCCGATGGCCCGGTTGACTTCACCTGTACAGCCAGTTTTCCAGCCAAGTGCCGGATGTAGATCCGGGCGAGCTTGGCGAGCACAGGCGTCTCGAACAGAATCCAAAGATGGCCACCACGGCGGCTCTGTTCGAGCGCCGCCTGAATGCCGTCTTGTTGGAGTTCGTACTGCAACTTCAGCAGGTCATCGAGCGACCGCCTGTAGTCGGCATCGATCGCCATCCACTTGACCCGCTGGTTCCCCGGGTTGATCGCGTAAATCCCCAAGGTGATTTCGCCCGCCAGGTGGCGTCGAACGTCCTCAACCTCCAATGCGACCTCCGCGCCGGCCTTCGAGCCGGGCCGGTAGTAGAAATGCCGGCCCGACTCCGGATGTGGCCTGTCGGACTGGCGGGTGTAGGCGCGCCGGTTGACGAACCAGTTCGAGTACTCGGCGGCCATTGCGGGCGTTGCCAGCAGGAGTTGTGGCATAGCTCTTCTCTACACCCGATTCGCGGAATCGCAAAACGAGTTGCGGTTAAGCCTTGACCGCCCGGAGCCGAGATGGATCTTCGGCAAAGTCGAGGAGCCGGAAGTCCTTGATTTTCTGGCGCATATCGGCGAGCGAGTAGCCGCCGAACACGCTGTCCGCCAAGCTCAACAGCCAAAAGGTGCCCTTCTTGCGGTCGTAAACGTAGAATTCACCGGACTGCGCGTCGCCCGGAACCATCACGAACAGCAGCAGCCCCTTCGAGTATTCGACCCAATGGCCCACCACGGCTTCGGCCACGCTCAGAAAGTGTCCGACGATCTCGGTCACGTCCCGCTCGGGGCGTACTTTCAAGTCTCGCGTGCTGAGCACTTGGCTCGCGCATACGGAAACGTTTGCAGTCATCTCAGTTCTCCTTTTGGGTTTTGGGTTCGGCATCCGCTCGGGAGGCCGCTATATATAAGGACAGGGCAAATTTCGCTTGCTTCGATTGTTTTCGATTACTGCGACTTGTGCTAGGATGAGTTCAGGAGCAATCAAGCCATGGCGCAAGGAACTATCGCACCAACGTTGCCGTCTGAGGCCGAAGCGATTCTCGCCAAAGAGACCAGTTTGGTCCTTGCCTCGCGAACCCCAACAACGGATCCCCTGCGACTCCGCTTGCTTGACGATCCTTCCGCAGGGACCGTGAAGCTGCCGGCATCGGCCGTGCGGATGCTCATCCACATCCTTGAGGAAATGGCGCGCGGCAATGCCGTGACGCTGATTCCTGTCCACGCCGAACTCACGACGCAGGAAGCAGCGGACCTGCTGAACATTTCACGCCCTTCGCTGATTCAACTCCTCGACGAAGGGAAGATTGAATACCGCCGCGTCGGCACGCACCGTCGGGTTCGGTTCGAAGCGCTAATGGCCTATAAGCGGCGCGCGGATGCCGAACGCCGCGCAGTCCTCGCGGAGCTCGCCGCCTACGATCAAGAACTGGGTCTCTGAGTGACTAGGAACTTTGCCGGTCCGCGTCAATAACTAGCTGTGACGTTCACCGCATTCTATGACGCCAACGTCCTCTACCCGGCGGAGTTGCGGAATCTACTCATGCATCTCGCGCTCACCGGCCTATTCCGCGCGAAGTGGTCGGCCGATGTCCACCAGGAATGGATCTCCGCGCTTTTGGAAAAGCGGCCAGATCTGACGCGCGCCAAGCTGGAGCGAACCCGAGCGTTGATGGATCTACATGCCGTCGACGCGCTGGTGACCGGCTACGAGGATCTTATCCCCGGCCTTCACCTCCCCGATCCGAACGACCGACATGTCCTGGCAGCCGCTATTCGTGGCCAAGCGAACGTGATCATCACGATGAACCTCCGCGATTTCCCCACCGACGTAGTTGGAGCATTCGGCATTGAGGCCCAGCATCCAGATGAATTCGTCCTCCACCTGCTCGATCTCGCCCCCGGCGCTGTGCTCGGCGCTGCGGCGGAGCACCGCAAGAGCTTGAAGAGTCCTCCCAAAACGGCGACTGAGTACCTCGACGCACTGGAACGACAACAGTTGATCCAATCTGCGTCCGCGCTTCGCGCATTCCTCGGCCGGATTTGAGAATACACTTGACTCTGGACCTAACTCCAGACTGTACTCTGAGTGTGGGTACCAAAAAAGACGTGCACGCCGCCGCCAAGATCGGTTCGGTCGCCAGGGAGACCGGAATCAGCATTGACACCATCCGATTCTACGAAAAGGAAGGGCTGGTCAAGCGTTCCGGCCGCTCGGAGGGCGGATTCCGGCTATTCGGCCAGCGCCAAATTCAGGATCTGAAGTTCATCCGGAAATCCCAGGAACTCGGCTTCTCACTCAATGAGATCCGCGAACTCCTCTTGGTGCGTGATGAAAGCGTTCCCTCGTGTTCCCATGTGAAGGAATTGTTGGAGCGCAAATTGACAACCGTCCGCGAGAAGACCGACGAACTGCAGAAACTAGAGGCCAGTCTGAAATCGGCCTTGCGCAAGTGCGCGCGCGAACTGAAGACTTCATCGACGGATCACACCGTCGGTTGCCCCGTTCTCAATGAGCTCGCGCGAGCTGCCGGGGGCACACATGAAGATTGAGGTTTTGTATTTCGACGGCTGTCCAAACCACAAACCGGCGATCGAGCTTGTGCATCAAGTGCTGCAGGAAGTGGGCGTCCCGGCAGAAGTCGCGGAGGTGAACGTTTCCGATGCGGCGACCGCCGAATCGCAGCGCTTCCTGGGATCCCCCTCCATTCGCGTCGACGGGCTGGATGTCGAACCCGCGGCCCGCGCCGCACGCGAGTACGCGTTGAGTTGCCGAACCTATTTCACCAACGGTCGTATAGAAGGGTTGCCGTCGCGGGATCTCGTTCGTCAAGCGGTGACAGGAGCTTGCGATCGTTCGGCGGATCGGGCACCGGTTCCACCCTTTTCGGACTCGGCTTGTTGTCCAGCGCCCGGCTCGCGCAACGAGCTTCAAACTTCTAGTCCGAAAAGCCACACTCTGGTGATGGCCGGCTCGGTGATTGCCGCAATCGGCGCGAGCCTGTGTTGCACTTTGCCGATCATCTTCGCGCTCACCGGCTTTTCGATCTTGGGCGCCTCTGCGTATTTCAATACATTACGTCCGTACCTTTTGGTTGTCACATTTGCGCTCCTCGGACTAGCGTTCTATTACGCCTACCGGCCTTTGCCGCAACAGGGCGCGTGTGCTCCGGGCACGGCGTGCCCGCCACTGGCGAGTCGGCGCTCCGCCCGAATTGTACTCTGGCTGGTCACCGCACTTGTGATCGCAATGGCGGCCTTCCCGTACTACTCGGGTCCGGTCGCGGAGTTTTTGTTGGCCAGCGGGTCATGAGTTTGAACCCCGAAATGGAAGGGAAACAGAAAATGAGAATCAACCTAGCCGTTGCGGCCGCCGCACTGGTGCTGATGAACGGCGAGGCAATCGCCAAAGAAGCAACAGCCAACATCACCGTTCCGAAGATGGACTGTGACTCCTGTGCCGTGGTCATCAAGCGCGCCCTCACGAAAACTGCCGGCGTCAAGAGCACGGCCATTGATACGGACAAGCGCCTGGTGAAGGTTGTTTATGAAGACTCGGCAGTGAGTGAGGCGCAGCTTCATCAAGCCATAGAGAAGACCGGCTTCGAGGTGAGGGTGCCCGTGAAAACGAAATAGCGCCCTGTGGCCCACAGGCCCGGATGTCGGGAATGTTTGGCGGGCTGCAAATGGCGAGGGGGCCGGCTGCGCTCCGGCAACCGGCCAGTCGCACGATACTAGGATGCCAACTTCGCGACGGCAGCTTCAATGACACCCGTGTCAGCGTCAGTCAGGCTCTTCAAGTGATCCAGGGTCAGCTTCCCGTCCGTCGCCTGAGCGATCACGTCGCCGAACTTCGACGGCCAGCCCGGGCGTCCACTCTCGGCGACCTTGCGCGCCGCTTGCAGAAGCTGACCACGAAGCACGGCAATCTTGCCGTTCTCTGGCGACGCAATTGGATCGGTCCGTGCGGCACCCATCTCAGCTTCGACGCGGGCCAGGAGCGCAGCCAAAGCGCCGCGGTCCGGAACGTCGTCGAGCGAATCGCTTGCGAGATTCAGTTCGCGGCAAATCGTGCCGTAGCGCCCGTCGCCGAGGTTCGCCGACGCCGCGCGCAAACGCTCGACGCCCTTCGCCAAGTCGGTCAGCTTTTCAAGAACGGTCGTCAGCTTCGCGAAGCCGATCTTCGACGGGTCTGTCACGCCGCCGTACTTCTGGAGCGCGAATTTCGCGAGGCCGAAGCCGACCGTTTCGCACAGACGCTTGACGTGCGCCAGCGTTTCTTGCTGCACCAAGCTCTGCCGCGGTTGCGCGAGCGGCGCCGCTTGCGGGCGCGCCTGACGTTGCATGTGCGCGGGGATCGCCCATTCCGGCAAGCTGGGCTCGCGAACCGGATGGTTGTACTGGTCCAGATCTTCCCAGACTTTGTCGAGATCGTACAGATACCGGCCGAGTCCGAAGCACGCGCAGGCACGCTTGAAAGCTTGTGCCTCGGCGCGCGTGGCGGAATTCTCGTCGTCCGCCCACTCCTCGCCGACGCCGGTGTGAGAACCAAGCCCGTTCACGGTGACGGTGGAAACCACCACGACCTTGGCGCAAATCGTGCTTTGCTTTTCGCCTTTCGCGCCCTGCCGGGTGACGCGTTCGAAGTTCTGGGCAACTTGAACGATGTAGGTGCGCGTCCAGCCCCACTCACCGAAGATCTCGTTCAGCCGGTCGGTGTAGGCGCGCTGATCGGCGTAAGCCACCAACTGACCGCGCTTGACCGTGCCGTTACGGCCATTCTGCGTCGAGGTCGCCGTGACACGCCACTTAGTTTCGGCGGGGTCAAACGGATCGAGCAACTGCCGCCGGATCTCTTCGAGCCGTGCCGGCGAGATTCCAGTGGGCGTAACCAATCCATCCATGCCGGGCGCCGTCGCGACAGGCGGCGCCAAATTGTCTTGCGGAACTGCTGCTCCGTTCACGTACATGTCCTTGTCTCCTCAAATTGATTCGTTGAATTCAGCGCCGCTTAGGTGAGCGACCACGTGCCATCAGCCATACACGAAGTACTCTGGCCGACCGCCGTGCTGCTTCACCAACTCGCAAACGCGCTCCCGGAAGCAGCCGTCGTACTCGCAGATCTTGCCGCCAAAGAAGCGCACATGCGCGTATCCCAGCGCCAGCAGCCGCGGCTTCAGCCACTTCTCTTCGAACCCAGTCGTCCACTCGCCGTCATAGGCGCGGTAGTCGATCACGGATTCCAGATCCCGGTACCGCGCTGTTCTCTCTGCAAACGCTCCATAAGCCATGTCAAACGTCTCCTTCGATTTCGATCCATGCGCACCGCTTCCGCTGCGCACGCACACCGAGCCACACTCCACTTCCGTCCACGCATTCCTTCCCACTCACCACCACTCGCCCACCTCGCCAACCCACATCCGCGCGATGTGCACACCGGCTACCTCCAACTCGCGGCTCCCACTCCAGAACCCTCACAACTCCCTGCCGGCCAGTCCGGAAATGCTCTCCAGACCGAATACAGCCACAAACTACCGGTAGTAAGGCCGCAACTTGCTGATCCCGAGCGAGTTGCAGACGCGGTGGAACGCCATAGGAACAGCAAAGGAACGCCAATGGCGCAGCAAACGGAAGGTTTTGGTGGGTTCAGCTGAGGCAGTCCGCAAGCCGATGTTGCGCTTGGCGCGTAACGTCAACCAGCGTCGCCTCTGCGGGTTGATCCGCGAATTGCTGCGCCTGGCTGACGTACACCTGCTGACGCGTTCCGCGCAGACCGTTCAACAGAAACGACTCCATCTGCACATTGCAGACAAGGTACAGAACGGCTGTGACCTTCGTTTCGCGATTCAACGTGTCGGCGATCCGCTGATACTGCTTCGTCGATTTGGGGAACCGCTCGTACTCGAGTGCCACTTTGCCGGATACGTTTCCGCTTCGGAAGGTGATGATTGCGTCGTAATCCTTTGCGTAGCCGAAGTTCGTGAGCTCGTTGTCGGCGCGGATCTCAGGTTCGTACAGCCAAGACGACACCAATCCGCTCTGGCGCAGCTTCAATTGAAGCTCGAACAGTTCGACGTCGTGCCACACGTGATCCCGATTGCCGCGGCTGGTGTTGCGCGGCGCGGCTTCGATAACCGTCGCCAATCGCCCCTGCAGCGACCGCGCGCCTTCGTCGCCCAGAGCAAAAACCGGCGCGCTCATGCCGTCCACGACCATGCGGAGCAGGAAATCGCGCTGGCTCAGCAGGCCGAGCCGCCGGACGAAGCACTTCCACTTGTTCTCCTCGAACACCGGATTGAGCGCGCGGTAGAGCTGCCAAGCGGTGACATGTCCAGCCTGATAGACCTTGCGCAAAGCCGGAACGTCCAACGAATCGGACAGTACAATGGAGCCCTTCGGGTAGCGCACGTCACCAACTCCGGACGGTCCAATCACCGTCGGGCGCGTTCGGAGTGAAGATCGCCGTACCCATGCCGCCGCGCAGCCAGGCAGTTCGGCGCGCCAGGATGAGTGCCTCCTGCGCGCCTCTCCAATTCGAAAGGGAGATCAGTTGCACGTTCTCCGGGTCAAAACTCGTGTCATCGAGTGTGCCGGCCAGCCGCTCTGTCACGGACGCCAGGAACCATTCCGAAGCGCTCATGTGCGCGGCGCGGCGCTCCAAGGCAAGTCCCCGGAATCCTAGCCGCTCCGAGACGGCGGATGCATGCCACGCCGAATTGCGCAACCCCGTTGTCCCCAGCGCCTCATTCAGCAACCGCGCATGGAATCGAACCTGGCCCCGGACCTTTGATCGCGGACTCGTTCCGCGTAGGTCGGCGACGCCCGAAGTATTCCAAACGAGCGGCCGGTGATCGGACGACTCCCGCCAGCAACTTCCCATCGACAAGATCTCGACGATCATACCTTCGCCTTCCGGAGTTTTTTTCCCGCCAGTTCTGCCTCGGCGCGTTCCAGTCGCGCCACAAGATCCGCATCGGGATGCGCAGATTTGCGTTTCACCTCGGCCTCCAGGCCCGCCAACCGGCCGTCCATCTGCGCGTGCTCAGCCTTGCTCTGATCGAGCTCATGCTGCAGCCGGGCGCTGTTTGCACGTGACGCAGCAAGTTCCGTCTGCAACTCTCGGATGGTGAGCGCGGCGTTTCCCGCCTCGGAGCCGCCGCCGATACCGGAACTCTGACCCTCGATCACGCGGTTGCACATTTCAATGTGCCGGTTGTAGCGTTCAATGGCCTCCACAGCTCGACCCTCCGCCAGGTTGCGTGCATTCAGTGCGTCGGTGAGGAACTCCGCAGCGACCCATTTGATTTGCCGCATCTTGTCCCACCAAACCCAGCAGAGCATCAGCAGAAACACGATCAACCCCAACTGGAAGGACGCCAACCGGAAGTAAGGATTGCCAACTGAGTGTTCCCGAAGGTTGGCAAGACGCCGGTCTATCTCTGCTCCCCAATTGATCTGCCGGGGATTCAGAACTCGAAGGTAGAAGGTGAAGATCGAATCCTTGGGCTGCGCGGAGTTCACTGGAATGGGGCGATAGGGCTGCGCCGGGTTCACGCCGACGACACCTTTGCCGCTCTCGACATAGCGAATGGGCGGCGCCTTCTTGGTATTTGGATCCGCCGTCGGCTGCGCCTGCGCAGTCGCATGCAGCAGGGCGGTCAGAATCACAAGCGCCATTCTTGCGAACATACTCACCTCCTACCGCCGCCGTGGGAACGGAACCATCGCGGCCAACTTCTGGTCTTTGAACCGCAGATTCGCACCTTCAGATTCCTCGCGCGACGACGCGAGCTTTGGCAACACAGTCGGTTCGAAGAGCGGAACCCGGATATCGCTCGGTGGGCGAACATGAAGCCGGCCGTGCAGTGTGCCTTGTACGGGATCGGTCATCAGGATTTCCATCTTGCCCTTGCCCAGGTTCTTGATGTGGTGGTCGAGCGCACGAAATTCCAACTGCTCGCGCTCGGATGCACCAATCGCCTTGTCGTAGCTCTCGAATCCAAGGAAGTCCTTGCGCCACAGTTGCTGCGTCCGCTTCTGGACGGGAACCTGCGAAGACGCTTGTTTGAAATACTTGGCTGTCTCTTCGTCGCGAGTCTGCATCAGCATCGTCGTGCCGGGAGCCGATGAAACGTCCTGCTGGAACCCCTTGCCGACTTCCAGGAGTTGCGGCAAAGACTGCAGCGAGAAGAGAAATGCCGTGTTCGTGCCCCGGGCCGTGTTGAGGATCTGCGCGAAGTTCCTGTAGCCGAACGGCGCGAACTCGTCCATCACGACCGAAAACAGCGGCTTATTGCGGCGCTTGCGCTCCGTTTCCGTCTCGTATCGCTTACCGACGACCAGTTGGAGATTCTGCAGCATCATCTTGCCGAGCGCCCGCACGGGTGCCGTGTTCTTGTTGATGTTCAGGCTCACGAACAGGATCAACTCGTTGTCGATTACATCGTTGATCGAGAGCAGGTTGTCGTATGGCCCGGTGATGACGCTCAATTCGTCGTCCAGGAAAGTCATGCATTCGTTCAGCAGACCCTGGATTTTCGGCACACGGTCGCGGTCGCCGAAGGACTGAAACAGGTTCTTCGACGACATCTCGAAGTTAAGCCTGCGCTGTGTGGAGATCTCAGGATCGCGCGCCATTCGTTGGCGAGCTGCGTTCACCTGGTCCTCGATCACGGACTGGTCGAGCGCCATCACCATCACGTCGTAAAAGTTGAACCGCTTGCCGGTGTAGTGAAGGATGCGGACGATGTCGGCGAGGTAGTTGAGCTGATGTTTGGCGAAGAATTCATCGTGCAGATCGAACGCGCCAAAGATCATCGACACCTGCGCCATGTAGTTGTCGTCTTCGGTGGCAAATGGGTTGTACTGAACGGACAGATCCGGCCGGGACGGATTCAGCAAACGGAGATCACCCATGCGGTCGGCGCGGTGGATGTAGGGGAGAAGCGAATGGAAGAATTCCAGGTCGCCCTTGCCATCGAAGATCACCATCGGAATCTTGCGCCGATCGCCCTCGGGGCCAACGCGGCGCATTAAGTCCTGCGTGATGATGTTTCGTAGAAGCGTCGTCTTGCCGCTGCCGGTTTGACCCAGCACCAGCGCCTGCATGACGCGTGTTTCGTCGGCCCACTTCCAAGGCTTTCCATGAACGTCGTAACCAAGCACAACGGCGGATTCCTCGTTCCAGGCTTTTTCGACCAGTTCCCGCTCACCGCGTGTGGGCACCGTTGGAAGTTGATTCGGCCAAGCCTGTTCCCGGAGTTTCGCGGATCGGAGAAACTGGTGCGCCGCGACGAAGATCGAGATGGCGATCAACAGCAGCCAAAGCGTCCCTTCAACGATCTGCTCGTCCCGAATGAACCAAGCGTATTTCGCGACAACGACAAGCAACAGATAAGCGCCCAGCAGCAGAAGCCAAACCAGGATCGCCGGATTCTCTTCAATCAGCGAGGGGCGGTATTTGACGTTCGGGTTGTCCGGCACGGGCGCACCTCTATCTCAAATGGAAGTAACCGAAGATCAGCACGCCAAGGAGGGCGATGCCGCAAACGGCGATTACCCAGCGCTTCGCGGTTCGGCGAGTTTTCTGGAATGGATTGCGCGGTTCGTAGACGGCATCACCAAGCAGGTTCCGCATGCCCATGTGGTGGCGATCGCGGACCAGCCTATCGAACTCGTCGTGGACTTCCCTAACCGAAAGAGGCCGCAGATCATTCGACGTGACGTCGGGCACGGGCCACCTCGGAAGCGGGCGCGGGGGATAGAACCAGAAATGCGTCAACAGTACCCTTCGAATCCGCCGCGAACTGCATCTTGAGCACAGATACGGTATCGGGCGCGGGCGAGGAAATGTCATTCACCACCAGCCAGCCCCAACCTTGACCACCGGGCGATATCAACGGGGCCTGGTCGGCATCGAGGATTTCGACGACCGTTTCCGTATCCGACTTGATGGTCCGCGCGATTCGCTCTCCCAACTGATGCTCGGCGGGCGAGATGAGCGATTGCTGCGCCTTCGCGCCTTCGAGGATCGAACCCGCCGGCCGCACGGGCTGATAGGCCGCACTGGTTCGGTTGATGAAGGCATAGCGAAGATAAAGCCGGCGATCCCTGCGGTACAAATCGCGGATGGCAACTTCCACCCGGCCCGCTGTGTCGCGTTCTCCTGTAACGAGTACAGGAACCGCTTCCGTCAGCATCGCGGATGGGATTCGCTCTGGGGGAATGGGCGGCGCGGAAAGAGCGGCAACTACCGGCGCGGGAGGCTGATCGATCGCAAAGTGCATCAGCTCGACGCTCGCAGCTGGCACGAGTTCGTAGGAGAAGCGGCCGCCGCTGGTCCAGATGAAGAGATTGGTGCGAGCGCTCTCGTCGGTCGGCGTGACGAACACCTTGTTCTCACGCCTCTCGACCGTGAAGGCACTGCGGTTACCAACTGCCACCATGGTCACGGTGTCGGCCAGTTCAATGACCGTGAGGTGATCCTTCGCAGTCTCAACCCGAATGACTTTCGCCGGATCCGCCTTCTGTGTCTCCAGCTTCTGTCCAGCGGCGCCAAAAACCAACACTGCGCCGAGCGCGATCGTTTGGAACGGTTTCATGCGACCTCCTGTTTGATCCGGCCTGGGCCAGGATTCACGGAGCCGAAGCACCGCAATCCTAGACCCTGAGCCGGTGGTTACTACTGAGGCTTCACGGGAGCCGCCACCCACGGGACCTGCCGCGAACCGGGAACTTCGAGCTTCCCATTGCGGATCTCGCCCTCGCCCGCGCTGTACGGGAAAGGATGGACCCACTGCACGCGGCCACCGTCGAAGACAACCTGGCCATCCTGCGTCACCGCCATCAGGAAGGTCGCCTTGGTATACGACTGCCCATCTCCACCTTCGATTTGCTCGACAAGGAAGCAGCGACCCTCGTCGTCGATTTCGACTGTGCCTTCGCTCACCTTCGGCACTTCCAGCTGGACTGGCCGGCCGCCGGTGCGCTCGACAATCGCCTGCAACATCTCGTTCGGGAACGCATAGAACGGAAGCGACCCGGATGCCTGGTCGCTCTTCGTGCCGCAGACCACCGTGTGAAGAGCCTGCAGCCAGCCCATGCGATTCTCTTGTTTGTGGCCGGCCCAAGTACGCACCAGCCAGATCAGGGCTCGAATCTCTTCTTGCCACTGCTGGTCGTATGCGCTCAGGGCCGCGCGAGCCTGGCAGAGGGCATGCAACAGCTTCGGCTTCCGCTCTTTGTCGTCCTTGCCCGACTCGAACGCAGCCTCGGCTTGCTGAACCGTCCCCAACAGCACCTGCTTCCGCGCGATACCGGCCTGGATCGTGATGGCCCAGGCCTTGTTCAGCTTTCGGCAGTCGTCGGCCATGTCGTGGGTGAAGTCGTACCCTTGCACAAGACCGCGAAACTGTCCTACCGGCATCCGGTTCGTGAAGAAATCGGTGAGTTCCTTGCGGACCAAATTGTACATAGCTCCGATGCGATCACTGGGCGGACAGTCGAAGTGTTCCGGCAGGTCCTTGACCGACCGTACCTTCTTCGCCCGTAGCCATTGCGCCGCTGGAGTCTGCTTGATCGCCTCGCGAATGAGACGGATCTTTTCCTGGTCCGGTGTTACGCCATGTTTCAGTTGATCCAGGGCGTTTTGCAGTTGCTCGACCAACTCGCGATGGAGGTCTTCCCGGCCAGCCGCGGTGCATTGCGTCATCAGATCGGTGATTGAGCCAATCTGATTTCCCATCGCACCTACGGCCACCTGCGGAAGGTTCCACCACGGTGAGCGAGCCTTCTTTGCCTTGGTCTTCTCGACCGCGCCGTTGCCGTTGTAGTTGAAACGATGCTCCACGAACCTCGGGAAGCGGTCGCCTTCCACAATGCAGACGAAGTCAAAGTCGTAGTCCCCGCCGTTCTTCGCCGCGGTCTTCGAGTGCAACGTGAACGTGCCCTCGAGTTCCAACTGCGTCGTTGCGATCACGTCGGCCAGGGCGTCCGTATCGGCACAACCCTGACGATCGAGTTCCCGCGCTAGCAGTTGCCGCAGTTCAGTGGCGGGAATCTTCGTGTACGGGAGCAGGTCTTCTTTCATGCGTACTGGATAGCGAACAACCAGTCCGCGGCTTGTGGCCAACGAATTGATTGATCGGTCCTGCGGCATCCAGTCGGACCCGGAGTACACTTTTCCGCCGTGCAGAAACAGGTAGCCGTCGTCAGCCAGCGCAAATGCCGGCATTTCGAAGCCACCCGCCGTGCAGACCTTGAACGCCCATCGCGCCAATACCCGCTGCAACTGGTTGTTGACCCAGGGATGCTGAATCAGGAAGCCAGTCGGATCGGCCTTCAGAATGCCTTCGAGCACCGAACGTTCCACGGAGGTCGTGTCGTCGCCTTCAGCCGGGAGATCCTCATTCAGGGGTTGCTGAGTTTCCGAGATCCCGAGCAGGCGAAACAGCTCCGTGAAGTCACGGTTTTCAAGGACGTCTTTGAGCTTGGAGGATTGGGCGAGGGCGTGCGGCTTGATCTCATGCGCGAATGAGTCTTCCGGTGCGTGCTGAACGACCGTGTAGCTCGATTCGAAGTTCAGGAGCCGCGAGCATTCACGAATACCAAGGACCATTTCGCCGGCGAACGTACGTGCTTCGCCGGTGAACCAAGCAACGAGCCTGCTGGGGCCCTTGTATTCCGGTTTGACAGACGAGACGGGCAGGACGATGTCGGTATCCAAGGCGTCGGCGATGTCGTCGCCCATCACCTTGAAGCTGCCTTTCGCCTGAGTTTGAGCGAACGCCAGACGGAACTGGTAGAAGCGCCCACCGGGAAGGTTCAGCTTGTCAAACAGCGACTGGCGAATCCAACCACGGCAGTCGTTCGTCCCGAGTTCATGATCCGGCACCACCGTAACGCGGCCATTCGGCACCTGGATTCTCACTTGGCAGGGCGAAACCAGAATCCCGAAGTACGTAACAGCAGCTTGCGGCCAATCGGCAAAGCGCGCGGCGAGCGGACGTTCGTAACGAGCATCCACCGCGTAGTACTTGCCGCTTTTGGCCGATCCGGATGCGCCGATGAGCCGGTAGTCGACACCTTCGACGTTGAACCGCGAAAGGGCGCTTTCGACCTTCGCGCGTTCCACTTGATCGAGAGGCTCCGGCGTCACAGTCACAGAAGCGACACGAATCCCAGGGCACAAGGCTTCGAGAAGCGTGTTGTTCAACTGCGCTTGTGGGTTCAGGTCGGTCATCTTGCGTTCTATGTTTCCTTCCTTCGTGACCTTGAGGTTGATCACCGCGAGGCCGGAGGTCTTCGTAACGGTTGCAGAGTTGTACATGGTGTTCTCCTTGTTGAAACGGTTCGTTGAGAAGCAACAGGCCGTTTCGCGAGGAGTCCCCGCGACATTGGTTTCCCAATTGAGCCTGCTGCCGAAACACTGATGTTTCGGGTCAGGCCTCGTTGGAGAGACCGCCCTATTCCGTTGTGTTGCCCGGCCGGTGTTACCCGAACCAGGTTTGCTCGCCGTGCTTTTTGAAGGCCCGAAGAGCGAAGTCCCACGTGAGGCGTGGG
>JADLDI010000122.1 GCA_020846745.1 Bryobacterales bacterium | reverse complement strand
TTGCGAGACGAAACCCCCACAGCCTCCGCAAGTCGGCCGCAACACCCCCTGCCCCTGCGGCTCCGGCCAAAAGTACAAGCGCTGCTGCGGCGTCAACGCGCCCCCCATCCTCAACAACGCCGCGTAGCCGTCACCTTCTTTCTCCTGACTTCTTGCTTCTGACTCCTAACAGAGAGTTACGTGCCGAGGAGTTGAAGATATTTGGCTACGGCTTCGATGCCTCGATAGAAGTTGGGCAGATGGAACTTCTCGTTTGGCGCGTGGAGATTGTCGTCGGGTAGGCCAAAGCCCATTAGGACGGAGGGGATGTGCAAGTGCTGTTTGAACAAGCCGACGATGGGAATGGAGCCGCCGGAACGGATGTAGACGGTCTGCTTGCCGAAGATTTCGGCCATGGCGTCGGCGGCGGCGTGGATGAACGGGTTCGTGGGGTCGATCATGGACGGGGGACCGCCCTGAATCGGTTGGAACTTCGCCTTTACACCTTTAGGGGTTAGCTTTGCGATGGCAGCCTGCAATTGTCTGGTGGCTTCGCCCGGGTCCTGGTCGGCCACCAGGCGCATGGAGACTTTGGCGAGTGCGCGGGCCGGGATCACCGTCTTTGCGCCTTCGCCGATGAAGCCGCCGCGGATGCCGTGGACCTCGAGCGTCGGTTGGGCCCAGACACGTTCAAGGACGGGGATATCGGCGGGGCCGACCAAGGATTCGGCGCCGATCTCCTTTTCGAGGTACTCGTCTTCATTGAATGGCAGGCGATCCCAGGCGGCGCGCTCTTCGGGCGAGGGGGGACGTACGCGGTCGTAGAAGCCGGGGATTTGAATGCGCCCGTCGCGATCCTTGAGTGCGGCGAGGATTTCGGCCATGGCTTGCAGCGGATTGGGCGCGGCGCCGCCGTAGACGCCGGAATGCAGGTCGGTGCGCGCGCCTTCGACGGTAAGTTCGCCGTAGACGATGCCGCGGAGGCCGACGCAGATGGTGGGCAGTTCGGGGGCGAACATCTCGGTATCGCAGACGATGGCCGCGTCGGCGCGGAGCTTGCCCGCGTTTTGGGCTACGTACTCCTCGATGTGCTCGCCGCCGACTTCTTCTTCGCCTTCGATGAGGCAGCGGATGTTGACGGGAAGGGCGCCGGCGGTTTTCAGGAAGCCCTCGAGGGCTTTGAGCAGAACGTAGGTTTGACCCTTGTCGTCCGAAGCGCCGCGGGCGTAGATGTTCTCGTTGCGGATGTCGGGTTCGAAGGGCGGGGAGAGCCACTCGTCGAGCGGTTCGGCGGGTTGAACGTCGTAGTGGCCGTAGAGCAAGAGGGTGGGCTTGCCCGGGGCGTTCAGCCAGTCGGCATAGACCAGCGGGTGGTGCCCTTCCTTTTGAATCATCTCGACGTTCTCCATGCCCGAGTTGCGCAGGTCGTCGGCGACGAACCGGGCCGCACGCTCAACGTCGGCGGCGTGTTCGGGCGCGGTGCTGACGCTGGGGATTCTGAGGAACTGTTTGAGACCTTCAAGGAACTGCTCGCGGTGGTCCGAGTAATAGGACATGGCACTGTCAAGCTAGCACAGCGAGGGGCTGTCGACGGCGAAAGAACAGCCGAACAAGGCTCCCTTGGGGCGTGTGCAAAATCCGGAACACGGCTCCCTTGCGGTCGCGGCTCGGCTACATGCTGCTTGTTTGCGATAGTTCGCCTGACGGTTGTGGGGTTGAATCGTGGCCGATCTCACGGTTCTGTCACAATAGAGGTCTGAGGGACCTGATCTTGGCAGGGAATCAAGAAGAATGATCAGGCGCGCGTCCGCGGTGCAAGCGATGACGTGTGTCTTGTTGGCGGCGGCGGCCTTTACCCAGACGGCGCCGACGGGTACCACTGCCGGCAAGAAGAAGAGTACATCCAAGGGCGCTTCGAAATCGGCCTCGAAGAGCAGTTCCAAGAAGCGGACAGTCGCGCGCCGGCCGTCGGCTCCGGCGGTGACGTCGAAGCAGAGGGCATCGGCGGCGGAGGCGGTGGCGCAATGGCTGGATGTTCCGAACTCGATTGAAAATGCGGCGGCGCTGGTGCCGTTTCTCGAACAGCTTTACCGGCTGGAGAAGGGCCAGGACACGGAACCGCTTAGGATTCTGCATTATGGCGACTCGCATACTGCGTCTGACGATTGGGCGGGCACGATGCGGTATCTGCTGCAATCGAAGTTCGGCGACGGCGGCGGCGGGTTTTCGCATGCGGGGCGGCCGTGGAATTCGTACCGGCGGTATGACGTGTCGAGCTCGGGTTCGCGATTCTGGTACACCGATGGGCTGTTCGGGCGCCCAGGGGATGGCCTGTATGGATTGAGCGCGGCTTCGATCACGGCGACCCGGCCGGGCGAATGGATCACGCTGGACGCGAACTGTTCGTCGGCGGAACTGATGTATCTGCAACGGCCGGGCGGTGGAGCGTTTGAAGTAAGTGTCGACCAGGCGGACCCGCAGCGGATTGAGACCGATGGCGACCAGAAGCCGGGATACGTGAAGGTTCCGCTCGAGCCGGGATCGCACCGGTTTGAAGTGCGGACGCTCGATCGAAAGCCGGTGCGGTTGTTCGGGTGGGTGACGGAGAATCCGCATGGGGTGACCTATGAGACGTTGGGGATCAACGGGGCGCAGGCGAACATGCTGCTGAATGTGGATGAGGCTCTCTATTCCGAGCACCTGGCGCGGCGCAACCCGGGCTTGATCATCCTGGCGTACGGAACGAATGAAGCGGGGCAGAAGGACTGGACGCACGACAGTTACCGCGACATGTACATACAGTTGCTTGAGCGGTTGCGGCGGGCCACTCCGGCAGCATCGATCTTGGTGGTGGGTCCGCCGGATCGATATGTAAGGTCGCGGATGGGATGGGTGGCGATGGACAACGTCGATATGATCATTGCGGCACAGCGCGAGGCGGCGGCGAAGATGCGGTGCGCGTTTTTCGATTTGCGGGAGCGGATGGGCGGCAAAGGATCGATGAAACAGTGGGTCTGGTCGTCGATGGCGCAGTACGACTACGTACATTTCACAGTGCAGGGCTATCGGTTACTGGGTGCGGCGCTGTATAAAGAATTGACGGGGCAGTTTGCCGTCTATTCAAAGGTCCGGTCAGAGATGGACACACAGCCGAAAGGAGTGCAGACCAGCGCCGATGAGCAAGCGCGAAAAGATCCTTAGCCTAATCCGGGAAGTGACCGGAAAAGACCTGTCGCCGAGCGACGGCGAATCGCTATTCGAGTCCGGGACGCTCGACTCGTTTGCGCTGCCCGACCTGGTGACGGCGCTCGAAGGAGAGTTTGGCGTCAAGATACCCGACTCCGACCTCAACCCCCGCAAGTTCGACTCCATTGAACGGATCGACCAGTACCTGACAGCAAAGGGCGCATAACACAGTGGCATTTTTATCGGCGTTCGGCGCATATGTGCCGGACCGGGTGGTGACGAACGCTCAAGTGGCGGAACTGGTTGGATGTGAAGCGGATTGGATCCGCGATGTATCGGGGATTGAGGAACGGCGGTGGGCGGCGGACGACGAAACGGTCGTCACGATGGGCGCGGCGGCGGGCCGCGATTGCCTGGCGCGGGCCGGCGTGGAACCGGCGCAACTGGACATGATTATCGTGTCGTGCGGCGCGATACCGCGGCGCTTTCCCGGCCCGGCAGCGGAAATCGCGAAGGCTCTTGGTTTGGACAGCACGCCAGCCATCGACCTGCCGCTGGCGAGCGCCGGGACGCTATTCGGACTGGCGGTGGCGGCGAGGATGCCCGGGCGGACCCTGGTGATCGGCACGGAGAAGATGTCGACGGCGGTATTGGACCCGATACCCGACAAAAACACCACCATCCTGTTTGGGGACGGCGCGGGCGCCTGTTTGGTGTCGCAGGATTCGGGGCGGCTTCGGATTGTCGATTCGCTGATCGAGTCGGACGGCAGCTTCACGCCCGATCTGCAATTGGGCTTGAACGGGACATTGCAGATGAACGGGCGCACGGTGATATTGCAGGCGACGCGGAAGGTGCCGCGGGCGATTCTTGGTGTGCTTAGCCGCAATGCTGTCGCGCCCGGCGATGTCAGCACGTTTGTGATGCACCAGGCGAATCTCAACCTGTTGGAACGGCTTGCGAAGGGGGTAGGCGTGCCGGCCGACAGATTTTTCGCGAACATCGCCCGGTATGGAAACACATCGTCGGCATCGTTGTTGATCGCGGCTACCGAGTGGCTGCGCGAGATGCGGTTGGAAGCCGGACAGAAGATCTGCTTTGCGGCGTTTGGAGCGGGCTTTCATTGGGGCGCGATCCTGGCCGAAGTCGCATGAGAATTGCCTGAACAGGAACAATCCTGAGGCCGCACGAAGCTCAACAAACCGAAATTTCCACCTTATAATAATTTTTACTGGGTTCGGCGGCCGAAGCCGAAGAGGGATCGCCCGGCACGAGGAGGTTTTTTGTGCCTGTATCCAGGCGATCGCGGAGAGCGGTCAGATTCGCAACCTTGGGATGGGGCTTCGGTCGTTAAATGGTGGGGAAGACTGCGGAAATCGAACGCCGCGAGGAACTGAGCCAGCGGGTGGCCCGGCTCGAAGCAGAGCTACTGCGGGCCAAAGCGGAACTAGCTTCCATCTCCGCGCCCGGCGAGAATCCGTGCGTGCCGCCGGTATCGCGCCCCGAGCAAGACGTTTACTTCTCGCTGTTTGAGGCGATGAAAGAAGGCTGCCAGCTGAGTGAGATCATCTGCGACGGTGCGGGCACTCCGGTGGATTGGCGGTTTCTAGCCGTAAACAGGGCGTACGAAGAGATGACCGGCAAGAGCCGCGAAGATGTGGTGGGACGGCGTTATCGCGAGGTATTTCCGGATTCCGATTGCGATCACTGGGTCCGATTTTTCGGCGAAGTAGCGCTCACAGGCGAGCGCCGTCAATTTGAAACGACGGACCGAGGCCGGCAATGGCAGACTGTGGCTTACTCGCCGGTAAGAGGACAATTCGCCGCGATCCTGAACGATGTAACGGAGCGGCGGCACGCCGAACAGGCGCTGCGCGAAAGCGAGCACGAGCAACGCACACAGCGCGAGTTTTTGCAGGCATTGCTGGCGCACGCGCCGTATGGGGTGGTGGTGTTTTCGGGCCGCGATCTCAAGTTGACGAGTGTGAATCCTGCCTACGCGGCGATGGTGGGGATGACGCGCGACGAGTTGCTGGGCCGATCGTACCGCGAACGTTTTCCGGAAGCGGCGGCAGTTGGCGGGGAGCAGCGGCTGTTACATGTGCTCGAAACGGGCGAGCCGTGGAAAGTGGAGCGGCACAACGCGCCCGTGCCGGGCAGGCCGAACGCGCGGTGGGAAGGCCACGTCGTGCGGTTGCCGGAACCACTGGACGGCGAACCGCAGTTGCTCGCACTGTTGTGGGATGTAACGAATCGCGTTGAGGCGGAAGAGCGGTTGCAGTACGTCTTGCACGGTATCGATGTCGGTGTTTGGGATTGGGATGTCGCGCGGGACGAAGTAGTGTTTTCCTCGCGCTGGCAGGAGATGCTGGGCTACACGGAGCATTCGCCGGTATGGCCGGCAAGGGAGTGGATGGAACTGGTACACCCAGAGGACCTGCGGGCGGCGGTCGAGGCGGTAAGAGATCATCTGGATGGCAGAACCGCGGCTTATACGAGCGAAATCAGGGTGCGCCACGCGAACGGGGACTGGCGGTGGGTACTGGACCGTGGAATCGGCATTCGCGACGAGCAGGGCGCGGTGTACCGCGTGGTGGGAAGCCATACCGATATCACCGACCGTAGAGTGGCTGAGCAGGCACTGCGCGACAGCGAAGAGCGCTACCGGCTGATGGTGGAAGCGAGTCCGGTAGGGTATCTGTTAGGAAACGTGGACGGCAGCATTCGCGACGCGAACGAGGCGTTGCTGCGGATGATCGGCTACACAAAGGCTGACCTGGGGACGCTGCGGTGGGACAACATCACGCCGCCCGAATGGCTACCGGTGGATGAGCAGCACATTGCGGAAGCGCGCGAGCGCGGGGTGTGCACCCCGTACGAAAAGGAATACTGGCATCGCGATGGACACCGGGTGCCGCTGCTGGTGGGCTATGCGCTGCTGGGGCCGGAGCGGACACAGTCCGCGGCCTTCATTGTCGACATGACGGAGTTGAAGGAAGCCGAAACCGAACTTCGGGTTAGCCGGGAACGCTTACAACTGGCGCAGGCGGCGGCTGGATTCGGCACTTGGGAATGGGACCTTGTCACGGGCAAAACCGTTTTTTCAGACTCCTGTTTCGCGCTGCACGGGATTCGGCCGCATCAGGATTTCACGTATTCCGATTGGCTGGCGTGCATCGATCCGCAGGACGCCGAGCGAATCGACCAGGAGATCCAGAATGCGATCCGTGGCGAGGGGATGTACGACGCCGAGTTTCAAGTGCTGCGGCCGGACGGAAGCATACGCTGGCTGAACGGCCGCGGTCACGTGGTGCGGAACGCACGGGGCGAGCCGATCCGGATGACATGCGTGAGCCTGGATGTGACGGAACGGCGGCACACCGAGCAGGAGCGGCAGAAGCTGGCGGCGATTATCGAGCAGGCGACGGATACGATCGGGTTGCGGGAAGCCGGGGGCAAACCTATTTACCTCAACCCCTCTGGCAGGCGGCTGCTCGGGATTGCGGACGACGCCGATCTCCGGCAGTACGGCGCCCTGGATTACTTCCTGCCGGAGGACCGCGAATGGGTTGAGAACAAGGTATTCCCGATGGTTCTTACCGAAGGGGCGTGGCAGGGTAAGTTTCGCTACCGGCATCAGGTAAGCGGAGCGGTAGTGCCGGTTGAGATGAACATGTTTACGGTGAGGGAGGCTACGTCAGGCGAGCTGATCGGCTTGGCTACGGTAAGCCGCGATATCTCCGAACGGATGCGCATGGAAGATGCGCTGCGCAAGAGCGAACACTACTTCCGCCAACTGGCGGAATCCGTTCCGGATATCGTCTTTACCAGCGAACCCGACGGTACGGTGGACTACTTCAACACGCGGTGGTGCACCTATACGGGGCAATCCGAGGGCGATGGCCGCGCGTGGGGTTGGAGCGGTGTGCTTCACCCGGAAGATGTGTCGCGGACCCTGGACCGTTGGAATCGCTCGCTGACGACGGGGGCGGATTACGAGATCGAATACCGGTTGCGCGGCGTTCATGGCACCTATCGCTGGTTTTTGGGCCGTGCGCGAGCGCTGCGCGGCGCGGATGGGACGGTTCAGAAATGGTTCGGATCGTGTACGGATATCGACGAGCAGAAATTCACGGAGCAGGCGCTTCGGCGGTCGAACGAGCAGTTGCAGCAATTTGCGTATGTCGCGACTCACGATTTGCAGGAACCGCTGCGGACCATATCGAGTTTTACGCAGTTGCTGCAACGGGAGCGCGACAGAGGGCCGGCTGCGCCGCTGGAGCAATATACGAATTGGGTTGTTGAGGCCGCCAACCGGATGAGCAATCTTGTTCGCGACCTGCTGGCGTATACCCTGGCAGCCGCGCAGAACGAAGGTTACCGCGAGCCGGTAGCTTTAGAATTGTTGCTTGTGCCGGTGCTTGAGTCGTTGAAGGAAGAGGTGCGCGCCGCCAACGCGCAGATCACCCACGATGTGCTTCCGGTACTGACGGTGGACCGTGCGCAATTTGAGGAAGTCTTCCGCAATCTGATAGGAAATGCATTGAAATTCGCCAAACCGGGAGAACCCGCGAGAATCCACATCTCAGCACGGTTTGAACCCGGCGCATGGCTATTCTCTGTAGAAGATAATGGGATTGGATTTAACGCGGCGCATGCGGAGCGGATCTTCGGAGTATTCAAACGCCTGCACGGCCGCGAGGTCCAGGGTACGGGCATCGGCTTGGCCATTTGCAAGGCCATTATTGAACGGCACGGAGGAAGAATCTGGGCGCAGTCGCGTCCTGGACAGGGCTCGACGTTTTGGTTCACTCTGCCGTCCCGGAGCGAGAACAGGTGATGAAATCCACGGGAAAGCCAGTTATTGTGCTTGTTGAAGATAATCCAGCCGACGTGTTTTTGTTTGAGTACGCGTTACGGGCGCACGAAGTGGGCTATCAACTCACCGTGTTTCCGGATGGCCAGCGGGCTATGGATTTCGTGGAGCAGGCGCACCGCGGCGACGTGCCACGGCCGGACCTGTTTGTGCTGGATTTGAATCTGCCGATCTACAGCGGTCTGGAAGTGCTGCGGAAGATCCGAGAGAGTCCGCGGCTGCAGTCCTGCAAGGCTATTATCCTGACCACGTCGAATGCGCCACAAGATCGCGATCAGGCGACCGCATTGGGTATCTCGCTGTATCTACAGAAGCCGACAAACCTGGACGCATTCGCGGAGTTAGGACGGCGGCTGAAACAAGCGCTGGCGGGGGAGAACGGGCACTCTCGGTCCGGTCCGGCGGGGTGAGGTGGTGGGCGGATATCTAAATCCGGTTGAACTTTTGAATCGCCTTGGTTAGCGATTGGAATTGTTTGATGAACGGCACCATGGCGGTTTCGCGCTCGTCGATCTCCTGGGCGCGCTTCAGCACTGCGGCGGCCTGATCTTTCGGGACTGCCACCACGCCGTCCTCGCCGGCGACGATGATATCGCCTGGTTTGATCTTGACGCCGGCGCAAGTTACTTCGACGTCGTAGGCGATTGCGGCGTAGCGGCTGACAGCGGTGGCTGGGGAAGCCCCGCGGGCGTAGACGGGCAGGCCGAGGCCGCGGATTTCGGGGATGTCGCGGACCGAGCCGTCGACGAGCACGCCGGCCATTCCGCGGGCCTTGGCGGCAGTGGCCATCAAGCCGCCGATGCCGGCAACGTCGAGCGAGCCTTCCATGACGATGACACCTACTTCGCCGGGCTTGGCGGCTTCGATCATTTCGACGCTGCTTTTCACGGCAAGGGTTGGCGTGGCTTTGTCGGGCGGGGCCGGTTTCGCGATTGACGTGCGGGCGCGGCCCACAACCTTGCCGGCGATGTAGGGGCGCATGTCGTGGCTGAGGAATCCGCGCCGGTTGCACACCTGGTCTACTGCATCGGCTACGGAGGCTACCGTGGTCTTCTGGAAGCCGGCGATCACCGGGTCTATAGGTGTCACGGCGGCGCGCTGGGCCTGAAAGCCTAACAGAGTCGCGGCGCCCGCAAGGGTAAGGCCGGTCACTAATCTACGGCGCGATGTCATTTCGATTTCCTTTCACGTTCGTACTGGTCACGTAACTCTTGGCCGAAGGGATGGTGCGGGCGCCCTATTTAGGCGTTTTCAAGTAGGCGATCAGATCGGCCATTTGCTCGACGCTTATATCTTTCTCCAATCCGTCGGGCATGGGCGATGTTCCCGATGTGCGCATGTCCTTGATCTCCGACCGGGGCACCGTATCTTCCTCGCCCTTGGCGCGGCGCAGTACGATGCTCGAGGGTGTATCTTTGGCGAGGATGCCCGTCAACGTGCGGCCGTCCTTGGTCTCGACGACGTATTCCTCGTAGCCCGGTTCCACGTTTTCGCTGGGAAGGATGATGTTGGCGAGCAGCACCTCTTTGTACCGCTTTGTAACTCCGCGTAAGTCGGGACCAACTTCGTTCCCCTTGCCTTCGAGTAAGTGGCACTCGGCACAGACC
Organism: Bryobacterales bacterium; assembly: GCA_020846745.1. Lineage (GTDB taxonomy): Bacteria > Acidobacteriota > Terriglobia > Bryobacterales > Bryobacteraceae > JADLDI01. The sequence continues at coordinate 26,949 of JADLDI010000122.1, read as the reverse complement.
TTCTCAAAGATGGCTTTTCCCTTCTGCGGATCGCCGTCGCGGTGCACGGCGGGAATGTAGTCGTTGAGCACCTTCTTGCGATCGGCGCCGGCTTCGGCAAACAGTTTCTTCGCCCGCTCGCGAACCGTGGGGTCTTGGTGATTTTGCAAGGCGCGCGCGCGGTTCCCGTCCACGGCCCACATGGGCACCTGGTTATTCTCCATCGCGTCAAACAGCGCCAGGATAGCGGGTGCGCTGCGGAACAGTACCGGTGCTGCCGCGGCGCGCATGGGAGCGGTCATCGCCCGGTAGTTCTCGATAAACACTTTGACAGCTTCGTCGCCGCGAGAGCGTGCTGCTGCTTTTGCCGCCGCGACACGCACCTCGGCCGGGTACTGTGGCGCCAGATACTTGGCCACAGCGGCGGGTCCGGTAAGCCCTAAGATGCCGGCGGCGTGTACACGGTCCTCTGTCTTGGCTGAGTTATCGTCTACCGTTTTGCCAGCCGTGGCTGCGAGCGCGGTTGGACTTACATTCAGCGCCGACGCGATCTTTAAAGCCGCCTCGCCGGTTTCGCCGCGAGTGGATGCGAGCAGGCGTGTGGCCGCCGCCGCGGCTTGCGGATGCGCAGAGCCTTTGGCTTCGGAGGCATTCAACCCTTCGGCGAGGCCGTTCAAAGCCTGCTGCTGGAAGGGCGAGGCTCCGGCGAGCGTGGTCAGCACGGCGGCAACATCGGCGTCACGACCTTTGTTTCCGACAAGGGAAGCGGAAGCGGCCACGAACGAAGCGTCCGGCTGAGCGTCAGAGGTCGCGGCGCGGAACCATGCGAGCGGATTGTCGCGTGCGCTGCTGAGCGCCACGGTTTGCAGCCACGGGTCGCCCGCATCCTGCATGACGATCTTCTTCAAGGGCTCGAACGCTTCGACCTCCGGCAGGGCGGACAAATAGAGCGCTACGTCATAGCGCACCTGCGGGTTGGTATCCGCGGTAAGCGCTTTTACCTTCTGCTTGAGCGCCGCGTCGTTTGGCCGCAACCGCGCGAGCCGCACACCATGCCGCCGTACGGTCGCATCCGGATCGGTTAGCGCTGCGGCTACCTGGTCCGGTTTCAATAACCCGAGCCCGTCAAGCGTCCACAGGGCATGGATGCGGGCGAACGGGGTTACCCCCTCTTTCGCCATGTGTGCCAAATCGGCCTGCTCGCCGGTGGCTTTGCGGTCCACCAGCAGCCGTTGCGACTGCGTTCGCCACCACATATTGGCGTCGCCCAGGTTCTTCACTAGATCGGCGTTGGACGCCTGGTCCAACTTAGGCGCCTCGCGCTTCTTCGACGATTCATGGACAACGCGCCAAATGCGCCCGCGGTTCGACTTAGTGGAGAAGTCGAGATCCTTCAATAACTCGGGCGGAACGAACTCAGGATGCTCGACCGATGCGCGGTAGAGGTCCACGACATACAGCGCGCCGTCCGGACCCGTCATCGTGAAGACGGGCCGGAACCACGAATCTTTCGAGGCCATGAACTCGCTCTTCTCATACGCCCGGCTCGCGACATATGTCCCGCCCTTGGGTTTGAGAATGTCGCGGTGAACAAGGTTATGCACGGGCTCGCAGGTAAGTGAGTTGTCCTGGAAGTCCGGCGTCAGGTTTGCGCCGGTGTAGATGCTGAACCCGCAGGCGGACGTAAACTGGCCGACTTGGGAATCGTGAATGTGGTGAGGATTTTCCGTAATGGGATAGACGGTCGACTGCGGTTTGTGATCGGAGACAGACGCCATTGGCGTCGCGATGGTCTGGTATGGGTTGCGAGTCATGGTGGTGCCGTCTATAGGGACATGGCGCACGTGATCGCTGTTCCACACGACAAAACGGTCGCCGAATTCGTTGAAGCCCCAGCCGAATTGCGAGAATCCGGCCAAGGCGTCGATCTGGCCCTGGTCCGGCCGAAACCGTATGTCGCGCGAGTGTACGTCCAGCGGCTTCACGTCGGGACGATCGGGAAACCTGATCGCTCCGCCCTGGTCGCCGAACTGCTTCGCATACCGGCGGGAAGGGAAGCGGCGCGTGTAGGCCACGTAGATCCAGTTGTCGTATCCATATTGCGGACCGTTCAGCCGCAACTGCGGATTCTGCGAAGCAAAGCCGGTAAGCATGACCTTGCGGACGTCGGCCTTGCCGTCGCCGTTCGTATCTTCGAAGTACAGGATATCGGGTGTCGAAGTGACCAGGATGCCCTTGCGCCACACCATCACGCCGTTCGGCAATTTGAGATCGTCAGCGAAGATGCTGCTGGTCTCATACCGGCCGTCGCCGTCTTTGTCCTCAAGCAGCCGCACGCGACCGGAGGGTCCGTCGCCCATCGGATAGTCGCGCATCTCCACGGCGTAAATGCGCCCCCGTTCGTCGAAGGCCATCGCCACCGGATCGACGACCTCCGGTTCGGCGGCGACGAGTTCCGCGCGGAATCCGGGTGGCAGTTGGAATTTCGATTGTTCCTCTTGCGCGGAGTAAGGCGGACCCGCCGCTTTCCGGGAACAGCCGGTCAACAGACCTAAAACAAAAAGAAGACAGAGCGTTCTCAAAGCTCTGCCATTAAATCACAAGATGCAGCCGCGGTTCAGCGGTGCGCGATGACGTCGATTTCGACCAGGCACCCTTTCAACGGAATGCCGCCCGCTACGGCGATGGTCGTGCGCACCGGCGGCTGGGCGCCAAACCGGCCCATGAACGCTTCGTTCATTGCCTTATAGTCGTCGAGCGTCGCCAGGTAGACGTTGCATTTGAGGACCTTTTCCATTGAAGATTTAGTCCGTTCGAGGGCTTCGGAAATCTGGTCGAGCACGCGCGTGGTCTGGGTCTTCGCATCGCCTTCGGCTACGCCGTGTCCGGCCGCAAAGACGAGGTCGCCAAACGCGGTGATCTGCGAATAGAGCGGCGTTCCCTTGGCGTTAGGGCGCTGCCACGCCTGCTTTTTGCCTTTGGTTGTAGACTGCGCAGCAGCAGCGGCGGGTAGGGCGGCAGCCGTAGCTGCCGCGAATAGTTTGCGTCTTGATGGCATCGGGTGAGTTAGTTACTGGGCCAGGATATCGTAAGTGGTGGTGCCGGCGACGCGGACCTTCTCGTAAGCGGCCATCCACTCCTTGTGATACGGATTCGCGGTATAGAGCTTGAGGGAAGCTTCGTTTTCCATCAGCATGCAAACGCCGTGCTGGCGCTTGAGAATGTCGAAATTGCCGCTGACGGTCTTGGCATCGGGGGTCACCTTCTTACGAGTTTCGGCATCGCCGCGGAACTGTGTGAGTGGCGCGCGCAATTTGCCGTGCCACACCTTCTTGACTTCTTTGATCCTCTTGGGCATTTCATCGGTGGCCTTGTTAAAGGCGTCCCAATCGGCTGGTGTGGCCGATTCGATGACGGTGAACGCGAAGCAATGCATCATGCCTTTTTCGCCGGCGAAAGCGGGTACGGCGGCAAGGCCGAAGAGCGAGAGGGCGAACGGTAGCAGTCTGCGCATAGTGTCTCCTTTTGGTTCGAAACGAGGGGTTCGGAGGGTTATTGTATCGAGTTTTGATCACCAGGGGAACACAGGACCATTAGTGCTCTCTTTCAGGTCGAAGCGCCGGGGGGGGGCACGGCACTGGTGTCGCCAAAGGCCGCAATTAGGCCGCTATTGCGATATGCTGTTCCGAACCATGCCATATCGCATTGGGCTGATGTTTTGGTCGCCGCCGGAAGATCTTCCTGACGCGGGTGCAATTGCAAGCCTGATGGAGAGTGTCGAAAAGCGCTCCGAACCGGTACGCGGACCGGATCCAGTCTGCCTGTGTGCGTTCGTTTGCTCGGATGGGATGCCGGCGTTTGTAAGCAAGCTGGCGGGAACAGATCGTCGCATCGAGGCGCTTGCGATGACAGAGGCAGGCGTTGCCGCATATGTCGCACCGGCTCCGCCGGCCGGCTTCCCATGCCGGCCCGACGTGAAACTGAATGCCCTGCTCGCCCAGTGCCATGTGGTTGTAATCATGTGCGCAACGAAGGCAGAAGCGGCTGAAGCCCAGTTGCTGTTAGAAATGAAGCGGAACACCGCGTGCCTCGTGGCGATCGTTACAACGGCAGAAAGGCAGCATTCACTGTGGGAGATCGATCCAGCCCCGCGTGCACTGGATTCGACCGACTGGCAGATCCGCGTAGCGGAACTGTGGCGGCGCGCACGCGACAACAAGATCGAACACGGCAAACGAAAACACACGATGCTGGGTTTGGCGTTCCCGCTGTTTGCATCGTTTCTGCTGCGGCGGCCTTTTCAAACGCTTCGTGAAAAGGCGGTTCCGGAAACCCCTGTGTTCGCCCTTGGCGTGTCGCGGCCGAGCTTGGGGAAGCTGTCGACGGCCGATCAGAAGGCGGTCGACCAGCAGGCGCGAGCGCTTTGGCCGGCCTTTCAGACCAGCAATTCGCTCGGGAAACACTATTCGAACGTGTTCCGCACCGCATGTCTGCTGGTGCCGCTGACGATCGGGATTTCAACGGTGCTCGCCGTGGCTGCGGTATTGAATCACCATCACGCAGAGCTTTGGCACGTAACCGAAGGCGTGTTGCTTGTTGCGGCGGCCGTGCTGTTTACCCGAGCGGTTTTTGGACATTTCCACGAGCACTGGGTCAATCACCGGTTGCTCGCAGAGTTGCTCCGCCCAGCGATGCTGTTTCAACTGCTGCGAACCATTCCCGACACCGTTCAACCGTCGGGCGACGCGGATACGTGGGTTCGGCAGACGCGAGCTTTTTGGCTGCACTTCCGCGGCTTGGGTCCGCTGGATCTGACAACGACCCCGCCGCCGGACTTGCGCTCGTGCCGGCGGTCGGCCCTTGAAGACTATGCGCGGTCGCAAGCGGCCTTTCACAGTGATTTTGCACACCAGCACTTCCGCACGCATCGCTCATTAACCCGGTTGTCGGCGTGGGCCTTCCTGATCACGTTGTTGATCTGCTTTGCACAGTTGCTGGCAAGCGCCTGGATGACAAGTGAGATCAGCAAAGGCCTGCTGCTGCTCACATTGGTGAGCGCTTGTGCGGCCTTCGCTATTTCGGTAGTGGCGCACCAACTCGGTTTCGAAGCGATTGCGGAGCGGTCGGAAGCGGCGGCGTTGGCGATGTCGCGGCTCGCCGCCACTATCGAGCACGGGGCGGCCACTGCCAGCGGCGAGCAGCTCTATCTTTGGTCGCGCGAGTTGAGCGCGCTCATCGTCGATGAACAACACGGATGGTACCGGCAGATCGGATCGATCCGGCTGCACCTGTAAGGAGTAAGTCACATGGCCCCAGCCCCCGTCACGGAGGCACCGCGTATTGCGATCTGCTACGCCCGGCAGAACCGGGAGACGGTTCTGGAGATTGCGCAGTATTTACGGTCGCTTGGGGCGGTGGTGTGGTTCGACGGAGAGATCACTCCGGGCAGTAACTGGCGCGAGGAAGTTATTGAGGCTATTGGCGCGGCTGAGATCGTCATCATCGTCCTGTCGCAGGCGGCGATGTTGGCGAAGGAGCTAGCCAACGAAGTCCAGTATCTTCAAGATGCGAACAAACGGCTGGTTGGGTTACAGATTGACACCTACGGCATCCACAGCCCGTTGTACGTGCAAATGAGGTTGAATCACCGGCTGGACGGCAACGACGTGCCAAGCCGCCGGTCGGCATGCCGGAGAATCATGGCATTGTTGCGGCCGGACGTAGCGTACGACGAGCCGGTTCAGAGTGCCACCCGGCCGTTGTTCCATTCCGACTGTCCTTACCCGGGGCCCACTTCGTTCACAGAATCGCAGCGCGACATGATTTGCGGGCGGACCGCAGAATTGAAAGCCGCCATTTCGGGGTTGCAGGCGGCGGAGCCGCGTCTTTGCATGATCTATGGACCTTCTGGGATGGGCAAAACGTCGTTTGTACAAGCCCAGATGATTCCTGCGTTGCGCGAGGGCGGGTTCTACACACCCCCACCTATCCGGATCAGCGTTCCGCCGAAGCAGGAACACGTGCGCGATCTTTTTGTCAGCGAACGTGTATCGGACACGCCTGGGGTGAAGACTTTGGCGGACGTCGGCGGGTACCTGGTGTCGCGGCGCGAGCAACTGGCAACCGATCACCAGTCGGGCACCGTGATTATCTTCGATCAGTTCGAAGAGTTATTTCACTATGGTTATTCTGAGGAAGTCCAAACGAGCTGTTTTCTGGATATTCGTAACGCGCTGCAAGGCCATCCGCGGCTGAGGATTGTGCTGGTGTTTCGCGAGGAGTATTGGGGACGAATCGAGCGTTCGTACGAAGGGTTGCGCGCCACCGATAGCCGTTCCACCCCTGCCGTGGTCTCTTACATCCGAGTTGTACTGCGGCCGATGACGAGGGAGCACGCGATTGAGGCGATCCGTACGCCGGCCAGGCGGCTTGGCATCGGCTTCGACGAAGGCGTCGCCGCCGCCATTGCCGATGAATTGCGCAAAGTGAAAGTGACGCAGGGGAACACTCCCGTCGTCAAAGAGGTGAAGAACTATGTGGAACCGGTACAACTGCAGATTGTTTGCCGCACCATTTGGCAGCATCTTCGGGAGCCCGTGCGCGGAACGATCGACCGCAATGAGGTAGGTATCGCAATCAGGCACAAACTGGGCGGCGCCGCTTCGCTACAGACAGCGGAACTGGAATCGCTCCTGTTTGAATTCGTCGCCGATGTCTTGTCGGGATTCTATGATGATGCGATCGCCACGGCACAAACGGTAGAAGTGCGTGGAAAGCCGTATCCAACCGAGTTGATCCGCATGGGATGCCTGCAGTTTGTCACTTCCGGCGGCCATCGGCGGCTGATCGAAAAGGAAGACAAACACAAGCGGGTGGGCAGGCTGCCGTTTGAAATCGTGCATGTTCTGGAAAATGAGCACTTCCTGCGGGCCGACGAGCGCGGCGCGACCACATGGTACGAGCTTGCGCACGACCGTCTGACTGAGCCCGTGCAGAAACTCAAGAACCCCGCCGACCAGCAGTTGCTTCTGAATCTCGAAACACTGAGCGCGGCCATGGGGAGAACTGCGGCGGACCGGCAAGGTATGGCGCATACGTTCGAAGATCACGATTCAGTGCTGCGCGGTTTGCGTAACTTCGAAGACAATGTGGGGCTTTTCGAGGACGAGGCTGAATTCGTGTTGCGGGCGGCCCTGCGGTCGGGCTTCCGGCTGTTTGAGTGGGGCGAGGGGCTGTGCCGGTTGGACTTCAGCGCCGTATGTAGCGCTGTTCTAACTGACGCTCTGGAGGCAGACCTGCCGGAGGTGAGGCGAAACGCCGTGCGCCTCGTTTGTCATCTGGCAAAGCTCCGAAACGCCGGGCAACTCCCCATTCCGGGCCCCGAATGCGAGCTTTTGCAGAATCGCGTATTCAACCTGGCGCTTAGCGACACCAGTGAGGCTGTCCGCGAAGCCGCCGCCGCGGGACTTGCCGATGTTGCTACTCCGTCGCAGGTTGAAGTGCTGGTCAAAGGGATTGCGGACAACAATGCTTTTGCACGGCGCCTGTTCGGGCGCATTCACGATCACCAGGAGCGGCGCCAGGTTTCCGATCAATTTGATAAAGCGTTGGCAAGTCTCGCGTTTGCGGAACGAGTGCGGCTGTTTACGCAGACTGCCGCCGTTCGCGGCGCCGAGTGCTTCCGCAGCATCTTCATCATTGCGCTCATGTCATCGCTCGCCACCGCGGTTACGGTGCTGTGCGTGCGCGGTGGCGTAGCGAATTTCGGCCTTACCTTAACCCAGGCTGAATACAAGGCCACCATGGGCATGTTTCACGGCGTGACTGGAGGTTTCGGGTGGGGCTTCACCATTTCGCTCGCCGTTACTTACTGTTGGATCGTACTGTATGGCGGCCATCCGTGGCGGGGCGCCGGCCGCGTTGCGACAACGGCTCTTGCCGCCGCAACCGGAGGGTTGTTAACTGGAGCGTTACTAACCCTGGTGATTGTCAACGTATTCACCGAAGAGGCGCTCGTGAAGCAAGGATGGATACCACGCGGCGCGGAACGCATGGCATCTATTACGCAAACCAAGATGGCGTTCACGATGCTGGTACAGGGGATTTGCGTCGGACTGGGCTGTGCCTTCGGTCTGTACACGCTTTGCCGCGCGAAAAGCTGGCAGAAGCTGATGCGACACGCTCCCGCCGGTAGCCGGCCTGTGTCCAGACGATCGCTGTTGTGGCAACTTACCAAGATCGCGTTACCGCATTCGATTATCCCGGCGGTGTTTCTCGCCCTGGGTGGGTTGGTGCTTTATCAAATCTTCCATCCCGCGGAGGGATTCAGGTTTCCCCGCGCGAACTTACCGTATATGATCCTGGGCGATGCGTTCAGCATCTATTCCGGAGCGCTCGCCGTCCTGGTCGGTACGTCATACGGATTCTATTTGAATATGACCGGCTACACGATTGAAGCACGGCGCGACATCCTGCCGAACCCGGACGTTCATCTACGATGAATCGCTCTTCCGGCCGGAGGCGGATCGTGTTTGCCACCGTTGCCGGCGCTTCTTTACTCTCGGTGATGTGTGCTCACCCGAATTCCGATTCGAGCGTGGCATTGCCGGCGCCCACCGGCGCGCAAGTGTTCGACCGGCACAAGGTGCAGCCGTGTAACGCAAAGGCCGCTACGCCACCCTGCCAAACGTCCGCATTGGTGATCGGAAAAGATACCAGGACCGTCGACCTGAGGACTTACTTAACTCATTCCGCCGACGTGAGCACAGTTACCTGGAAGGTGGATGGCCGCGTACTCGCGTCTTACCGGTTCGATGTTGGACGGCCACCCTCGGCCAATCGGATCCGGACCATCGAAGTGGCGGCAGTGCGCAACGGCGCGGCGCTCGATCGCTTTACACTCGTGCTTGTGCCGCAGTCGACCCTTGACGAGTTTCGCTCGTGGTTGGCGCGGCAAAAAGAGGATGTCGACTGGATCGCGAAGTTGCCGGCCGTGTATTCCCGCCTGGCCGCGGGGGGCGGGAACCCTGAGCCGGAATCCTGTCGTCCGAAGATGTGGCCGGTGCTCCGCAAGGTTGACGTCAACTACCACCCGGGAGCGGCCTATGAAATGCGTTCGGCCATCCAGCCGGACGGGTCGGGACACCAGGCGACCTATGACGCTACCGGTGAACTGATTCGTATGCCTCCAGGTGCCGGATCGGCCGATCGCGCCGGGCCGCGCAGTTATAATATCTTCCGGCTTATCCGACACAAGGATCTGGACGTCATGCCCTATTTGTGGGCTGCCCAACTAGATGGCAATCCAGTGCAGGCTAAGACATTCGCGGTTGACTTCGACCGGCCCTTGGTTCGTGTCGGCGATTACATTGCCGCCTATTTGAGCGTTCGTCCGGTGTTCAATGCTTCGCGCCAGGAGTTACCGCCCGGTGTCTGCTCCGATGGGCGGCCGCCTGCACCGCATTAATGGTGGCTCGTCGAGATACTCCGCGAGCATTCCCAGCGCCTTCGGGAAGCCGGAAGTACCAAACCCGAAACGCACATGCCGGTGGCCGCCGTCGAAGCATTCGGCAGGCGCGAGCAATAGCAGGTTTGAAACGGGTTTGAACCCGCCTCTTTGCAGAGGCGGCTCGGGTTGGATGAGGCGCCTGATTGCCGCGACACGGCGACTCTGGGAGAGAAGTAGAATCTAGATTGACCATGACCCGGAGAAGCCTGATCGGTGGGTTCGCAGCAAGCGGCCTGATGCGAGCGGTGGCGGCAGGGAAGCGGAAGCCGCTGTTCAACGGAAAGAATCTCGCCGAGTGGATAGTGGATACGCCCGGACTGTGGCGGCTGGAGAAGGGTGTAATTATCGGGGTGTCGCCCGGGCTGAAGTACAACGACTTTCTAAGAACGCGGAAGAGCTACGGCAACTTCGAACTGCATGCGACCTTCCGTATGACCGACGCGAGCGGAAAGGGTAACAGTGGCATTCAGTTTCGGAGTAAGCCGATGGAAGGCTCGCACGAGGTGATCGGTTACCAGGCTGATATGGGGCAACAGTACTGGGGCTGTCTGTACGACGAGTCGCGGCGGAAGAAGGTGTTGGCGGGTCCGGCGGAAGGCAAGCTGAAGCTGAATAAAGACGGTTGGAACGAGTATGTCGTACGCGCGGAGGGTCCGCACATCACGCTGGACCTAAATGGCGTGCGCACGGTGGACTACACGGAGGCGGAAGCCGGTATCGAACAGGCGGGCTTTATTGCGCTGCAACTGCATGGCGGGCCGCCGCTCGAGATGCACTTCAAGAACCTGCTGATTGAAGAACTTGCATAATGCAACGCTATACTCGACATTTACGAAAGATCAGATAGACTGGGGCGTCCATGATTCCGACCACTTATATAACGGCACTGCTGCTGACCATTCTGACGATGCTGTGTTGGGGTTCGTGGGCGAACACGACCAAACTGGCAGGCTCGCGGTGGCGCTTCGAACTGTTCTATTACGACTTTGCGCTGGGCTTGCTGCTGGCGGCAGGGCTATTGGCGCTGACGTTCGGGACGTTCGGTGCGGACATTACGGTGCTGGACAACCTGACGATTGTCCGTAAGCGCCAAATCGCGTTTGTGCTGGCCGCAGGTGGAGTGTTCAACCTGGCGAACATGCTGCTGGTGGGTGCAATTGCGGTGGCGGGCATGGCGGTGGCCTTCCCGATCGGAATCGGGTTGGCGCTGGTGATCGGCGTGGTGTGGAGCTACATTCTGCGGCCGCAGGGCAATCCGTATCTGCTGTTCTCAGGCGCGGGTGTGGTGGTGTTGGCGATTATCGTGACTTCGATGGCGTACCGCGGGTTGCAGAAGTTTCGCGAGAAAACGGAACGGCAGAAGGCGCTGGCGGACGGAACCAAGAAGAAGGTCGCGCATCAGAGTTCGGTGAAGGGCATTGTGCTGAGCCTGATCAGCGGCGTGCTGATGGGGTCGTTCTATCCGCTGGTGGAGATGGGCCGGATTGACGATATCGAAATGGGGCCGTACTCGATCGGCCTGGTGTTCGGAGCCGCCGTGTTCGCGACGACGCTGTTCTACAACATCTTCTTCACGAACCTGCCGGTGCAAGGGCAGCCGGTTTCGATGCTGCAGTATTTCCGCGGAACGGTGAAGCAGCACGGGTTGGGATTACTGGGTGGGATGATCTGGTCGATCGGCGCAGTGGCGAATTTCGTAGCGGCGAGCGCACCGAAGGCGGTGCAAGTGGGTCCGGCGATCAGCTACGCGCTGGGGCAGGGAGCCACGTTGATCAGCATGCTGTGGGGATTGTTCTACTGGCATGAAGCGGCCAATGCGCCGGGTGACGTGAAGCGGATGTTTTATATCACGTTGGTGCTGTATGTGGCGGGATTGGCGCTGATTTCGATTGCGCCGCTCTACGCGAAGTGACTCGTTAGAACCACCATGATTGCTTGTGCCGCTTCGCGGGTCGGCACACTCCCTTGCGCCATCTGAGCGCTTCCGCCACCTCTACCGCCGACCGTAGTGAGCATGGGTTTCAGAACCGCGCCAGCTTGTTCCTTAATGTCGGGTGATATCGCCAGCAGAACGGTGGGAGGTTCCTGGACGATTCCGATGAAAACAGCCTTCTCCCCCTTGGTGAAGTACTGGGCCTCGGTTCGCAATTCGTCGCCAAGAGTGTCTGCCACGATGCGGATACCCACTCGAACGCCGGCGCGATTGGGCTCGATGTTCTGGTACAGCTGTGTGCCGAGCATCATCGCGAATTGCGTGGCTACGCTCTTCGCTCTCTTATCGGTTTCGAGCAGCCGCTCGCGTTGTGCCTCGACCATCCCCGGCGCGTCGTCAATGGACGACGAAAATACGCGCGCCACACGCGAGAGAGCATCGAAATCGGCGCGGGCGCGGCGAACGGTCCGCCAGCCGCAGATGAATTCGACGCGAATGGTTTGCCGGATCTTGTCGAGGCGGCGGATCTGGACGGGTCCGATTTCCGCGGTGGAGCGGACGTGGGTACCGCCGCAGGCGCTGCGGTCGACGCCTTCGATGGAGACGACACGGAGTATGCCAGAGCGTTCGCTGGCTTTGCGCAGCCCAAGGCTGTCGTCTGAAGCGTCGTGATAGGAGATGGTAACCGGTCGATTTTCGAAGACGATTTCGTTGACCCGGCGTTCGGCTTCGCGGAGTTGTTCCGGCGAGAGCGCCGAGGCCTCGATATCGATGGTGGAGGTTTCCTGGCCGAGGTGGAAACTGACGGTGGGGTAGCCGAAGGTTTCGAATAAGATGGCCGACAGCAGGTGCTGACCCGTATGCTGCTGCATATGGTCGAAGCGGCGGGTCCAATCGATGGCGCAGTCGTATTCGCCGGGCGGCAAGGCAGAGGCGAGGACGTGGCGGACGCGATCTTCTTCTTCGATGACGTCGAGGACGGCGATGCCGCCGATGTCGCCAAGGTCAAAGGGTTGGCCGCCGGAGGTGGGGTAGAAGGCGGTGCGATCCAGATAGACCGCATCGCCTTCCGAGTGTGTGACCGAAGCGCGAAACCGGCTCAGGTAACAATCGTTGTAATAGAGCCGGCTGCTGGACATTTACTCGACGGCGATGAAGCCGTATTCGCTAGCCGCGGTATCCATTTGAACGCGGACTGGAACATCGCCCTTGGGCGAGTTGGCCGGGACCACGACGTTGATTTGATAGAGTCCGGCAAACCCGGGGGCGAGGCCTACAAAAGCGGCCTCTTGCGGAGCGCCGCTGTTGAGGGCGAGGGCGCCGAAGAAGACGGTCTTGCGGTCGGAATTTACGACGGCCGGCGGATTGGACGGCGCCACGGCTCCACTGGCGACCGTGGGTGTGGTAGGTCCGAAGCCGATACCGAACAGGACGACTACTTCACCGGGCTTCGACGGCCGCGACCCGGGAATGTTGAATTCGCGCGGGAGCGACAGCGTACCGTCGGAGGCGTTGACGGCGATGGCGTAATAGTCGCGGGGTTCGGGGATGACGATGCCGATGTTGCGCAACTGCAGCCGCAGAAGCTTAGGAACGGCACGCTTGAAGCGGGCGGAGATGGTGTTGCCGCGCTGGCCGCCGCGATCGATGCGGATGGCGCCTTCGCCTTCGGGCGTATCGACGGGAACGAGGAAGTTGACCTGATCGTAAGAGGTGTAGAACAGCGGCGCCGCCTTGTCGTTGACAAACACCTGTACACCGCCCAACGTGGTGGGCAGTTGTGTGGTGGAGGTGTTGACGGCGGGCTTCTCATAAGAGAGCTGTTCGCCAAAGGCGGCCACGATCATACCGGCGGCGAGGACGTCGCCTTCCTGGAAGGCTGCGATATCCTGCACGCCGTTCAAGCGGATGCCCGCGGGACCTTGCGGGACAACTTCAAATTCGACGGGAACGTTGACTGTCCCGTTGACACCGTTAGTGGCAAAAGCCAGGTTGCCTTTGTAGATACCGGGGCTTACGCCTTCCGTAGAGAAGGTGGTGGTGAAGTAGTTGGTACCGGCGATCTGAACGGTCTTCATCCAATTGCCGCCCGCTTCGGTGGTGGCAGTGGCTTCGCTGACGGTAAGGGCGCCCTTTCCACCGTTGTAGATCAGAACCGTACGGTCGACTGTGGTGGAGTTCTGGGCCAGGCGCACGCGCAGCCGGTCGGTATTGGAGGCGGCGATAGGGCTGTTGGTGACGCGCAGCGTGACGGCAACATCCTTGTTGTCACCCGCGAAAGCGGAATTGCGCAACGAGACGGTGCCGCGGTAGGTGCCTTCGGCGAGGGTGGCCGGGGGCTTCGCGTTGATGGTGTATGGCTGAACGAAATCGAAGCTGCCTGCGCCGCCGAGGACGAGCGTTAACCAATCGCCGCCGCTTTGGGTGGTGGCGGCGCCGGAGACCCGGCTGTTGGTGACAAACTCGCGCTGAGCGGACCCGCCGGGCGGGAGGTAGAAATCGATGGAAGCGGGGACACCGCCACCGACCTGAACGATAACCAGCACATTCTGCGGAGCGTCGACCGCGTTCGGGTCAGAGACAGTAACCGTCGCGCTGTAGCGGCCGGTTTGCAGTTGCTGGGTGGCGAACGTGAACCTGATGGGAAGGCAATCGCCTTCGCGTTTCGAACAGGCACGACGGCTACCGACGGTGGCAGTAACCCAGTTGGCTGTGGATGCGGTGGTGAGGCGAAGACTGGAAGTCTCCGTATTCAAGTCTCCACCGCCGACGGCGGGAGCAAAGGCCTCAATGTCCTGCGCCGCGGGAGAACTTCCTTGCGTCACGGTAACCGGTCCTATGACGGTATCGCTTAAGCGAAGCTTAGGAACCGCGAATAGCGGAGAAACAATAAAAAGAAAGGAGGAGCAAACGAGAAGTTTCTTTGAAATCAAACCCATTCCAAGGCGCCCTTTTTGTAAGCCCAGAGATAACCGACGACGAGAATAGCCAAAAAGACGGCGACTTCCGCAACCCCAAACCAACCAAGCTGGCGGTAGCGGACCGCCCAGGGGAAAAGGAAAATGGTCTCGACGTCGAAGATGACAAACAGGATGGCAATGATATAGAAACGCACCGTGTAGCGGCCGCGGGAGGTGCCGACAGCCTTGATGCCGCATTCATAAGCCTCAAGCTTGGTGAGCGCGGGCGCGGACGGGCGCACGAGCTTTGCGGCAACAATAGCTACAACGGGGAAAGCGATGGCGAGAGCCAGGAAAAGAAAGATGGGTAGGTATCCTTCCGGCATCGCTCCAATGATACCACCTGGGAAGTATGACAAGGCCGTGGAATCAGTCCAGTTGCGGGCAATTTCGGACCTCGGGGTGTGCGGCTGAATTGTGCCGTGAGCGGAGGCCGCTGTGCTGCGCTACCGTAGTAAGCGTTCATATCGAAAGGACAGGCGTAAACGGGCTGACGTTGTTTACGCAGGAATCATGAAACGGCGAACATTTTTGGCTACGGCGACAGCGACGGCCACCGCGGCGGGATCGGCCGGGATGGTGTCCGGCGCGGGACTGGACTGGGGCGGAGCAAAGGTGATCGATGCGCATTCGCATCTGTTCCACCGCTCGCGTCCGGATTGGAAAGAAGCGGACCGGGCGGTGATCGACGCGTGCGACAAGTTGGGCATCGAGCAGGTGTGTTGCTCGATTCTGCCTTTAGAGCGGCCGATGCGCCACGAAAACATCCGGGTGTGTAACGACTGGCTGGCGGAAGAAATGGCCCGGTTCAAAGGACGCGTGCTGGGTTATTGCACGATCAACCCGGGCTACGGGAAACCGGCGCTGGAGGAAATGAAGCGGTCGATGGATCGCGGCTTCATCGGCATTAAGCTGTATAACGATTACAAGTGCACCGAGCCGGTAGTGTTTCCGATTATCGAGTTGGCGATCGAGATGAAGATCCCGGTGTTGCACCACGCCGGGCACACCACATGGCTGCCCTCGCCACAGCCGCGCATTAGCGATGGGGCCGATTTCGCGGAGTTAGGCAAGCGCTATCCGGAGGCGATGATCATCTGCGCGCATATTTGCGGCGGCGGCGATTGGGAGTGGGAGTTGAAAGCGCTGAAGAATGCGCCGACTATTTACCTGGACACGAGCGGGAGCGTGATTGACGAAGGCGTGCTGGAGAAAGCGGCGCAAACCATCGGCGCGGACCGGTTGCTATTTGCCTGCGATATGTCGATGACGGCGAGCGTAGGACGTATGCGCGGCGCGGATATCAGCGAGGCCGATCGGAAGAAGATCGCCGGGGCGAACATGCAGAAGATTTTGGCGCGGCGAGGTGGATCGCGATGATCGATGTGAATGCGTACTTAGGGCACTTCGCCTTCCGGCAGTTACGGCATAATACCGCCGGCCAGTTACTCAGGCTGATGGATAAGAAGCGGATCGAGAAGGCGGTGGTGTCGAGCGCTTCAGCGATTACGTATCGGAGCGCCCATTCGGGTAACGAGGAGGTGGCGGCCGATATCCGCGAGCATCGCGACCGGCTGATTGGCGGCGCCGTGTTGAATCCCGGCTATGCCGGATGGCGCGACGATCTGAAAGAATGCCACGAGAAGTGGGGGATGAAGGCGCTGCGCATGTATCCGCACTGGCACAACTACAAGTTGACCGATCCGGCGGCGATGGAGTTGATCCACGCGGCAACGGAGCGGGGGATGGCGATCACGATTCCGGTGCGGGTGGAAGATAGGCGGCAACAAAGCTGGCTGGTGGATATTGCGGATGTGTCGCCCGTGGAGATCGCGGCGGCGATCAAGGCGGCTCCGCAGGCGAAGTTCATTGTGATGAACGGTCCGGGACTGGGCGGGTCGATTTTGGGGCAGAAGAACAATGGGCTGCCGCCCAATTACGCGATCGAGATCAGTTTGCTGGCGGTGGAGATTAGTAATGAAGTGGGTAAGTTAGTGGAGAACTTAGGCGAGGATCGGGTTGTGTTCGGGACGGGCATGCCGTTCCACTATCCGGACCCGGCGATTACTAAGTTAGAGATCCTGGATGTTCCGGCGGCGGTGAAGGAGAAGATCCGCAGCGGGAATGTCCGGCGGATTTTGGGGTTGTAAGACTAAAACGAATTACAGATCTGATTGAACGGGTGTAGTGGAAACGTCCACTCAACGGCTCGGTCGATGGCGTTCCACCGTGATGTTACCGTACAGTTGCGGAAGCACCTCTACGCAGTCAAACAGAAGCAAATAGTTAAGCGGTGAAGTATCCGCGATGACTACTTTATCCACTCACCGGCCTCTGCCGTCCGGCGCTCAGACTTCGCCGGACCAGAGGTTTTCAAGCGGCTTATCGGCGTCGCCGAAGTGGGCGAGTTGGACGCCCATTTTCTCCATGATGGAGAGGTACAGGCGGCAGGCACGGCGTGCGTCGTCGCCTTTGGCCATGTAGTTGAGGATGCGGCCGGTTTTGAGGGCTCCACCGGCGCGGCCGGCGAGGATGAGCGGCATTTCGTCGGCGCTGTGGGCGTCGCCGTCGAACAGGTTCGAACCGAACAGGAGGAGCGAGTTATCGAAGAGGGTCTGGCCGCCTTCGTCGATCTTCTTCATGCGGTCGACGATGTAGGCTAACTGCTCGACGTGATACTGGTTGGTCCGGAGATACATCGCTTCGGCTTTGGGGGCTTTGCCGTTATGGGTGAGGTCTAAGTGGAGCGCGCCTTCGACGCCTTTGAGGAAGCGGAAGTTCATCTGCGAGAGGTCGTTGTTCAGCATCAGTGTCGCGATGCGCGTTTTATCCATCTGAAAGGCGAGCACGACTAAGTCGAGCATCAGCTTCATATGATCGGGGACATTCTGGGGGAGCGTTTCGGTGGGGCGCTCCATGTTCGGCTCTTTGAGGGTGGGGCGCCAACCCTCTAAGCGGTCGTCTTTGCCGGCACGTTCGAGGCGTTTCTCGATGTCGCGGATGGATTCGAGATACTCGTCGAGTTTGCGGCGGTCCGATGCGTTGACCTTCGGCCGCAGGTCGCGAGATTCCTGGAGGACAGCGTCGAGAATGCTGCGGTCGAGTTGGCGGCCTTTACCGTCGCCGACCAGCCGATCGAAGACGCGGGCGGGGTAGATCTCCTTGGTGGCAGGCTTGCCGGGGGAGGCCCACGAAAGGGACGAGCCGTAGATCATCGACAAACCGTCCTCGAGGCGGAGTTCGTTGGGTTCGATGCCGAGGACGAGGCTGGGAATAGCGGTTTGGTTGCCGATGCGTTGCGAAAGCACCTGGTCCATGGTGGCGCCGACGCGGATAACGGCGGGGTCAAGCGAGACGGTCGCGCCCGAGAGCATGTTGGGCATGCGGCCGAGGTGGGGGCTGGTGGAGGCGACGGCGGTCTGGTTATAAAGACCCTTGAGGAAGACGATATCTTCGCGATGGGGCAGCATTGGCTCGAGCACCAGGCCGAGCTGCATGTTGGCGCCACTGCCTTTCGCCCACCAGTGGATGGGTTCGACACCGTTTGAAAAAAAGATACAACCGAAGCGCAGCGGTGGTTTGGCAGGGGCGGCTTTCGCCGATTCCATCCAGGGGAGCGCGAGGGCGACACCCGCGCCACGGAGGAAGTTCCGGCGATTGATCTGGTTCATGGGATTCTTCATTGTCCACCTGCTGAGCTGGTTTGAGTCGAAGGCTGCTGGGTCTTGCTGGGAGTAGGTCCGGGTAAGACGGTTTCGCGACGGTTGCGGAACTGGCGGCTGGTTGCGATCTGGGCAGCGAGATCCGTGAAGGTGGCCGACGGGCCACCAATAACCATGCGGTCAATCAAGGGCTGATCGGATAACTGGATCGTCCGGCCGAGCGCGTAGCCTAGTAACTTGTTTGAGATGGTCCGCAGGACCTGGTCCTGACGGGAGTCGAAATAGTTGATGAGGCCGTCAATACCAGCTACCTCCTGCTTGCCGAGCATAGTTACATCGTCGATCGGCTTACCGTCGGAGTATTTGTCGCGCCAGCGGCCGACGGCATCGAAGCGTTCGAGGGGAAAGCCGAGAGGATCGATGCGAGAGTGGCATCCGGCACAAGTCGCGTTCCGTTGGTGGGCTAGTAACTTCTCGCGGAGGCTCAGCCCACCAAATAGCTTTTCGTCCGCGGGGATGGAACCGGCGTTGGCGGGGGGCGGCGGCGTAGGTGTGCCGAGAATGCGACGCAGGAGCCAATCGCCGCGCTTGACGGGACTGGTGCGAAGAGGGGCGGAGGTGGCGGTGAGAACGGCGCCTAAACGTAACAAGCCGCCACGTTGGAACGAATTGGCGTTGTCGACTAACTTGAGGTCGGCCGGAGTTACCTCGGCTTTGATGCCGTAGTGCTTGGCGAGCGGTTGGTTGAGGAAGGTGTAATTGGCGTGAAGGATTTCGCGGATGGGGCGGCGATTGCGCAGGATGTGGTCGAAGAAGGAGACCGCCTCGTTGTACATGGCGGTCTGGACGTCTTCGGTGAACTCCGGGAAGCGCGTGCGGTCGACCCCGCGAAACTCGTCAAAGCGGTAGAAGCCGAGCCACTGGCCAAAGAATTCCGCGGAGAACCGTCGGGCTTTGGGGTCGGCTAACATCCGGCGGACTTGCTTTTCGACTTGCTGAGGAGTGGTAAGTTGCCCGGCGGCAGCGGCGCGGCTGAGTTCCTCGTCGGGGATCGAAGACCAGAGAAAGAAACTGAGGCGAGAGGCCATTTCCCAATTGGTGAGGGGGCGGAGGGCCGTCTGCTGCGGGGCCGGTTCGGTGCGGTAAAGGAACGCCGGCGAGACAAGGATGCGCGCGATGAGGGCGCGGACAGCTTTCGAATGGTCGTTTTCGAGAGTGAGTGCGGAGGTGTAGAACGCGCGGAGCCGGTGCGTTTCGGCGGGAGTCAGCGGGCGGCGCCAGGCAAGGGTGGCGAAGCGAAGACAGTCTTCCAGGTGACGCGGTTCAGCGGCTTTGCGGGCGGCCATGACGCGGCGGTACTCGTCACGGATGGGACGCGCGTAATTCTGGAAATCGGCCGGCAGGGTCGCCAGGAGGGTGTCGTCGAAATCCTTGACGGTCTTGCCGTTGAGATCGACCTTAAGTTTCTTGGCAAGTAAAGTAATCCAAGCGTCGTGATATTCGAAGGAGGAAAGTAAGTCGTTCCAGGCGGCGTCGAGTTTGACGCGGTCCGACGGGGAGAGCATGTTTTCGACCAGGAACCGGTCGTCACGGAGATACTTCACCTTCACGATGAACTCGTCGTGTTCCGGGACGTTGTACGTGTTGTCGAAGGGAGCGGGAATGGGGTCTTTGTCGGCGGGCGTGGGTTCGCCGTGGGAGTTTGGTGGAAGGAGGCGCGCGTATTCAAGGACGCCGGCTTTCCACTTCTTATATCCGGCGCTGTCGGGATCGCCAACTAAACCCCAGACGGGGACGGCGGCGGTGGCGGCTCCGGGTTTGTCAGAAAGGGTAATCCGGAACATCTGGTTACGGTCGTGACCGAGAGCGGCTTCAATGTCGACCTCGAATACGGTGACGCCGTCGGGCACTTTAACCTCGAACGAGATCGGCCCGCTGGAAGCGAAGTCGTTAGGGCCGAGTTCGGATCCGTCGGGGCTCGTGCCGAAGCGGAGTTCGGCGGCCGATTCCGGAGTTACCACGGTGTTGAGAGGGTGACGCGGTAAGTTGTCAGGGGCGCTGCCGCGGCGGGGCGGCGCAGATCCTGGCGGACGGAAGATGATGGAACCGTTGCGCCAGAGGATTACCGGCTTAGTCGTGTCGGTAGGGTTTGCGACTTGGGCATCAAGATAAATGCGAGCCGTGCCGCCGGGCTGGATGCGGGCACGTTTGTCACCACCGCCGCGGGCGCCGCGAAAGAAGCGGAAGTGATGGCTAGGCGTGGCTTTGAGCGAAGCGTCGCTGAATTCGAGGGGCCGTTCGTCACCGGCGCCGCCGGCAGCCAGGTCGCCCCGGGCGAACAACCAGCTTGGCCAGGTTACTAGGTACTTCTGGATTTCTTCGCATTTAGCGCGGATTTGGGTTGGGTCGACAGCCGTGGCCGGGGCGGGCAGGGCACGCCAGCGGGCGGCGGCTTCAGACGATGGATAGCGGAGGGTCGGAGTGTTGAGGACGGTCCAGATATGCTGGGCGAAGCGGGGCTGAATGTTCTCCTGGGTGGCGAGCTTGGCGAGGGTGGCAGCGGGTTCGCCGAGCGCCGCACGATGGCGGAAGCGCCAGGCGACATAGAACGCCTTGCCGAAGCGGTGGAGGCCGAAGGGACGGCCGCCTTCGCCGGAGACAGTGCGGTAGCCGTTGGCGTCGTAAATAGCTTTGATGCGGGCAATGGCGGACAGTTCGAACCCGGTTTTGCCGGCATCGGTGAAGAAGGTGAGTGGGCCGGTACCGATGACGGCATGGTCGGCTACGCGCTTGGCGGCTTCGAGATAACGTTCGACGCCCGCGTCCTGCATGAATTGGACGTCGCCGAAGTTCGTGAAGCCTTCGCCGCCGACTTCGTCGTTGACCAAGTCGCGCTCAATGTTAAGGTCGAGCCCGGTGAGGTCCTGGATGGCGTAGGCGTATTCGGCGGAGGTGAGGCGGCGGACGGTGACCGCGCCGGGGTCGCCCTCGTTGGCTTTGGCCTGTTTGTCGAGAGTGGCGCGGACCCAACGAGTGGCTTCGTCGCGTTCGGCCACGGATGGCTGCGGCAGTTTCGCGGGCGGCATCCGGTTCTCCGTAAGAACGTCGACCACCTTGCGCCAATCGCGGTAGTTACCGGCCATGGAGGGTTCCGCGAGCATCTTGTTCAGATTGATGCCAGCGGTCCCAGTGCCTTGGCCGTGGCAGGACACGCAGTATTTCTGGAAGGTTGCCGCAGGTTCGGCCGTGGCCAGCAGAGGCCAGGCGAGTAACGAGGAGACGAAGCGTACGCGGAACGTCATGGAGAACTTAATTGTCGAAACGGACTGCCCAGGGCCGATCGCAGCGGGGCTGACCGGCTGCCCTCGATTATATCGGGGTTCGGCCTGGCGGTAGCAGCCGGGAGCAGCCGGGTCGGCAGGGAATGCTTATTGGAGCATCCCGGAACTTCACACGATGGCAGTGCGTCTACAGCGTCGTGGGCCGTCTTGCGGTAGTGTTGCTTGTCATTGTGCTGGTCTCGCCTATGCCCGGTGGATTGATACCGGGCCCTAATCTAGCGCAGCAGATCGAAGAAGCGGATTTCGTCGTTGTCGGGGGAGTTCGGAGCGGAACGGTGTCGACCTCAGGCACCCGGTCGGTAAGCAATGTCGTATTGCATGTCGACCGTGTGTTGAAAGGAGATATGACTCCAGGCGTTGAGATCGGGGCGACGCTGGAAGGCAAGCCCGCGTTTGTTGCGCCGGCGATGGTTACACCCGCACAGAAACTCTACGGCATTTGGTTCCTAAAGAAAGACGGCGGAGCTTATTCGATCGTTCCGCGCGCGTCAGGTTTTGGGGAACTCAACTTGGCTGTCGTCGCAGTGCCCGAGGCAGCTCCTCGTGGGCGGTTGGGGCTTTTCGCGGCAGCCTCGGTCGCGAACGAACTGGGCGCTGCTCTGCCTTGGCTAGCCGGGTCGCCTGTCGAACAAGCAGCACTAGCTGACCAACTGCTGGATGGGCGGAACGCCTGAGCAGGCGGCGCAACTAGACGATTACTTCTCGTTCTGGAAACAGTGGTGGCTGCGCAATCGCGATGCGGTAACCGGGCAGCGGTGATTACCGGTTGCCGAGGGTGGCAAAGCCGATGTTCCCGCCGGAGCCGTTTGTGCCGTAATTACAGGATCCGCCGGTGATGCGTGTGGCGCCGGGTTGATTCGGCAGGCGGAAGTTGAGTTGGTAGATGCCGGTGTAACCGGGGGCAAGGCCGGCGAAGAGCAGTTCGGCATCCGAGTCATAGGGGAAGAAGCGGCAACGGAACTCGCCGGTAATGCGGTAGAGGCGGTCGGCGGGTGTGGGTTGGCCGGTGGCGAGTGAGCCATCAACGCTGCCGAGTCCGGTGGCGTAAAGCACGAAGTCATCGCCAGGACCAGGGGTGAAGTAGCCGCTGAAGTCGGGGCGGATGGGGCGGAAGTCAAAGCGTGGCGCCATCGACGAGATGAACACGCGCTGGTTCTGGTGGAAGGGCGACTCGGACCCGGGCACGACTTGAACGGTGGCCATCGCGGGGACTTGAACTTCCCAGGGTATCTGCAGGTCGATGGCTGTCGGTGTCGTACGGAAGATCGGGACTGGTGATCCGTTTAGCAGCAGTTGCGCATTCTCAAGACCAGCGCCGTTAAGGGACATGAAGGAGCCGGGCGCGGCGGCTGTCAAACTGCCGATGTAGGGAGTGGACGGGATTAGCGTTTCTACCACCGATCCAGTGGACGCATCGACCTTCACCAGTCGGCCTTTGGTAGTGACGGCGAATGCCCAATGCCCATCGCCGCTGAGGGTGCCTTCGGTGACCAGTTCACCGTCATTCAGGGTTACCGGAATCGGTTGTGGGCTCGATGTGGGACTGATCCAAGCCTTTCCGGAGGCGTAATCGTCGGTGGATCGGAAGAAGACGTGCGACCCGTCGTTGCTGAGGCCGAGGACGGTTATGGGACCACCCGATATTGGTCGAGAGATGATCACCGATTCCTCGTCAGTTAGCAAATTGTGAGCAATTAGTTTGTACTTGGAATTCGGGTCATAGGAGTCAGGTTCAAAGCGAAAGTACAGGAGTATCCGTGCATTGTCGCTAATACCCCATAGCGAGTACCAAATCGGTGATGGTAATCTTACAAATCTGGAACTGCCAGCTTTCCATAACGCTGGAAACACCTGTTGGGTTAGAACCGTCCCGTCTGACGCGACAGGGCGGCGGATCGGCGTCCCACCACCCAGTGACGGGATCTCCTCAACTTTGCCAGTTTGGAGGTCGCGGAGCAGGGACGGGGCGGTGATGTTGGCGGGTGGCGGTCCGGGCGGATTCGTGAACAGGAGATACCGTCCATTGCGGCTGAGGAATGCTGAATCGGAGTTGAAGGACGCCTCGGCAGCGGGACCTTGCAGGATGGTTCGGGTGACGGGAGATTGACAGGGCGGCTCGGATTCACAGGTGCCGCCAAGGGTGAACGCGACCAGCGATCCGTCGCCCGAGACCTGCGGGTGTCGCGCGCCGTCACCGGTACCGAACGAGGACGTGTTGGCCTTTGGTCCACGCTCGGCGAATAACTGGATGGTGTTGGGTCTGGTGAGTTGAAAGATGCGGTTTTCGGGGTATTCGGCGGCAGCGGTGGTCAGGGTGAGCGTGGACGAGAACAATAACCGGCTACCGTCGTCTGTGGTGGCGAGTTCGGTGAACTGCGCTTGCAACGGCGCGACTACCACCAGAATTAAGACAAGACGGTTCACTACTCCATTGTAGTAAAAGGCACCGTCAGCCGGGGGAGGGCGAACGGTGCCTTTGGGTCGAGGTTGTGGGAAAACTGGTTACTCTTCTTCTTCCTCTTCGCCGGTACGTGCGGCCTTTGCGGCGGCGATGATTTTGTCGGCCTGCTGCTGGGGCACGTAGTCGTAATGGTCGAAGTCCATGGTGAAGGAGGCGCGGCCCTGGGTCATGGAGGTCAGGTCGTTCTGATAAGTGAGCATTTCGGACATGGGGACCTGGGCCCGGATGATCTGGGTGGCGCCTTTGGTGTCCATACCGGAAACGCGGCCACGGCGGGAATTGAAGTCGCCCATGAGGTCGCCGGCGTATTCGACGGGGGCCTGGACTTCGACGTTCATAATGGGTTCCAGCAAGGCGGGTTTGGCCTGCTCCATGGCGAGGCGGAAGGCTTTGCGTCCGGCGAGTTTGAACGAGAGTTCGTTCGAGTCGACGTCGTGGTACGAACCGTCATAGAGGACTACCTTGAAGTCGACCACCGGGAACCCGGCGACGAAGCCGCGTTCGGCTGCTTCGAGGATGCCCTTTTCGACGGCCGGCACATACTGGCGCGGGATGGCGCCGCCGAAGATTTCGTTGGCGAACTCGAACTTGCCGCCGCGGGGCAGCGGGGACATGCGGATGCGGCAGTCGCCGAACTGGCCGTGACCGCCGGTTTGTTTCTTGTGGCGGCCGTGGACGTCGGCACTGCCGCGGATGGTTTCGCGATAGGGGATTTTGGGAGCACGAAGTTCGACATCAACGTTATAACGGCGCTTTAGCTTCGAGACGATGATTTCGACATGCTGCTGGCCGCTGCCGGCGAGCAGGAACTCTTTGGTTTGCGGATCGCGGTAGAAGCGGAGAGAAGAGTCCTCTTCGAGGATGCGGGCGATGCCGTTGCCCATACGATCTTCGTCGTTGCGCGTCTTGGCCTGGATGGCGTAGGCGATGGATGGTTCCGGCAACTTGACAGGCGGGTAGGTGATCAGCATCGACTTTTCAGCCAGGGTGTCGCCGGTGAGGGTGTCTTTTAGCTTGGCAACCGCGCCGATGTCGCCCGCGCGGAGTTCGGTGACCGGGACGATGGTTTTGCCTTGCAGGACGCCGATGTGGGCCAGCCGTTCGTCGGTATTGGTACGCACGCAGAATAGGTGTTGGTCGTTCTTGAGCACGCCGGACATCACCTTGAAATAGCTCACGCGGCCTGCGAAGACGTCCGCGACTGTTTTAAATACAAATAATGATGCGGGACCTTCGGGGGAGATGGGGCGTTCGACTTCCTGGCCGTTGAGGGTGGCTTTGACGGGAGCGTGCTTGGTGGGTGCGGGCATGTACTCGGCTAAAAAGTCGAGCAGATGGTCGATACCAATGTTAGTGAAGCCGGAAGCGCAGAGGACCGGGAAGACCTGACCTTCGCGCATTTCGTCGAGAATACCGTCGCGGATATGTTCGGCCGGCAGCGTGCCGGTGTCGAAGAACTCCTGCATGAGTTCGTCTTTACCCTCGGCGACCGCTTCGACCAGAACTTCGTGCGCCTGCTGGGCGGCTTCCATCATATCGGCGGGGATGTCGGTTTCTTTGGCCTTACCGTCGCCATTGGGCGAATAGAGGAAGGCTTTCATTGTGACGAGATCGACAACGCCTTTGAAATCCCGTTCCTTGCCGATGGGAAGGTGGATCGGTACGGCGTGGCGGCCGAACCGCTCGTGGATGGACTCGAGGGTGCGTTCGAAGTCGGCCCGTTCGCGATCGAGTTTGTTGATAACGATGGCGCGGCCGAGACCGTACTCTTCCGCAATCGCCCAGGTTTTTTCCGTCTGGACTTCGACGCCTGCCACGCCGTCAACGACTACGAGCGCGGCTTCCGCAGCGATGAGGGTCTGCTTCACTTCATTGGTGAAGATATTAAAACCCGGAGTATCGATCAGGTTGATCTTGGTCTTCTTCCACTCGAGTGCGGCGATGGCACTAGAGATGGTGATCTTACGATTGATCTCTTCTTCGTCGTAATCGGTGAGGGTGTTGCCTTCATCCACCCGCGTAAGGCGGTTGGTGGCTCCACTGGTATAAGCCATCGCCGATGTGAGGGAGGTCTTTCCGCTATTCAGGTGGCCGATCAGGGCCACGTTCCGGATGTCGTTGCCGTCGTAGACTTTCAAGCTGGTTGAGCCCCTTTCCAGGCCTCCGCTTCCGCGACAACGGAGCGGAAACCGGTTATGGTAACGAAGCGATCATCGTATCACAACGATTTGGAAACTGAGTTGCTGCAAGTTGGACCGGTTTCGGATCTTTAAATACTGGTCTGATGGGTTTGGAAGATGGAACATGCCGCCCGATGGCAGGACTGGGTTCGTTTCGCAAACTGCTGATTTTAAAAAGCTTAGCAGTCAGAAGCAAGAAGTCAGGAGAAAGAAGGTGACGACTACGCGGCGTTGTTGAGGATGGGGGGCGCGTTGACGCCGCAGCAGCGCTTGTACTTTTGGCCGGAGCCGCAGGGGCAGGGGGTGTTGCGGCCGACTTGCGGAGGATGTGGGGATTTCGTCTCGCAAGTTGTTGATTTGGTTTGGGTTGTGGCTGCGGATTGGGCGGTTTTGACGTAGCGGTGGCCGGAGACGGGCACGACGCCTTTTTCGCGGATTTGACTTTCGAGGGTGAGGATGGCGTTTTGGGTGGAGAGGGCGTGACGGATGTTGTCGTCGAGGGTCAGCGGCGCCTTGGCAATTCGTCTCGCAAAGCTATCAATTTTGGGGACATCCGCGAGCGGAGCGAACTCGTCGGGCGGGTTTCCGTTGGAGATCTGCTGGATGCCACGGTCGGTCTGGAGCATGCGGATCTCGCGGAGGGCGGACTTGTAGGAACCTTCCCAGCGGAGGTAGTAGCGGTGGACCTTTTCCAAGTTGGCTTCGTTTTGAGTTTGGTTTGGATGGGGGGATTCTTGGGCGCGGAGGGCGGCTTCGCGTTGGCGGCAGCGTTCGATTTGCCAGTTGGCGGTGATGAGACGCTGGAAGGCGAAGTGTTCGAGGGGACCGGCGGGGAGGATTTCGTCTCGCAGTTCGGCTTCCATCTGGTCGAAGAAGGGGCGCTCGTCTGCTGAGACGATGATGTTGGCGGTGGACAAGCCATGTT
>JADLDI010000121.1 GCA_020846745.1 Bryobacterales bacterium | reverse complement strand
GAGTCCGCAGCATTCCGAAATGAAACTACAAAAAACTAAATTTCCTGCTTGACAACCACCGGCCCTCTCATGGAAGCGGGAGCGTCAGCGACCCGGCCGGCGCTACCCAACCCGACCCTGAGCCCGAGCGTAAGGGCGTGAGAAATAACCCGCTGAATGCGATTTAGCACCGCTACACCCACTGCTCCGGAAACAGAACCGCAACCGTAAGGGCGTGAGAAAAATCCGCTGAATGCGATTCAGCACCGCGTCCCGGGTCCGGTAAACCATTGCAAAGACGCACTGCTCCGGAAACAGAACCGCAACCGTAAGGACGCGGGCCCTATATTTTCTCAGTCCCGTAAGGGCGCGGGCCGCATTTTTTCTCAATCCCGTAAGGGCGCGGGTCTCGGCCCGGACGAAGGCACCCCCCACCTCGCGTTGCACTGACCCCATGTACCCAGCAATTCGTCAGCGATCGCACGATCCCCACAACCGAACCGCGGCGCGTAAGCCCGCGGTCCATCCTGCCCCGATCGCCCCAACCGCCGCCTCCCGAAACGGAGTGGGAGCGTCAGCGACCCGGCCGGCGCACTGAACCCCAATCACCCTCTCCGTTGCACCCAAACGAACCTCCCCCGTGTGGGGCGAACGTCTACGTTCACAACGCGACCTCCCGGTCGGCCTCTTCGTCTTCCGTAAGCGACCCGTTGCCCCACGCGAAGCCCCCCCAAAGCCACCCCACGCGCGCTCACCACCCCGAGTCACACCCCGCATATCGCGCTCACCCCCGCAATGGAGCCAAGTTGATCTGTCACGGCCAGCCAATCCGCTGACGGCGCAAGGCGGAAGGCGCAAGGCCAATCGCCGATAGCTACACGCCGCATACGTCACCATCATTCCCAACGCAAGTACTAAGCTACACTGGTCGTGGGTCTCTTGCCGGTCTGTTCATGCTACAGAGGATTGCACTTGTCACCGGGGGCGGCAGCGGTATCGGTCGCGCCTCCGCCCTTGCCCTTCAAGGCGCCGGATATGACGTGGTCGTCGCCGGCCGCCGCATTGCCGAACTCGAAAAGACCGCCGCTTCAGCGGCTCCCCGTGGCGGCACCATTTTACCCATCGCTTGCGACGTCAGCCGGCCCGATCAGGTCGCCGCGCTCTTTCATCGAATCAAAAACGAATTCGGCCGTCTCGATGTTCTGTTCAACAACGCCGGCGTCAGCACGGCCGGAACGCCTATCGAGGACCTGACCTTCGAAGCCTGGTCTACCGTCGTCAACGTCAATCTCAACGGCGCATTTCTCTGCGCGCAGGCCGCCTTCTGTTTAATGAAAGAACAGGTCCCCCGCGGCGGCCGCATCATTAATAATGGGTCGATCTCCGCGGTCACGCCCCGCCCGAACCACGTCGCCTACACCGCCACCAAGCACGCCATCACCGGCCTGACCAAGTCGTTCTCCCTCGATGGCCGCAAGTACGACATCGCCTGCAGCCAGATCGACATCGGCAATGCCGCCACCGACATGACCCACCGCATGGAAGTCGGTGCGCTCCAGGCCGACGGCTCCCGCAAAGTAGAACCCCGTATGGACGTGCGTCACGTGGCCGAAATGGTCTTATATATCGCCAACCTCCCGCTCGACGCCAACGTCCAGTTCATGACCATCATGGCCACCAAGATGCCCTTCGTCGGCCGAGGCTAGTCGACTACCCCTCTGTTCCCTCACCCCCAGCCGTCCCCCCCGCCTCCATCACCGCCTCGCCCCGAAACTGCTATAGTAAAAAGGTTCTTCCGAGTCTGCGAAGAGGCCTCTTGCCTTTTCAGGTGACCGATCCCACTTGCCTCGCGGCGGCACAGGTTATTTTTGGCCTCAGCCGCGATGTCCGCCAACTTTACTGTTGCCGGTGTGTTATCCTGTCATCGTATAGAAAATCGAGATTAAAGGAAGACGAGGAGTTTGTAGTTTAGAATGGCACTGGCGGCAGAGGTTAAGCAGCAGATAATCAAGCAGTACAAGACTCACAAGAGTGATTCTGGGTCGCCAGAAGTGCAAGTGGCTCTCCTCAGCCATCGGATCGTGCAGTTGACCGAACACTTCAAATCCAACAAGAAAGACCATCACTCGCGCCGCGGCCTTCTCCTCATGGTGGCCCGCCGGCGTCGCTTGCTTGATTATCTGAAGCGCCACAGTCCGGAGCGGTACAAGACGCTGATCGAACAACTGGGCATCCGCCGCTAGGCGATTCTCCCACCTCCGCACGTTTTAGCCCGTCCACTTCTACTCCGCTGTCTCCCTTGATCGCTTGCGATTAAAGGAGATTGAGATGGTTCATACCGTTACGGTCGACCTCAAGAATGGTCGACAGATCACCCTGGAAACAGGAAAGCTTGCCAAGCAAGCCAATGGCGCTGTTATTGTCCGCATGGGCGAGTCCGTCGTACTCGTCACCGCCTGCGCCAACGAAGAGCCTCGCCCCGGCGCGGCCTTCTTCCCCCTCACGGTCGATTACCGTGAATATACCTATGCTGCCGGCAAGTTCCCCGGCGGCTTCATCAAACGCGAAGGCCGCCCCTCGGAAAAGGAAATCCTCACCAGCCGCCTGATCGACCGTCCGATTCGCCCCCTGTTCCCCGAAGGCTTCATGTGCGAAACACAGGTCATCGCCATGGTGCTCTCCGCCGATCCCAAAAACGATCCGGCCCCCCTCGCCATCGTCGGCACCGCCGCCGCTCTGGGCATCTCCGACATCCCCTTCCATCACCTCCTCGCCGGTTGCCGTGTCGCCCTCGTCAACGGCGACATGATCGCCAACCCCACCTACGACGAAGAGCGTGAAGCCAACTTCTCCATCATCGTCGCCGGCACTGAGTCCGGTATCGTTATGGTCGAGGCAGGCGGCAAGGGCGTCGCCGAAGAAGATGTGGTCCGCTGCATCGAGTTCGGCCACCAAACCTGCAAAACCCTCATCGCCGGTATCCAGGAACTCATCGCCAAGGCCGGAAAACCCAAACGCGAATT
Source organism: Bryobacterales bacterium (assembly GCA_020846745.1). Classification (GTDB taxonomy): domain Bacteria; phylum Acidobacteriota; class Terriglobia; order Bryobacterales; family Bryobacteraceae; genus JADLDI01. The sequence goes on along the minus strand of JADLDI010000121.1, from coordinate 9,842 downwards.
CGTCACTCCGCCCATCGACCAGGAACTGGCCGGCAAGATCGAAGCCTTGGTGCGTGTCGACCTCACCGACGCGCTCGACACCAAAAAGCACGGCAAACTCGCCAGCTATAAGAAGGTGGACGAGCAGAAAGCCCGCGCCGTCGCCGCCGCCACTGAAGGCATCGCCGATGCCGATCAACTCGCTTCCACCAAGCGCGAAGCAGCCGACCTCTTCGATCGCCTCAAAGAGCGCATCTTCCGCGACGAAATTCTCAAAAACCGCCGCCGTCCCGATGCCCGTGCCTTCGACGAAATCCGAAACATCGACGTCGAAGTTGGCGTCCTTCCCCGTACCCACGGCTCCGGACTCTTTACCCGTGGCGAAACCCAGGCCCTCGTCACCTGCACCCTCGGCACCAAGGAAGATGAGCAGCGCATCGAATTGCTCGATCCCGATGGCGCTACCTCCAAGCGTTTCATGCTCCACTACAACTTCCCGCCCTTCTCGGTCGGTGAAGTGGCCTTCCTCCGCAGCCCCGGCCGCCGCGAAATCGGCCACGGCGCTCTCGCCGAACGCGCGATCTCCGCTGTCATCCCCGACGAAAAAACGTTCCCCTACACGCTCCGCATCGTCTCCGACATTCTCGAATCCAACGGCTCTTCGTCGATGGCCACGGTCTGCGGCGCCACCCTCAGCCTGATGGACGCCGGTGTGCCCATCAGTGCTCCCGTCGCCGGTATCGCCATGGGCTTGGTCAAGGAAGGCGACTCCTACGGTGTCCTCACCGACATCGCCGGCGCCGAAGATCACTACGGCGACATGGACTTCAAAGTCGCCGGTACCCGCGAAGGCATTACCGCCCTGCAGATGGATATTAAGGTGCCTAACGTGACCACCGATGTCATGCGCGAGGCCCTCGAGCAGGCTCGCCAGGCCCGCCTCTTCATCCTCGACAGGATGGTCGCCGTCATCTCTGAACCGCGCAAGGAAATCTCCCCCAACGCGCCGCGCATCTACACCCTCACCATCCCCACCGACAAGATTCGCGAACTCATCGGACCCGGCGGCAAGAACATCCGCGCCCTCACCGAAGAAACCGGCACCAAAATCGACATCTCCGACGACGGTACGGTCAACATCTTCGCCACCGACGGCGATTCCGCCAAGGAAGCCGTTCGCCGTGTCCAGGAGATTTGTGCCGTCGCCGAAGTGGGCAAGACCTACTTGGGCAAAGTGGTCCGCATCGTCGACTTCGGCGCTTTCGTCGAAATCTTCCCCGGCACCGACGGCCTCTTGCACATCTCCGAAATCAGCGAAAATCGCGTCAAGAACGTCAAAGACGAGCTAAAGGAAGGCGACCAGATCCAGGTCAAAGTCCTTGGCATCGAAGGCAACAAAATCAAGTTGTCCCGCAAAGCCGTCCTCAAAGAGCTTCGCGAGAAGATGAAAAAGGGCAACTAAGCCTTAATTCACGCTTGAATCTGAAAGGGAGGGCCATGTCCCTCCCTTTTTCGTTTTGGCTCCCCAGTACCTCACCGGCCACGAACCTTCCCCTCTCTACCAACTCGATACAGAGCCCGAGTGTCAACGACGGGTCTCGTTCCACTACCCCGATTGAAGCCGCCGCACTCAGTCCGTTGCACTGGCACCCGTAGCCCAACGTGGCCCCCGCAGCTACTACTCGCCTAACACGGACCCGCACCGTGTTGCCTTTTCTGTAGATACACTGATATCAGAGAGGAGCCGCAAGGTACCAGGAAATCATGACCATCATTGAACTTCCCGATGACCAAGCCTCCGCTCTGAAGTCCAAGGCTGCGGCGCAGGGGCTCTCGCTCCAAGCCTGGCTCACCCAACTGGCCGGCGAAGAGAAAGCCAAACCGAAGAGGGCCAAAAAGTCTGGTTTTGGGTTACTCGCCAAGTACGGTCCGGGCCCATCAGCCGAAGACATCGACGAAAACCGGCGCGACATGTTCCAGGGTTTCGGTGATCGTTTCTAGATGATTGTCGCGGTCGCTGACACCCATACGGCGCTCTGGTATCTGCTCCAAAATCCGAGCCTTTCGGTACGCGCCAGGCGATTTATCGACGAAGTGGCTTCGGCTGGGAACGAGGTGGCCATCTCGTCCATCAGTCTGGCCGAGATCGTCTACCTTGTCGAAAAGAAACGATTACCGGCTTCGGCCTATCACGATCTTAGGATCGCGGTGTCAGATCCCGATTTCGTCCTGGAACAGATACCATTTACCGGAGAAATCGTCGACGCGATGCGTCAGGTGACCCGCGATCAGGTGCCCGATATGCCAGACCGCATGATCGCCGCCACCGCCCTCTATCTTGGGGTACCCCTGATCAGCCGCGACGGCAGGATCACGACGTCGTCAATCGAGACGATCTGGTAATTCCCCTTCAGCCGGTCCAGGAGCGCGCGCCTCCACCGCGCACGCTCCCCACAAGCTCGACCCGTACAAGCTAATAGCGTGCAACGCACCCATTTCGCCCGATTAAAAAAACGTACAGATTTGTAAACCGTGGATTTCCAATGACTGCGCAGGTTACGGGCGAGCAGAGAGTTGCTGAACGGAAGGCAGATTATTGGTTTGGCCCCGAACGGCGTCGAGCCAGGCCATTAGTCTCTAACCAAAAGTCGATACCGCGCGAGGCTCGCCCCGGGCATTCCAAACGAATTTAGGTTGCGTCCCGCTATTCTTGCCTGGTGCTTCTACACCTGCATCTGCGAAATATCTACCGCTCCCCGCCGCCCTTCGATCACCACAATTCCCGACTCCGTCACGTGGTACAGCTTCCGGTCGCTCGCCGGATCGAACCCGATCTTCGCGTCTTCCGGGATGCGGACATTCTTGTCCAAAATTGCTCGCCGCACGTGTGCCCGTCGCCCAATGTCGCAGTTATCGAAGATGATCGAATCCTCCACCACCGCGCCCGTGTGAATCCTCACCCCGCGGCCGATCACGCTCCGCCGCGTCGCGCCGCCCGATAGAATCGCTCCCGGCGCCACAATCGAGTCGATTGCGTGTCCACGGCGGCCTTCGTCGTCGAACGTGAACTTGGCCGGTGGATCGTCGTAGCTCGACGTGCGCAGCGGCCACTTGCGGTTGAACAGATTCAGTTGCGGCGATACGCTCCGCAAATCCATGTTCGCCTCAAAATAGGCGTCAATCGTCCCCACGTCGCGCCAGTAGATTGGCGCATTCGGCGGATCGCCCGGAATCGTATTCGTCTGGAAATCGTAGGCGTACATCGATGATCGCCCGATCATCGACGGCAGAATGTCCCGCCCGAAATCGTGCGTGCTGTTCGGATTGGCAGCGTCCGCGTACAGCTCCCGCAGCAGCGTCCGCGTCGAGAAAATGTAGTTCCCCATCGACGCATATACCCGCTCCGGATCGCTCGGCATCGTCGGCGCGTTCGGGTTCTTCTCATGAAAACCGCAAATCGCCCCGTCCGCAGCCGTCTCGATCACCCCGAACTCGCGGCTATGCTCCTTCTCCACCGGGATTGCCGACACCGTCACGTCTGCCCGGTTCCGCTCATGGAATTCCACCATCTCCCGGATGTTCATTCGGTAGATGTGGTCCGCGCCGAAAATCACCACCAGGTGCGGATCGGCCTGCTCGATCAGGTTGACGTTCTGGAAAAGCGCATCCGCCGTGCCGCGGTACCAGGTCTCTTCCTCCGCCCGCATCTGCGCCGGTACCGGAATAATGAACTGGTTCTTCAACAGCCCCGTGAACTCCCACCCGTCTCGCAAGTGCTGCAACAGCGATTGGCTCTTGAATTGGATCAGTACGTACGTCGAATAAATTCCGGAATTCACCAGGTTCGACAGTACGAAATCGATAATCCGGTACTGCCCTCCGAAAGGTACTGCCGGCTTGGCCCTTTCCTTCGTCAATGGGTAAAGCCGGGTCCCCTTACCGCCGGCCAGCACGAACGCAAGTACTCGAAGCTGCATGACTTAACCTCCCATGGTAACTCTCCCTGCCGTACTACCACCAATTAATTCCTGAGCATTTCGACGCCTGCCGGGCACTTCCTTTGTGGATCTCCCATGGGTGCCCTTAGCCGTACCGCATTCTTGCTCTTCCCTTGCTTCCTGTTTGCCCAAAACGCCCTGCCCCCACTCCCGCCTGGTTTCTTCGCGACATCCTCTCTTGTTACCGCTTCTGCTCACTGGGTCGCAGGCTATTCCTTTACGGGCGTCGATTACGATGTAATACTCCTGTCATACGAACCGGCCTCCCTCCAACTCCTTCGTAAGTTCCCACTTACCCTTCCTGGTAACCAGATTGCCGCCTCCGTCTCCCAAGCTCCCGACGGAACCATCGTCCTCGGCGCCTGGACCGATGCCACTCGGCCCAGCGCCTTCCTCGTCCTACGCATCGACCCGGCTACCGGTGTCATCCTGAGTTCAACTCCCTACGACCCCTCGGGTCAGCTCCTGCCGCCCACGCCCACCCTGTCTCTCCAGGCTTTCACCCCGATTTTGCGAAACGAACTCCCACCCGCCGCCGCAGCCTCCGACCTCCCCCTTCCACTCGCCGCCGCCCCGTCCACCGCCGCCAGTTGTGTCCCCGGTATCGATCCCACTCCCGCCGATTGCGACACCGTGCTCGTCGAAGATACCGTCACCGCCGGATCCCTCGGCGGTCGCACACCGATCATCCTCATCGAAGACGCCTGGACCACCACCTCTGTCGCCTCCCCCAACCGTACCCCCTGGCTCTCGCTCCTCACCGCCTTCGGAGCCACCCCCCAGTTCGTTTCGCAATTTAAGGTATTTCGCTTCCATTACCTCACCGGCAAGTACACCACTTGGGAGCTTTCCCGTGCCCTTCGGAACCATCTCGACAACCTCATCAACAGCTACCCCGAATACGACACACGCTTTTCATTGATTGGTCACGGACTTGGCGGCCTCATCGCCCGCTCTTACATGGACCACCACTGGCACTGGTCCGGCTCGGGTACCAGCCCCTACCGCGCCCGCCGCGCCGGCGAACGCGTCTCGAAAGCTTTCACACTCGCCACTCCCCATTCCGGCACCCCACTGCTCGCCCACGACACAGCCATCGCCGCCTTCTGGACCGCTCAAGGGTGTACCTCTTGTGCCAACCTCACCGAATACGCCAACGGTTTGTCCTCGATCTCTCCCACCTTCGACCACAAGCTATACACCTACTGGGGCTACCTCGGAACGAGTGCCACCATCACCTCATTCGCCCACTCCTCCATCGGCGATCTCGCCACCCAAAACGGCTGGGGCACCCTCCTCGAGCGGCTCGTGACGGCCAACTGGAACCTTTCTTCTGCAGTACTAACCCTATCCAGCGATGGTTATATTCCTGGTGATAGCGCCGCCCTCCCCAACCGCTCCCCCGCCAAGCGGGTCGCCTGTCCTGCCTATGATCACACCTTGATGCTCTATGGGAATACCTCCACTTGCAGCACCGGGGCTACCCTCTTCGGCTCCCTCCTCGCCGACCTCGGCACCCCAAATTACGGAACGAACCCAATTTCCCCACCCGCCCTCTCACCCCCTGCCTCCTCCCCCAATTGCGTCGCGACCCTCACTCCTGCCGCGGCCAATCACTCCTATACCTCCGCCACCGGGTCCGTAACCGTTAGCGCCAACTGCTCCTGGCAAGTCCGATCCTTCGCCCCCTGGATTTCCATCACCGCCACCACCTCCGGTTCCTTCGCCTATTTGATCGAAACGAACCCAAATCCCCTGCCACGCACCGGCATCGTCTCCATCACCGGCCCCGCCAACCCCGTCTACTTCTACATCACCCAGGACTCCGTCACCGGCGCATGCACCTACGACCTTGCCCCCAACTTCCGTTCCTACTCCAGTTCGTCCGCCGCCGACACCCTCACCGTTATCGCCCCCACCGCCTGCCCGTGGACCCCCTCCGTCGACACCTCCTGGGTCGCGATCAGCCCGTCCACCGCACAGAACGGAACGAAGCCAATTTCTTACAGCCTCGCCGCAAACGGCGGCGGTTCGGCTCGCTACGGCAGCATCACCGTCACTCCCCAGTCCGGCTCCCCAATGATCATGCAACTCACCCAGTTGCCCGCTGCCTCTGCGTGTACCTACACCCTCGGCTCCTATTTGGGATACTTCGCCTCTTCGAATGGCGCCGGCCTGTTCACGATTCAGACCCAAGCCGGTTGCCCCTGGTCCCTTGTCTCTGACCCCTCCTGGATCTCCATTACATCAGCCGCCTCCGGCGTCGGCTCCGCCAGCGTCACCTACAGCCTGCCCGCCTCGACTGCCACCCGGTCCGGCAACATTACCGTCCTCGCCGGCAGCTCGACCCTCCAATTCCAGATCGTGCAGGACGCGCCCGCCGCCACCGCACCCGATATCAACCTCCCGTCCACAACCGTGGCTTTCGGAAACTCGCTGGTCGATAAGCCAATGTACCAAGCCATTGCCGTTCAGAACCTGGGTCAAGCCACCCTTTATCCCTCCGACATCGTTCAAGTCTCGGGCCAACCCGGCTTCCGCGTCGAAACGCCCTTGTCTCCGATCCTCCCCGGTGAAACCCGCTACGCCGTCCTATCCTTCACCCCGGGCAGCCAAATCGCCTACACCGCCACCTTCCGTATCTCTTCCAACGACCCTGATGAAGCCGCCGTCGACTTCACCGTCACCGGAACGGGGACTGGCAACAGCGCCGCTTCCAACCTGATCGTCGGCCCCGGCACAGTCAGCTTCGGCGACGTCCCCCTCGGCGCCATCGCCGAAATACCCATCTCGGTCCAAAACGTCGACACGTCCACCATCTCCCTTACCTACAACTGGACCCAATCCGGCGACTTCAAAGTTCTCAACGCTCCAGCCACACTCACCGCCGGCGCCGCCGCCATCCTGCGCCTGCGGCTCGCTCCGACCTCCACCGGCGCGAAGTCCGCCAGCTTTCGCGTGACTTCCAGCGGTTCCGGCGCCCCGTCCTACACCGTCACCCTCTCCGCGAACGCCATCAGCAGCACCAGCAGCACCTTCCAAGCCTCCCGGACGATCCCACTTTCCGGCTCCGGCACCCCCTCACGCCTGTCTGTCAGCCCCACAAAAGCGTACGTCAGCCGGACCAACCCCGCCGCCTTCAGCATCGTCGACCTCGCCGGCGGCTCCAGTTCGAACGTCAGCTTTAGCCTGTACACATCCGCCAATCCCGGCCAACCCGCCTTCTCTTCCGCCCGAGCCTTCGTGCCGCTCTCGAACCTCGGCTCCAACGGCCAGGTCGCCGTCGTTGACTTGACCACTAACACACTCTCTCAATACGTCGCCGCCGGTACCGAACCCTTTGGCGCATTCGTTGCCGACTCGCTCCTCTACGTCTCCTATGCCAACTGCCCAACCGGCAGCAGCCTGTCCACAGTCAAAACCTACGACGTGGCGACCCTCGCCGGTCAGTCCACCTACCTCGCGGGAAAGGTGGCCAACTGGCTCGCGTTTGATGCTTCCACAAACCGCATCGTCGCCTCCAATGCCGGCTGCGGAGCCACCGATCCGGTCGCGGGTTTGACCATGATCGATACCGCCGGGCAGTACCTCGTCGCCACCAAGCCTCTCCGCCAAGCCCCGGTTGCTGTTGCCGCTTACGGGGGGCGAGCTTACGTCAACACCGGCCAGACCCTTGAAGTCATCGACCTGTCGTCAATGGAACTCCTCGCTTCTGTCCCGATTCCGGAGCCTTCGTCCGGTGCCGCGGCGGGTCCGGCGTACGTCTACGTGCTGAACACTGGCACCGGCGTGGTCACCGCTATTGATCGATCCACCAACCGCATCGCCGGATCGATCACCGTAGCCGGAGCCACCGCCATTGCCGCCGACGGTGCTTCCGACAAGGCCTATGTCACCACCGCGTCTTCCATCGTTATCGTTTCGCCCATCCAGCCGTCCTTCACCCTTGGCTGCACCCCCTCCGCCATAGCGGACCGCTCCGCAGCCTGCACCGTTACCACGCAGGATGGCTTCTCTTCCGCCGTCACGCTCGGCTGTGGCACAACGCCAGGTCTGAGCTGCATTTGGAGCCCCGCGGCCGTTTCCGGTTCGGGAACCTCTCTGCTGACGTTGTCCGGTGTTGTAGCGAGCGGTCACTTCCCTGTCTATGTCCGCGCGCTCGCCGGTACCGCTACGCGTACGCGTGTTCTGAGCCTCACCGTCCCAACCTGCGCGTTCGCTACCGGTGGACCGCCTTCAACCATTCCCACTATTGGCGGCACCTTCTCGATATCCGTTTCCAGTCCCGGAGGCTGCGCATGGACCGCACAGTCGAATTCTTCCTGGATTTCCATTTCGGGCGGCGCCAGTTCGTCGGGGACTTCTTCCGCCATTTTCGCGGTTTCGCCGAATCCGTCTCCGGCGCCCAGGTCCGGCTCGGTGACGGTCGCGGGCACACTAATCAACATCGCGCAGGACGGTGTCAGTTGCTCCATCGCACTAGGATCCACATCCGGCTATGCCGGCGCGGGCGGCGGTGATCAATCAGTCTCCGTGATAGCGTCTGGATCCGGTTGCGCGTGGACCGCCGCTTCAAATGTATCGTGGATATCCATAGTGTCCGGAGCCTCCGGAACAGGTTCCGGGTCGGTGAACTTCTCCATCGCAAGCTATCGAGCAGCCGGTACACGCTCGGGATCCTTAACAATCGCCGGCCAGACCTTCACAGTCGATCAGTACGGCGTTTTTCCGCCAAACCGCAACGCCACTTTTGTCTTCCGCGACCCTTACAGATCGCTCACGCTGGCGAGCTTCGGGTCCTCCAGCTTCAAGCGCCTCGGCGGAGTTTTCGATTCTGAGCCGGCCTCGGCTCAAGATCAACAAGGCAACACTTACCTGATCGCGTACGATCGTTGGGGCGGAACTTACGGCACTATCTTCGATGCTGGGACTAACACTCAGGGAAACTGGTACTACGGCGGCGGAGTCTTCATCGGTTCCCCCGCCCTAACCGTGGCCACCAATGGCATCGCTTACGCAGTGGGGCGCGACCAGTGGAATGGTTACTGGATCGCTACCTTCACCCGGGCCGGATTCAGCCCGTGGCAATACATTGGTGGCATCTTCATCACTGACCCTTCGGTTAGCGCTTCGCCCGACGGTTGCATCTACATAGTCGGAAAGGACAGGTGGAACGGCCTCTATACCGGCTACCTTGAACCAGGCGTGGGTTGGCATGACTGGAGTTACGTCGGAGCCATCGTAAAGGGGAAGCCTTCCATTACTGTCGGGACCGATACCGTTGCTTACATCACGATGCGCGACCGCTGGGATTCCATTTACATGGTCCGCATTCATCACGGCACGATCCTCGGATGGACATACTGTGGTGGAATCCTCGAACAGGATCCAATCACGGTGGCCGACGGTCGTGGAAGGATATTTGTTGCCGGCAAGGTGCCTGGCTCAGTTACCTTTTACGGTCAGTACATTGAGGGCGCGGTGAATGGTTGGCTAGGCTGGGCGCAATCGGGAGGTGTCTTAGACGGAATGGCTGCCGCAGAATTGGATGGGGACCTCGCTCTGTTCGGTCGCGACAAAGCCGGCGGTCACTGGTGGTATCGGCTTAGCACGAATCAATGGACTAGCGGTGGTAACGCTAACGGTTCGTTCGGCGAGTTATCAGGCTCTCCGCGCTAACTAAGTCGTCTGATTCAGAATTACGGTGACGTATTTTGAGTCAGGCCGCCAAGGCTAAGCGTTTGGCGTTGATCTTTGCCAGAAGGGCGTGCAGATCGTTGCGCGTGAAGGTCCATTTGAAGGGACGGGCTGTCTGCTCATAGTGGGGCTGGAAAGCCATAAGACGGTGTTCGAGTTCGGCCAAAG
>JADLDI010000120.1 GCA_020846745.1 Bryobacterales bacterium | reverse complement strand
GGCGGCACTGCGGCGGAGCGGATCGCCATACGGGAAGGCGGCGGCATGACCTGCAGATTTTGCTTGACAGACGGTCTCAGAAATCTTACGCACCGTGGTTCGGTTACGACATTGGGTGCTTGTTTGCAATGGTTTACAGGACCCCGAAGGGACCCGAGGATCGCCTGCCGGGGATTTTTTCTCAGACCCTGACGTCGCAGCTCTGTTACGGATTTGGGAGTTCGTTTCGCAAAGCGTTGAATTTTAAGGGCGTCGGCGAGGCGGAGCGACGGACCGGGGGGCGTCCCGCATGGGCTTCTATTAGCTGACAGATGCGGTTCGTTTGGGTATCTTTGAGCTGTCGCGGTCATCGGAGCGGTCGTAGAGTTCGTTTCGGAAATCGAGGGCGCGGAGCATGTTCCAGCGGACGGTACCAAGAGGCCATCGGGGCGGCACTGGGCGTGGAGTTCGTTTCGCAAATTGTTGAAAACAGGACGGAGATCGGCGGGGATGGACTCGGCGGTGAGACCGTGTTTTTGGCATTTGGGGAGGATTTAATATGTGCAGACATCTGAGCAGTACTCCTTCGTTCGAAACTTGGAATCGGCCGCCGAATAACACGGATGAACCACCATGATTGCCGAAGGTCTTGGCAAAGGACGAGTCTCCCACAAGCGACCTCCCGGCTGACCGCAGTTGCACCACCGGATCCGGACCCGCCCCCTTCGGTGTATCGAAGGTCCGCACGACTTTCTGCTCCGCAATCGAAATCACCGCCACCTTATCGCTCTCCTGCAACCCCGCATAGGCCCACTTCCCATCCGGACTCGCCGTTAACGACAACGGTTTCCCGCCCAAATCGATCTGCTTCACTTCCTTCCGCGCCGCCACGTCCGCGAACCCGGCCCCGTTCTGCTGTTGCAGGTTGTAAACCAGCGTTTTCCCGTCGGGCGTCAAATACACCCGCCCCGGACCCTTCCCCGTCTTGATCGTTCCTACCCGTTCGTTTTTCGCCGTATCGACGATCGAAATCGAAAACCCGTCCGAGTTCGTCATGTACAGCAGCTTTCCGTCGTGCGACAGCACACCGCCTTGCGGCCGCTTATCCGTTGGAATCAACTTCACGTTGCCCGTCTTTAAATGCACTGCCGCGATCGTCGCTGTCCCGGTATTACTCACATACGCCCATTCCTCGCCCGGACCCACGATCACCATATGCGGGTCTTCCCCCTTCACGTCATACCTCCGCAGCACCTTCTTCTGCACCGGATCCACCAGCACCAGCCCATCCGGATTCTCCGTCGTCGACAACAGCCGGCCGTTGCGCAGCAACGCCATCCCGTGCGGCCGCCTGTTGTTCCCCAAATCGATGACACCCGCCTTCGTGCGGTTCTTCAAATCGATAATCGAAATCGTATTGCCGCCTTCGCCCGCATACTGCATCCAAAGGATGCCGTTATCCGATACATACGCATACCGGCCATCCGCCGACGTAACGATTTCATGCGGGTGTGTACCTACCTTGACGCCCGCCACGCGCTTCCCTTCCAAAGTGTAGAACCCAACCGAGCCAGCCACCTTCTCCACGATCACCAAGGTATCGGCCGCGGTATCGTCCGCGGCGCGCAACAGCCCCGTCCACAGCAACAACCCGAATAACAGCATCCGCATAGAAACTACGTCTCCCTGTCTGAAAAGTGTACTGTAGGAATCAGAGACACCGGCTTCCAAAGCGTCATGCTATTGTGGCGCCAATGCTTCTCGCTCCTATCTTCCCTCTGCTGGCAGCGGCCACCTATAACATCCCGCCCGACTTCCTTCGCCAGCCGGACAACATACCGAGCTACTGGATCACCACGGTGCCTGAGGTCCGCGAATTCCTGGCCCGCAAGGTCACGAAAGGAAAGGTCCAAGTGATCGGCCGCTCGGCGGGTAAGCGCGAGATCCAAGCTGTTTTCTATGGCACGCCCCGCCCGTCCGGCGGAACGACGACGTTCTCCGGCTCACTCGGCTTCCGCGACGTGAAAGCCTTCATCGGACCCGGCCACGCGAAACGCGTCTACATGGCCATGGCAGCCGTCCACGGCGGCGAGTGGGAACCCATCGCGGGCATGGTCAATCTGTTAAGCGTGCTCGAAACCGGCTCCGACCTCCGCGGCAAACCCTGGCCCGGTATCACCGAAGCCGCCGCCAAACTCGACCGCATCCTATTAATCCCCATCACCAACGTCGACGGCCGCGCCCGCATCCCGTTGCGTATGCTGGTCGACCGCGGAACTGACCTGTTCGTGCAGGAATACTTCAACACCGGCGGCTTCCCCAACGGCAAGCTGATCGGCTGGCCGCAGGTGAAAGAGTTCATCCCGCTCGACTTCTCCAAGACCCAATTCCCGGGCGGGTACCCCAACGACGCGGGCGTCAACTTCCAGCACGACGATTTCCTCGCTCCGCGCCGGCAGCCCGAAACCGAAGCCCTGCTCGAGCTCGCCCGCCGCGAACGCCCCGACATGATCCTCAACATGCACACCGGCGCCAGCTTCATCGAACCCTTGCGCCCGTTCATCGACCCGCTCCTGATCCCGGCCTGGGAAGACTACTTCCGCCGTGTCCGGTCACGCCTCGCCAGCGCCGGCCTGCAACACACCTCCGACCCCGCCAAAGCCGGCGACCCCTCGCGCGCCTCCCTCAACCGCTACAACCTTGACACCGCGCTGCATCTCCACTCCGGCGCACTAGCGTTCGTCATCGAATCGCCGGCCCACTCCTTCACCATCTCCAAGCGCGACGGCAAACCCTTCCGCCACACAATCGACCAATTAATGGACGCCCAACTAACCGCACACGAAGAAGCGATGCGCATGCTCGCGGAGACAGGCGGGGTTGCGAGGTGGACCGCGCCCAAACCGAAGAATTGACGTTGCACCAACCAATTGCAAACACGTGTGTATGCACAGACGCCAACTCCTGCTAGGCACCGCCGCCGCTGTGGCGGCCTCGCGCCCGGCGAGCGCCGCGGCCGAGGACATCCCCGGATACCTCCAGAGCCACGGCCAGCGGCACGGCGGCTTCGACCTGACCCGGTACCGCCAACTGCTGGGGGCGGCGAACGAATTCAAAGAAGGTGACGCGGCGGCAGGCGTAGCAGCCAAAGACGAGGCCGCGCGCATCACCGCCCGGACCGTGCTGGCGCAAACGCGCCTCTCCTGGCTCGCGGCGCACTCCGTCTACGAAGACTCCATCTCGCTCTACATCCAGCGCGCCGTCGACGGTACCGCCTGGCGCGCCATCGCAAACTGGACCGTAGGCGAGTTGAAGGACTTTCTGCTCACCCGCTCGGAAACCGAAATCGCGCGCATTCTGCCCGGCCTGCCCAGCGACATCATCGCCTGCACCGTCAAGCTCATGACGAACGCCGAACTGATCGCCGCCAGCCGCAAGATCTTCCACCCGTTGCCCGGCAGCAACATCGGCGCCCGCGGCTATTTGAGCGCGCGCATCCAACCGAACTCCCCGACCGACGATCCGGAAGACATCCAATGGCAGGTGTTCAACGGCTGGGCGTACGGCGTCGGCGACCTGGTGCTCGGCACCAACCCTGTTTCAAGCGACGTCGACTCCGTGATCGCCGTCGAAAAGGCCCTGCAGCATATCCTGAAAACCTTCCAACTCGAAGACGTCCTGCCGCACTGCGTACTGGCCCACATCGACGTGCAGGCCGATGCCGAGCGTCGCAATCCGGGTTCGACCGCATTCTGGTTCCAGAGCCTGGCCGGCGTAGCCGATGCCGCCACTACGTTCGACATCTCGGTGGAGAAGATGGTCCGGCATGCCGCTGCACGCACCGGCCGCTACGGCCTCTACTTCGAGACCGGGCAGGGCGCGGATGGCGCCAACGGCCACGGCAAAGGCTTCGACATCGTCATCCACGAATCGCGCAAATACGGCTTGGCACGGGCTCTCAAGCAGGAAGTCGCCGCCGCGCAACGCAAGGCCGGCAGGACTCCGGCGCCCTGGCTGCACGTCAACGATGTCGCCGGGTTCATCGGACCCGAAGTGTTCCGCACCCGCGAACAACTCGTCCGTTGCTGCCTCGAAGACACGCTGATGGGCAAAATGCACGGTCTCACCCACGGCCTGGACATCTGCTCCACGCTCCACATGGAAGTGAGCCTCGACGATCTGGATTGGTGCATCGATCAGGTGATGCCCGCTAACCCGGCCTATCTGATGGCGCTGCCTACCAAGAACGACCCGATGCTGAGCTATCTCACCACCGCCTTCCAGGACCATGTCCGCATCCGCGAAAAGTTCGGCTACAAGGTAAACGACGCGATGTGGGCCTTCTTCCAAAAGGTCGAAGTGGTGGACGCTGCCGGCCGTCCGGCCAAGAACTTCGGCCGTCCGGAGCGCATCTATCTTGCTTACCGCCGCCGTCTCGGCGACGCCCGAGCGGAGTCCGAAATCCTCGCCGAAGCCGGCCGCAAGTTGAACCAGGTCCGTTCGCACAACGTCGACATTGCCACAAGCCATGGCGCGCACATCTGGGACCTCGAACCACAACTCGACAGGAAGGTCCGCAGCCTATACGCAGACGCGAAGAAGTGCATCTGGGCGGAACTGCCCGCCGGCTTTGACCATACCGTCGGTCCCGCGCTTGCCCTGCACACCCTGTCCGCCAATCGCGAAGATTACGTGCTCCATCCGGCCACCGGCGAGCAACTCGCGCCACAGTCTCTTGCGACGCTTACCTCACTCGCCGGCAAGCGCAAATCGGCCTACGACGCGCAAATTGTGGTGTCTGACGGTCTGAACGCTTACTCGCTCACCGATCCCGGCCATCTGCCGCCCTATCTGACCAACGTCAGATCGGCACTCGAGAAGGCAGGCTATCGCGTGGCGCCGGAAATCCTGGTAATACGCAACGCTCGCGTGCGCGCCGGCTATCGCATCGGCGAAATTCTCTTCGGCGGCCTCAGCGAGCGTGAATCCAGACGGGCCATAGTCCACGTGATCGGCGAACGCCCCGGCACCAGCCACCGCGCCTATTCCGTCTACCTTACCGCTCTGCCCGTAAGCGCGTGGTCGGAAAAAGGGCACGTCGATCACAACGTCACACGCGTGATATCCGGGATCTCAGACACTTCGCTTGACCCCGTTCAGGCAGCCGCCGAGACGGTCAGGTTGCTCGGGCCGGCCGCCTCAACACACTGAAAGATCGCCCTCACGCATATCGACATCCACACCGATAAGATAGCTAGCCGTGTGCTCATCCCAGGCGTGCGAACTCGCGTTGGCAGCCATTCTCCTGCTGGGGATCGGCCTTGTCCAACTCAAGCAACCCGTCGAGTTGGATGGGAGGCGAAATCTCCGTCAGCAGTACGCATGGAAAGGGAACTACGATTGTGGTCACACTTTCGATCAATCCCGCGAAACCTGAAACGGCGATCGACCCGTTACACGAGAAATCCGTTGAACTTTTCCGGTCGATGAAGATTCTCATCTCCGATAGAGATGTCTCCAGCCATTCCTTCTGCCGGACAATGTTCGAGAAACTTGGCGCCTCGGTCGACATCGTCCGGTCCGGACCGGAGTCTGTGAGTGCCTGCGGGATAAAACCCTACGACTTGCTGCTTGCTGATTGTAGTTCGCCGGAATCGGATGCCTTCAAGGCGGCAAAAGACCTCCGGCGCCTCGGCGTCGCCAAACGCCTGCATATCGTTGGCATCGCGAACAACGTAACCGCGGAGATCAGGCAACGTTGCGTCGATGCCGGTATGGACGGGTGCATCGTCAAACCTCCCGACGCTGCCGCCCTGGTGTATCTACTGGCAGTGATCAGGAATTCCGGCCAGTAAAAACGGGGTGCGTGGGGCGTCATCAACCACCAGAGCCGCTGAGAGCGTTCGTTCGGCTGTGGGTGGTGGTTTCAGTTGGAACACGCCATCTCGGGATCTTACTATGGGACTGTATGCGGTTCGGCCTTTTCTGCATTCTCATCGTCCCCACAGCCGCCGCCCAAAGCGTCGGCGTCGGTATCAAAGGCGGCGTTCCCTTCAACGATGTGTTTACGGCGTCAGGCTTCATCGGCACTGAACCGTTCCGCTCCAGCACGCAACGGTTCACAGTTGGCCCGATGTTGGACGTAAGGCTCCCCATCAGACTCGGCATTGAATTCGACGCCCTCTACAAGCGGTTCGATCAAACTGGCGGCTCCATCACCAGTGGCACAGTGGCGAAGACTGGTAGCAGTTGGGAGTTCCCGTTGCTCGGCAAGTACCGCTTCGGGTCTTCGGCTGTGAAGCCTTACGTAGAGGCCGGGATCTCATTCAATCATCTGAGCGGCTATTTGATTCCCTTCAGGACATTGCCTTCAGCACCGTCCGATCAGCCGGAAGGAAAGACCACTCGGACGGGCGTGGTTGTTGGCGCTGGCATTGAGTTGAAGCTGTCGAGAATGCGAATCTCACCCGGCATTCGGTTCTCCCATTGGGGCAACAACTTCCCCGTTCCGAGCACCAATGCGGCGGATTTTCTGATCGGGGTGAGTTTTTGATTTCGTTCCCGGCTTTTGCCCGAAGCCGTCAACTCCGATCTCACGTTGAGGCGGTCAATACCCGACAGATGGAATTGGATGCATGGTCCCCCAAGTAGAGGGGAGAAAAGCCTACTACATCGCTGAGGGCGAATGGAATCTGTTGGGGGGATACGGTGAGAATGCCGGAAACTCGGCAACCAAGCGCATTCGGTTGGTTGCGGGGGTAGGATTTGAACCTACGACCTTTGGGTTATGAGTTTAACACATCGTTATGATGAGGTGTCGTTGTTCAGAGCCGTCAACAAGTTACATCAAGGATGTCTTGGTTGATTCTGGTTGTTTCTGGATCTCCTGTTAGCAATCTGTTAGCACTTTTCTTCCTGAGCACCCGTGTGGAAGTCGAACGAAGCCAGCCAAGTTGGGCTGCGGTTTCGAGTCCAGAAGGCGTTTCCCCAAGGATCCCTCGAACCCAGAATACGCTCATGGCTCCCGGAGAGCAAACGAATCGCTGAAGCGCGTCCGCACATTTCAGTCTGCTCTCGAATCAGGGCATGATAGATGAAGATGACCGAGGGCGATGTTCAGATGCTCGCGCTCGCTGGCGAGTCCGAGAGCATTGAATTTAAGCGTTCGACTGGCCAGTTGCCGCGTGCTGGGGAGACCCTCTGCGGGTTTCTGAACGGCAAAGGGGGTCACGTTGTCTTCGGCGTCGCGCCCGATGGTCAAATGGTAGGTCAGTCAGTTTCAGACGCGACCATGCAGGATGTGGCGCAGATGATCCGGCGATTTGAGCCACCCGCTTCAGTTGACATAGAACGGGTGCGACTGGGTTCTGGGCAGGAGGTTCTTGTTCTACGTGTTTCGATTAGCGGCGGGGAGACGTATGACGGACGGCCCTACCAGCGCATTGGCACGACAACATCGGTAATGCCCCAGCAGACCTACCAACGTCTGCTGCTCGATCGCGCGCACGCCCGGCAGCGCTGGGAGAACCTGCCGTCATCGTTTGAAATCGAAGATCTCGATTCGGGCGAAATCGCGCGCACCAGGGAGGGGGCTATTGCTGCCGGGCGGTTGGATCCTCTCATGTCCGGCGCCGACGAGGATTTCCTTGAGCGGGTAGGGCTTCGTGCAAACGGGAGGATTCTCAATGCGGCAGTTGTCGTCTTTGGACGCCGTTTCCTCCCCGACTATCCGCAATGCCAACTGCGTTTGGCCCGGTTTCGGGGAAGGAACAAGACCGAGTTCAAGGATCAGCGTCAGGTCACCGGGCATGCTCTCCAGTTGATGTCCGAGGCGATGGAGTTCCTTTCGCGGCACTTGCCGATTGCTGGAAGGGTCGAGCCGGGTGTGTTTGAGCGAGTGGATGAGCCTCTGTTTCCGCCAATTGCGCTTCGAGAAGCATTGGTCAACGCATTCTGCCACCGGGACTACGCGCAGGTCGGCGGCGCGGTCAGTATTGGCATCTACGACGACCGGCTGGAAGTCTGGAGCGACGGCACTTTGCCTTTCGGGCTAAGCCCAGATGACTTGAAACGTGATCATCTTTCACGGCCGCGAAATCCCCTGATCGCCGAGGTGTTCTATCGCCGTGGCCTGGTCGAGCGCTGGGGCAGGGGTACTCAAAGGCTCGTCGAACTGTGTGTCAGGGCCGGGCATCCAGAGCCAGAGTTCTTGGAGAGCGGAGGGGCCGTCTGCGTGCGCTTCCTTCCCAGCGGCTACATTGCTCCCCACCGGGCTGCACACGATCTCACCCAGCGGCAGCGGAAATTGCTTCAGGCGCTCGCCAGCAAAGAGGCAAGATCTTTCAGTCAGTTGCGCGCTGAGGTGGCACCCGAAACGCCGGAGCGGACCCTCCGAGACGACCTTTCGCACTTGAAGCGGCTGAGCCTCATCGACTCCAAGGGTATGGGACGTGGTGCGGTATGGTTTTTGAGGGAACCCAATGAGGCGGAATAAGGCGGCGCCACCGCCTCATTCCGCCTTATTCCGCCTCATTCTGCGCCCACAGGAGAACGATGCTGCTACCCCTAACTATTCGCTGGGCTACCCACCAACCAGGTGCCTGCGGGCGTACCCGTTGATGAGCCGAACGCTTCAGACCTGCCGCGAGCATCGACGAGACTCGGCACGGGTTTGGGCGTTTTTTGAAGCACGGCACAAAGATGCCTACCCACCTTTGGAGACACCAGCGCACACGACATGCGATGAATCCCGACACACGCTGCAAGAAAAACGCCGAAAACGGCGGATATGGGCGTCGGGGTGTTAAATCGGCATGGGGGCACCTGCGAGGCTGCCGTGCCGTCGATACGGTCCGTGTAGTCCCTCGCTATTGTGCTTTGTGCCGTCCGACGCTTCAGTCAGGCATCTCTGGCCGCAGCATCTTCGGGGATTCTACACTGGAGGGTACTTGACAAAGTTCTTGAGCAGAGACACATTGCCGACCGACCCTAGCCGCGCGCCGCTGTTGAAGGTGGAGAGCCTCCGCGCCGAGTTTAGCGGTAGCCGACCTCTCGTTGCAGTCGACGAGGCCACGTTGGAGGTTGGGACTGGCGAAGTGGTCGGCCTAGTCGGTGAATCCGGCAGCGGAAAAAGTGTCTTCGTCAAGTCGCTATTGCGCATACTCCCGCCGAATGGACACATCTCGTCCGGGCACATCCTATGGTTGGGCGAGGATCTGCGAGGAGCAAGCGAGCGAAGAATGCGTGAGATTCGGGGAAGCGACATCTCGATGATCTTCCAGAACCCACAGGCCAGTCTGAACCCAGCGCGCAAGATCGGAGATCAGCTTCGCGCGTTGCTTCGTCTCAGAAACCGATGCACCAACGATGAGGCAGGCCGGCATGCCGTAGAACTTCTCGCCAAGGTGCGGATGCCTGATCCGGAGAGAGTTCTCAATCTCTATCCGTTCGAATGCAGTGGCGGAATGTGCCAACGAATTCTGATCGCCATGGCTTTGGCAGGGCGCCCCAAGCTGCTAATTGCGGACGAGCCCACAACCTCTCTTGACGTGACCATCCAGGCTCAGATCATCCGTTTGCTGCTGGACTTGAAGGAGGAGTTCGGAATGGCGATCTTGTTCGTTTCCCATGACCTTGCGATCGTGTCGTCGATCTGTGACCGGGTGGCCGTCATGCATCGAGGGAGGATCGTGGAAACTGCTGGCGTGTCAGACCTGTTTACGTCTCCGAACCATCCGTACACGAAGGAACTGCTCGAATCGTCCATCTTGTTCCGACCGCAGGATCGAACCGTTTCTGACTGAGCCTCTGCCCATAAGGAATTCAGTTTCATATAGTTAGGTCGAATCCAGAGTCCTCGCGAAAACTGGCGAAAAAGACCCTCGGAACCGCAACAGGTATACTAGCGTCGTATGGGACGAGGGATGGAGATCCCAGGAAAGGAGGCACGCTATGGGACAGTTCGGTTCAAAAGGTGGTCTGCGGCGGATCGTTCCGGTCAAGAGTGATCGGGTCCGGTCCAAGGTAGTCTTGCTCCGTCCCGAGACCCGCCCACAGACGACCTCCGAGGATCGCCCCGCTTCATCCAAGAAACCTGCCTGAGCGGTGCGGGAGCACGAAGTCTGTCGGTCGGACCGCGCTTGTGGAGATACCGATGGGATCGATAGCCCGCACCATTGCCGATGATTTATCACGTGCCGCTGCGGCATCACCTGAGGCGTTTCTTCTCCCGTTCTGGGCATCATTAGCTGCCGGTACAGCGACATTCGAGGATTTTGGCCGCAGAGTTCGCGCCCGTCGGCGACTGACGTACCTCACTATCGACACAACAGGGGCTTGCGACCTCGAATGTACAGGGATGTGCTACTACAACCCGCGTATTTCGCTGCGGCGGCCATTGGTCCCGGAGGCGGCCCTGGTCCGAGCAATTCAGCAAGCGGCGATTGAATTGTCTCTGGACGTCTTGGCGTTCGCGGGAAAAGAACCCTT
>JADLDI010000119.1 GCA_020846745.1 Bryobacterales bacterium | reverse complement strand
CTCATTCCCTCGGTCTCGACCAACTCTGTAGTACCCAACGTAGGTAATACT
Organism: Bryobacterales bacterium; assembly: GCA_020846745.1. Classification (GTDB taxonomy): domain Bacteria; phylum Acidobacteriota; class Terriglobia; order Bryobacterales; family Bryobacteraceae; genus JADLDI01. Next base: position 42,215 of record JADLDI010000119.1, on the reverse strand, counting down.
TCGACCCCGCGCTAAACCCCAACAACAACTATCATTTACAACTATCCCATCTAGCTTACGAGTAAACTCCCGCTAGATGTAAGACGGAACCCACGCTGCAATCAGCACTTTGCGAAACGAACTCACCCAGCCAGCGCTTCGGCAATCAGGGCTTTGGCTTCATCAGGCAGCTCCAGCCTGAGTGCCGCTTCCCGACCTTGGCCGGTCATCTTGGCGAGCGTCTTCCGGACCACCTCGACCATCTTCCCGTGCTCGATCTTCCGGGCCGTCTCGAGGAACTGTGTCTCAATGAACACCAGGCAGACGGCGTCTTCAAGCGTCTGACAATCGGGATCGGCCTTGAGGTCCCGTTTGCGCAAGATCCACTCGGCCCGGTCGATCGTTTCTTGGCCGTAGCCTCCCGCTTCCAAAATGGTCCGCAGTTCAGATGCATGCAGATCCTGAAGCGCCCGGCGCCACTGGAGATACGGAACTCGTCCCGGCGGGTAGGAATCGCGCGGGATCGCCCAGCGGCGAATGTGGTGCGCCCGCGCAGCCAGCAGCAGCGGCTCGCCCGCATTAGGATTCAGACGCTTCACCCAGTCCGTCACCATCGCCGCATGCGTCAGTTCCTTGGGCCTGGCTACGCCGTCGACGGTCAACGTGTGCGGATCGTCGGCGTTGCGGGCGTCGATGGCGGCAATGGCACGGTCGAATCGGCTCCCCATCACGATTGCCTGATGCGGGCAGCCGCGATCTGCGCGATATCCAGCAACTGCGGCTTCGCCCCGTCCATCCCGCCCAACGCGTCCCGGAACATCGTGTTGCAGAAGGGACAAGCCGCGGCAATCACGTCCGCCCCGGTGCCGGCGAGTTCCTCGGCCCGTTCAAGGTTGATGCGCTTGCCCTTTTCCTCGCCAAGAAACACCAGTCCCCCGCCCGCCCCGCAGCAGAACGACCGTTCCCGGGCACGGCCTGGATCGATCACCTCACCGCCCAGCGCGGCCACCCGCCGGGGTTCCTCATAGACGCCCCGGTAGCGGCCCAGATAGCAGGGGTCATGGAACACGACCTTCGAAGATGGCGCGTTACCGGACGGCAGTTGAGCCTGGCGCCGGGCCAGGAACTCGCTATGGTGCTCAATGGGCGGCGCCGTACCGTGCTCTTTCCAGTCCTCCTGGATGGTCCGGACACAATGCGGGCAGATGGAGATCATCCGCTCTACTCCAGCCTTCTCGATCGTCTCCAGGTTCGATTGGGCCAGCTCGGCGAAAACCAGGTCGTTCCCCAACCGACGCGCGCCGTCGCCGGTGCAGCGTTCTTTCTTGAGCACGCCGAAGCTGACGTTCAGGTGCCGTAAAACCTCAACCAGCGACTGGACGATCTCCCGGCCGCGCGGGTCGTACGACCCCATGCAGCCGAGCCACAGGCAGTAATCCTGTGTGCCGTCGTAAAAAGGAATGCCGGCCTTCTGGATGAACTTGTCGCGCTCCGCGGCGGGCATGCCGAGCGGGTTGCCGTTCCGCTCCAGGTTAAGAAAGAGCTTCGTGCCGTAGCCGTCTTCCCATGCGCCGGTGTTGACGGCGCCGCGCCGCAACCCGATCATCGCAGGCAGATGCTGGATACCCACGGGACACTGGTATTCGCAGGAGCCGCAAGTCGTGCACTCAAACACGGCTTCCATCGGAATGTGCTCGCCGAGCAGAGGCTGCTCCGAAGCCACCCCGTGTTCCCGCATATATCCGCGCAGACCGAGGATGATTTGTTTCGGATTGAGCAGCTTGCCGGTATTGGTGGCGGGACAGTGCTCCGTGCACCGCCCGCACTCGACGCAGGTGAAGGCCTGCAGCGCGGTAATGCTAGTGAGATCTTTGCCCGTATGTAGGCCAAAGTCTTCGTCGCCCACCAGCGGCGGAATCTTGCTGAAGCCGTCGCGCTCCAGGAACACGGTCGCCGGGCTCAGCACCAAATGAAGGTGCTTGGTATGAGGGATCAACGGCAGGAAGACGGCGAGCGCCAGCGTGTGAAGCCACCAGACCAGCGGTCCCGTATGCAATAGATAGCCGGCCAGGTAGGTGAGCATCAGCGTGAGGATCAGCCCGGCAATGATGCCGGACTCTACCGACACCTGCTCGCCCAGCCAGCGCGGCCGGACAATGAAGCGGCGGACCGCCAGGCCGGTGATCGACACGGCGACGGCCACGGCGAAGCAGGCCGCCATGAAGAAGTAGATGCGGCCGAATTGGCCAGCCGGGTCGAGCAGGTGGACGCCGAAACCGCGCAAGAGATGGTCGATGGTCACCAAAGCGAAAGCGCAAAAGCCCCAGAAGACGAACGCATGGGCCAGCCCCGGCAGGGGCCGCTCTCGAATCACCTTGCCTTGCAGAGCGACTTCCCAAACGAACTTCCGGAGGCGGCGGGCGATCGGGTATAGCTGCCAGCCGGGCTCAGGACGAGCTTTCCGGACAAGGTCGAGCACGACGCTGAGACGCTTATAGAACAGTGTGAGAGAGCAGGCGAAGATGGCGAGTAGCACCAGCGGCTCGACCCAGAAGGGACCGGACATCAGCACTGACTGTAGCATGCGGACTGATGGAAACGGCTCCGCTACAATAAGAGTTCCCCACGCGGAGAAACGATCGTTACATGCGCATTCTGGTTGCCGGCGCGGCCGGCTTTATTGGGTCACATTTATGCGACCGCCTGCTCGCTGAAGGGCACACCGTCGTCGCCATGGATAACTTCATCACGGGTTCGGCGGACAATCTGGCGCACCTCGAAGGTAACTCGCAGTATGAATTCATCGAGCAGGATGTAACCAGGCCGTTCGCAGCGCCAGGTAAGTTTGATGCCGTGATGAACCTGGCGTCACCCGCCAGCCCGATCGACTATATGGAGCACCCGATCGAGACGCTGGAGGTAGGGTCCAAGGGAACCCAGAACCTGCTCGAAGTAGCCCTCGCCAACAAGGCGCGCTTCCTGCTCACCTCTACATCGGAATGCTACGGCGACCCGCTCGTTCATCCGCAGGTGGAGACTTACTGGGGTAACGTGAACCCCGTGGGTCCGCGGTCTTGCTACGACGAGAGTAAGCGCTTCGCCGAAGCGATCACGATGGCTTACCACCGTAGGTACGGCGTTGCGACAAACATCGCGCGGATCTTCAATACCTACGGTCCGCGCATGCAGTTGGACGACGGGCGCGTGGTGCCGGCGTTTGTCGATTCGGCGCTGCACAACCAGCCGTTCACCGTGTTCGGCTCGGGTTCGCAGACACGCAGTTTCTGCTATGTAAGCGACCTGGTCGATGGACTGTGCCGCCTGGCGATGTCGGACGAACGGTACCCGGTCAACCTGGGCAATCCGCTTGAGATGACAATTCTTGAGTTCGCCGAGCACATCAAGGCCGTCTCCGGCAGCAGCGCCCCCATCGAGTTCCGGCCGCTGCCGGAAGACGATCCCAAGCGGCGGAAACCGGATATCTCGAAGGCAAAGGCGCTGCTCGGCTGGGAGCCCAAGGTTCCGCTGGATAAGGGACTTGCCGAAACCATCGCCTACTTCCGCAAGAAGACAGCGTCAGTGGCGGCTTAGGCCTCTCAGAAGAAGTACGCCGGTTCGAAGTACGCCGGGGGTAAGTAGCGCCTACTTCTTACGAAACGCCGCCAGGTATTGGCGATCCTTCGTGAACGGTCCGGAGCCGATCAGTTCAAAGCCGTTCGCCTCGATCTCTTTGATCACGTCCTTCTCGTCCAGACGGATGTGTTTGGGGTCGCGAAAGCCGGATTTGTAGAAATCCACAATCACCAGGCGGCCGCCGGGTTTCAGCCCGGCGCGCAAGCCGGAGAGCATCTCCGCCGGGAAGTCGAAGTGGTGATAGGCATCGAGCACAAGCGCCACGTCGACGGCTTCGGTGGGGAGTTTCGGATCTTTCACCGTGCCGTGGACGAACGTCACATTGTCCAGCTTCTTTGCCGCCGCGTTGGCCTTTGCCTTCTCCAGAAAGTCAGGAAAGATGTCTTCGGCGACGACCTTGCCCTCAGCGCCCACCGCCTCGTGCAGATAGGGGAGCATGAACCCGACGCCGGTGCCGATATCCGCCACCGTCATGCCCGGCGCAAGTTTCAGTTGGGCCACCAGATCGCGGGGCTTCTGCGTCTGCTCGCGATCGTGGGAGTTGAGTCCTTGGGCTACCTTGGCGCGCCCTTCTTCCGTGCGGTAATTGGTATTGGCGTAATCGGCAACCTGCGCGGACAGCAGGGCGGCGCAGGCGGGAATGGCGAGTAGTAGTCGGGTCATCGGAATACAGTCGCTCCTAGAGTCGCTCCATGGGCATTACGAGCGGCGGTTCGGTCAGAAAATCGAGCGTTTCCATCTGTGCCACGGCTTCGCGGACGTCGCGTTCGGCCGTGGGTTCGAGCGTGATCACAAACGGGAGATTCTGTTTGGTTTCCGTCGGCAACTGGAGGACGGCATCCAGGCTGATTTGCTTATGCGACAGGATGTTCGACAGCGCGGCGATAATACCGGGACGATCCTTGACACGGAAGCGCAAATACCAGGGTCGAACTTGCTCGGTGATCGGGATCGGCGTGTATTCGCCGAGCTTGGCGTGTGCGAATGGTGAAACACGCTCAGGGCTGCCACTGCGGATCTCGCGGGCAACGCGCATCAGGTCGCTGACTACCGCCACACCCGTCGGATGCGAGCCGGCGCCGCGACCGTAATAAAACGTGTCCGCCCCGTAGTGGCCCTTCACCCACACGGCATTGTAAGAACCCTGCACACTGGCGAGAATCGCTTCGGTAGAAATCAGCGCCGGGCGCACCGACAGCAACAGTCCCGCGATGCTCAGCCGCGCCGCACAAATCAGCCGGATGGTGTGGCCGAGCTTGTGGGCGTACTGAAAATCGATGGGCGAGATACGGCGAATGCCTTCCGTATAGATGTCGGTGGGCGAGATCTGTTCGCCAAACGCGAGCGCCGCGAGAATGGCGAGTTTCGAGCGTGCGTCCCAACCGTCGACATCGGCGGAAGGGTCCGCTTCCGCGTAACCGAGGCGCTGCGCTTCGGCCAGGACATCGGAAAACGCGGTGTGCTTCTTCTCAATCTCGGTGAGAATGTAGTTGCAGGTGCCGTTAAGGATGCCGTAAAGGGCTTCCACCCGGTCGCCGGAAATACCCTCGCGAAGCACAGCGTGGATCGGAATGCCGCCCGCCACAGAAGCTTCCATCGCCACGTTCACACCAGCGTTGACGGCCTTCTGACACAACTCGGCGCCCTGCTTGGCCATCAATTCCTTGTTGGCGGTTACTACGGACTTACCGCGATCGATGGCGGCATGAAGCAACGCCGCGGCATCGGTGGTGCCGCCCATCAGTTCCGCAACGATGTCGACCTCAGGATCGGTAACGACGTCTTTCCAACTGGTAGTCCGGCGGACGTTCCCAAGCTTTTCAGGCAGTTCGCGCCCGGCAATGCCACGGCTGCACACGACGGATACTTCAAGGGGAAACCCTAGTTTTCGGGAGATCTGATCGGCGTTATTGGCAAGGATAGTAAGCGCTCCCATGCCCACGTTGCCGGTGCCGACAACGCCAATTCTGACGGCTTGCATGAAAGGACTATGATAACAGCAGGTCTCCATGAGATTCGCTTTGATCTGCCTCGTTTTGGCCGGATTTGCCTTGGTTTTGCCGGGATCGCAGAAGCACCAGGATGCGGCGGCCGACGAGGAAGAGAAACCGCGATTCAAGCGTTCGCAGATCGACGAAATCTTGAAAGCGGACCGCAAGAAATCGATTGAGGACGCGGGCAAACTGCAGCAATTAGCCGAGGAGTTGAAGATCGAACTCGAAAAAGCAGATAGTCACGTGCTGTCGGTCAGCGCACTCAAAAAGGCCGAGGAGATTGAGAAGATCGCCAAACGGATCCGCGGGCGGATGCGCCGCTTCTGACGGATCAACTAGCTTAGCCGAGACGGAACTCGATCGTCTGCTCCACGGGCGTAAACGATGTGAGATATACACTCGGTCCGGGAAGCTGCGGTTCAGCGCCCCGCACAACCGTGTATCGATGCTCTGCTTTGCCCGGCCCAAACCGGATCACGTCGCGTCCAAACTTGTAGGTCCCGGTCCCTGACTTCAGCAGGTAAGAGTTCGGGTGTCCCTTTACCTCTTCGACGCCTTCCAGTTGGCCGCCGGGGCGGAAGCTGATCTCGACAGCCAGCGGTACTTCAGCCGTCTCACCCGCCTTTAGGTCGAGCCGGAAACCTTCCTCGAACTCTGAGACCGTCGCCGCATACGCGAACCGGCAGATCTCGCTGCGCTTCCGCTCCGTGCGGGACTTGCTCCACGCCGCATGGCCCGGCGCCACCGGCACGCCCAGCGGTTGATAGTAGGGCGCCTCGATCTGCTGCTCGAAAGTGTAGCCGTTCGGCGTGCGGCCGCCCTTTGCCGGTATGAACTGCCCCTTGCCGAAGAACGCCGAAGCTACGCGAATCGCCTGGATCACGGCACTTCCCCGGCGCAGTGACAGAAAACGGCTGGTCCCGGTAAAGCTGACGGTGGCACTGGTCAGCCCACGGCGGATTCGCGCGATGCCCAGCGACGGTAGCACTCGCTCATAATTCTCGGGTAACGGCGACGGTTCCGGACCCGGCTGCTGCAACTCCGGATACTCCATCAGTTCCCACAATCCAGGCGAACCCTGCCGCGCATAGGCTTCGTACAGGCCGTTGCGGTCTTTCACAGCTAAATGCCGGGCAGCCAGCCAGTAGCCGGCGAGCGTACCGGGCGCATACTGGTCCTGGCGCGTCGAAATATCGGTCACGACCTCCATCCCCGGGTGCAGCAGATACTGCATCGCATCGAGATTGCGCCGCACCGGGTTCAGCAGCTCCGGGCGGTTCAGCTTAACCGCGGCGGTGGTGAGCGCGCGATTGGTGACACCGTTGTAGACCACCGTCGACCGTTCTGTGTACTGCCCATCCCCATCGATATCGATGCCTTCAGCCAGCCACAGGTCGATGCGCCGCAGATAGTCGGGATTCGGGTAAAGCGCATGCGCCTGGGCCAGCGCCGCGCACATCACCCAACGATGATTCGGCGTGTGCACGCCGCCTTTGGCGATACCGCCCGCGTGGCGCTTCACCACGGGTTCCAGCACGGCTTCCAACTCGCGATTCTTCGCCTGCCGCGCCAGGTAGGCGGCCCCGCAGATGTTGTACATCGCGAACGCCGTATCCGGAGGCGAGTTGAAGTTGCTGATCTGCAGGTGCAGGTTGCCTTCCGCGGAACTGTGCCGCTTCAGGAACTCTACCGCCGCGCGCAGCCGCTGCATCGTCAGAGCGGAATCGTAGAAGCGCGATTTCGGCTGGGTCAGGCAAGCGGCGTAGATCGACAGCAACCCCGCCGTCGTGCCGCCGTTATACAGTCCGTCGCCGTCGGCCAGCCCGCCAAACCACCGGCTTTTCTCGTCTTTCACCTGCTCGTCGAGCAACCGGTCGACCCAATCGTCGTGTGCTTTGATACGCTCCGGCGTAATGGCCCAGTAGGCCGTTTCCGTTCCTTGCCCCACGCGCAGAGCGATTGGGGAGAGTTGAAAGGCGCGTCGCGTCACTCTTTCAGGATAGTCGGGCGGCACGGCCTGACGCTCAGCTAGCGCACAGGCGTCAGCGATTTCACGGCCGCGTCTTCCGGATCGGCCTTGACCGGCACGGTTAATTCGACGTCGATGTTTTTGCACACCGATTCCGTGCAAGCTTGTCCTTTGATGGTCAACTGCGCCGGACCCGCGCCCGCCGGCTTCACCTTCGCCGCGAAGTAGGCCTTCTTCTCGAAACCCCAACTGAACCAGCGCAACTCGGGTTTGGAAAAGTCCTTGGGTGCGGATTGCAGCCAGCCGCCCGTTGCCGACAGGCCGTTGTTCAACTGAATCGACGTTTCGCGATCGATCCCGAGCGCTTTCTTGCCCGCCAGCTTGTCGTCCGCCCGCTTCTGGTTGTCCATGGCGAACGTGTGCCAGCCCTCGTCGAGCGTCGCTTCTACAATCAGGTACTCACCAGCCAGTTTGGCGCGATACGAGATGCACGGCTTCAATTCGTGGCGGACATGGACCGGTTCGGTCCAACCGCCGGACACAACAGCGGCGCTTGCCAGCAGCAGCAGCGAAAGCTTCATTTGCGAAAACTCATACGAAACGATTTCAGCGGCATCTTCAAACGCTCAGAGCCGCGGATCACATCCAGCGTAACCTCATCGCCGGCCTTCTTGCGCAGCTTGATGTAAAGCTCGGCCGTATGGGCCAGATCGTCCGTTTGCGTCCCATCCACCGCCGCCACAATGTCGCCCACTTTCAAACCGTGGCTCTTCATCATATGCGCGAATGCATCCACGTGCGTTACTTCCGACGCGAACCCGTCAACCGGCAGCTTATGTTGCTCCTTTTCAGCCGCCGTTAACGGGCGCGATTCGAAATACACGCGCGGGTCGATGGTGAGTTGCCGGTACCGTATGTCCGTCAGCCACCACCGCACGGGTAAGTCGACCGTGAGTTCCTGCACAGCGCCCACGCGATCCACCGTGAAGCGCACCTGCTTCGCACTTCGTGGCGTCTTGTCGTAGTACCACTGCAGGTCGCCGAATGTGTGCACGGGCGTGCCGTTAACCGCGCTGATGCGGTCGCCCGCGCGCATGCCCCCTGCGCGCACCGCGCCCTGCGCATCTTTCACCACCAGCCCTTGCGCCACATCCAGATGGATGCCGAGGGTCTTGATGTCCGGCGACCGGTACATGTGCTGCGGCTTGTCGAGCGTGCCGTCCAGCTCGCGGTGCTGATTCAGAAAGTCGCCGATCAGGTGGCACTCCACACACTGGCCGCGTTTGAATGTCCGTTCCACCAGCAGCGGCACTTCCCGTGGATACAGCGGCTTCGGCGGATCTGTTTTCTTGATCTCCCCACGTTGCCAGGCCTTGTGCAGTTCCAGGCCCTTGGCCAGCGCCAGTTCAATGCTCGAAAGATGAAGGTAGGTGTCCTGCGAAGCGGCGTCGCGGCCGCCGTACCGCATATAGATATGTTCGTCGGCATTGAGCAAAAAGTAGTAGAGGGTGTTGTTCCGGTCGTAGTCGAACAGACCAATATTGATGTCGTCCATGCGCGTGATGCGCGCACACACGTACTGGCTCATCAACTGGCCGCGTTTTGAGGTGATCGGCGACAGCACAACCTGTGCGTCGAAGACTCTGCCGACCGTTCAAGGCTCGCAGCGAAATTCAAGGAAAATCGGCTTGCCGGAACGCCTGGCTTCGCGCAAAGCGTCGGCGTAGTTATCGAACCACGGTACGGCCTCATCCTGGGCATGCGTCGGATGAATGACGGTGATTCCCGCGAGCAGCGTCAGAAGGCTCCGCAATAAGAGTCGGCGCGATGACATGTGTACCAACCATACCACTCCTAAGGCACGGGCCTAACGCACGCGCCTGCTTTCCGACAACCGGCGGCAGGCTCGCTTTTTGCCTTAGCTTTTGCCTTAGCTTTTGCCTTAACGCCCGCCTTGGAACCAACGCCCCCTTTGCTGCATCCGTTAACCAGGTACCCCCGCAAAACCGATGATTTTCAGAGGGATCTCGCGTCTCGTGGGTGGTATTCTGAACAAGGAGGTAGGCATTTGGCGGTTCGGGACGTAGTCCGTTTTGCGGCGCATGTACAGTTGTTGCCGGTTCTCGAAAGCGGCGAAGAGACGCTCATCGGCGGGCAGGCTGTCATGGAGGGCGTGATGATGCGCGCCCCTCATTCTTATTGCGTCGCCGTGCGCAAGCCAAATGGCGAGGTGGTTACCGAGGAGCAGCCCCTCGGCAAAGTATCGGACAAGTATCCGATCTTCAAGTACCCCATTCTCCGCGGGCTCGGCACGCTCGGCCAAGCCATGTCGCTCGGATTCAAGGCTTTACAGTTTTCCGCCAACGCCGCACTGGAAGACGAGCAGAAGGCCAAAGGTAAGCAGGAAAAGCCCTTCTCCAACTGGGCCATGGGCATCCAACTCGCCTTTTCCCTGCTGTTCTTCATCTTCGCCTATAAACTCGTCCCGCTCTGGCTCACTACAAAACTCGGCGCCGTCGCCCCGGAAATCCAGGGCCGCGTTTTATTCAACCTTACCGACGGCATCATCCGCATCCTGATCTTTCTCGCCTTCCTCTATGGAATTTCACGATTCAGCGACATTCACCGCGTGTTTGAATACCACGGCGCCGAGCACCGCGTCGTATTCAATTACGAATCCGGCCGTCCCGTCGCCGTCGAAATCGCCCAGCGCTTCCCCACTTGGCACCCCCGCTGCGGAACCAGCTTCCTGATCACCGTCATGATCATTTCGATGCTGGTCTACACCGTGCTCCCGTTCGATTCCTTTGGCGCGAAGTTCGCCTCGCGCATCGTGTTGCTCCCGCTCATCGCGGGCCTGAGTTATGAGGTCATCCGGTTCGCCGCCAGGCGCCGCGGATCCCTCCTCGCCCTGCTCACCGCCCCCGGCCTCTGGCTCCAGCGGATCACCACCCAACCCCCGGCGAACGATCAGACGCAGATTGCGATTATCGCGCTCGAAGGCGCCATGGCGCTTGAGCGGAAGCAGGGCGGTCAACTGGTGATCGCCTGATTCAGGAAATTTAGGACCGAATGCACTACCGCCAACGGCTGGACGAGGCCGAACAACGATTTGAAGAACTGACCCGGCAGATGGCCGACCCGGACATCATCAACAACCCGGAGCAGTATCGCAAAACGGCCAAAGCCCACAACGATTTGGAAGAGATCGTCTCCAAATACCGCGAATGGAAGAAAGTCGACGCCGACCTTGAAGGCGCTCGCCTCATGCTCGAAGAGCCCGACCCCGAAATCAAGGCGATGGCCGAAGAAGACATCACCCGCCTTGAACCCGAACGCGAACGCCTCGAACAGGATCTCAAAATCCTGCTCCTGCCCAAAGACCCCAACGACGAGAAAGACATCGTTCTCGAAATCCGCGCCGGCACCGGCGGCGACGAGGCCACCCTCTTCTGCGCCGAAATGTTCCGCATGTATTCCCGCTGGGCCGAAGATCAGGGCTGGCGCGTCGAAGTTACCTCCGCTTCGGAATCCTCCATCGGCGGCCTCAAGGAAGTCATCGCGCTGATCAGCGGCAAGAAAGTCTTCTCCCGCCTCAAGTACGAAAGCGGCGTCCACCGCGTGCAGCGCGTACCCGCCACCGAACAGCAGGGCCGCATCCACACCTCCGCCGTAACCGTCGCCGTGCTGCCCGAAGCGGACGACGTCGAAATCAAGGTCGATCCCAAAGACATCCGCATCGATACCTTCTGTTCTTCCGGACCCGGCGGCCAGAGCGTCAACACCACCTACTCGGCCGTCCGCGTGACGCACCTGCCCACCAATCTCGTCGTCTCCTGCCAGGACGAAAAGTCGCAGATCAAGAATCGCGAAAAGGCCATGCGCGTTCTTCGCTCACGACTCTACGAAATCGAATTGGCCAAGCAGCAGGAAGCGATCGGCGCCGAGCGCAAATCCATGGTCGGCTCAGGCGACCGCTCGGAGAAAATCCGGACATATAACTTCAAGGAAAATCGCGTGACCGATCACCGTATCGGACTTACGATTTACCAGTTGAACCTTGTCATGGAAGGCCGGCTGGAACCGCTGATCGACGCGGTCACCACCTACTACCAGACGAAAAAGCTCCAAGATGAAAACGGAGCCTAGTGTCCAAAGATATGTATTGCCGGGATTCGTAACCGGGCCGCGATCGCAAGGGAGCGGTGTTTGGGATCCTTGCTCAATCTCGCCAAGGAGTGGTGTTGTTCTAGTCCGTAAATGAACTCTATGCGTCGGACCTACCTGGTTTCGGCGCTGCTGGGCCTGACGCTGTTTCTGGTCTGGGGCCGCCCGCTGCAAGACCGGGCACTCGCCGGCGAAAACGACTTCCTCCAACTCTACGCCGGCGCCCGTCTAATCGGCACGCCAAACCTATACAACCCCCAAGCCAGCTACGAAATCGAAAAACAGGTCACCCGCAATCACGACTACTACCCCGGCATCTACTACACCCGCCTCCCCTGGTACGCGCTGATCCTGAAACCCCTGGGCGCACTGCCCTACCGCACCGCCTACGCCGTCTTTCAAACCATAGCCATTGGCGCCGTCCTGACCTTCCTCCTCCTCTACGCCCGAAAGTTCCCCAACCTGCTAATCCTGGCCGCCATGTCCCCGGTCCTGCTGGTGACAGTAGCCAACGGACAAGACGTGGGCCTGGCAGTCGCAATCGCCGGCTTCTCGCTGCTACTCACGAACCGTCCCTCTCATTTCCTCGCCGGACTCCTCCTCTCCCTCTGCACCATCAAATTCCACCTCTTCCTCCTCTTCCCCCTAGCCGTCCTCCAACACCGCAAGTGGCGCTACCTCGCCGGCGCCGCCACTGGATTCGCCGCCCTGTTCGCCCTCAGCACCGTCGCCCAAGGCCCAACCTGGTGGACCGGCTTCGCCGCCCTCCTCTCCCGCGGCGACCTCCACACCGACGTCGCCCTCATGCCCAACTGGCGAGGTTTCGCCGCCATCGTAGGTGGAGGCCTCACCACCGAGCTAACCCTCAGCGCCTTAACCCTGCTCCTCCTCGTCTACACCATCCACCACACCCCGAACTTCCGCGTCGCCGCCGTACTCGCCATCGTCGCCGGCATCCTAGTCGGCCACCATGCCTACATGGCCGACCTGTTTGCCCTGCTTCTCGTAGCCGCAGTCATGGGTGCCGAACCTGTCTCGAAAGCTCTGAAGACCGTCGCCGTCATCGCCGCCCTCCCCATCACGCCCATCTTCATCCTCCTGGATCCGCCCTACAGTGCCCTCGCCCCTGTCCTGTTAGCATCAATACTGATCACTGCTGCCATTGATGCGTATCACGGTCAAAAACGCCCTGCGCGAGGGGACGGATCTGTTGGAACGGGGAGCGGTCCTGGCGCCGAAACTGACGGCCGAAGTGCTCCTCTGCCACGCCCTCAGCAAGCCTAAAACCTACCTCTATACCCACCCCGAAGACGAACTCTCCGAACTTGCCTGGATCCACTACGGCCGCTACCTCTACGAGCGTCTCCAAGGCAAACCCACGCAGTACATCACTAAAACCCAGGAGTTCTACAACCGCGCATTCCGCGTCTCACCGGCTGTCCTCATTCCCCGCCCGGAAACCGAACACATCATCGAAGTTGCCCTCGACCGCGCCCGCTACGCCCAGCGGACCGTCGACATCGGCGCCGGCAGCGGAGCCATCGCCATCACCTGGCAACTCGAAACAGGTTGTAAAGAAACCTTCGCCACCGACATCTCAACCGCCGCCATCGAGGTCGCCCGCTCCAACTCACGGGCTCTCGGCGCGACAGTTCAGTTCGCCGCCATGGACCTCGCTAGCGCCCTGCCCAACCAAGCCTTCGATCTGGTCCTCTCCAACCCCCCCTACATCCCCGAACCCGAAGGCCAAACCCTCCAACGCGAAGTCCGCGATTGGGAACCCCCGGTTGCCCTCTTCGGCGGACCCACCGGTGTCGAAATCTACGAACGCCTGATCGCCGACGCCTCCCGTATCCTCAAACCCGGCGGCTGGCTCATCATGGAAATCGGCTACCAGGCCCAATCCCGCGTAACCGCCCTCCTCGAAGGTTGGCAACAAATTGAAGTAACCGCCGACCTCGCCGGCTGGCCCCGGGTGGTCTCGGCACGCAAACCGGACTCCTAAGAAGTCCACCGCGCGCATGACCACGTCCGGTGCTGAAGTCGCTTTCGCCTAAGGGCGTTCCCAGTCCTCGATTCGCAAACCATCAACACGTCCAAACTCCCCCGTGTTGTGGGTAACTAAGACCATATTGTTCGCTAGAGCCCGTTCGTCTTCCCGCCGAAGCGGTTCACCATTCCATCCACCAACCACTTCGGTGAAAAACTCGCTGGGCCAATGGCCGCCCGGCTGGCGGTTAGCCGGATGAAGGAAGACGACGATATCCAGATCCCTGTCGGGAAATGATGACGCAACGTCCACATGTACCACACCATCAGGCCCTGAACGGGCACGAAGAGCGATTTTATCCACGAATGCCCTCTCCTTGAGTTTAGCGTCTCGTTCCTCCACTCTACTCCTGCCCCACCGCCTCAATCCCCGTCACTTCACTCCGGTAATAACAAAACGGCGCGCCCGGAATCTCCCACCACACCTCCAGCGTCTGCCCCACCCGCATCATCCGGCATGACGGCTGCAAGCTTAGCACCCTTTACTCCGATTTTTCGTTATCGTAGGCTCAGATGGGAGGTGCCATGCGCGCCTTACTGCTTTCCACGGTCTTAGCGGGGTTACTCTGCGCCGCCGCCGCGCCCTCGCCCAAGATCGTCAGCATCAATATCGACTCGGTGGTGCACCCGGTGACGGAAGAGATCCTCACCCACGCCATCGAGCGCGCCACCCAAGAGCAAGCCGCTGCGGTCCTCATCCGCCTCGACACTCCCGGCGGCATGCTCGAATCCACCCGCAAGATTGTCGAACAGATGATGGCCTCGCCCGTCCCGGTCATCACCTTCGTCACCCCAGGCGGACGCGCCGCTTCAGCCGGATTCTTCATCCTCCTCGCCGGCGATATAGCGGCCATGGCCAGCGGCACCCATACCGGGGCCGCCTCGCCTGTCTTACTCGGCCAGCAGATGGACCCGGTCATGCGCCGCAAGGTCGAAAGCGACTCCTCCGCCGCCATGCGCACCATCGCCGCCCGCCGCGGCCGCAACTCCGAAGCCGCCCAGGCCGCCATCACCGAAGCCAGGTCGTTCACCGACAAAGAAGCCCTCGATGCCAAACTGGTCGACCTCATTGCCGCCAACGAAAGCGACCTCTGGCGCTTGCTCGACAACCGCGAAATCACCCGCCCCAACGGCACGAAACTAACTCTGCATACCGCCAACGCACAAGTCGTCCCCTATCAGTTATCCGTGCGGGAAAAGGCAGTCTATTCCATCGCCGACCCCAACCTGGCATTCGCCCTCCTCGTGCTCGGCGGCCTCCTCCTCTATGTCGAATTCACGACTCCGGGCGTCATCGCTCCCGGAGTTTTCGGCGGCATCCTCGTCTTGCTCGGCTTGATGTCGCTTTCCGTCCTGCCCATCAGTTGGGCCGGCGTCGCCTTGCTTATCCTCGCCGTCGTGCTTTTCATTCTCGAGGCCAAAATCATGTCGCACGGCGTGCTCGGCATCGGCGGCGTCATCGCCATGGTCCTCGGAGCCACTCTTCTCGTCGAAGGCCCACCCGAGATGCGCATCCGGCTCCAAACCGCCCTCGCCGTCGGCATTGGCTTCGGACTCGTGACCCTGCTGCTCATCTCGCTCGTCGTGAAAGTACGCCGCCGGCCCGTCACCACCGGAGCCGGCGGCATGTTGCTTGAAACCGGTGTCGCTTACACCGAGTTAAACCCCACCGGGAAGGTCTTCATTCACGGTGAATATTGGAACGCTCAAGCGGGACAGCCGATTGCACAGGGCCTGCCCGTTCGTGTTACGGCGATCGATGGCCTGTGCCTGAAAGTCGAGGAAATCAAACAATGAGTGACGTCACTCTGATCGTCTTCCTGATCGTGGCGCTGTACCTGCTTTCCTGTATCAAGGTGCTCGCCGAATACGAACGCGGCGTGATCTTCCGTCTCGGAAGAGTGCTGGCCCAACCCAAAGGGCCGGGCATCATCTTCGTGTTCAAACCCATCGACCGTATGGTGCGTGTCTCCCTCCGTCTCGAGACCATGGACGTTCCGCCCCAAGACGTCGTCACCCGCGACAACGTCACCGTCAAGGTCAACGCCGTCGTCTTCTTCCGCGTCGTCAACCCCCAGCGCGCCATCCTCGAGGTTTCCAACTTCCTCTACACCACCTCGCAGCTCGCCCAAACCACCCTGCGCAGCATCCTCGGCGAAGTCGAACTCGACGAACTCCTCAGCCAGCGCGAAAAGCTCAACCTCCGCCTCCAAAGCGTTCTCGACCAGGACACCGACCCCTGGGGCATCAAAGTCGCCAAAGTTGAAGTCAAACAAGTGGACCTGCCCGACATGATGGTCCGCGCCATTGCCCGCCAGGCCGAAGCCGAACGCGAACGCCGCTCCAAGATCATCCATGCCGAAGGCGAATACATGGCCGCTGAAAAGCTCGCCATGGCCGCCGCCACCATCCAGCGCGAACCGGTGGCCATTCAACTTCGCTACCTGCAAACCCTCGTCGAAATCGGAGCCGAAAAGAACACAACAGTAGTGTTCCCGCTGCCTGTGGACATCTTCTCGTCGATCAGCCGCGTCCTCGAACGCGCCGCCGAAGATCCGCGCGTCAAACCGGCAGTCGAATAATCGCCTACTTGCGCACGATCACTTCCCGCAAATAGTCCCGCGTCAAGAAGAACTTCACCGACTGGAACCGCTCAAACAGCCGCTCCACCGCCCGGTTGCTATAGCACTGCGCCAGCCGCCGCGCCCCGCGCGGAAGCAGCCGCAGCGTTTTCCCATCCGCAATCCGGAACGAATACGTCTCCACCTTATCCGCGGGCGCATCCGCGTGGAAACACGCCAGCAGCAATCCTTGCGGCCGCAGTATCTTTGTCAGCCGCTCGATCACGTCGCTCACCAGCGGCGGCCACATGTGTTCGAACGCGTCCCACACCAGCACCGCATCAAAATGGTTCGGACCGTACTGCAACACCTGGTCGAGAAACTGCTTCCGTTTCTCCGGATCGGCCTGCGTCTCCGCCGGTTCGCCCGGACCAAAAATCGCGTCCGCCGTCCGCAGCATGTCTTCCGACGTCAACCGGTGGCCCAGGTTCGTTATGTACTGGACGTTCGCCTGCGTGAACTCCCCCAGGTCGAGCACCTCGAGACGCGGCCTGTCCCCGAGCAGCGAAAAAAACTGCTCCAAGCCGTGGCTTTGCCGAACAAGTTGCTGACCGGGAACGGAACCGCTGCTCACGTCAACCTTGCCGTCTGGGTTCCGCCATTCCACCGGCCGGCTGGCCGGCCGCAGGTGCTGCTGCCGATACTGTGGTGGCGGTGGCTGCAGCCGCGGCCGGACGTTGTTCCTTCGGCTTCGGCTGTTCCACTCTCACGATGTCGATGCTGCCCTTAAAGTACGCGCCGTCTTCGATCACGATGCGCTGGGTCCTGATATCTCCAACCAGCTTCGCGTCTTTCCGGATCTCGATCTTCTCGGCCGCTTCCACGTTGCCATGGATCGTCCCAAGCACCACGATTTCGCGAGCCTTCACGCCGGCCAACAGTTTCCCGTTCGGACCCACCGTCAACCGGTGTTCCAGAATGTCCACGGAACCTTCTACCTCTCCGTCGACATACAGGTCTTCACGGCTGAAAAGCTGTCCTTTGATGATGACGCTCTTCCCGATCGAGGCCGTGCGCGACGACGATGGGGAACTTGGCGATTCCACCTCGATTCCCCGCTGCGGCGGCAACGTATTCATCGGGATCCCCTCACGCGCCAGCGAAGACGAGGTTGGCGGATTCATGCTGGGCTTGGGTGCGATGTCTTCATCCTTTCGGCGGTTCCACATAGCTGGCGTCCTTCCTTGGGCGGTATCTTCCTATCGTAGTCTGCCCGGTCGTCCGACAGCAAACTAACTTCTTACTGGTGCGCGGGCCACTCCTCGTTTCGTTCCTGCCATAATAAGGGCGTGCCAAAGGCGAGAGAACTCGAACACCGGCTCGAACTGGCGGAAGCGCACATCCATCTGCACCAGAGCATCAGCCGGTATCTGGTGAAACCGGTTTCCCTGCATGACGCACTCACCGCCGTGGTCGGCAGCATAGCCGATTTCACCCATGCCGACTCCTGTTTGCTCTATCTTCTCTCGCACGGCGAACTCGTTCTCTGTGCCGCCCGCGGCCCCAATCCGGCCGCCGTCGGCGAGGTCCGCCTCCAACTCGACGAAGGTCTTACCGGATGGGTGGCCCGGGAACGCCGCATGCTTGCCATCACGCGCGAGGCCTATCTCGATCCGCGGTTTAAGTATTTCTCCAACCTTCCCGAAGACTCTTTCGAGGCCTTTCTCTCCGTTCCCATCCTCGTAAAAGGCCGCGTCGTCGGCGTCTTGAACGTGCAGCATCGTAATCCGCACTCCCATTCCGGCGACGAGATGGAAACCATCAACGCCGTCGGCCACACCATCGGCGCTTTGATCGCCCTGTCCTTCCTCGACATCGCAACACTAGCCCGTGCAGACCTCGTCGAAATCGTGCTCGGACCGCGCGTGGGTGTTCAGGAGTCCTGATCGAGTGCGGCTTCTCCTATCGGTTTTTCTGCTTGCCGGCTCACTCTCCGCCCAGCCACCCGCATGGAAAACTGTCTACTTTCACGACGAAGACCAGGCCGCCCTGCAGATCGACGACATTTCTTTCTCTCCGCCCCATTGCGTCATCGCCACCGGACTACGCGCCGACAAGGGAAACTTGAAGCCGGTCGCCGTCGTTTCGTCCGATGGCGGTGAAAAGTGGACCATTGTGACGCTCAAGGATCAACCACGGTCGATCTTCCAGTTCGATGCAACCCATGCCTGGATTCTCGCTGAAAAAGGAACCTACTCCTCCTCCGATTGCGGCGCCACCTGGACCCGCCTCTCCAAGCGCGAGGACCTCCTTCGTATCTACTTCACCAGCCCGGACGACGGGTTTGCCGTGGGCCTTGAAATGATCTTCCTGCAGACCCACGACGGCGGCAAAACCTGGCAGAAGGTGACCATCGCCGATCCGCCCAAGGCGAATCCGGAACGGTCCGCACTTACAACCGTTACGTTTGCCGGCAACTTCGGCCTGGTGACCGGCTTTCACCAACCGCGCCGTCCCGATGACTTCGACTTGCCCGATTGGATGGACCCCGCCGAAGCCAAACGCCGCCGCCAATGGCCTTCGCTCACCTTCATACTCCAAACCATCGACGCCGGCAAAACCTGGAAGAGTTCCGCCGTCTCTCTGCTCGGAAAGGTCAGTCGCGTCCGCGTATTGTCCCCAACCAGTGGAGCCATCCTGATCGAATTCGATCGCAGCTTCGAGTTCCCCTCCGAGGTCTACCGTTTGGCGCAATCAGCCGGAAAGCCTTCGCGTATGTTCCGGGATAAGACTCTGGCGGCTACCGATGTTGCCCTTTTCAGCGACTTCAATGGCCTCGTCGCCGGATACGCACCCGTGGGACAGTTGCATCAGCTCCCCATTCCCGGCAAAGTCCGCATCCAACAGACCACCGATGGCGGCGTCACCTGGACCGACATGGACCTCGACTATCGCGCTGTCGCCAAGCGGGTAATTCTGGCCTATGGTTCAACAGGTCCGGTGTTTGCGGCCACCGATACGGGTATGATCCTGCGGCTGCCGCGCCCCTAGCCGGCAATTCGGTACCTTTAGTACTATTCTCCGCGTGAGATTTCCAGTGCCCGGCTGCACTACCATTCACGGAAGTTCACCCGTGAACTCAGGTCACATTAGCGACGAAGACCTGGAGCTGTACTGTCTGGGCCGCTCTCCAGACGCGCGTCTTCCGCGCCTCGAAGAGCACATCCTTCTCTGCCCCTCCTGTCAGCGCCGCTGCCAGGATTTGCAAACCTACCTCGACACCATCCGCCGCGTGCTCCGGGAAGAGCGGCGCAGCATCCAATAGTCCCCTTACCGGCAGAGTCCCCCTACTGGCTCATGCCGCGGGCCGCTACCCGCCAAATCGCTTCGACGTTATCCCCGCGCAAGCAGAAGATCTTGTCGTACAGGTTCACCGATGGGTCGCAATGTGGAATCACGAACTCCGCCTTGTCCCCCACGTTCAGGGCCTTGGCCGACTTCGCAAACGTCAATTTCCCATGCTCGTCGCCGCCAAAGGCGTACGTGATACCTTCTTCGGTCTTATGGCGCGGCGGAAACGGCTTGTCGGTGGAGAAGGCTTTCAAGCCGCCGTCGACAATCGCTAACTCATCAGTCGGCTTGCTGACGACCGTCGTGTACACCGTCAGCGAGTTCTTGAAGTCGCCGTAGAATGCGCCGTCTTTGCCGCCGATTCGGTTATAGTCCACGTCCATGAACAGGAAGCTCCCCGGCTGCAGTTCCGTAATGCCGTCGATCTCCGTATCGATGTTGTACGTCCCCGTCGACCCGCCCGTCAGGTGCGTGCACTCGATGCCCTTCTTGTTGATCATCTGCCGCGTTTCAACGGCCCGTGCCATCACCTCCCGCGAAAACTTGTTCCGCGCCTCAAACCCCATCACGTGCGATGCATTGCCCGCATAGCTCTGAATCGTCGTGAACTTCAAACTCGACAGCCCCTGCATCGCCTCGGCCAGCCGCACCGCCGGTTCGCCCGGCGTAATGCCCGTCCGCCCGCTCACAAACAAATCGATGGCGATGTTCAGCTTCACCTTCGCCGCCTTCGCGGCTTCGTTCATATCGGTGGCGTTCTTGATGTTGTCCACGCAGAAGATCGTGTCAGGTGCCAGTTTCGCCAGCCGCACCGCGCGCTCGATCTTATAAGGACCAACAACAGCGGTGGTAACCAGAATCCCGCGGACCCCGTGCTGTGCGAACACCTCCGCCTCGCTCAGCTTCGCCGCGCACGCCCCCACCGCGCCCGCCTGAATCAGCCGCTTCGCGATTTCTGGACACTTGTGCGTCTTCCCATGCGGCCTGATCGCCCGTCCCTTCCCTTTTACATACCCCACCATCTTGTTCACGTTGAATTCGAAGGCATCCAGATCGAGCAGCAGCGCCGGAGTCGGCAGATCCTGCCGTGTCAGCTTCCCCTTCACATCGCCCCGCGCAATCATCTTTTCTACTTCCGCCCAGGGATAACTCCCTTTCGCGGCAAGCACCGCAGGCGCAGCGACACTGGTAGCGAGAAAACGACGGCGGGATTGCATACAGGTTCCTTGGGGATTCAGCATATCATAGCGGCCTGTTCGATAATGCGTTACGGAATAAAGGCCTGTCCCCAATTAAGGCCCCAATTAGGGCTCCCAATTAAGGCTCACCGGCTCTTCCGCATCCGGCTCACAAGGCGCGCGATGGTTGCGGTCACCTGTTCCGGCGCAGCGTTGTGTACCAGGTGATCGGCGGTGGGGACGCGGACGACTTCACAATCAGATGCCAACCGGCAGATGCTTTCCTGCCGTTTCTCCCATTTGGCTCGATTCGCGCGAGCTTGGGCCAGTCCTACCGTGTCATCCGGCTCGACTCCTAAAGCACGCGCCGCCTCCCCGTCTGCCATGGAGCTTACACTGGCAACGAAGACACGCACGGGAAGCCGCTCCCACCGGTGCGGCAGCAACTTCCACGCCTGTCTGCTGATGACGCCGCCGTAATTGTTTTCCGCTTCGGAAAGGTACGCGCGCCAGAAGTCCGGCTTCCGCCGGTTTGCAATTTCCGCTTGGGCCAGCGCAGGGGGAAAGCTGGAATACCACGTCGGATCCACGCAGGCATCGCCCGCTGCGGGAACAAGGCCCATCTCCGCGCGGTTCAGGCACGACGTGATCGCATCCAGGTGCTTTCGAAGCCCCGCTGATACCCCTTCAGCGCGTCCCGCTCGCGCGTTTTCAGCATCCCCCGGCAGCGCCAATGCCGCATCCAGAAACACCAGGCCGGCTACTCTGCCCGGATGCTGGCGGGTGTACGCGCTGATGATGAAACCGCCATTCGAGTGTCCCGCCAGTACGTACGGAGCGGGTTCACCAGATCGCGCCAGCAGTTCAGTCAAATCCGTCACCATATGGTTGAGGTCACGCGGAAGGTTTTGGCCGAGCGTGCTGAACCCATAGCCCGCCCGGTCGTACGAACACGTTCGCGTAACCTCACCCAGTCGTACCTGCAACTTCCGCCACGTCGCCGGTGTCCCCCCGCCAAATCCGCTTTCCAATACTACCGTTGGACTGCCGCTCCCAATGCAGTACATGCTCAACCTGCTACCGCGACCGATGCCGATCATCCGCCCCGGCTGGGCAAAAAGAACAGACTCCGATGACAAATCAGTGACGTCACCGAGCAAACTACTCCAGAAGAACAGGAGCAGGCGCAAGACGCGAGTTCCGCAAACCATGCCCATTGGACGTTTCGCCGGAGATCGCGTTTGCTCTACCTCCTGCGGCGAGAATCGGGGACAGGCCTCTTTTCGTAATACAGACGTAAGTGAGTCAGCTCAATTAACGTAAGGAGAAATAGGCGGCGACGGGGTCGCGATCGGAGAGGCGCTCGGGGCGAGTGGCGTCGCCGCGGAGGACTTCGGGGAAGTCCGCCTTGACGCGCGCGTAACGGAGCGCGTTCAGGCGCGGGACCATACAATAGCTACCAGTGACGGTGCTGCGCTGTTCGGGAGTTGTCGGAATCTTGGCACTGGCATGGTGGCCATCCACTGGCCATATCCATGCGGAAAAGGTGGATAACCGGAATCGAACTGGCGAACCCCTGTACCGTCTGATCGATTCGGATTGGGATTATCTCAAGCGGCATTCGCCGGCGATTGCCCAATTTGCAGGCGACTGGGAAGGGATGATGGCGTGGCCGGATTTGAGCAAGGCGTCACTACGGGCGCTGAGGAGGCATGACAAGCACGCCTTGGCCGAGTTGCGGAAGATCGATACACACGGCTACCCGGAACCGGCGAAGCTCGATTACCGGCTGTTTGAGCGTGAGTTGTTGAATCGCCGGCGAGAATACTCGGCGCGTGCATATCTGACGCACTTCTGGCAGTTCGAACGCTTCGGACCATCCCCGCTACGGTTGCTGCCATATGTCGCCTCCGAGCCGCCGGCAACCAAACCGCAACAGTTGCGGGCACGAGTTGAGCGCCTAAAGGTGTTCGACAGGTATGTGGATCGGCAAATTGGCCTGATGCGTGAAGCCGCCACCCGGAAGATGGCTCCCCCGGCCATGCTGGTGAACGCAGCGATCCGTTCGCTTGAATTGGAGCTGAAGGCGCCGCCAGACAAGTCAGCCTTTTACCAGTCATTCGCGGCGGCAGCCGGTGTTGACGGCGCAGCGGTCCACCTCGAAGCGGCGCGGGACGCGATCGTCACCGTCGTAAAGCCTTCGCTCCAGCGCCTGGTTCGATTCTTTTCCGACGACTACCTGAAGCGGTGTCCGGCAGACGTTTCGCTCGCAAAATGGCCCGGCGGTCCATCGCTGTACCGCTTGTTGCTGAGGCTGGCCATTACGGCAGAGTCCTCGCCGGAAGAGATTCATCAGACGGGGCTGGCCGAGGTTGCACGGATACTTGCGGAGATGGATGGAGCGATGCGCGCGGCGGGCTACACCGGGACGTTGGCGGAGTTCGTTGCCAGCCTGCGGGACAGCAAACGCTTCTACTTCGCGTCCGAGCGGGAACTCACGGACGCCTATCGCGTGACGGCGGAGCTGGCCACCGCGCGGGTCTCTACCCTGTTTCACTCGGTTCCGGCCGTTCCGCCGATCGCCGCCCGGCGGTTTGGCGCATCGGGGCCGGGGGCCGCTTACAGCAGCCGCAGCGGCGCCGTACTGGTGAATGTCTCAAACCCGGAGATGCGGCCAAAGTACGAAATGAGGGCCCTCATGCTTCACGAAGGCGTGCCCGGGCATCATCTGCAGAAGTCCAGGGAGGCTTCGGTGTTGAAGTCCGGACGAACGTCAGCGGCGCTCGAACGGCTACGCCGCAGCGACGCTTTTTCTGAAGGCTGGGGCTTGTACGCGGAATCGCTGGGATACGATGCCGGCTTGTATCGCGACCCTTACGACCGGTTTGGGCAGTTGACCTATGAACTGATCCGGGCCGCCCGCATGGTGGTGGATACAGGCATTCACGGCAGGGGATGGTCGCGCTCCCAAGCGGTGCGATACTTCGTTGAGACAACAGGAAAACCGTTGGCGGTTGCTGAAGGTGAAATCGACCGCGCGATCTGGGATCCGGCTTCGCTGGTCGTCTACAAAGCCGGTGAGTTGACACTGCAAAGAATTAAGCGTGAGGCCAAAGCGACGCTCGGCCCGGAGTTCGACGTTCGTGACTTTCACGAATTCCTGCTGCAGATGGGTCCGCTGCCCCTGGATTTGCTGGAAACGGAGTTTCACGTCTGGTTGAAAGCCAGAGTGGGAAAGGGCGTCAAGCACTAAGGCTCGGCGGCTCGTCCGGATGCCGCTCGTGCAGCGCGTCTTTTTGCAGGCTGCGGACGAAAGCGGTACTCTACCCTACGGCGTACCATCAAAATCAGACCTATTTGTCCGTTAACAACGCGCTCAAATTTAATTAAATCCTTCATAATAAAGGCCTTCTCGCCGGCAACCGGTCCCCCAACGACCCTATTTTTATTGACACACCATGATATCGTCGAACTAGAAGCCCGCCACTCGGCGGGCTTTTCGTTTTTTAGCGGGCCGCACACTCCGGCCCGCTTCCCCTCAGCACCATGCCGGTCTCAGCTGTCGAGCCCCGACCGGTGCCCGGAGCGTCAGCGACGGGTTACCCAGGGCAAAGCCCCCCAGAAAGGTCGAACATTCATATGTCTTCAAACCTCAGCACAGGACCCCGCACCGAAGAAGGCAAAGCCAAATCCTCCCAGAATGCCAAAAAACATGGGCTCACAGCCGAGTCCATCCCAGCCGATCTCCAGCCTGTTTTCAACCATTTGCGAAACGAACTCCACTCCCAGTGCCGGCCCGAAGGCCCCTTGGAAGAAATCTTCTTCGACAAACTCGTCACCGCCCGCTGGAACATGCTCCGTGCCCTCGATTTCCAAAACGAACTCTACGACCGCTCCGATGGCCGCGACCCCATCACCCACCCCGCCACCCAAAAAGAGGCCGAACTCTACTCCCGCTACTACATCCGCTTCGAAGGTTCGTTCAACCGCGCTTACAAACAACTCAAAGATTCCCAAACGAACCGCATCTGCCAGCTAATAGAAGCCAATCCCGAAGCCCCCCGTCCGTCGCTCCCCCTGGCCGACGCCCTTAAAATTCAACGCTTTGCGAAACGAACTCCCCCACCTCGCACCTCCCCCGAAACGGAGCCGCGACCGTCAGGGAGCGCCGCGCCATCCGACGACATCCTCACCCACTTCCCCCCTTCCGTAGCCGCCGAAATCCGCGACGACGCTGCCAACCTCGATATTTCCGTCAACTTCCTCATCAGCCAGTACGCCAAAATCGGCTACCAAACCGCCCTGCAAGAATCCGTGCGGAACGAACCCAATTACGATTGCGTTAAGCGTTAATCCGCTGAAGCGGCTTCACCTATTCCGGTTTCCGATTTGAGCCCCAGCAGGCATGAAGTTCAATCAACGTAGGGAAAAGTACGCCACCACAGGGTCGTGGTCCGACAGCCGCTCGGGACGGGAACCGTCCGCGCGGAGTGCTTCCGGGAAGTCCGCGTTCACGCGCGCATAGCGAAGGGCATTGAGGCGCGGGACCATCTGCAGGCTGATCAGCACATGGTCGAGCGTCTGGGCGTTGCCGTCGAAGATATAGGAGTACCGCTCGTCGGAGGGCAAGCCATAGGCAGCGTCAACAAGGTCGGTATCGATAAAGTCGGTAGTGGGCAGAACGACTTCATTGTCCGGAGCGGGACCGCCGCGGATGGTGTTCACCACGTCCACCAAACCGTCGCTGAACTGATAGGCATTCATGTCGCCCACGACAATCAAATTGTCGGCGCGGCGGGCCTGGACCATGGCGGCGACAAACTCGGCCTGAGCCTTGCGTTTGGCCCGTACACGAGCGCCGTCTGTTGCGGATTCAATGTCCGAGAGGGAGCGCAGGTGGTTGCCGATGACGGTAACTCGTAACGGCGCGGCTGCCGTGCGGATGTTGGCTACTAACACCACGGGCGGACGGTCGTTCAACGTTTCGTCGCGGCCGGTGGCCGGGTTGTTGAACTGGGCCGTTTTGCCTTCCTGGGTGACGCTGACGACATCGACGCGACTGCTTTTGACGAGGAACCCGACATCGATTCCGCCCGGGTCGTTGCCTTCAAACAGATGGGCGGTGTAGCCGGGGTTGGGCAGTCCGGCGGCAACGGCGTCGGCGTTCACTCGGGCAGCAATCGTTTCGAGCGTCGATAGATTCTCAATCTCTTCGGCAGCCAGAATGTCTGGCAGGCGGAGGATGTTGCGGATGGTGAGCGAGGCCTTGCTGAGGCGGCGTTGAAAGGCATCGGGCCGCAACGCTACGTCCGAAACGCCGGGGTCGTCTGTGGTGTCGAAGAAGCGCTGCATGTTGAAGGTGGCGACCGTAAACTGGTCCGGCGCGGGGTCGGGCAGGGGGACAGCGGCCGAGGCGGGGGCGGGCGTAACCTGCGGCGCGGCGGCCGGAGGCGGGTCGGGCAGGATGGTGTAGGCGCGGAAACCGTAATCGAGCGGGCCGACTAACTCCCGGATCTGGGCGCCCGTAGCGACATCGATTACCGGCGCGCCGGCCTGGCCGTCGCTGTCGACTCGGACACGTTCGGGGTTGGCGTCATAGCGCGGGACACAGCAACCCGCACCTACGGGTATGGGGTTGGGCACTTCGATGCCCGGTTCGCGCATAGGACGTCCGGCGCCTTCGAGCACGCCGTAGAAGACGCCGTTCGAAGCCGCGCCGGCGTCCGCTTCGTTGACGGAGCCGCCCGTGGGTCCGACGACACGCAGCGTATCGACGCGAACGCGCATGCCTTCATATCGCTCCAGTTGGTCGATGCCGCCGTCGGGCCGGAGGTCCGCGATAGTGACCGGTTCGGGCAGGGGCACGCCTTCCGACACCAACTCAATGCGTATGGTTCCGCCGAGTTCCGTCATCGGGGGACTGTTTGGATCGGCGGCCGGCCGGAACTCGACTACTGTGCCTTCGACGCGAACGAGATTGCCGACATTCGCGCTCGCGGGCGGCCGGGAACTGGTGAAGACGAAGACGCCTTCGGAGGTGCGCGGGTCGCCGTCCACCTGCGCATCCGGCGTTTGGATAAAGAAGCCGTTAGTCTTGCGTCCGGTGACGATGCCTTCGGTAAGGACGGCCGCACCCGCAAGCGGCGATTCCGCGCCCGGACCTTGAACCTGGGCGATAGTCGCCTGATCCGCCGCCCACAGTCCCACCGCGATAGAGAACGTCGCAAACGACCGCATAGCCCGATTTTAGCTGCCATATAATCTGGGAGTTTGAGCCCGAACGGGACGAGGAAGTGGTGGGTTTGCAGCTTCGGCGGGACGGAGTGCTGTCGATGGAGGCGTGATAATGGAAAAGAGTGCGCGTATGACGCTTGCTTCCGGCTTGGACATTCCCGCTGACACTGTGGCTGACATTTGCCGGCGATATAGAATCCGGGAACTCGCCATATTCGGCTCCGCGGCCAGAGGTGACATGACGAGCAGTTCCGACGTGGACGTGATGGTGGAGTTCGAACCCGGTTATCACCCGGGTTTGGGATGGTTCGATCTTGAGGAAGATCTGGCACGGGCGTTGGGCAGGAAGGCCGACATTACTCAGAAGTCCCTACTGAAGCCCCGCGTGCGGAACTCCGCGCTAAAGGATGCGGTGGTCGTGTATGGCGGATAGGTGCGACCGCGACAGGGAGAAACTCGAAGATATCCGCGGGGCACTCACCGATATCCAGGAATTCAGCCGTAATTTAGACTTCGACGACTTCCGGAACAGCAAGACGGTACGGTATGCGATTCTGCATGCCTTGACCATCGTTGGCGAAGCGGCAAACCAGCTTTCGGCGGAATTGCTCAGCCGTCATGATGATATCCCCTGGTCTCGCGTGATCGGCATGCGTCACCGAGTGGTCCACGGTTATGGCGTGCTCGATCTGACGCTGCTTTGGGACGTAATCACGCGAATGGTTCCTGATCTGCTCATTAGGATCGATGGTGTGCTGACTTCGGAGTTTGACGAGCAAGCCTGAGCAAACCGCTAGCCCTACAATTGGAGTAGACGGTTAGCAAATGCCTCTCTACGAGTATCGTTGTCAGACTTGCGGAAAGCGGTTTGAGATGTTGCGGCGGATGTCGGATTCGGACCGCGACTTACGGTGTCCGGAATGCGAATCGAAGGAAGTGGAGCGGCTGCTGTCGACGTTTGCGACGGGCGGGTGCACGCCGAACGCATCGGGGGGTTTCACTTGAGCGCGGTAGGATAGCGCCCGGTCGGGTCGACTTCCAACTAAGAGTTATTGCAATTGAGAACGGAAGCGCCAGGCGCTTAGCGTGAACAGGATGAGTGTAAACGCGCCCAACGCCAGCAGTTCGGGCCACATGGTCTCGAAGCCGGCGGCCTTGAAGGAGACGGCGCGGACGATGCGGGCCATGTATTTGACGGGGTCGAGCACGGAGAGCCACTGAAAGATCTTGGGCATGCTGTCGGCGGGGGCGAAGGCGCCGGAGATCAGCACGATGGGCGGCAGCATGAAGAAGGTGAGCAGTTGCGCCTGTTGCTGGCTGGCGGAGAAGGTGGCGACGGTTACGCCGGTGCCGATGCCGGAGATGACGAGCAGCAAGGCGGCGATCAGCAGTAAGAGCCACGAGCCGTGCTGGGGCATGCCGAACACGACCATGCTGGTAACCATGCCGATGCAGAAGACAACCATCATGATTATGAGCACGGGAACGGTCTTGGCCAGCAGAACCTCGGCGGTTTGGGCCGGGCTCATCAGCAACTGCTCGATGGTGCCGATCTCCTTTTCGCGAACCGCAAGGGCGGAAGCGACGAGTGAGGCGTTGATGAACAGCATGACGCAAAGCGAGCCGGTGGTGAAAAACCAGGCATGGACGGCGCCGGGGTTGTAATAGATACGGGCGACGGATTCGACGTGGCGGGCCGGCATGGGCATGGTGGACATCAAAGATTCGGACAAATAGCCCTGGGCGAGGCGGGCGGTGTTGGCGTTCACGGCGTCGATGAGGACCTGCACGTCGGCCGGTTTGTTGCGGATACGGTCGCGGGCATAGTCAAACGGGATGACGATCCCCAAGTCAAGCCGGCTGTGGGCGAGGTTATCTTCCAACTGGCTTATCGACGGGTAACGGGCAGTTATTTTGAAGGCCTGGTTAGCGGTAAGCGCGTCGAGTAATTCGCGACTTTGCGGCGAGGCGCTTTCATCGACAACGCCGAGGCGAAGATTCTTCACGTCGGGATTGAGGGCGAAGCCAAACGCGACCAGGGCGAGCGACGGCGGGATGAGCAACTGAATTAGCAGTTGCTTGTTCTTGCGGAGCTGTTGAAACTCCTTGATGGTGAGGGCGAGCCAGCGATGGTATTCGAAGATCATCATGGGTGCGGGTGCTCAGGAGAACTGCATGCGGCGCATGCGGCCGAGATTGGCCAGGAAGAAGAACAGGGCGAGACCGCCGAGCGCGAGCAGCGGGTTCATGGACGTTTGCCAGTCGCCGTGGCGCAACAGGACATCGCGGGCGAGGGCGATGTAATGCCGAGCGGGGATGATGGCGGAAATGTATTGCATCGGAACGGGCATGTTGGCGACGGGCATCAGAAAGCCCGAGAGCAGCAACGAGATGAGGAACGCGCCGAATTGAACGCCCTGAATGGCGGCGCTTTGTGTGCCAGTGGCGTTGCCGACCAGCATTCCATAAAAGACGCCGGCGGTGATGTAGACGGCGGTGCCGACGAGGAGAACCTCCGGGCGGTCCGGAATGGTGTAGCCGAAGATGTAGATGCCGGTGACGAAGCAGATGACGAGTTGGGCCATGCCGATGAGGATGTAAGGGATGGCTTTACCGAAGATCCATTCGGGCGCCGTAAGCGTGGAGGCGTAGGCTTGGGCGATGGTGCCGAGTTCCTTCTCGCGCGCCGCGGCCAGCGCGCCTAACAGCGCGGGGAACAGGATGAGCACGAGGCCGAGCGCGCCCGATCCGAAAAAGAGCGCGTCCGAAAGGCCCGGATTGTACCAGAACCGTATGTTGAGTTTGACAGGGGCCGTGCGCGGAGAACGGACGCTCGAGAACGGTTCGAACCGCAGCGCAACGGCCTGGTTGATGGTGCGCAGGATGAGCGCGGTGTTCGACTCCGTGCCGTCGATCAGGAGTTGGACCTGGGTGGGGCGGCCGGACATGAAGTCCTGCTCAAAGTGCGCGGGGATGCGAAGCACCGCGCGGGCGTGGGAGGAGCGCAGGATCTCCTCAGTCGACTCACCCGGCGGCCGCGGTACGAAGACGAATTTGCCGGTGGCGGCGACGGCTTCGACATAGCGGCGGCTGAGGACGGTCTGGTCCTGATCCTCGATGGCCATGCGCAGGTTGTAAATGTTGGTGGTGAGCGCGGTGCCGTAGAGCGTGATCATTACGAGGGGCAGGAAGATGGCGAGCGAGCGGGTGAGACGGTCGCGCCAGAACTGGCGGAATTCCTTCAGGGCGAGGGCCGCGATACGTCTCATGCGGCCTCCTTCTGTTTTTCGACCAGTTCGAGGAAGATGTCTTCGAGCGAGAAATCGGCGGGGCGTTCAGAGACGATATCCACTCCCGCCTGGCGAATGGCGGCAAGGGCGGGAGCAGGATCCGCAGTCTTGATATGGAGGCGGTTGCCGAACTGGCTGACGGGCCAATGGGCATTGCGCAGGGCTTTGAGCGCGGTTCGTGTGTCGGACGTTTCGACCTCAAGCAGTCCGCCACTGCGGCCGCCGCGGACTTCGCTCGGTGCGCCTTCGAGCAACAGTTCGCCCGCGACCATGAAGCCGATCCGCGAGCACTGTTCGGCCTCTTCCAGGTAGTGTGTGACGACAAGGATGGCGGCGCCCGAATCCGCGAGTTCGTTGATCATGCGCCACATGGCGCGGCGGGCCAGCGGGTCAACGCCAGAGGTGGGTTCGTCGAGAAAGACGAGTTCCGGTTCGTGCATGATGGCCGCGCCGAAGGCAACACGCTGTTTCCAGCCGCCGGGGAGTTGTCCGGTAAGCATGCGCTCTTCGCCCGCGAGGTCCGACACCTCAAGCACCCAGGCTTTGCGGGCGGCGCGCAGCGCAGGCGGCACGCCATACAGGGCGGCGTAGAAGTCGAGGTTCTCGCCGATGGTGAGGTCGTCATAGAGGGTGAACTTCTGCGACATGTAGCCGATGCGGCTGCGTAGGGCGGCGCTACGCAGGCCGCGTGTTTCGCCCAGCAGGGCAACGCTTCCACGGGTGGGTTTGAGCAGGCCGCACATCATCTTGATGGCGGTGGTTTTGCCGGCGCCATTTGCGCCGAGCAGGCCGTAGATTTCGCCGCGGG
This sequence comes from Bryobacterales bacterium, assembly GCA_020846745.1. GTDB lineage: Bacteria > Acidobacteriota > Terriglobia > Bryobacterales > Bryobacteraceae > JADLDI01. The sequence continues at coordinate 11,002 of JADLDI010000119.1, read as the reverse complement.
CGATGTTGACGTGGAAGTCCTTCACGGCACGGAAATCGCCGAAGCGCTTCTCGAGTCCGGTGGCTTCGAGCAGGCTCTTCCGGCCGTTTCCGTTGCGGGCGGTGCGGCTGGGGAAGGGGGCGCGATGTTCGGCACCGCGCATCTGGCGCAGGGTGGCGACAAAGGCGTTTTCGAGCGTCGGCGTAGCGGCGATTACTGCAAGCGCGCCGAGCTTCGATCGGATCAGTTCGCGGCCCTGTTGTTCGTCGGCGGTGAGTATGTCGAGGCGATCGCCGAAGCGCTGGACATCGTCGAGCCCGGCACGGTGAAGGTCCGCTTCGGCTTGTGCGAGGTCGGCGGGCTTCACCTGCAGGCGTGTGCGGCCGAGATTGGTACGGAAGCCGACAGGCGAGTCGATTTGGAAGATCTGGCCGCGCTCGATCAGGGCGACGCGGTGGCAGCGTTCGGCTTCGTCCAGATAGGGAGTGGCGACAAGGATGGTCATGCCCTCGGCGGCGAGGTCGGCAAGGGTGTCCCAGAAATCGCGGCGCGAGACAGGATCCACACCAGTGGTGGGTTCGTCCAGGATCAGTAGACGAGGACTGGCCACGAGCGCGCACGAAAGGGCGAGTTTCTGTTTCATGCCGCCCGAGAGGCGCCCGGCCAGACGGTCGCGAAAACGGGCCAGGTCGAAGGCGTTCAGGTAACGTTCGCTGCGCGTGTTGAAATCGGCTTCCGGGACGAGGCGGAGGCCCGCGGAGAAGCGCAGGTTCTCGATAATGCTCAAGTCAGCATAGAAGGAGAAGCGCTGGGTGAGGTAGCCGACCAGGTCGCGGGAAACGCGCGGCGACTGGTTGAACACCTGCACAGTTCCGGCCGTCGGCTCCATGACTCCGGCGAGGACCTGGAAGGCCGTGGTCTTCCCTGCCCCGTCGGCGCCGATGAGGCCGAAGATTTCGCCTTCCTCGACCGTGAACGAGATGTTATCGAGGGCCTGGATGTTGCCGTAGCGGTGCGTCAGGCCTTCGACGCGAACAATGGGGGGCATTGGAGTTAGCTCCCGAGGAGAATGCGGCCGTCGGCGGGCATACCGGGTTTGGCGGCTCCGGTGACGGCGGAGAGGCGCAGTTTGACGCCGACGACCTGCTTGACGCGGTCCTGCTGGAAGTAGGTGTTTTCGGGTGTAAACATCGCCTGCGGGTCAACCCGCATCACCTCGGCCTCGAGCGGGGTTTTCGGGGCGGAATCGATGAACACCTGAGCGCGCTGGCCGAGTTTCACCAAGCCGATCTGGTCCTCCGGTACGAAGGCACGCAGGTAGAGGCGCGACAGGTCGATGAGCGTGAGGACCGTGGCGCCGGCGGCGACGACGCGGCCGGGTTCAGCGGTGCGGGTGATCACTGTGCCGTCGACAGGAGCTTTGAGTTCAAGTTCGTTGACGTCGGCGCGTGCGCGGTCGACGGCGGCTTCGGCCGCGGCGACCTCGGTTTGGGCGGCGCGGATGCCGGCGCGCGCTTCGGCGATCTGGCGCTCGTAGGTTTGGGCTTCGGCGGCGCGAATGGCGGGGTTGCGCAGAGTAGCGCGAGTTACGTTGACGGCGCTTTGGGCGGCAGCGATTTGGCGCTGCACGGCTTCGACGGCGGCCGCAGCCACCGACACTCGAGACGCTTGCTGTTCCGCCAGTTGCTTTGAGACCGCGCCTTTTTCGGCCAGGTCGCTATAGCGTTTGGCGTCGGCGCGGACCTGCTTTTCGTCGGCGCGGGCACGTTCCAGTTCCGCACGAAGGGCAGCGAGCTGTGCTTCCGCCTGCGACACCCGTGGCGGCGCGTCCGATTCCGCCTGTTCCTGTTGCAGGCGCGTGGTGGCGACACGCTGTTCGATGGTGCCGACCTGCGCGCGTGCCTGGACGACGCGGACCTGCGCTCCGGCCAGGCGAGCTTCGGCTTCGCGCAAGCGGACGACCTCCTGATCGCCAGTGAGGCGGGCGATCACCTGCCCGGCTTTCACCGTGTCGCCTTCGCGCACGAGAATTTCCCCGATGCGGCCGCTGAGCTTGAATGCCAGGTCGATCTCGTCACCCTCGATACGGCCGGAGACGAAGACGTGATCTTTGGGCTGCTCCTTTTCAAAACGCGAGCAGGAAGCGGTGAGGATGAACGCGATGAGCAGAATGCGTTTCACAGTTGACCTCCGAGGCCGAGGGCGCGGCGAAGTTGCGCGACGGCGATATCACGATTGAAAGCGGCGCGGACGACATTGTCTTCGGCTCGCGAAAGACGGTCCTGCGCATTGACGATTTCGGTATTGTCGGCCACGCCCGAGGTGAAGCGGGCGCGAGCGAGGTCGAGTTCTTCGGCCGACAGCTTTACTCCCTGGCGAGCGATGTCGAGTTCGCGGCGAGCGGCGTCGAGCGCGGCGCTCGCGGTCATCACCTCGGCTTCAATCTGCGACCGGAGTTCGTCGGCCGACGCCCGCAGTTCCTTCACGCGGCCTTCGGCTTCGGCGATTTCGGCTTCGATACGCCCGCCCGTGTAGACGGGGACGTTGATGATGCCCTGGACGTGGAAGGTGTTGAGGTTCTCAAACGGCTTGCGTCCGCTCTGGCCGTAGTCGGCGCGGAACTGGACGGTGGGATAGCGCTGGCGCCGTGCAGCGGACACCTGGAGTTCGGCGGCCTGGATGCGCGCTTCGACGCTCCGGTAATCGGGGCGAGCCTGCAGCGCGGTCTCAAGGGCGTTCGCCGGCGTCTCCGGCGTGGCCAGTTGTTCTGCGGCGAGGCGGTAATCGGCGGTGATGCGGGCGTTCAACAGGTTGGCAAGTTGGAACTTCGCGGCTACGGCGCTGTTCCGTGTTTCTTCGAGCGTTTGCGACAGGTTGTTTACCTGCTGCTGCGCGCGGGTGACTTCCAGACGCGAGGCAACGCCCGACTCGAAACGGTCGCGTGTGATGCGAAGCAGGTCGGTTGCCAGGGCGAACTGACGCTCCAGTGTCGCAACGGCGCTTTGTGCGCGCAGGGCTTGGGCGAATTGTGTGGTGACCTGCAGGGCGAGCAACTCGCGAGCATTGATGGCGAGGTCCGCCACGGCGCGGTGCTGCCGGCGGGCGGCGCGTCCACGGTCGAGCACTGGAAGGTTCAAGACATTTTGCGTGAGGAATGCGCGGGCGTCCACCACCTGGAACGGTCCAACGCGGGCGGGCAGCAGAGGAACGTTGATGCCCATGGCGCGCAGGTTGATTGTCTGCAGTGTGTCGTAAGCCGCGACGTTCACCTGTGGGAGGTACCGCGAATGTGCCTGCGCCGTCTGCGCCTGGGCTTGTTCGACCTGCGCGGCGGCGCGGCGGAGGGTCGCACTGTTCTTCAGGGCGAGGTCGAGGGCTTGGCGCAGAGAGAGTTCGGGCGGCAGGTCCGGCTGGACGGCAAGCAGGGGTAGGGCGAGTAGGAGGAACTGGAGTTTCACAGGGTGGTCTCCCAGGTTTTGTTGGCAGCGAACGCTTTCGGGGCCGCGCGCAGGCCGGCGGCGGCATAGCAGACCCACTGGTCCGCCAGAGCGCGGGCGGCAATGTCGATTTCCGGCAGGCCAAAGACGGCGGCGGCTTCGCGATGGCTGGTCCATGTATGAAGCATCGCGCCGACGCTGAAGCTAAAGCGCACCCAAAGGTCCGGCATGGGCACCTCGGGAAGGCTGGTGTGCAAAACCGCGATGAAGCGTCGGGCGACATCCCCGAACTGGCGCAACATCAGATGGCGGAAGTTCGCTTCGGGTTCGAGAAACAGGCGCGCCACAAATTTAAGGAACGGCGGATTGGAATCGAACAAAATGAAGGCCGGGTCGACGAAGGCGTGCAGGACCGCTTCAATGGAGGGGGACTGATCGCCGGCTTCGGCCAGGATGCGATCGAGCATTTCGTTGCGGTGCTGATTGATGGGGTCGGCACGGCGGGCAAGAACGGCGGACACCAAACCTTCTTTAGACCCGAAATGGTAGTTGACAGCGGCGAGGTTCACGCTCGCTTTGGCAGTGATGTCGCGGAGGGAGGTGGCGTGGATGCCGCGTTCACCGAAGAGGTGTTCGGCGGCATTGAGGAGGCGGGAACGGGAGTCTGGGTGGGGCGGCATAATCAAACGTCTGTTTTAATCAAACGTTTTAATGATACGAGCGTTTAAACATCCCGTCAAGAGTTTTCTTTCGCGCTATCCTCTATAGTTCTGATGGTCGATTCCGCTTCCCTACATTCGGCGCTGAAACGGTATTGGGGATACGACCAGTTTCGCCCCAAGCAAGAGGCGATCATCCAGAGTTTGCTGAGCGGACAGGACTGCGCGGTGGTGATGCCGACCGGTGGCGGCAAGAGCCTTTGTTATCAACTGCCTGCCTTACTTTCCGGAAAAACTGCTTTAGTTGTTTCGCCCTTGATCGCGCTCATGAAAGATCAAGTGGAGCAACTGTCGCAAATGGGCATTCCCGCCGGGCAGTTGAACAGCTCAATGGACTGGCCGGAGCAGCGCGAGGTGATGGCGCAGGCCGCGCGCGGCGCATTCCGGCTGATGTATTTATCGCCGGAACGGTTGGCTCGCGAGGATACGATGGAGTGGCTGAAGCGGGTGCCGCTCGGGCTGTTCGCGATCGACGAGGCGCACTGCATTTCGGAGTGGGGCCATGAGTTCCGGCCCGAGTACCGGTTGCTGGCCCGTCTGCGCGATGCGTTTCCTGAGGTGCCCATCGCGGCGTTTACCGCGTCGGCTACGCAGCGGGTGCGGCACGAGATCCTGTCGTTGTTAAAGCTGCGGCATCCACAGCGTTTCATTACATCGTTTTACCGGCCGAATCTTAGGTACCTGGCGAAAGAGTGCAACGCGGACCAGCAGGAGAAACTGCTGCGGGCGGCGCTCGTAGAGCACGAGGGCGACAACGCCATCGTTTACGCCCCAACCATCAAATCGGTAGGTGAGACCTCGGCGATGTTGCGCCGGTATGGCGTCGAAAACGTCACCTACCACGGCCAGATGGAGGCGGACGAGCGGCGGACCAACCAGGAACGCTGGATGTCAGACGACGTTCGGGTATTGGTGGGCACGCTGGCGTTCGGATTGGGAATTAACAAGCCGACGGTACGGGCGGTGATCCACTTGGCGATGCCCAAGAGTTTGGAGCAGTATTACCAGGAGGCAGGCCGCGCCGGGCGTGACGGGGAACCGGCGGATTGCGTGCTGCTGTGGCGCAAGGCTGACATCGGCTTACTGGTGCATTTTATCAAGCAGTTACAGGAGAAACATGAAGCATCGCGTGCATGGGACCGGTTGAAGCAGATCCAGCGGTTTGCCGAGGGCGACCAATGCCGTCCGCGGGCCATCTGCCAGCATTTCGGCGAAACCCCCAAGTGGGACAAGTGCGGGCAGTGCGATGTGTGCCAGGGCTTTCCAGATTGGCTGGAAGCGGTGGAGCACAAGAAGAAGGTGAAACTGAAACAAAAGGATGAAGCGGATGCAGGGCTCGTGGATCGCTTGAAGAAATGGCGGCGAGACACGGCACAGAAAAAGGGAGTTCCCGCTTATGTCATCCTGCACGATGCCGCCATCGTGGCGATCGCCGCGGACCTGCCCGAGTGCCGCGAGGACCTGCTGGAAGTAGCCGGTATCGGTGAGCGGAAGGCGGATCTGTACGGAGACGACATTCTGCGCATTGTGGCGAGCCGTTGATCGCGGACTACTACAGCGTTGGAGCGGGTCTGCCGATTACTGTGGCATGAGTTCAGCCTCGGCAGGAAAGTTCCAGGACCACTATGTCGTGCTGGGGATTGACCCGAAGTCGGATACCGAAGCGATTCACTCGGCCTATGCCGACCTGGCCAAGAAGTTTCATCCGAACACCAAGATCACCGGGGACAAAGAGAAGTTCCAGGCCGTGAACCAGGCGTATGAGGTTCTGATGGACGCGAGCGCCCGGGCGGCGTTTGACGCCATCCGGTCGGGTCCGCAGGATGAAGGGGCACCAACGTTCTCGGGGCGCGCGTTTTTTGAAGGCCTGCAGCGGTTTAGTGCCTGCCGGAACTCGATTCTTAGCGTTCTGTATGACCGGCGCTACAAGAAACCACGCACACCGGGACTGTCGATGCGCCAGATGGAAGCAATGCTGGCGGCCGAAAGCGAAGAGATCCAGCTTGCAGTTTGGTACCTGAAACAAAAGAGCTATGTTTACTCGGATGACCGTAGCAACCTGAACATCACCGTGCAGGGTATGGACGCGCTTGAGGAGAATCCTCCGGCGCTTGAAACGATCGAGAAGCTGATGAAATCGAACTAGGAACATTCCGTTCGCGTTTACGTCTGAACGCTGGGGTGGTGTACGCTGAGTACACGGGGGCCGGGATATGCCGCAACAGGAGAGCTGAATGTGTGCCTGCGCGGCGACACACCCACACTCGGCAGCCATCAGACCTGGGTAGGATGAACGCGCAACGCTGGGCGCAAGCCAAAGACATTCTGTATGCAGCACTCGAGTTGTCGGGTGAGGCGCGGCATGCCTACCTAGCGGAAGCCTGCGCGGATGACGCCGAACTGCGTGCGGAAGTGTCGTCGCTGATCGAGGCGCACGAAGGCAACTCGCTGATCAGGACGATGGGCTGGGATGTCGAGCAGCCCGATTTGCTGCCGAAGGGCACGCGGCTGGGCTCGTACGTGATTGTCGAAGAGATCGGACAGGGCGGGATGGGCGCCGTTTACCTCGCGCTGCGCGACGATGGGTTGTACCAGCAGCAGGTTGCGATCAAAGTAGTAAAGCGGGGGATGGACTCGGATGCGATCCTGCGGCGGTTTCACTACGAGCGGCAGATCCTCGCCTTTTTGAACCACCCCTATATCGCGCGGATGCTCGACGGGGGCACCACCGAAGATGGCCGTCCCTACCTGGTGATGGAGTATGTCGCCGGCAAGCCGATCATCGAGTATTCGCAGCAGCAGAAGCTCAACCTGCACGCACGGTTGGCGTTGTTTAAGCAGGTGTGCGAAGCGGTGGCGTACGCGCACCGGCAACTGATCGTCCACCGCGACCTCAAGCCGGCCAACATCTTAGTGACGGAAGATGGAACGCCGCGGCTGCTCGATTTCGGGGTGGCCACGTTGATGCTGCCCGATACGCAGGATGCGGTGGAGGTTACGCAGACGGTGAGCCAGCGGCTGCTGACGCCGGCGTATGCGAGTCCGGAGCAGTTCCGGGGAGAGCGGGTGACCACGACATCAGACGTTTACTCGCTCGGGACCATCTTATATGAGTTGCTGACCGGCGCGAAGGCCCATCAGTTGAAGGACTCGTCATATGACGAGTTGTACCGGGTCATCTGCGAACGCGAGCCGGTGCGGCCGAGCGCGGCGCTAGAGGTAAGACCAATTGGGTTCGTTTCGCACGGTGAGCTGAGGGGCGACCTGGACCGAGTGATCGGGAAGGCGATGCACAAGGAGGGATCGCGGCGGTACGCGTCGGTAGAACAGTTCTGCGAGGATATTGACAGACATCTGAAAAATTTACCAGTACGGGCGCGGGACGACTCGGCCGCCTACCGGGCGAGCAAGTTTGTGGCACGGCACAAGGCAACGGTGGCAGCGGCGACTGTGGCGGCGATCAGCTTGATGGCCGGCGTGGTGGGAACGGCTTGGCAGGCTCGAACCGCGCGGATCGAACGCGACCGGGCCGAGCGCCGCTTCCGGGACGTGCGCCGGTTGGCGACCACGTTCCTGATCGACAACGACACGTTAGGCGCCCTGGACGGCGGGACGGAGTTGCGGCGACGGCTGATCGAGCGGTCGCTCGAATATCTGGACGGGCTGGCGCATGAAGCCGCCGACGACGTGTCGCTGCAGCGGGAACTGGCACTGGCATACGAAAAGCTTGGCGATGTACAGGGCAGGCAGGATGGTCCGAACCTGGGCGACACGGTGGCGGCGCTGGGCAGCTATCGGAAGGCTATGGCGATCCGCGAGATAGCGGCGAGGACCAACCCTGGCGATTCGGCGATCCAGTTGGAACTGGCACGGTCGCGGGAACGGTTGAGTGGAGCGTTGAAGATTGCGGGTTCGTTTGGGGATGCGATCATTCTGGACCGGCAGGCGGTCGCGATCCGTGAGCGGCTGGCCGCGGAAAATCCAAAGAACCTCGAATACAAGCGGCAGCTAGCGAGCGGGTATACGAACCTGGGCGGCACGCTGTCGCAACTGGGCGAATGGCCGGCGGTGATCGAGACGAGGCGGAAGGCGCTGAAGCTTTGGGAGGAGCTGGTGGAGACGGGCAAGGCTCCTGAGGACTGGCGCGGCTTGGTGCTGGCGCACACGCGGATGGCGAGCATCTACCACCACGAAAAGAAGATGAAGGAGTCGCTCGATCACTATAAGACCGCGGTGAGTACGGCCAACCGTGCGGTGGCACAGTTCCCGAAGCATGGGGCGCTGCAGACGGTGCAAGGCGGAGCTTTGATGGGACTGGGCACGTACTATAAAGACGTCAACCAGAATGCGGAAGCGCTGAGGAACTTCGAGAAGTCGCAGGCCATTTTTGCCGCCCATCACGCGGCCGACCCCAAAGACCTGCGCGCGATCAGCCTGCTAGGCACGACGCATTACCGAATCGGGACGGTGCTGAGGTCGACGGGACAGCGGGATGCGGCCCGGAAGGAACTGATGCGGTCGCTCGAGTTGCGGCAGGAGGTAGCGAACCGCAACCGGCTGAATGCGGGGGCGAAGGGCGAGGTGGCCGAGTCGCAGGCGGCGCTAGGTGAACTGGCGGCAGCCAGCGGCAGGTACGCCGAGGCGCGCGACTGGTATGGCAAAGCCCAGACGGTGCTCGCGACGCTGAAGAGCGAAGGCCGGCTGAATGCGGTGAGCATCGACGACCTAGCGAAAATCGAGCAGGCGCTGGCCAAGCTGCCGAAGTGAGCTAGACGGTTTTCAGGGCGGCGGCGTGGCGTTGGATTTTTTGATGCCGGCGACGATTTGTTCCATGTCGGTGCGGGCGCCGAGCAGCGTGTTGTGCGACATCCACATGCCCTCGGTACATAGCTTGTCGTTGGCCGGACAGTGGTTGCGTTCGCGCCATCCCAACATTGGTAGTAGCGGCGGAGCTTTTCCAGATTGGCTTTGTTTTGTTCGTTGGGTTCTTCGGCGATGAGGATGGCTTCGTTTTGCTGGCATTTCTCCATTTGCCAGTTGGCGGTGATGAGGCGGCGGAAGGCGATGGTTTCGAGCGGTCCGCCGGGTTGGATTTCGTCTCGCAATTCGGCTTCGATTTGATCGAAATCGGGTCGCTCTTCGGGGAGAACGATGATGTTGGCTGTAGCGAGGCCGTGTTGGCGATTATTTTGGGAGGAAGACTTTTTGCCTTCGGGTGTTTTGGGTCCGGTTTGGCTGGACATGGGTTTGTGCTCCTTTCGGGGACTGATGGGATTGGCCACGGATGAACACCGATGAACACGGATGAAAAGGAAAAGGACCGCGCGACGGCGGTCCTTTTTGAGGTTTCGTGGTGGGGCGGCGTGCAGGCACACTACCCCATCCAAATTGCAATAGTACCATGGTTTCAGAGAAATTCAAGGTGTAATTATCGCGTAATTATCGCGTTTGCCTGGAAAAGGCGTGGGTGGGGAACGGTTGGGATCAGGCTATTCTATCCATCCACAACATACGGCATGCGCTGCCGATCCACCGTCCAAACGCCCGTCACCTTGGTCAGGAACTGCACGCCGCCACCCCCGCCATACTCCATGTAAACGACGGCCCGGTTGCGTGCAGCATTAAAGCCAACGCCAGAGAACAAGAAATGAGCGGCGCTTCGACCTGATGGGCGCGCTGGTGGGGTCCGCACGAGTTCATATGGCCTACCGACGGCAAACTTGGCCAGCAGTTTATAGTGAACCCGGTTCCGCTCGGCGAAGTTCTTGATCTGGTCTTGATAGTGCTCTGATTGTTCACCGGCAGGCGCCTTCAAACACCCGCCGCGTCCGGCGCCGTTGATGGTGTTATCGCTGATCAAGACCTTCGATGAGTTCCCCGTGCCCGCGGTAGCCTTTATCAGCGCTGAGTACACGGAATAGATGTCGCCGGCCTCAGCGTTTGGCAGATCGTGCAATTGCACATCCGCCTCGGCAGCAATCTGCGCCACGCAGAGTAAAGCCAGCAATGGGGCAGCGGCAGAGACGATCTTCATCGCTTTGCAGCCTAGCACGGGGCTTCGGTTGAGGCTCCGTCCAACTAACGGTCCTCTGCCGTTCCGTTGTGGACGGAGCTGCGCTGGACCGACATGGTCATTGGGAGTGACTGCTTTGTCGTTGGGACTTGCTTCATCGCACCGATTTCGGACCGGGAACTGAACCGCCCAGACGGTGTCTAAATAATTGTGGGCCGTCGTATCTGCTCTGTGTGGTTCTGCGTTCCCATAGTCCTTCTCGCCAACGCGTGTTCGAAAGGTACGAACTCTAGACCAGCCGTCGCGCAAGCGGAGCGTGAGAAGCCCGTGCCCAGCCAGTCGGGCAATCTGCGTCGGCCAAAGACGTGCGACTTCTCGCCGCTCCTTCGAGTGCGGGTCTCGTCCGATTGGCTCTGGCGTGGCGGTATCGTTAAGCGATTCGAACCGGAGTACCCGGAGGAGGCCAAGCAGAAGCGGTTGCAGGGACAAGTTAGTGTTCGAATTTTGATCGACCAAAATGGCGACGTCGTAGAGGCCTGCGGGACTGGTCCGGCAGTGCTCCGCCAAGCGGCAGAAGGTGCGGCGCTCCAGTGGAAGTTCAGAGTGCCGCGATTGAACGGAGAACCGCTGCCATATTCGGAGGCAGACCTGACCTACAACTTCGTTTTGTCGAAAACGAAATCCGACCAACGGCATTAAAACCGCGTCGTCGTACATTGCTACGGCTTTGAGTTCGATGCTCTCAATTGGCCCCATTTGATGGTCTGAATTGGCCCCACCTGGACAGCCCGGGGGGATGGCGGTTTGCCATCCTGCCGGAGATGGAAAGGAGAGCCAAATTGGAGCTGTTTGAG